>NZ_CP092415.1:275000-902500 GCF_023716465.1 Flagellimonas marinaquae
GGACTTAACCTGACACCTCACGGCACGAGCTGACGACAACCATGCAGCACCTTGCAGGCGG
The DNA here is from genome assembly GCF_023716465.1 of Flagellimonas marinaquae. NCBI lineage: Bacteria > Pseudomonadati > Bacteroidota > Flavobacteriia > Flavobacteriales > Flavobacteriaceae > Flagellimonas > Flagellimonas marinaquae. Next base: position 275,062 of record NZ_CP092415.1, read on the forward strand.
TCCGAAGAAAGGGGTATCTCTACCCCATGCAGCCTGCATTTAAGCCCTGGTAAGGTTCCTCGCGTATCATCGAATTAAACCACATGCTCCACCGCTTGTGCGGGCCCCCGTCAATTCCTTTGAGTTTCATTCTTGCGAACGTACTCCCCAGGTGGGATACTTATCACTTTCGCTTGGCCACGGAGACCGAAGTCCCCACAGCTAGTATCCATCGTTTACGGCGTGGACTACCGGGGTATCTAATCCCGTTCGCTACCCACGCTTTCGTCCATCAGCGTCAGTACATGGTTGGTCACCTGCCTTCGCGATCGGTGTTCTATGTGATATCTATGCATTTCACCGCTACACCACATGTTCCGGCAACCCCACCATGACTCAAGACCTGCAGTATCAAAGGCAATTTTATGGTTGAGCCACAAACTTTCACCCCTGACTTACAGGCCCGCCTACGGACCCTTTAAACCCAATGATTCCGGATAACGCTCGGACCCTCCGTATTACCGCGGCTGCTGGCACGGAGTTAGCCGGTCCTTATTCTTACGGTACCGTCAGACACCTACACGTAGGTGCGTTTCTTCCCGTATAAAAGCAGTTTACAACCCATAGGGCAGTCATCCTGCACGCGGCATGGCTGGATCAGGCTCCCGCCCATTGTCCAATATTCCTCACTGCTGCCTCCCGTAGGAGTCTGGTCCGTGTCTCAGTACCAGTGTGGGGGATCCCCCTCTCAGGGCCCCTAACCATCGCTGCCTTGGTGGGCCGTTACCCCGCCAACTAACTAATGGTACGCATGGCCATCCCTGTCCGATAAATCTTTAACCGAAACATCATGCGATGTAACGGTACCATGGGGCATTAATCCAAGTTTCCCTGGGCTATTCCCCTGACAGGGGCAGGTTCCATACGCGTTCCGCACCCGTGCGCCGGTCGCCGGCAAAAAAGCAAGCTTTTTCCCGCTGCCCCTCGACTTGCATGTGTTAGGCCTGCCGCTAGCGTTCATCCTGAGCCAGGATCAAACTCTTCATTGTATTTCCTTGAATGTCTGTCCGACACCCGAAAACACGAGTCCCCGCATCAAAATGGTTCTTTATAATTCTTACGCTGTCGTTACAATATGTATATGAACTTGTTTGTTTCACTCGAACCGATAATCAAAATCAATTTCTTATCGATTTCACCTCTTCACCTATTCGGTAAAGCGGGTGCAAATTTACAACTGTTTTTTTATTTGGCAAGATTTTTTTGAAAAAAAATTCAAAACATTTTTTCGACCTCAAAAACAGTTTTTTTTACATGAACTTTTCCCTTGCACACCTTGGTGTTTTTCGGGCTGCAAATGTAAAATGCTTTTTTTGATTACACAATGCTTTGCTTTATTTTTTTCTGTTTTTTTCTTTTGCCAAAAACAGTCTTTCAAAATGCCTGTGAACGTCTCCAAAAAACAAACCCTTTGTTGTTTTTGGGGCTGCAAATGTAACACCATTTTGAGAATAAACAAGAGGTTTTTTTAATTCTCCCAACAACATATCGTCAATCAACTGAAAACAAAGCAGATAAAAATACAATTTTTTTGAAAAATTCAAAAGTTGCATTCGTTTTCAACCGTTTCCTTTTACAAATCGACCACAATCACCTTTTGATACCAAGAAAATTAATGCTTATATAGTAAATAGGTATTGCAGCATCTATACAAGGTATTATCTTTGTCGTCTTGAAAATAAAACTTAGAAGTTTAAACAACATGATAAAGATCACATTGCCTGATGGTGCTGTAAAAGAAGTCGAAAAGGGAACTTCTCCCTTTTCTGTCGCCCAAAGTATTAGCGAAGGGCTTGCCCGAAACGTTATTTCTGCAAAGTTCAATGATACAACGGTCGAGACTTCCACCCCATTGACCACAGACGGCGCATTGACTCTTTACACTTGGAAAGATGCTGAGGGCAAAAAAGCATTTTGGCACTCTACATCCCACGTAGTCGCCCAAGCTTTGGAAGAGCTTTATCCTGGAATTAAGCTAACCATTGGTCCGGCCATTGAAAACGGATTTTATTATGATGTGGATTTTGGCGATCATACCATTTCCGAAAAAGATTTTCCGAAGATAGAGAAGAAAGCTTTGGAAATAGCTCGAGGCAAGCACGACTATAAAATGAGAAGCGTATCCAAAGCAGAGGCTCTTTCTTATTATAAAGAACAAGGGAACGAGTATAAGGTTGAGCTCATTGAAAACCTTGAAGATGGTTCCATAACATTTTGCGACCATAGCACATTTACCGACCTGTGTCGAGGAGGGCATATTCCGAACACAGGCATTATAAAAGCAATTAAGCTTTTGAGCGTTGCCGGTGCTTATTGGCGCGGCGATGAAAACAATACACAGTTAACCCGCGTTTACGGTATTTCTTTTCCAAAACAGAAAGAATTAACGGAATATCTTCAGCTCTTGGAAGAGGCCAAAAAAAGGGACCACAGAAAATTAGGGAAAGAACTTGAGCTTTTCACATTTTCACAAAAGGTTGGCCAAGGCCTCCCTTTATGGTTGCCCAATGGAGCAGCATTACGTGAACGCTTGGAACAATTCCTTAAAAAAGCACAGAAGAAAGCCGGTTATGAAATGGTGGTGACCCCACATATTGGCCAAAAGGAACTTTATGTTACATCCGGTCACTATGCCAAATACGGTGAAGATAGCTTTCAACCCATACATACACCAAAAGAGGACGAAGAGTTTTTGTTAAAACCCATGAACTGCCCTCATCATTGCGAGATTTTCAACAGCAAACCATACAGTTACAAGGATTTGCCAAAACGCTATGCGGAGTTTGGCACTGTATATAGGTACGAACAGAGTGGTGAACTGCACGGCCTTACCAGGGTAAGGGGTTTTACTCAAGACGATGCGCACATATTTTGCACCACCGAGCAATTGAACGACGAGTTCAAAAATGTTATCGATCTTACCTTATATGTACTCAACTCATTGGGTTTTGACGATTTTACGGCCCAAGTATCCATAAGGGATATGGAAAATCCCGACAAATATATTGGTAATGCCGAAGATTGGGACAGAGCAGAGAGCGCAATTATCAACGCTGCCGAAGAGAAAGGTCTAAACTACATAATCGAAAGTGGTGAAGCTGCGTTTTATGGTCCAAAACTGGATTTTATGATAAAAGATGCCCTAGGCAGAAACTGGCAATTGGGCACCATTCAGGTTGACTATAATTTACCGAAGCGATTTGACCTGACTTACAAAGGCAGTGATAATGAACTGCACAGACCGGTAATGATCCACCGTGCGCCCTTTGGCAGTATGGAACGATTTGTTGCCCTATTGCTGGAGCATACCGGAGGAAACTTCCCGCTTTGGTTGATTCCGACACAGGCTATTGTACTGCCCGTCAGCGAGAAACACGAAAAATATGCGGAAAAAGTTTTGAATTCGTTAGAAAATCACGAAATTCGCGCGCTCATTGATAATAGGAACGAGACGGTAGGGAAAAAAATCCGTGAAGCAGAACTCAAAAAAATTCCATTCATGATCATTGTAGGTGAACAGGAAGAAGAGTCTGCTACCATTTCTGTTAGGCGTCATGGCGGCGAAGATTTAGGAAGTCTGAGCGTTAATGCTTTTTCAGACTTGGTAACTACTGAAATAAATAGTACCTTAAAGTCGTTCTAAAAAATTAAGTTTAATTAAAAAGTTTACGTCATAGCAATTAGAAGAAGATTTAGACCCCAACCCAGGAGGGAAAACAAAAACCCTCACAACATCAATGAAAAAATAAAAGCCCGGGAAGTACGTCTTGTCGGCGATAATGTTGAAATGGGTGTTTACCCCATATCAAAAGCTAGGGAAATAGCAACCGAACAGGAATTGGACCTGGTAGAAATTTCACCAAATGCCGAACCCCCTGTTTGTAAGGTAATGGACTATAAAAAGTTCCTTTACGAGCAAAAGAAACGTGACAAAGCCATGAAGGCCAAAGCGAGTAAAGTGGTCGTAAAGGAAATTAGATTTGGCCCACAGACGGATGATCATGATTACGATTTCAAGAAAAGACACGCAGAGAAATTCTTGAAAGACGGAGCCAAGTTAAAAGCCTATGTATTCTTTAAAGGACGTTCCATCGTTTATAAAGATCAAGGCGAAATATTACTTCTAAGGTTGGCACAGGAATTGGAAGACCTAGGTAAGGTTGAGCAAATGCCAAAATTGGAAGGTAAGCGAATGACCATGTTCATCGCACCCAAAACAAGTAAAAAATAAAACCGAACATAGTTCGGTCTAATAAGCGGAGTTAAATACTAGGAAAATGCCTAAGATGAAAACAAAATCCAGTGCCAAAAAGCGTTTTAAGCTTACCGGTTCTGGTAAAATCAAAAGAAAGCACGCTTTTAAGAGTCACATTTTGACCAAAAAATCTAAAAAGCGAAAGCTGAAGTTGACCCATTCCACTTTGGTTCACAAAGCGGATGAGGACAACATCAAAGAACAGTTACGTTTAAAATAATTGTTCACCGGTACATTATTTATTAACCATGGAGTCGGGCCAACCAAGTCCTCAAAAATTGAGGCGCCTGCTACAAAAAAATGACACATTATGCCAAGATCAGTAAATTCAGTTGCTTCACGAGCTAGAAGAAAAAAAGTGATGAAGCAAGCCAAAGGTTACTTTGGAAGACGTAAAAACGTTTGGACGGTAGCCAAAAATGCGGTAGAAAAAGCAATGCTTTACGCTTACCGTGATAGAAGAAACAAAAAGCGTACTTTCCGTTCGCTATGGATTACCCGTATCAATGCTGGTGCCAGAATGCACGGAATGTCTTACTCTCAATTTATGGGTAAAGTAAAAGCCAATGGAATAGAGCTTAACAGAAAAGTTCTTGCCGATTTGGCCATGAACCACCCAGATGCTTTCAAGGCAATCGTTGAGAAAGTAAAGTAAAAAGTTAATATAAACTTACCCCGCTTATTTTAAGATCCCGCCTCGTGCGGGATCTTTTATTTTATATATGTTCTCCACTGGGCAAAAACCGATACGACTTCATTTATTGACCATAAGCGGTAACCACCAATTGCCGGCCCGAAGCTTGGTTACGATGTTCGCACAGGTAAATACCTTGCCATATACCCATGTTCAATCTACCCTGGGTTATAGGAATCTGTACCGAAGTTCCCATTAGGGAGGCCTTGATGTGAGCGGGCATGTCGTCCGGTCCTTCGTAAGTATGCACGTAATACGGCGCATTTTCAGGTACCATCATATTCATGTGGCTTTCAAAATCTGTTCGAACCGTGGGATCCGCATTCTCGTTGATCGTTAAACTGGCCGAAGTATGCTTGATGAAGACCTGCAAAAACCCAGTGTTTATCTTTCGGAGTTCAGGCAAGGCATCAAGAATTATATCCGTAATCAAATGGAATCCTCTAGAATAAGACCGTAGTTGTATTTCTTTCTGATAAAAATTCATGCCAAAAAATTCTCTTGCCCGAAATTAATATAAAGTTTACCAAAACTACCGTTGCTATCTGTGAATATAAAATACCTTTGTGGCTTAACTATTTTACATGGATTTATCACAAATTAAGATGGTGGTCACCGATATGGATGGGACTCTATTAAATTCCAACCATGAGGTAAGCCCCCGTTTTTTTGAAATATATCAAGAACTCAAAAAGAAAAATATTGCTTTTGTAGCAGCGAGTGGCAGACAGTACCATAGCATGGTCGATAAATTGGATTCCATCAAGAACGAAATTTTGATAATTGCCGAAAACGGGGCCCTGATCAAAAAACAGGAACAAACCTTGCTCTCGACCCCAATTAGCACATCCGAAGTACACCGCATCCTGGACACCGTGCTTCCTTTGGAGCATGTACATCCTGTGCTATGCTGTCAAAACAATGCCTTTGTAGGTGGTACTTCCAATGAGTTTATAGACATGCTTCGTGAATACTATTCGGAGTTTGAAATAGTAGATCACCAAAAACAAGTGGATGAAGAGGTCTTAAAAATTGCCATCTACCATTTTGAGAGCTCCGAAAAGCACATTTTTCCTCATGTAAAACATCTGGAACGCGACTTAAAAGTTAAGGTCTCAGGTGCCAACTGGGTCGATATTTCCGACTTAAACGCACATAAGGGCTATGCCCTGCAAAAGGTAATGGATCAATACAATATCTCTTCCAACGAAATAATGGTATTTGGGGACTACAACAACGACTTAGAAATGCTTCAATTGTCGGATTATAGTTTTGCCATGGCCAATGCACACCCCAATGTGCTAAAAACAGCGAAATACACAACCAGTAGCAACGACGATTATGGTGTGGAGCGCATTTTGGAAAAACTCCTCTAAGATTTTCTGACCGAATTGTATTTTTTATATATCTTTATGATTAGCAGCTGATTACGTCGATTGCAACTTCCCCCGTTTTTTAAAAAATCAATCGTATGAAAAATATAGCATACGCAGTGGTCCTTATATTTCTTCTTGCTGGTTGTGACAACAAAATCGTCGAATCCCAAATCGATCATGCCAAAGACTCTGCCCAAATTATTGAAAGTATTGATGCTTGGGATAAAGCCTGGGAATCAAAAGATCTTCAACTTGCAATAAAATATTATGCCGATGAAATAGACTGGACCAATGCCTTTGGTGATAGGGCACGATCCAAGGAAGATTTACAAAAACTCTTGGAATCGATTTTTGGATTGAATTTTGTTATGTCCGGAGAAAACAATTATGGAGCGAACGATATCCGTTTTCCAAATGATTCCATTGCCACGGTACGAACACAAAACATCCGTACAAATCAAAAATGGCCCGATGGAACACCCATGGACGACAGGATAATCAACCACTTGAGGGTGTATCAAAATATGCAGGGAAAATGGTTGATCACCGATCACATGATCAGTCAGGCATGGCCAAAAAATAAACCGGTGGATAGTCTCACCATAAAAAAGTAATCAAAACTATTTCCGGCTTGGCACTGCAGAAGCACTTTCCAATTAATTTTATGATTCAGCAATAGGATAATTTGTACCTTAAGGTCATTGATAACCAAACACCAACACTATGGCATCACTAAAAAAAGAAGACATTAAACAAGAGGTTTTTGACCTATACGACAAATATGCCCACAATCAGTTAGATCGTAGAGAGTTTATGGAGAAGCTTTCCGTTTATGCCGTAGGTGGCATCACTCTGGCATCCCTGCTCAGTTTTGTGATGCCCAATTACAAGGACACCTTGACCGTATCTCCCAATGATCCGGAATTGGATTCCAAGTTCATTACTTATAATTCCCCAAAGGGCGGTGGAGAAATCAAGGGGTTGTTGTCCAAGCCAAAAAACAGCTCCGGTAAAATGGGCGGTGTAGTTGTGGTGCACGAAAACCGAGGCCTTAATCCTTATATTGAAGATGTGGGAAGAAGAGCTGCCAAGGCAGGCTTTATTTCGTTGGCTCCGGATGCCCTCACCCCACTTGGAGGCTATCCCGGAAATGATGACGAGGGAAGGGCGATGCAACGGGAACGGGACCGTAACGAGATGTTGGAGGATTTTATCTCCGCTTACGAATATCTCAAAAACCATGAAAACTGCAACGGTAAAGTGGGGGTAGTCGGCTTTTGTTTTGGCGGATGGATTTCGAACATGATGGCCGTAAAAGTACCGGAATTGGCCGCTGCTGTTCCTTTTTATGGCAGTCAGCCCAAGGAGGAGAAGGAAGTGGCCCAAATAAAAGCCCCCCTATTAATTCATTTTGCAGGATTGGATGAACGGGTAAATGCTGGTTGGGAAGACTACGAGGCCAAATTAAAAAAATTCGACAAAGCATACGAAGCGCATTTTTACCCCGATGTCAACCACGGTTTCCATAATAATACCACCCCCCGTTTTGATGAGGCATCAGCCAATTTAGCGTGGGAAAGGACCATAGATTTCTTCAAAAAGCACTTGAGCTAGGTCTTTTGCTTCTTTTTGCGGGCAGCAGGGAACAAAACGTTGTTCAAAATCAAACGATAACCGGGCGAAGTAGGATGCAGTTCCAGCTCCGTTTTCGGGTCTCCTACCCTATGCTGATAATCTTCCGGATCGTGACCACCATAAAAAGTAAAGAAACCCTTTCCTTTAATACCATGGATATACCTGGCCTCTCCATTGATTTTGTTCTCGCCCAAAACCATAACGGTCGGTTTGATCTGCGCTCTGGTGTAGGCTGTTGTTTGCCCCATAAACCCTTTTACCAAACTTGTATGGTTTTGTGTTAACATAGTGGGCACCGGATCCCATTTAGCGGAAAATTCCATCAACGAAAAGTAATCTGATTCCTTGGGGACATTGGCTCGCTTATTTGTCATATCGATGGATGAAAACTCGTAGCGGATGGGGTTTCGTTCTAAAGTAAAATTGGTGAAGGCGAACGTATTGTTGAAATTAAGTTTGGCCTGATAATTCGCATCCGAGGGATCCCCATCGAACATAGGTTCGCAAATATCCACATCTTCTGCCGCAAGGGCAATATCAAAACTATCGGTCGCGGAACACATGGCAAACATAAACCCACCTCCGATAACATAATTTCTTATTTTTAGGGCCACTGCCAATTTCTGATCGGAGACCTTGGCATAGCCGAGACTTTTGGCCAACTCTTCTGCCTTCTCCTTATCTCTGATGTACCATGGTGCTGCACGGTAATGTCCGTAAAATCGGCCGTATTGACCTGTAAAATCTTCATGGTGGAGGTGCAGCCAATCGTACAAGGCCAGTTTATCTCCTAAAACCTCGGTATCATAAATGGTTGTATAGGGAATCTCGGCATAGGTAAGCACCATGGTAACGGCATCGTCCCAAGGTTGGTTTCCCTTTGGGGAATACACGGCAATCTTTGGTGCTTTTTCTAGGATTACCGCATCTTGATTTTGGGAAGGACTGGAAATGTCATCCAAGATTTGCTCGGCCTGTGCGTCGGACAAGACCTCAAAGGAAACACCTCGAATTTGGCATTCCTTTCGAATGGCATCTCCATCGGGCAAAATAAAGGAACCGCCCCGATAATTGAGCAACCATTGCACTTTTTGTTGTTTGGAGAGTACCCAATAGGTTATTCCGTAAGCTTTTAAATGATTTTTCTGCCCTTCGGCATCCATTGGAATCAGAATAACGGAGGCTGAAGCTTTAAAGAAAAAAAACAAAACAAACATGTAGGTGAGATTTCTCGCATACGCTCGAAATGACACTTTGGAAAGTAATTTTTTAAAACGGCACGTCGTTATCATCTGGGTCATTACTGTTCATTGCGCTACCGAAAGCATCGTCCGCACTCGGAAGATTTGGTGTCGCAAAGGGATTTTCTTCGTCCGCATTCATCTTCGATTGGAATTCGAATGGGGAATCAAAGTCATCCAAGTTATCAAATTTACCCAGAGCACCCACAAATTTTAACCTAATATTTTCTAAACCACCATTACGGTGTTTGGCCACAATAAATTCTGCTTGACCTTGGGTCGGGGTGCGTTCCTCATCGTCCCACTCGTCAATTTTATAATATTCCGGTCTATAGATAAAGGATACAATATCCGCATCCTGTTCAATGGCCCCGGATTCCCTCAAATCGGAAAGAATAGGTCTTTTACTACCTCCACGGGTCTCCACCGCCCGCGATAACTGGGACAGCGCTATTACAGGAACATTAAGTTCCTTGGCCAATGCCTTTAGGTTACGGGATATGGTAGAAATCTCCTGTTCACGGTTTCCTCCTTTTTGGCTACCCCCTGCGGTCATCAACTGCAAATAATCTATTATTATAAGTCTAATTCCGTGTTGGGATGCCAATCGCCTGGCCTTGGCACGAAGGTCAAATATGGACAACGAAGGGGTGTCGTCTATAAACAAAGGCGCCTTTTCCAGGGTCTTTACCTTAACGTTCAATTGTTCCCACTCGTGTTTTTCCAATTTACCGGTCCTCAATTTTTCGGAGGACAATCCTGTTTCGGAAGATATTAAACGGGTAATCAACTGTACGGAGGACATCTCCAAGGAGAAGAACGCCACTGGAATTTCGGAATTCACGGCAATATTACGTGCCATGGAAAGCGTTAATGCCGTTTTACCCATACCAGGTCTTGCCGCAACAATGATCAAATCACTGGGTTGCCACCCGGATGTAAGCTTGTCCAATTTATCGAATCCTGATGGGATACCGCTAAGCCCTTCCTTATTGGAAATTTCCTCAATTCGTTTTTTGGCCTGTATTACCAAATTCTGTGCAGTTTCCGCAGAACGCTTTAAGTTGCCCTGCGTTACCTCGTACAATTTTGCTTCGGCACTGTCCAACAGATCAAAAACATCGGTTGCATCGCTATATGCCTCTTCAATAATGTCGTTGGATATTTTAATCAGGCTTCGTTGGATATATTTTTGAAGGATGATCCGCGCGTGAAACTCGATATGTGCGGATGAAGCGACCTTTTGGGTCAGTTTTATCAAATAAAAGTCCCCGCCTACCGCTTCTAGTTTCCCATCTTTCTTTAACTGTCCGGAGACCGTTAATAAATCCACTGGTTCAGAAGATTCGAACAACTTGAAGATGGCTTCATAAACATATTTATGGGAATCCTTGTAGAATACGTCTGGGTGCAGAATATCGATTACTTCATCAACACCTTTTTTATCGATCATCATAGCCCCCAATACAACCTCCTCTAAATCAACAGCTTGAGGCGGTATTTTACCTCTTTCAAGATTGATTAGGGCAGATTTGTCCACTCGATGTCCTACGATAGGGCTAGGTTTTTCCATGAATGCGAAAGTAGCTAATTAACCTTAAGTTAACTTTAAATTAGATGAATACGATTTCCACAGGTACTCAACAATTGGATTGTTGATAACTTAAAATACCTGTTAATAACATAAAAAAAATTGAGGATAAAACCTAAAGAAAAAGGTGAACCCCCGAAAAACAAGATTTATTCACTAAAGACACCCATATTCGCATATTTATCCATGCGAGCTTTCACCAATTCTTTTGGTGATAACTTTTTGAGCTCTTCGAAATGTGACGAAATTTTGTTCGCGACGGTTTCAAATGTTTTTTCTCTATTGGCATGTGCTCCGCCCAATGGTTCTTTCACTATCTCATCGACCAGCTTTTGTTTTTTCATATCGGTTGCGGTCAACTTCAGTGCATCGGCGGCCTGCTCTTTAAATTCCCAACTCCTCCAAAGTATGGATGAACAGGATTCTGGGGATATAACGGAGTACCATGTGTTCTCCAACATAAGTACTTTGTCTCCTACTCCAATGCCCAGTGCGCCTCCCGATGCTCCTTCACCAATAATAATAACGATGATCGGTACTTTAAGTCGGGTCATCTCGAGAATGTTGCGGGCTATGGCCTCACCTTGCCCCCTCTCCTCTGCCTCGATACCTGGGTAGGCTCCCGGAGTATCTACAAAACATACTACTGGGATTTTGAACTTTTCTGCGGATTTCATCAATCTGAGCGCCTTTCGGTACCCTTCCGGATTGGCCATTCCAAAGTTTCGGTACTGGCGCGTTTTTGTATTGTACCCTTTTTGCTGACCAATGAACATGTAACTCTGGTCCCCTATTTTTCCAAGTCCGCCTACCATCGCCTTATCGTCCTTTACATTTCTGTCTCCATGGAGCTCCAAAAAGGTATCTCCACAAATGGCTTTAATGTAATCCATTGTATAAGGTCTACTGGGGTGTCTTGACAATTGTACTTTTTGCCAAGCAGTTAGGTTTTTATAGATGTCCTTTCGGGTCTGATCAAGTTTCTGTTCGATCTGTGTGCACGTTTCGGACACGTCCACATCACTTTCCTCCCCTATGATCATACACTTTTGAAGTTGCTCTTCAAGTTCTTTGATGGGGAGTTCAAAATCTAGATATTCCATGGGAAGTCATTTATTTTCACAAAAAACAATGGGGACAAATATATAACATTATGGCTTACTCGCATGAAATATGCAAATGTTTTAACTTCAGCCCTATAGATCAAATTTGATGGTTTATCGCTTAGCTTTCATGAGCATATAAACGGCAAAAACACCAAAAAGTAAGTTGGGAATTACCACAGCGAGCAATGGTGAAAAACCAGATTGTTCCGCCAGGGTCCCAAATACTTTATCAAAGAAAATATATACGAAGGCCACTCCTATACCAAAGGCCAGATTAAGCCCCATGCCCCCTCTTCGCTTTACCGAGGAAACGGCAACGGCTATTACGGTAAGAATAAAAGCAGCAATGGGCAAAGCCCATCGTTTATATTTTACCAGGACATAGGCATTAATATTGGACGCTCCCTTTCTGCGTTGATCTTCAATAAATTTGTTCAGTTCAAAAAGGTTTTTGGTCTCGGCCACGTAAGAAACTGGCGTTAAATCGTCTATTTTGAAGGAGAAAACAGTATCGAGTCGCCTTTTGGCATCTATAAACTCCCTTTCGTTCAATATGGTTCGTTTTTCGTAATTGGTAAGTCTGTAGATACTATCGTCCTCGACCCATCTAATGTTACTTGCGAAAATTTTGTAGTCCAACTTTCCAATGGAATCAAAATGCTCGTAGGTAAAATTGTAACCGATCTGACGATTGGGATCAAAACTGCTAACGTAGATATAATCGTTCTCGTTCAACTGGTTAAAGATGTTCTCCGTTACCCGGTCTCGTTTTCCCTTTTTAAAATATTTATATTCAAATTCGTTGAACCCGATACTGGCATGGGGCACAATGAACATACCCATCATAAAAATAAGAATGGCCACCAAAGTAGCACCCACAAAATAAGGGCGCAAAAACCTCCAAAAAGATACGCCCGAACTTAAAATGGCCACAATTTCGGTGTTGCTTGCCAGTTTGGATGTAAAAAATATTATGGACAGGAAAAGGAATATGGGCAACAGAAGGTTGCCGATCACTAAAGTGAAATTCCCATAGAACACGATTACTTCTGCCAATGGGGCTTCGTTATCTATGATCTTACCAATCTTTTCGGCCAGGTTGGCCATGATCCCGATAGGCACAAACAACAAGAGCATCCCCATAAAGGTGATCAAGTAGCGCTTTAAGATGTATCTATCGAGTATGGTAAACATTACAATCTTTTATCCATTTGACGGACCATTTTGGTTTTCCACTCCAAAAAATCTCCGGCTAAAATACGTTCTCTAGCGGTACGCACCAACCATAAATAAAATCCAAGGTTGTGAACCGTGGCAATTTGCTTGCCCAAATATTCGTTGGCAGCAAATAAATGGCGCAAATACGCCTTGGAATATTCGGTGTCCACATAGGTAATTCCCATTTCATCAATAGGCGAAAAATCGTTTTCCCATTTTTTGTTCTTGATGTTGATGGTACCATGCGCCGTGAACAACATTCCGTTCCTTGCATTTCGGGTGGGCATAACACAATCGAACATGTCCACTCCTAACGCAATATTCTCCAATATATTGATCGGTGTACCAACACCCATCAAATATCTTGGTTTATCTTCTGGTAAAATATCGCAGACCAATTCTGCCATTTCGTACATTTCCTCTGCAGGCTCTCCCACGGATAAACCACCAATCGCATTTCCTTCCGCTCCTACGGAAGCAATGTATTCCGCCGATTGTTTTCTTAGGTCTTTATACGTGGAACCCTGCACAATGGGAAAAAAACTTTGGGTATAATCATAGCTGTACGGCAGTTTTTCCAGATGATTGATGCATCTGTCCAACCATCGGTGCGTCATGTGCATAGATCGCTTCGCGTATTGGTAATCGCAAGGATAGGGTGTGCATTCATCAAAAGCCATGATAATGTCGGCGCCAATGGTCCGCTGTATCTCCATTACATTTTCAGGTGTAAAAAAGTGGTTGGATCCATCTATATGGGATTTAAATTTTACGCCTTCCTCTTTTATTTTTCTGTTGTCCGATAGTGAGTATACTTGGTAGCCACCACTATCCGTCAATATAGGCCTGTCCCAACCCATAAATTTATGGAGTCCCCCTGCCTCTTTCAATATGGTGGTTTTGGGTCTTAAATAAAGGTGATACGTATTCCCCAGGATAATATCGGGGTTTATCTCGTCCCTTAATTCTCGCTGGTGCACGCCCTTTACGGTGGCAACCGTTCCTACGGGCATAAAAATAGGGGTCTGTATAGTTCCATGGTCAGTTTCAAGTTTACCTGCCCTGGCCTTGGTCTTGCTATCCGTTTGTAATAGGGTAAAATCCAATTGTTTGTTTTAAAACCGCAAATATAACCAACTCAGTTTCGCCAATCCTTAACAAAAAAATAAAGTTTCCAACCGCATATATGCCGACCATTGTGTTTTAGGCACTTGTTTTCCACAAATAATGCCAGTACATTTGATGCTTAAATTAGAGACACCATGCCGAATACGCAAGAATTACAGGACCTGGTAGTACAGGTAAGAAGGGATATTTTAAGAATGGTGCACAAGGTAAATTCCGGACACCCCGGGGGATCTTTGGGCTGTACCGAATTTCTTGTTGCCCTCTACAACGACATTATGGATTTAAAAGATGGTTTTGATATGGATGGAATCGGAGAAGACCTTTTCTTCTTGTCCAATGGCCATATTTCACCGGTCTTTTATAGTGTTTTAGCTCGGAGAGGATACTTCCCTGTTGAAGAATTGAACACATTTAGATTAATCGATTCAAGATTACAGGGCCACCCCACCACACACGAAGGATTGCCCGGGGTCCGTGTGGCGTCCGGATCTTTGGGTCAAGGCATGTCGGTAGCCATTGGTGCCGCACTTGCAAAAAAATTAAATGGTGATGATCATTTGGTATTCAGCCTTCATGGCGATGGAGAACTACAGGAAGGACAAAACTGGGAAGCGATCATGTATGCGGCCGGAAATAAGGTCGACAATTTGATCGCTACCGTTGACCGCAATGGCAAACAAATAGATGGTGAAACGGAAGACGTACTTCCGTTGGGCGATGTAGCAGAAAAATTCAGGGTATTTGGATGGGACGTCATCGAACTGGAAAACGGCAACGATCTTGATGCCGTAATTGCCACCTTGAACCAAGCTAAGAGCAGAACTGGAAAAGGAAAGCCTGTTTGTATTGTGATGACAACCGAAATGGGCAATGGAGTAGACTTTATGATGCACACCCATGCATGGCACGGTAAAGCTCCGAACGATGAGCAATTGGCAAATGCATTGGAACAGAACCCAGAAACTTTAGGCGATTACTAATCTTAGAAACAGAAACAATGACTAAATATACAGATCAAGGAAAACAAGATACGAGAAGCGGATATGGTGCTGGTATGACGGAATTGGGGAGAACCAATCCAAATGTAGTAGCCCTCTGTGCCGACCTTGTAGGCTCCCTTAAAATAGAAACTTTTATTAAGGAAAACCCTGAGCGTTTCTTTCAAGTAGGTATTGCCGAAGCCAATATGATGGGAATTGCTGCAGGTCTGACCATCGGCGGTAAGATTCCTTTTGCATCCACGTTCGCAAATTTTGCAACAGGGCGGGTCTACGATCAAATTAGACAATCCATCGCATATTCGGACAAAAATGTAAAAATATGTGCCTCTCACGCCGGACTAACCCTAGGTGAAGATGGTGCAACACACCAAATTTTGGAAGACATAGGCCTTATGAAGATGCTACCGGGAATGACGGTCATCAACCCATGCGATTTTAACCAAACAAAAGCTGCCACCATTGCCATTGCGGAGCACCATGGTCCGGTTTATCTCCGTTTTGGAAGGCCCAAAGTGGCCAACTTTACTCCAGTGGACCAAAAATTTGAAATTGGAAAAGCTCTAATGCTCAACCAAGGGTCCGATGTCACCATAATCGCAACGGGACATTTGGTTTGGGAGGCCCTAATAGCTGCCGAAGCATTGGAAAACCAAGGTATATCGGCAGAAGTGATCAATATCCATACCATAAAACCTTTGGATGAAAAGGCAATTTTGGATTCCGTTAAAAAAACCGGATGTGTGGTAACGGCCGAGGAACACAATTATTTGGGAGGGCTTGGAGAAAGTGTTTCCAGAGTTCTGGCATCGCATAATCCTGCCCCACAAGAGTTTGTGGCAACTCAAGATACTTTTGGGGAAAGTGGCACTCCAGATCAGCTTATGGAGAAATACGGATTGAACAATAAAGCCATTGAAGCAGCCGTTTTAAAAGTGTTGAAGCGAAAATAGTTTCGATACGATATTCCTTTGGAATATTTTTTCAACCTTTTAAAAAACAACACTTATGAAAAAAACTTTTTTAGTAGCAGTTTTTGCTCTAATCGGAACAACGGTAATGGCCCAAAGTGGCTCTGGTTTTGGTATCAAGGCCGGTTTATCTTACAACAAGAACGGTGATTTGATCAGCTCGGTCGGAGAAGGTGGTTCCGATATTGTGGAAGGAGCCAAAGGTAAGGCCGGTTATCATTTTGGGTTTTGGGGCAAATTGGATTTTCCTAAAATCTATTTGAGACCTGAATTGGTGTATTCCAAAACCAAGAGTTCGTACGAGGTCGCAGGTGATTCTCAGGATTATGATGTCTCCAAATTGGATATGCCCGTTCTTTTAGGATATAAATTGATAGGCCCACTACATATTTTTGCCGGTCCTGCTTTCCAATATACGTTGAACAACGATTTGGGCGATCTTGAAATTGAAGATGTAAAAAATGATTTTACCGTAGGTTTAAATGCCGGTGTCGGCGTTAATTTGGGAAAATTGGGACTCGATGTTAGATATGAAAGAGGCTTCTCCGAAAACGAAGCTGAATTTATTGATGCAAATGTTGCCAATGTCGAAGGAAGGGTAGACTCCAGGCCTTCCCAAGTTATCTTTGCACTATCGCTCAAATTATAGGAATTGTTTTGACCATATAAAAAAAGCCCTGTTGGTACCAACAGGGCTTTTTTTATATTCTATTTACATCTACTACCAATCAATTGATATCGGGATCTAAATAATCCGGTGTACCATCACCATTCGAATCGGGATAGGGCAGTATAATATTGCCGTTCTCATCAGAAATTTCCTTTCTGGTCGAAACTCCGTCGCCATCATCGTCCGGGTCACGGAAGTTGGCAACCGGACTAAATCTTTCTTCATCGGCATTGGTATTATCATCCAGCAAATAACCATTTCCGTTCACATCTTCCAAAATAGACGGAATGCCATCATTATCGCTGTCGGTATCTTCCACATAAAGGCCTAGTTCTATTTTAAAAAGCACCGGCGCATAGGTTCCAGCGGTTCCTGCTGTACCATTGAACGCGGCCAAACCAGATGGCATAACAATAATGCCCAAACCACTATTGTTGATTTGATAGGTACCATCGGGATTATCCACCACTTGGTCGGTAGTCCCTGCTTTCATGTTGGAAATGCCATTAGCGTAGCCCCTGTATGTCGAAGGCAACTCCTGCCACGTAAAATCTTGATTTTCATCGAACAGCTCACCATCCAAGGCGGAACCTTGATATCTCACCAATGTTGAATCTGCATAGGTGGGGCTCCCCCCCTCGCCTTCACGAACCTCAATATAGTAATAGGTGTGCTCTACATCCGTTTCTTCTTCGCTCAAACCAAATTGGTTGGACGACACCTTTATGGTCAACGGAACCGCATCTTCCATTAATGGTTTCTTGCCCGCATTCTCCCCAGCAATGGTATCGATAACAATTTTATAATCGAAATCTGAAGGAGGGGTATCAAAATCCTCGTAGTTGTAAAAGTGGGTGTTCAAAAACTCTTTGATGGTTTCGTGATCTTCGGTCGCTACTTCGGCCAATAACCTAGGTGGCACCTCAACTACACCGTCATCGTCATCATTGTTACAGGATACGAGAGCGATCGCAAAACATAAGAAAATTGTAATTCCGTACCTCATCAAGTCAATTATTTAGGCGCGCAAGATACAATTTTCCGTTATTTTTGCTTTGTCCATTAACAAAGATTTGCGAAGACATGCGGATAGACAAGTTCCTTTGGTGCGTTAGATACTTTAAAACCCGGAGCATTGCATCCAATGCGGTAAAAAAAGGTCATGTAAAGGTAAACGGAAATGCTGTGAAGCCTTCCCGAGAGGTTTATCCCATGGATAAAATATTGGTCCGAAAAAACCAGATAGATTACCAACTTACCGTTTTGGACCTTCCGGATAGCCGCGTTGGTGCAAAACTGGTGGATATTTACCGAAAGGACACCACTCCCAAAGATGCTTTTGAACACAGCGAACTACTTCAATATGCAAAAAAACATTACCGTAAAAAGGGATTGGGAAGACCTACAAAAAAGGACCGTCGCGATTTGGACGACTTTATGGACGAACCGGAATAAACCGTTTTTATATCTTTGAACCAAGCATAATTTACCATGATAAACCGCATTCTTACCCACGACCAAATTCAGCATATTGCCAAACGAATCGCCTATCAGATCTATGAGACCAATGTGAACGAAAAGGAAATTGTTATCGCGGGCATAAATGGAAGTGGTTTAAGTTTTGCGAAAAAAATAATCGCCGTACTCAAAAAGATTACAGATTCGGAAATTGTGTTGTGCAAAGTGGATATGAACAAAAAAAATCCGTTGGAAAGTGGCGTGAGCACTTCACTTCCCGAAGCGGATTATCTTAACAAATCCATTGTATTGGTGGACGATGTACTTAATTCCGGAACAACGTTGATATATGGAACCCATCACTTTCTTAAAACACCCATAAAACAGCTTAAAACAGCTGTATTGGTGAACAGAAATCATAAAAAATACCCTATTAAGGCCGATTTTAAGGGCATTTCCCTATCTACCTCTTTGAACGAGCACATTAAGGTGGATTTTGAACCCAAAAACAACGCGGTCTATTTAGAGTAGCGAGAGTATTTTATTTACCGTAGTATCCGGGTCGTCCCCATTGCAATCCAAAATATGTTTGGCCTTGGCGTAATAGGGTCGGCGCTCGAACAAATGTTTTCCCACAAACTCCGGAAGTTCCGCATCTTCTATATTTTTGACCAGCGGTCGCTTGTCCTTGCCCTTTACTATTCTTTCCACTAAATTGGGAATGCCCAGGTTTAGGTAGATGGAATGATCGGATTTATTTAGGATTGTTTCCATATTATTTCCATAACAAGGTGTTCCTCCTCCGGTAGAAAGTATGATGGATTCATCTTTATCCAATACTTCGGAGAGTAGTTGATGTTCCAGTTTTCTAAAAAATATCTCTCCATGTTCAGAAAAAATATTTTTTATCGATTTTTTTTGATGTGCCTCGATATACTCGTCCAAGTCGATAAACTTAACATCTAAATGCCTGGCCAACAATCTTCCAACGGTCGACTTTCCGCTTGCCATATATCCTAGTAAAACCAATTTCATGTTTAAGAATTTTATCTGATTTTAAAAAAACACAAATTTATCATTAATTCACCTTGGAAAATAGATTATTGATGTTATATTTGCACCCGCTTAGCCAAACAGCTGGGCACTTAATGAAGACCTGATAGCTCAGTTGGTAGAGCATCTCCCTTTTAAGGAGAGGGTCCTGGGTTCGAGCCCCAGTCAGGTCACTTTTTAACAAACCATAAGATATCAAAATCCTGTAATCTAATTGATTTACAGGATTTTGCATTTTTTGGCATATCATTTAATTTGATATAAAATGGTTTAAAAGAGTTCACAAATCGTCAACATAAGTTTTTCAATTCGTCAACATGAAATTTTGGCATTGAAAATCGGACGATTTGACTGTATGGTTGATTTGACTTTCGTAGCAGATTGTTTAATTAAAAACTCGTCTCTATGAGATCAACTAACACATTTTCCATCCTAATTTGGCAATACGCCCAACGAGCAAATGCCAATAATGAAGCAAATCTTTACGCCAGAATCAGTCTTAACGGCAAAAAGGCCAACATCAGCCTGAAGAAAAAACTGAATGTCAATAGTTGGGACTCAAAAAAACAACGTGCCAAAGGCACCAAAGCATCAGCCAGATATTTAAACGAATACCTGGAGGAGGTCAGAATGGATGTTTTCCAACTGTACCGGAAACTGAAGGCGGAACATGGTCTAGTTACCGTGGAAAAGATTAAATCCCATTATCTTGGTGAGAACCAAAAGGCACATTATTTGAGTGAGGTCTTTGATTTCCACAATGAGACCAACAAGGAAAAATTGGCTCCCAAAACCCTTTGCCATTATAGTACCAATCAAAAGTATGTTCTTGAATTCATCAAACAACAATACAATAAAAATGATTATCCGTTACACGAACTTGATTATCCTTTCCTTTTGCGATTGGAGAGCTTCCTGCGCGCTTATGACCCAAAGAAACATTACAGAAAGTCCATTGCCAACAATGCTGTAATGAAACATATCCAACGTTTCAGAAAACAAATAAAGTTGGCAGTTGAACTGAATTGGTTGAAAGACGATCCATTTAAAAAATTTACCCCTAAAATGGAAAAAAGGCAGAGGGAGTTTCTGACTGAGGAAGAACTTAAGAACATTGTTCATTTAGAAATCACATGCGAGCGTCTTGAAATTGTAAAAGACCTTTTTCTTTTTAGTTGCTATACAGGTATTCCCTATGGAGACATCGTACAACTTACCCATAAAAATCTTGTCATCGGGATTGATGGGAATAAATGGATAACCGCAAAACGAAATAAAAACGGAGTTCCCTATGAACTCCCCTTATTGGATGTCCCGCTTTCTCTTGTAAATAAATACCTTGGACATGCAAGAACAAAAGCAACGGGTACCTTATTACCAAAAATATCCAACCAAAAATTAAACAGCTACCTAAAGGAGATTGCTGACCTGTGCAAGATCAAAAAGAATCTTACCTTCCATATGGCTCGCCACACCTTTGCAACGACCGTGACATTGTCAAATGGTGTTCCCATTGAGACAGTATCAAAAATGCTTGGCCATACCAAATTGGCAACAACTCAGATCTATGCACGTGTTATTGAAAAGAAGGTCAGCAATGATATGCAACAGCTTAGATCCAAGCTAAAAAATCAAAGTACCCAACAAAAAAAAGTAACACGTCCAAAATAAAAAATAATTCAGGTCCCAAGTCTTACCTTCGACTTTTCCATTTGGTTCCTATCGGCTTTTTGTGGTGTTTGGAAAGACAAGTTCAATTAACAGCTCCAATGAAACAACAGCCACTTAGTTAATTGATACTCTATACACTAAAGAAAGGTATTTGGGTTTTCACGCTCGCGTGAAAAAACGAATAGCAAGAGGGTGATGCGCAAATTGCGCCATCTCGGTTGCTTTCGGGTCTTCAACAAGTTGAAAACCAGTCGCTTGAATGGATTTTGGAATACTTGGCAAAAACAGGGGCTACAGTAGACTTTTCGGAAATCTACAGTAAATGCCCTCGGAGGCCCAATAAACACTGGGGATTTTTGACGAAAAAATTGAGGCAATTTGACGAAAAAACAAAATTGGGCCTTTGGAAAAGCAATCAACAAATGACAGAATAAAGAAAGGAACCGGTGGTCAAGAACAGTTTTGCAAAGAGTTATCTGAAGCTTGAAGTAATGGAATGGAGATTGAAACGGTATTAAATTGAAGCCAACAAAACTTTGGATTATCTCAAATAATGAGAAGAGTATATCGGATTAATAGTTAAAATTGCCTAGCTCAGTAGTATTAGTTAAGGGTAAGATATGGGCCTTGCAGCACTCCACTTCGTTGCGTTCGCCTTTTTTCTGGATTTCCATTTAGAACAAGGGAATTTTAACCCACAGTTTAATTGAACTTTCAGTGTAAAACGAGTCCACTGATTCTAAAAAGTTTACTTTTTCCGTACACTTAATTGGTTTCCCATTTAGACCCTTTATTACCCCTATAATTAAGTTAAATCACTCAATACCGATTGACCACTATTCCATCTTTACACCGAAAACCCAATTTTTAACGACTAGAAAATTCCTACATTTATAAAAGTTCAAATAAACGATTAACCACCATTCAAAACAAGAAATAGAATATTTGAGAAGTGCATTCGTAATATTGTTGTTTCATATGGGTCTTGCATCATTTGGACAAGAAATAATTCAAGAAAATGACTCCTTAATCCTGTGGAATAAAAATAGGCCCTTAACTTGGGATGATTTCAAGGGGCCGCCTACCCCAGTTAGGATACATAATAGGGCTGGTACCGGAATGACAATTCAATACATTAGCATGAAAAATGTTTATGGGCAAGTTGAGATTTATCCTCTATGTTATTTCCAAAAATGTCGTTCATGGACAAATACAAATGATTCCAAAACTTTAGAGCATGAGCAACTTCATTTTGACATTCAAGAGCTATACACAAGAAAATTGCGAAAATTATATAGTGAAGGAAACATTAATGATGAAGAAATTTACACCTCTACTTCCGATAGCATATATAATTTATGCCAATCGACGCAAGAAAAGTACGACTATGAAGTCTTGGTTAACTATCCAAAGTTTCTTGAATGGAGATTAAGAATATCGGAAGAATTGGATGAGCTAAAAGAATATGAGTACACCAAGGATTAATCACTCATAAAGTTCAAATAAACGATTACAATAAGAATGAAATACTATAACCTTCTAGTTTGCTTAGCCTTCTTTTTTTCTTTAACCGTAAAAAGTCAAAATTCTGAAATTGGGTTTAGAACTGGGGTAAACTTTGCCACATTGAGAACAGGAGACAATACTGGAACTGCAAATACAGGATCTATTGAATATTTGACTCGACTAAATTTCTCTATAACCTACGAACTTATATTTTCTAATCATTTTGGATTGGATGTAAGCCTAGGATATCAAGGTAGAGACGGTGGAGACTTTGATGAAGAAAGCAAACTGAGAATCGGAATTGACAACTTTAAAAGTAAATTGGACTACGTTAACGCCACTACTCTTTTTAGGTACTATCCGTTTAACGATCAACAATTTCAACCATTCATAACTCTAGGTCCAGGATTTTCCTATCTGATTAAGACTGATTAACTTGGTAATGAAATTGCGGAAGAAAACATTCGAAGTAAACTAGATATTTCATCCATTGCTGGAATCGGGGCTAAGTTTTCTTTAAACGAGAACCTTAAGTTTGAAGTATTAGGTGGATTTGGCAGAGGATGGAGTAAAACTATTCGACAACAAAATGAAAGCCTATTTAATCAAATGTTCTGGTTTTCTGTTGGACTCAAGAAATATATTCGATGAGTTAAAGTGAGTATCCATTAAATCAAACAACATTTAAATAAACGATTCAAAAATATTATTCAAGGACTATCTCATAAATCATTGACTCATTTTTGTTCAACTCTAGTCAATTCCTTGCTACAATCATCCGAACTTGATGTTTCTAGGACATTTTCTTTTACTATGATGGTTTCATCCCTCCAAGTTTCCGTTCCCATAGTATTTCTCCATTTCACCTGTCCCACATAGGTGCCAGGGGTTTGCTGAGAAAGATGGAATCCTACTTCATCCAAGGTGAACTTGTACCTTCCAAGCCCCCCTAGTTTTGAATACCGTCCCTCTATTTCGCCTTTTTCATTGGTATAAAAAGTAACTACACGTCCGTCACATCCTTCCCATGATCCAATGATATTGGAATCGGTGGAAGTCACTATTGGGTTTATGGATTTACAGTTGACCCATGTGCCCAAGCCTAGGAACAATAATACGATGAACTTGAATTTCTTTGCTTTCATTAGTCTTTTCTTTGATATTTCTCTTTCATAAATTCAAAATACATATAACCAAAACGGTCGTACCAGTCTTCAACCCCGTACTTGGCCTCACAAATATTGAGTTCCATCATGGCATCGGCCAAGCTCTGAAGAAACTCGCCATATTTTTTGTCATAAGCCTGTTCAAGTTCTGTAACGGATTTTTCTATATTTCTTCGTTGGGTTTGCCAGGCCAATCCACCTACTCCACTGGGGGTAAAACCAGATACGTCATCACCAAAAGAAATTGCGGCATTGGAAAAGTCCTTAGTGCATTTATAGATCGTGGCAAGCTTTTCAAACTGGTATCGCATGTTGTTAAACTTCTTTCGGGCCTCCAGAAAACATTCGGCGCACTCTTGATCTTCCTCTTCAGAGATTTCCCCATTATCATCAAAATACAAATCGGCGCAAATGGAAGGGATGGAGGGCGCCTGGGCCGGCGGAGTGGAACTGATACATTTACCCAATCCGTTGTTATAGGTATCATAGAGCAATTTAACGTTGCCCCATTGTTTCCGTATCGTAGAGATGGTCTTGTCTAGATCCTTGACTGTTTTGTCCACAGCTTTGCGCTCGCTTTCCAAGGCCGCCAATTGGCTCATGACCATGGCATGTTTTGAATTTTGTTGCTCCTTCCAATTTTCAAACTCTTCCATGGTCAACACGGCGCCCCCATCTTGTCCAAAGCTTGATAATGGCATTAATGATAGAAGCACCAAAACCACTGCAGTCCCTTTTCCTTTTCTTCCCATAAGCTTTCCTGCCAAAATACCAATGACCAGTAAAGCAACCCCAAGGGCAATGTACAACAGGTAATTGGTCCCACCTCCATCACCGCTCGTCCCAGCAGCTTCATTCGGTGAGGGTTCACCACTGGATGTCATTTCATCTTCATTGATCGACCTAAAGGCACTGCCCAAATAGGTTTTTTTTTCGGGGCTGGCCACTACGGCAATGGTATAGATTGAATTGTTGGGTTGCTCCGGCTCTATTTTTATTCCAAAACTTCCCCAGGTGCGTATTTTGAAGTCCGCTACCCCATCTCGCGC
This sequence comes from Flagellimonas marinaquae, assembly GCF_023716465.1. Classification (NCBI taxonomy): domain Bacteria; kingdom Pseudomonadati; phylum Bacteroidota; class Flavobacteriia; order Flavobacteriales; family Flavobacteriaceae; genus Flagellimonas; species Flagellimonas marinaquae. The sequence goes on from NZ_CP092415.1 coordinate 299,887, forward strand.
ATTGACAGTGTTTTGTTGGGCCTGCACGGCTTCCCAATTATCTTTTGCCAAACTTACTTTTAATGGAGTGCCGTCTACACTGGTCACCAAAACGTCAACAAAATTATAAAGGTCGTGCCCGGTAACGCAGTGGTACATTGCGGAATCCTTTAGTCTATTAAAATAAACAATGCCCAATTCCCCTTCGTGCCCCGCTCTAGTGTCTGCCAAGAGTTTTAGTTCCACAGGTTGAATCGCTTTGTCCAAGGTAAAAGGTTGGGCAGATCCTTGAAATGCACCAATGAGCAAGAGGCCAAACAACAAGATGTTTTGCAATGGTTTCATCTTAATTTATTTTTGGTAGTGATCAATAAGATAGTTGGCAATTTTGTAAGTATTCTGTTTCTGTTCTTCCCTTTGGGAATCCGTCAGTTTTGGGCCACTGGTGTTCAAATAACTATAGCTGATATTTATTGGGTTTTCATAGTTGGTATTTAACAGGAGCAGGAAGCCTTGTACCGGATGTCTTTTTATATAGGTATCGCCAGATTCACTGATGCTCACATCGACCATCTCGTTCTTCAGCCCACTTTCTATTTCATCTTCGACAATATTTTTGTCTCCCCATTTTTCTAAGCTTATTCCGTAGTTGACCGTAAAATTGCCTGGATGGGTCACTTTATACCAACAATTTCCTTGATAGTTGCTTTGTTCTTCTACTTGACCATCGCTGTATCCCAAAGCTTCCGCCAATTGGGAGGGGGTAAGTTTGCAATCTGCATTTGGCGTGTATAGTTGGGCATAGTCCCCTTTTTGCTCCAAATCCATTGTGCTGGCAGCTTCCAATTTTAGATCTGTCCCAGAACTCTCTGTAGTTGATTTTTCCTCTTTACTGGTATTGCCGCAAGCAGCTATTAGCAACACGCCCAAAAAGGCAATGGTTATGTTTGATACTTTCATAATGATGTTATTATGTTTCTTAAGGCACTCCTATTTTTGAATTTGGCTTACTGTTAAGCCTATTCATCAATTCTATCAACTTTAATATTCGCTATCTCCAATGGTTCATACTTGATATAATAGTTCTCTGCCCCCGCTATAATCGGACTTATCTTTATCTCTCTGCTATCACCAATAAAATCGAACATAATTTCGTCGTATTGGTTATTGATGAACCACGTATCGTTATATCTTCCTGTGACATTGGTCATCACTTTTTTGTTTCCGTATTCCCCAGGTTTAAGTTTGATGATCACGCGGTATCTCTGTCCGGCCTCTGGATTGAATTGCAAAACCAGATACCTCATTTCAGGCAGAAACCCTGGTGCTCCATTATTTACTCGCGGATAATATTTGTTTTCTGGATACACACTGATGTATCTAGGGGACTGCTCAAATTTTCCAAAATATGACACTACCTTCATATCCTTATCGGTCATTCGTCCAGGTTCAATTTCCCATGATTTGTTATACTTAAGCCTTAACAACGCAGAACGGTCATATGTGGTTGCGGGAAGTTTTGCTATTTGTTTTGCATTAAGGCTTTCAAATTTTTTCACGTCTATCCTTTGTGGTTTGGCAATGATTTTATTGCTCAAATCTATTTTGGAGGTCTGAGAAATATTGATGTTTGTGTTCTTGGGCAACTTTTGGGCATGCAGCGTGCAAATACCTGTTACCATGGTGGCCAATAATAATTTAACAATTGATTTCATAAGCTTATTTAATTGAATTGATTAAGATCTTCAGTTAAGTTTCCAAACGGTATTGTTTGTTGTTGAAAAATTGCTCCGTTGTGTTCCACCAATGGCAAATAGTTCTCCATTTAGATTGACCAATGCATAGAAAATGGCTCTTATTGGAACCGAATCAATCGTTGTGGCAGCTACCCAATCTACTCCGTTGGAAGATTCGTAAAAGGTTGAATCGGGGTTTGGGCCATCCACAGGGGTGGTCATCAATATAATTTTATCATCCAATACTACGGTCCTTACCGAGTTTATGCCCCTCTCACGGATTTCTGAGACTTCCGGGCTCGACCAGTTGATTCCATCCATACTGGTCCTTGTACTGATTTCTTCAATGTCCAAATCTGGATTGGGCTCGAAGGAATAAAGGGTTTCATTCAAGTTTTCAATTTGGAAACTGTACTTGGTATCAAACCCGTGATTTTCTATTTCCAAATTCCAATTCAATCCGTCGATACTGCTGTACACATTGCGTTCTGGGGATAGGTCATCTATATCGCCCGAATAGCCGGCAATTCTAAATATGCTATCCCCAAAAACTTCAAACTTTGAATTTTGATATTGTATAAATGGCGTAGTCTCCGTTTCTTCCACCCAAGCAATGCCATCTTCTGAACTAAAAATCTTATTGGACAGGATACCTTCAGAAATACCTCCGTAAATCCATAACTTGCCGTTGAAGGCAATCAATTCATGTCCATAGATGCCCCCAAAAGGAAAATCGCCTTCCAACGTCCAATTCTCACCATCATCACTGGACCATATATCCGTAAGGGCAACATCTGCTTCATTTCGTCCTCCAATCACCCAAATTTTATCATCAAAGACTTCAACCCCGGCGGCTTTTCTGGAACCGTATGCAGCGTCTTCAGTAATTAAGCTTGGGAATACGAGTTCGGTGGTAAATGTTTGAACTTCGCTTTCCGCCACCGTTTCGCCCTCTTCATAAGCAATGATTTGCCAAAAATAGTCGGTGTTCAAATCAAGGGCATCGTCCGTTTCAATCTCATACGAAGTAACTGTGAGTCCTGATTCGATTTCGGTCAGTGAATTTTCTGTAGTTCCAAGGAATAAGGAATATGTTATCGGTTGGTCGCTATCGTAATTTTCCCAGCTAATCGAAGGTGTTTTGGAAACTGGGCTTTCGTTGTTAGACGGAGTCAAGGTTGCCAATGTTTTTATAGTTGGCTCATCACCATCATCATCAATAACGACAACTCCGTTTCCATTGTCATCATTGCCGCAACCTTGGCACAATAGGATAAGACAAACGATAATTGATTTGAAATAAAGCTTCATAAGTATGTTAATTTTAGGTTGTTCTTGGTAATAGTTTGTTTATTAAGGGACTGGGCCAAAGTGATTCATTACGTTGTGGTAGATTATTGCAATAAACCCAGTTTTTGCCCTACTAGTTTTTTCTCCTTGGCCTATTCTTTAGAGAACTGTGTGCTTTTGATGACATTGTTTTTATTCATAATCTTTAGCTTATATTTTCCCTTTTGCAATTTGTTCACGTTCAAATAAATCTCATATCGGGGAACTTCTTCAAGTATGCCTTCATACCTCTTTTTCTTCATGGTGATATGAAGTGTTTTTGTGTTAGTCAATCGGTAAGTTTGAATGCATGGTTGTAGGCCACCATTCAACGCTGGAGCAAACATAATGGCACATAATGCTGAGGACTATGAATTATGTATCAAAGGCTATGAAATATGTAACAAGGCAGAAAACCTTGACCTTAAGAAGACGTGGGAAGGTTATTTTTTACTGAATTCAGAGGGAGATGTTCCATAGGTTTCCCTAAAACACTTTGTAAAATAGGAATGATCGTTAAAGCCTACCTGATAGCCAATTTCGGAGATATTGACATCACTTTTTTGTAGTAGCGAAGCGGCCAATTTTAGCCTTTGGCTACGAATAAATTCCGTAGTGGTCTGTCCCGTGAGCGCTTTTAATTTTCGGTGCAGTTGCATTCTGGACATACCCAAAGCTTTTGCAAAATCTTTTGAATTAAAGTCCGATGCGACCAAATGATCGTCCAAAACATTTTGGAGGGACTCCAAGAAGCGTTCATCATAAGAACTGATGGATATGTCCTTTGGGGTTAAAATAATCTCTTGACTAAACCGCTCCTGTAGTTTTCTGCGGCTCTCCAATAAGTTTTTGGCAGTCTGCTTCAAAATTTTGTTGTTGAATGGCTTGGTCAGATAGGCATCGGCACCTGTTTCCAATCCTGTCAGTCTATTTTCATCACCGGCCTTTGCCGTGAGCATTAGAATGGGAATGTGGGACGTAGCATCGTTGGTCTTACAATTTTCGGTCAATTTCAGTCCATCCTCTTCGGGCATCATCAGGTCTGTTATGATAAGATCGGGAACCTGTTTCAGTGCTTTTTCAAAACCGATGCTTCCATTATCTGCCGTAACAATATTAAATTCGTCATTAAAAATAGAAGAAACATAGGTGCGTAGATCCTCATTGTCATCAACGATCAAAATAATGTCCCGGCTTTCATCACTTTTCGTACTGGATACTTTACTCTCATCTTCAACGGCATCTGTATTTTCTTGATAGGTTTCCTTTAAACTTGTTGATTTTGTGCCAGTTACTTTTTCCTCGTTTGAGTAGTCGGTTTCAAGCATGGGCAATTCTACATGAAATGTGACACTTTCCGGACCGCTCTTGGCCTTAATCTTTCCTTTATGCAATCCGACCAGTTCTTTGGTAAGCGCCAGTCCAATGCCCGTGCCTCTTTTATTGGTATGAATTTGATGAAAGCGGTTGAATATTTCCTTTAATTCATTTTTTGTTAGGGATACACCTGTATTTGTCACCGTTAATGAGAGAACGCCCTCTATGGTTTCCGCCTCAAAATTTATCTTGGCATTTTGTGGGCTGTATTTTAGTGCATTGCCCAAAAGATTGCCCACGACCTTCTGAAGTATGTCAGCATCAAACCAATAATGATTTTGATCTTTGGAGATTTTTATTTGGAGTTGTTGGGACTTTTTTTCAGCGCTGAACAAGAACGATTCCGCCTGTGATTTCAAAAAAGTGGACAATATTGCTTTACCTACATGCAATTTGTAAAATCCTGATTCCAGTTTTGATAGGTCCAGCAACTGATCGACCAAAGTAGCGAGCTGTTGGGTGTTTTTTTTGGCAATGGTCAGGTTCCGCTTATCTTCTTGGCTTAGTTCCGCACGCTCCAGTTGCTGTTCTACCGGACCCTGTATCAAAGACAAAGGTGTACGCAGTTCATGGGATATGTTGGCAAAAAAGTTTGATTTGGCCACATCCAGCTCTCTTAATTTTTGATTCGTTCTTAGACGGTTGCGATAAAGCACAAAGAGAAACAATACTGCCACGGATGTTAAACCTATTCCTCCCAAAAAAAGATTACGCTGATTCCTTTTTTGTTGTTCGGCGAGTTCATTTTGTGATTTCAACAGTGCTATTTCTTGTTCTCTTTTTTGTGTTTGGTATTTGGCTTCAAGGTCCAGAGCAAGGCTTTTTTGCTTTCGGGCCTCTAGAGAATCTTGCAGAACGAATGATCGTCCATAGTATTCGACCGCTTGCTCAAAGTCCCCGGTTTTTCCATAGGATTCTGCTAGGTTTTTTGTGATTCCCAACAAAACACCACTAGAACCGGCATCGGCTTGTTTAAAATAGGCATAGGCGTCTTCAAAATATGGTACGGCCTGTTTATAGCGCCCAATTCTTAGAAGAAACCCAGCGTAGACCCGATTGGCGTTGGCAATTTGATTAGGGTCCCCCGTGTCAGTGAGCAGGGCAAGCCTTTTTTTATAGTAGGCATCGGCTTGATCATAATTATTGAGGTCTGTCTCTATGATACCCAAGGACCAATAAATATTAGCTACGTTTTCAATGGAACCGTTGCTTTTAAAATATGTCAAGCTTTTTTTAAAATAGGGCTTGGCCTTTTGATATTCCTTTCGTTGTCCAAAAATATTTCCAAGCATAATATAGCCGTAGTGTTCCTGATCGCTATCATTTATTTCCGAAGCCATTTGTATGGCGTTTTTAAAATATTGTTCAGACTTTCCGATATAAGAAGTGTCCTGTACGCTGTAGGTCCTTAAAAGTACTTTGCCTAAATTGAACAACGCTTTGACAACATATGGGTTCTTTTCTCCCGAAAATTCTGCAATGGAATCTATTTGCTGGTAGGTGGCTATTGCATCAACATCTTCAAACTTTGAATAATGTATGTTTCCAATGGAAAGTAGTGCACTGGTGGTCACTTCGGGCAAATTGTTCTCCGTCCCCAAAGCGATGGCCTTTTTGGCATAGTGCTGTGTGGAATCGTAATTTCCTTTGTGAAAGTAGTTATTGGCCACCTCACTTTGCGCTTTGCCCAAGAGAAAAAGTGAGGACATATTTTTTGCAATTTTCAAATTTTGCAATGCCAGCAGAAGTGCATCATCATATGCTGGGATTTTTGAAAGGGAATCTATTTGTGATTGGTTGGTCAAAAACTCTTGGGGTATATTTTGGCCAAATGATGAAATACCTATTGATGTAAGAATGCAAATAAGATTATATTTATTTATGGCCATTTTTTTCATCACTCTTAATCACTAAGTTAACTAAAATATATCTGGCTTAAATTAGGTGCAAGGAGTATTAGTCTTCTTCTTGGGGGCAATTGACCTCAAAATAGTTTGATGGGATTTAAGAGGACCTGAGATAAATCAAAGTTTAAACAAACGACAACTCATCATTACAATTCCACCCATTTATGACAGTTTAATTATATTTGATATGACGAAAGAAATTCAACCATAAAAGTTCACAAATCGTCAACATATAATGTGAACTCTTTCAGGATATTGATATACACTGGGCTGATGAACACAGGTTCTGAACCCAGTCAGGTCACTTTAAAAACATATCGCTTTATAAAAGTCTGCTTACCATGAGCAGACTTTTTTATTTGGAATGGTTTTCAACTGAAATTTGAATTTTCTGTACCAAAACTTTCAATAGATTAAACAATCAGACAACCGACCACAAACCATTCATTGAAAAAAAAGAGGACAACTTCGCTACATCCTCGATCAAATCCTTAATTTTAAAGAACGTACACAAAACTATCTTCACCTTGGAGCACCCACATCAACTAATTATTGATAACGTATGTAGGTTCATTGATTTGACCGAGCTCGAAAAACAGAAATATACTTCTTTGCTTACAAAAATAAGGGTCAGAAAAAAAGCCTTTTTATTGCAAGCGGGGGAAATTGCCCGGTACGAATATTTTATAACCAAAGGATGCCTAAAGGTCTATACTTTGGATAAAGAAGGTACTCCACATATTTCTATGTTCGCCGTTGAGGATCATTGGACGGGCGACATGGCCAGTTTTATGACCAAGACCCCATCGCATTATTTTATAAAAGCTACCGAGGATTCTGAATTATTGGGTATTTCAAGGACCAATTACGATTTACTTTTCCAAGAGATACCAAAATTCGAACGCTTCTACCGAATACTCTATCAAAAATCACTCATAAGCTATATAAAACGTTCCAACCAGGGTATATCCTTGACCGCAGAGGAGCGTTATATCGAATTTAAACGAAAATATCCCAATATTGTACATCGAATTACCCAAAAGGACCTCGCGGGCTACATTGGCATTACTCCAGAGTTTATGAGCAAGATCATCTCCAAGGTCAACCGGATGTAAAAGTCTTAAACTAGTTTATTTTTTTTCGTGCAATCCTCTCGGAATTTTGAAGCATGAAAAAAATAGTCACACTTACTTCGTTGAAATTCATTGTATTTGCAGGAGTCTTGAATGCGCAATTTACCCAAGTAGAGCTGTTTTCAGGTTTGGACAAGACAGACTTCACGATCTATTCAAGTTATCCCATCAATAACAAAAATACGCTCAGTATCGCTACCCTTGCTTTCTTTCAAAAATTCAGAAAAAACGAGAACTCAGTTTTTGATGAAGTAGGCGTGCAGCCCACGTTATTTTGGAACATCAATAAGCATATAGGAGTTGGCCCTTCAATTTATTACAACAGTTTTGCCGGTTATGCGGAACGCCTTTCCGCAAGGCTCATTCTAAAAAATTCACAGACACTGTTTGTACTTATTCCCACGGTTGCCCATTCCGAACAAAAGAAAGCCGGCTATGCCGAGGTGTTTGCGCAGTTTCAGTTCAACTCACCTATAAACGACAAAGCTTCCCTTTGGTTAAACGGACAATTTTTAACTATCTGGGACAAATTTAAAACGCACTCAAGAAGTTTTCAGCAGTTACGCGCAGGAGTATCGTTTACAGGGCACCAAATTGGTATTGGCGTTGACTATGACCAATATGGTCCCGACCCTATTGAAAAAACATCTTTCGGCCTGTATTACCGAAAAACTTTATAAATCCTATTAATCCAAAAACAAAAATCATGAAAAAAATCATCACAATAGCAGGAAGCAACAGTCAAAACTCCATTAACAAAACTCTGTTGACCTACACGGCCAGCTTACTTGAAAACGTAGAAATTATCCCAATCGACCTCAACAATTATGTTTTGCCCATTTATGGGGTTGATTTTGAAACTGAGAACGGTATTCCTCCTGCAGTCAAGAAACTGGACAGAATATTTGATACTGCGGATGGCTTTCTGATATCACTCGCCGAACATAATGGCTCATATGCAGCAGTGTTTAAAAATACCTTAGACTGGCTATCCAGGTCAAATATGAAGGTATGGAGAGAAAAACCCATGCTCTTGATGGCCACCTCACCTGGCACTCGAGGTGGAGCGACCGTATTAGAATCCGCAAGGGGCTACTTTCCGTTTATGGGTGCAAAGGTTACGGATACTTTTTCGTTGCCTTCATTTTATGAACACTTTATGGATGGAAAAATCACTGACGAAAATTTGAAAGAAGATATTCGTTCGAAGCTTAACAGGTTTAAAGTAACGATTCAATCATAAAAGGAATCTCTTATTTGCGGTTACCTCAATGTATTGTGTAACAAAAGAGTCATCCGATCGTGTTCTTTATCTACAATCAAAAAATGAAGAAAACTATTTTAATCATTGCATTTATTTTACCTGTAATCCTTTTTTCCCAATCCAAAGACACCCACAAAAAAGTTTTGATGGTGGTCAGTAGTTATGGAAAGGATATGGGATCGACACGACCGGGTTACGAATTTGACGAATTCTCCCAAGCCTATTTAATTTTTAAAAATAATGGGCTATCCATTGATGTCGCCAGTCCAAAGGGAGGACCGGTAGAATCGGACGAATACAACAAGGACAAGTCTTACAACAAAATATTCCTAGAGGACAAATCAGCTCTCAGTTTACTGGACGATACCAAAGCTACCTCCGATGTTAGTGCCGAAGATTATGATGCCATCTATATTGTTGGCGGTAAAGGAGCGATGTTTGATCTGCCCTACGACCCTGCCCTTCAAGATATCATTTCAAATTTGTACCTTAAGCAAGGAGCTGTAATATCATCGGTTTGTCATGGTCCAGCGGCCTTTGTTAATGTCAAAAACGGTGATGACTACATTATCAAAGATGTTGAGTTAACCAGTTTTTGTAATATAGAAGAGGAGCTTTTTGGAAAAAAATGGGTAAAGGAGTTCCCGTTTAGCTTGGAAACCAAATTAGAGTCAAGGGGCGCCATTTTTAAGCAAACTGATTTTATGTTGTCCAAAGTTGTTGTGTCGGGAAAGTTTGTTACCGGTCAAAACCCGTTCTCTACAACAGGTACGGCCGAAGCTGTTGTGGCATCTATGGGCCTTACTCCTGTTAAAAGAGCATTGTACAATGATGAGAGGAGTGCATATCTAATACAGGACCTATTGGATAACACAAAAACCATGGCATGGGTTGAAACAGAACTTACCAAAAACAAAGCCAACTACGACATACCATTGATAGCAGCCTACGGCTATTATAAAATTCTGGCCTCCACCGAGAACAATGAGGGATTATTAAAAGGAGCTGAATTGATCGAGTTGGCCTCACCATACTTTTTTAATGAGAATCTACAATTGTTATTGGCCAAAACCTATATTTCGTTGGATGAAAAAGAAAAAGCAAGGGATATAGCTAACGAATTGATTTCTAAAAACCTGCTAAAAGAACAAGCTGAAAAACTGCTTAAATCCACCAGCTGAAACTGATAATGTCTATCTCTGGTGTTCGAATAGGTGTGTTTTGAGCTAAAGACCAATAATCCTAGGAAACTTAGATGCAGATGAAAAGGACGAAGCCATTGCAATCTAACTGCTAGGGATTGTCAGTTTCAACAAAGTGCACGCAGGGACAATAGGATGATCTATCACATGAGGTGAATAGGTTGAGACAAAAAAATTAAAAAATGAAATTATGCCACATTTTGTAATAGACTGTTCAACACCAATTCTAGAGCAGGAGTTGCCGGAAGATATCATGCAGAAAGTCTATGACACGGTAAAATCAACCGGATTATTTGTGCCGGAAGAAATAAAAGTACGTATTCGTCCTTTTCAACATTACAATACGGGAAATACGGATGATGATTTCATCCACGTTTTTGCGAACATCATGGAAGGAAGAAATACTATCCAAAAAATGAACCTGTCAAAACAAATTGTAACAGCATTAAAAGCAATGTTTCCAAAGGTTCCCATTATTTCAATGAATGTAAGGGATTTCGAGAAAGCTACCTATTGTAACAAAGAAATGGTTTAAATTTTAATAAAGTAAAAAATGAAAAAAGTATGCTTAGTCTTATTGATAGTCTCATTTATCCTTGCCTGCACTAAGGATGAAAAGGGGAAGGTCCTAATTATAGTTTCAAATACAGAAGATATGGGAGACCCAGAAAAACACTTCGCGGGCAACAATCTATGGGAGGTAGCACCTCCATACCACATTTTTGTTTCTCATGGATATGAAGTGGATTTTGTTTCACCCACGGGTGAAAAGGTGCCTTTCTCCATGGATCCTATGGGCATAAGCAGTTATGCCATTAAATATGAAGATTTCAATGGTAAGGTTGAAGCCTCATTAACACCAGATCAGGTAGATTATAAAAACTATAAGGCTGTTTTTATTGGAGGGGGTTATGGGCCACTATTTGATGTTGCAGATAACGAAGATATGCTTGAAATAATTGCCAATATATATGAAGCTGTCGGAGTCGTCGGGGGATGCGGACATGGTCCTGGCGCTTTTGCCAATGTCAAACTGAGTAATGGCGAATATATGGTCAAGGATAAAAAAGTGACCGGATTTCCAAATTCAACGGAGGTTACCAAAAGCTGGGCTAAACAAGGAACCTTGTTGCCTATAATGCTAGAGGATCAATTACGTGCTAATGGAGCTAAGTTTCAAAACAAAAGTGACCTGAACGATAAACATGATGTGTTGGTTGACGAGCGAATTGTAACAACGATGTTTCTTCCCTCTTCCGCCATTGTTGCCAAAGAAATGATACATGAAATGGAAAAAACACATAATTAGAATTTTTGCATGAGAATTTTTGTGCTTGCCAAAATGAAAATCGGAAACGAAAACCAATTATTATTCAATACCGGGAAGAAAATCATCTTTTGTTCGACCAAAGTTCACCTGTAAAAACCAGCCCATGTCATCATCATCTTTGAATACTAATCGATTTTATGAACACTTATGAAAAATTAAGGCCAACCCCATTAAATTTCAAGTAAACGATTACTTATCATTTAAATGCCAATCATGTCCAACTGTTTTATTATATCTGAAATTAAGAAAGTAATTCGTCAATAACAGATGTGAACCTTCTCAGGATATTGATAAATACTGGGCTAATGAAGGGAGATTCGAGCCCAGTCAGGTTACTTTTACGGAAACCGACGAACACCGTTCATTGGTTTTTGTTTTAAGATCAACCCATAAAAAAAGCTGGTCGCTTTTGCACAACCAAAGCGACCAGCCTATATTTCAGAATACCTACCCCTAGCATATTAAATTTCGTGGAGAAGAGGTATTCCCTAATGTTTATTTACTCAACAAAATCCTTTTTTAGTCGAATAGGCGTATCTGGAATGCGATTGATCAATTGTTTCTTCTCCCCTTTTTTGATCAAATCGAAGGCATCGTACAAAGTTCCGATCGGTGTGTAGGCCTCATAGCTCAACTTATCCCCTTTTATGGTTATGATCTGGAACAATTGGGTAAATTCCCCTCTTCTTTCTATCCAGTCCTTATTGGTGGATTCGTACATTTTAGGGCCACTAACGGATACTGCGTAGATTGTTCCTGCGTCGGACATGGTGGTTACCCCAGAGCTTTCGTTACTGATCTGTCCTCTTGCATAAGTATGATCGTGCCCCTGCAAAACTAGGTCTACCTTATATTTATCTATCAATGGTTTAAGGTTTTCTATCAAGGCGGCATTATCTTCTCTTCTCTGGGCAGGGGTGTACAGGGGAAAGTGCATGGTCAGAGCTGTCCATTTCTTGGTGTTGCTGGCCAAAACAGAATCCAGCCATTGAACTTGTGGCTCCCTGGATTCTTCATTCCTATCAAAAAGTACTGCGTCTATGGAAACTATTTTCAAATCTTGATAATCCAAAACATATGTGGTCTCAGAAACCGATTCCAAATCTTTAGGACCATTTTTGGGCAGATTAAATTGGGGCTTCCATAAAGTTGTGAGCTCTTCGCCCCGATATTCATGATTGCCCGGAGTCATCATGCTTGGTACTGTGGCATGGATAAAACTTCCGGCATGGAACCACTCGCCCCACTCCAAATTGGAATCTTGACTGTTGATCAAGTCCCCTGCATGTAACATAAAATCCACAGACGGGAATTTCTTATACGAATTTCGGATTACACGGCTCCACATGGATTTAACATCGTTCTGTGCATCACCAAAATATATGAAGCTAAATTCCTCCCCTTCTTTATCGGAAGCTGTAGTATACTGGAACCATTCAGTCCAAAGTTTATCACCATCTGTTCCGAACATATCGGTTCCCACCCGGTATACATAAGTGGTATTGGGCTGTAAATCCGTTATACTGGCCGAGTGAAAATTGGCCTTCACCAAAGGTTCATTGTGCCTTTCATGCTTATTTTCAAATTTTTGGGTAGATGCATTTATACGTTGAACATCTCCCAATTTAAATTCGGGGCCATCGGTAGCCACCGCAACCTCTAGATAAGCGGTATCTATCTGTTGATTGGTACGCCAGTTCACCGCTAGTGTTGTGGAGGCATTCTCTGGCAAATTGGCAATTACCCTATCCGGGACTTTACTTGGAAATATCAGTTTATGGGAAAGCACCGTATCCAACTCCACGTAGTGTGTGTGGTGGTGGCCATCATTTCCATCTCCTTGGTTATGATGGTCGTTAGATTTGGTATTGGTCTGTTTGCACGAAATCGCAAAAATGGACAACATGACCATCAACGAAAATCTACGTGCCGAAAATCTTTGTTTGGCTACCATACTTCTAGTTTAATTTATAAAATTGAATATTACGCACTTCTTTAAATTTATCGATATTATTCTACTTTATCTGTTTGTTAAATTATTGTCATAATTATTTAGCATAGATGCGTTGTTTCAATTTAGATCAAATGGAATCAACATGGGATTAACTAAAATGGAGAGCGAAACAAACCCCTAAATCATTTCAACGACATACATTTATTGAGCAATGTCATAAAAAATAAGTAGTATTGGTTCTACATTTATGAAAACTAAAAAATGAGGGTATGCTGAATTCTGAGAAAATAGGAAACGAATTTTACCAAAACCTTGGAAAATTATTTTACGCCGTGGCCATGGCAGACAACAATGTTAGGCCCAAAGAAGTCGAACGCTTGCGGAAATATGTTAGGCAGTTCTGGTTGGATGTGGACGATGTTGAGGACGAATTCCATACCGATGCGGCCTATCAGATCGAGATTGTGTTCGATTGGCTGGAAGGTGAAGAAAAGGAGGGAGATGAATATTTTAACGAGTTTAAGGATTTTTATAAAGATCACCCCGAAAAGTTTTCCGAAAGTCTTAAAAAACTGATTGTTGAAACTGCCGATTCCATTGCAAATTCGTTTGCAGGAAAAAACAGGTCGGAAATGCTTACGATCTTTAAACTTAAGCAACTCTTTAACCATTAATATGGAATTAGCCGATTTTATAGACCATACCAATTTAAAACCCACGGCCACCGTTTCGGATATCCAAAAATTATGTGATGAGGCCATAAAACATCATTTTTATGCCGTTTGTGTAAATGGCTGTAATGTTGCGGTTGCCAAGAAAGCAATAAAGGAATCACCAGTAAAGCTTGCTGCGGTAATCGGATTTCCACTTGGCGCCATGTCCACCAAAGCCAAAATATTTGAAGCAATGGACTGCATAGACCATGGTGCGGACGAAATTGATATGGTGATCAATATTGGTTGGTTAAAATCGGGCATGTTCGATGCAGTTCGTGAAGAAATCAAGGCCATAAAAGAAGCCATAGGGGAAACCGTATTGAAAGTGATTATAGAAACTTGCTACCTTACCAATGCCGAAAAGGAGGAAGCGTGCTCTTTAGCCAAGGATGCCAGAGCCGATTTTGTAAAGACTTCCACTGGTTTTGGAACGGGAGGAGCTACCTATGATGATGTTGTACTGATGAAGGGGATAGTCGGCGACGAACTAAAAATAAAAGCATCTGGCGGAGTAAAAGATCAAGCAACCGCAAAAAAATATATTGAGCTAGGAGTTTCCAGAATTGGCACATCCTCTGGGCCCGATTTAATAAAATAAGTATTCCATGAGCACTCACATAGAAGCCAAACCTGGTGAAATTGCCGAAACCGTTTTAATGCCCGGTGATCCTTTACGGGCCAAATGGATTGCGGAAACCTTTCTGGAAAATCCCATTTGCTATAACAAGATTCGGGGCATGTTGGGTTACACCGGAACTTATAAAGGAAATCGGGTTTCGGTACAAGGCAGTGGAATGGGAATGCCCTCGGCCATGATCTATTTTCATGAACTCATCAATGATTATGGCGTAAAAAATATAATCCGTGTAGGTTCGGCAGGATCGTATCAAAAAGATGTAAAACTAAACGACGTGGTCCTCGCGATGGCCGCATCCACCACTTCTGGTATGAACAACTCCAGGTTTATAAACTCGGATTATTCGCCCACAGCCGATTTTGACCTTTTTATAAAGGCCGTGAACTACGCCAGGGAAAACAATATCAACATAAAAGCAGGAAATGTGCTATCGTCGGACGAGTTCTACGGCGATGATCCTGAGGAATACAAGTTATGGGCCCAATATGGTGTACTTTGCGTGGAAATGGAAACGGCAGGTTTGTACACCATCGCCGCCAAATACAATATTAAGGCGCTAACAGTCCTTACCATTTCCGACTCCTTGGTAACAGGTGAACGTCTTCCGGCCAAGGATCGCGAAACCACATTCGGGGACATGGTCCAAATTGCCCTTGCAGCCGCAATAACGTAAAGCTAGGCATTCAAAGTGTCATCGCTAAAATCGACCACATTTTTGGAAACGGGATATTCAAAAAGTTCCAAAGAAAAATAGGGCAATGCCGCCAATAAATGGTCAAAAATATCGGCCAGCACGTATTCATAGTTTTCCCATCTTTTATCAGAACTAAATGCATAGATTTCCAGAGGGATTCCTTGCGGGGTCGGTTGCAATTGTCTTACCATCAATGTCATTTTCTTGTTGATGGCGGAATGATTTTCCAAATAATTGGAAACATATTTTCTGAAAAGACCAAAATTGGTCATGTTCCTGCCGTTCACCAACAGATCTTTATTGATCTGATTGGCTTCGTTATAAGAATTGATCTGATCGTTCCTTGAGGTGATATATGCCTCGACCAAGTGTATTTTCTTAAGTGATTCTATTTCCGCGGGTGTTAAAAAACGGATACTTTTCTGTCGGATCAACAAAGATCTTTTTATTCTTCTTCCGCCCGAGACCTGCATGCCCCGCCAATTTTTAAATGAATCGGAGATCAATGCATATGTTGGAATGGTGGTAATGGTCATATCAAAATTCTGGACCTTTACCGTGGCCAAGCTTATCTCGATCACATCACCATCGGCACCATATTTTTCGAATGTGATCCAATCCCCAATGCGGACCATATCGTTTATGGTAACTTGAATACTTGCCACAAGACCAAGAATGGAATCTTTAAATATGAGTAGAATTACCGCAGAGGCCGCCCCCAACGCTGTAAAAAACTTCCACACCGTTGTTTCCGTAACTATGGCAAAAATGGTAAGTATTCCGATTATCCAGGCAAAGATCATAAATACCTGTACGTAGCTATCAATAGGCTTGTCCTTAAATCTGGGCCGTGTTTTTAGATAACCGTTCACACTTTTGAAAAACTTCCTGAAAATCAAAAGAATTAGCAGAACAAAGAAAATCTTTGTGGTTTTCAGGGCTATACCCTGTGCATAAGGAAAATCCACGAACGCAACAGGAATAAATTCTAGAAATATTACAAAGGGAACTATGTGCGCTACATATCTGGGAACTCGGTGTGTCACCAGAAAATTATCGAAATTGTTCTTCGACTTACGGGCTACCCGAACGGATATGGCGCGAAGTGTCTTCCAAATAAGCAGATCCAATATTAACACTACGACCAGAACACCCAAAAGAAGCAATATCAAATTGAGATAAGTGGCCAAACCTTCTGCCATGCCAGTTTTTAGAAGATAGTTGTACAATAAGCGACCATATTCCTTGTCCATAGTGAGTTATTAAGCCAACAATCCACAAAATTACAGGAATTTATCCACCCTTCAACAAAAGCAAAACAATAAGATTAGGGTAAATTAAAAACAAATCTATGCTCTATTCAATAAAACTCTTTTAAAACCCATAAAAAGATATTTATACCCTCACCTTTTAGACAAAAAAATTATATTTGCACACTTAAAATTCCAAAGGCCCACGTGGTGGAATTGGTAGACACGCTACCTTGAGGGGGTAGTGTTCGAAAGGACGTGCTGGTTCGACTCCAGTCGTGGGCACAGAAAAAAACCGCAATAACTTGCGGTTTTTTTGTTCATCAACCTTTCCTGAAAAATCCTCAAACTTTTTCCCAAAAGCCTGATATTACCGAAGTGGATTCTAAAATTTATGATAAAAAACTAGGACAACATTTTTTTAATCGTAAATTTGTTTAACGTTTAAACTCAAACAATGAACAATGTAAAAACATCTTTCAGCATTCGGGATATGGAAAACCTATCCGGAATCAAGGCCCACACTATAAGGATTTGGGAAAAAAGATACAATTTGTTCAGTCCGGAAAGAACAGATACAAACATTCGCACCTACAACTTGGAAAGCTTACAAAAGCTCTTGAACGTAACCTTACTGTACAATAATGGGTACAAAATTTCCAAAATCGCCAAGTTAGGGGACCAAAACATACCATCTTTGGTCAACGAAATCATAGCTAAAAATAGCGAGAAAAGCCACTCCATAAATTCTTTTAAGTTGGCTATGCTCAATTTTGATCAGTCACTCTTCCTAAAAACCTACAACGGTCTAATGGAAGAAAAGTCTTTTACCCAAATTTTCAACGAGGTTTTTATACCACTGCTCAACGAGCTCGGGTTGTTATGGCAGACCAATACGATCAGTCCGGCCCACGAACATTTTATCTCGAACTTGATCAAACAGAAAATATACATACACACCGAGATGCTTCAGTTTGAGACACCTTCCAGAAAAGACGAAGTGTATGTCCTGTTTTTGCCAGAAAACGAAATTCATGAATTAGGTCTTTTGTACATTAACTATCAATTGGCTTTAAAAGGGTACAAAACCATATATTTGGGACAGACCATGCCCATCGAAAGCTTGGAAGATCTGTTAAAATATTATACCAACATACGCTTTGTTTCTTATTTTACTGTTGCTCCTACAAAAGATGATATGGGGGATTATTTTAATAAATTCCTAAAGGTCCTGAAAAAATCCCCAACCTCCCAATTGTTTGTCCTCGGACATCAAATCCAAGAAATAGGAGAATTAAAACCTAAGGAGCCCATAAAAATTTTCAAGTCCATAGACCAACTTATTGAATCACTTTAAAGACGAATGAAAAAGGTAATAGTAATCGGTTCTGGTTTTTCCTCGCTCTCTGCCTCCTGTTATTTGGCAAAGGCCGGTTATTCCGTTGAAATTTTTGAAAAAAACGACACTGTGGGCGGCAGGGCAAGGCAGCTGACCAAGGAAGGATTTACTTTTGACATAGGTCCAAGTTGGTATTGGATGCCCGATATTTTTGATAAATTCTTCGCCGATTTCGGTAAAAAAACTTCCGATTACTATCAATTGGACAAACTCAACCCCGCCTACAAGATCTTCTTCCAAGACGATACCATGACCATTGGGGACTGTATGGATGCCATTTGTGATGAATTTGAACGTATTGAGTCCGGTAGCAGTCAGCACCTAAAACAGTTTATAGGCCAAGCCCAGGAAAACTATAACATTGCCATTAACAAAGTTGTTCTCAGACCTGGTCTTTCACCGTTGGAACTGGTAACCAAAGAAACCGTTCTAAAAGTCGACCAATTTTTTAAAACCATAAGCCAGCAGGTTAGAAAGCGATTCAAAAACCCAAAATTGGTATCCACGCTAGAGTTTCCCGTTTTGTTTTTGGGCGCAAAACCCAGTAATACACCTTCTTTCTACAATTTTATGAATTTTGCCGATTTTGGACTGGGCACTTGGCATCCAAAAGGAGGAATGTACGAGATTATAAAGGCCATGAAGAGTTTGGCCGAATCCTTGGGCGTAACCATACACACCAACAGTCCAGCCAGCCATATTTTGGTATCCGAGGGCAAAGTGCTCGGTATCCGAAGCAAGGGCACAAACCAGATAGCCGATTTTGTGGTAAGTGGAGCGGATTACCACCATTCCGAAACCCTGTTGGACAAAAAATATAGACAGTACTCCGAGGAGTATTGGGATAAAAAAACATACGCCCCTTCATCTCTTCTTTTTTATGTAGGATTCGATAAAAAGCTGGAAAACATTGAACATCACAATCTTTTTTTTGACACTGATTTTGAACAGCATGCCGAGGAAATTTATGATCGCCCACAATGGCCGAGCAAACCTTTGTTCTATGCTAATTTTCCGTCCGTAACGGATGCCTCCATGGCTCCCAATGGCAAAGAAAACGGATTTTTCTTGATACCGATTGCTCCAGACCTTGAGGATACGCCCGAACTGCGAGACCAATATTTTGATATAATTATGGACAGATTCGAAAATCTGACCCAACAATCTGTAAAAAATTCCGTAATTTTTAGAGATAGTTTTTGTGTAAACGATTTTGTGGAACAATACAATTCATACAAAGGAAACGCCTATGGTATGGCCAACACTCTGCGCCAGACCGCTTTTTTGCGACCTAACCTTAAAAGTAGTAAGGTCCAAAACTTGTTCTTTACCGGTCAGTTGACCGTTCCCGGACCAGGGGTCCCACCTTCCCTGATATCCGGTAAACTGGTGGCCGATTTAATCATTAAAGAAGAAAAGAGATGAAAACTATTTTTGACGACGTTTCGTATAGTTGCAGTAAGATTGTAACCCAGTCCTACAGTACTTCATTTTCCATGGCGACCAAAATGTTGGCTCCCTCCATCCGAGCGGACATTTACAACATTTATGGTTTTGTTCGATTTGCGGATGAAATTGTGGACACCTTTCATGAGTACGACAAAAAGCAGCTTTTTGATGCTTTTGAGAATGAGATGGATCGCGCTATCGAGCAAAAAATTAGCCTCAACCCAATATTGAACTCTTTTCAGCACACCTATCACAAGTACGATATACCTTACCATTTGGTTGCCTCTTTTATGAAAAGTATGCGAATGGACCTTACCAAAAAGAGGTACGAGACATTTGATGAATATCGCGAATACATTTATGGTTCTGCCGATGTTGTGGGATTGATGTGCCTATGCGTTTTTGTTCAAGGAGATAAAGAGAAATACGAAAAATTAAAAGAATCTGCGATGGCACTGGGTTCTGCCTTCCAAAAAGTAAATTTTCTCCGGGACCTAAAAGCCGATTACGAAGAACTTAACAGAACTTATTTCCCGAATACAGATTTAATGGAACTCGACGAAGCTTCCAAAAAACGTATCGTGGACGAAATTAAAGCTGATTTTGCATTAGGGTATTCGGGTATTGTTCAATTACCGGAACAAGCTAAATTTGGAGTCTACACTGCGTATCGCTACTACAAAAAATTGCTTCAAAAATTACAGAGCACTCCCCCGTTGGAAATCAAAAATACCCGGATTCGAGTACCCAATTATCAAAAATTTGGTCTCTTGGCCCAATCCTATGTAAACTATAAATTGCAACTGGTACAATGAAAGTAGCACTTTGGATACTAATATTTTTATCGACCTTCTGCTTTATGGAATTTATGGCGTGGTTCACCCATAAATATGTCATGCACGGCTTTTTGTGGAGCCTTCATAAGGACCATCACAAAAAGGACCACGACTCGTGGTTTGAGCGGAACGATGCCTTCTTTATTTTTTATGCCGTGGTGAGCATGGTACTATTTTATCTGGGCAGCTATACGTCCTTCTGGTACGGCTGGCCATTGGGTTTTGGAATACTTGCCTATGGCATCGCTTATTTTATGGTCCACGATATTTTTATACACCAACGCTTCAAAATATTTAGAAACGCCAATAATTGGTATGCGCGAGGTGTTCGCCGAGCGCACAAAATTCACCACAAGCATCTGGGAAAAGAAGATGGCGAGTGTTTTGGCATGTTGCTGGTTCCCTTTAAATATTTTAAGAAAAACTGATTTTATTCGGCAAGTAGATTATCCAAAAGTGCTCTGGTCTTGTCCGAGTTCCAATTGGCAGCACCTGTTTTATTGACCACAATGTTGCCTTCTTTATTTAAAATATAAGTAACAGGAATTGAGTTGCTTGCCAAAACTTTTGGCGTATAGGAAGCTTGAAAATAAACGGGAAGATCATATTCCTTTTTCTCTAAAAAGGCCGAAACTTTGTCCTCCTCATCATTGGCGACAAAAGCAAAAACAACTTTATCGCCATAATCCTTGTACAAAGCGGCGAAACCTGGTAATTCTGCCACACAAGGCGGGCACCATGTAGCCCAAACATTGATCAATACAACTTTGCCTTTGTGAGAAATAAGGTTCATTTTATTCCCCTCCCTATCCACAAGTTCCCAATGGTAATCTTCCAGTACCGCCTGCTCGTTTTTGTTTACCGTGCCCGGACTAACTACAACAGCAACCACTTTATTGACCCAAACCCTTACATGAAAACCAATAGGTGTAAAAAGTATTAGCAAGATGGCCAATATCCATATACCATTACTGATCTGTTCTTTGGTAATTTTCATTCCGCAATCAATTCATCCAGTAAATTGTACACCTTTGTAGTGCTCCAGTCAGCGATTCCTTCGTTATGGATTACAATATTTCCCGCTTTATCGATTACATAAGAGGTTGGCACTTTACTAGTATCCACTGCGGTTTTTTCCCCAATGATCAAATAGGTAACAGGGAATGTAAAATTGTTTTCTTCCATGAAAGCATTAACAGGCTCTTGCTCTTCGTTGGTAACGATGTAAAAATCCACCTTCCCTTTATATTTGTCGTATAACTCTTGAATACTTGCAAGTTCAGCCTCGGAGGGCAATCGCCAGGATGCCCATAGATTGATAAGGATTACGTTTCCTTTAGATCTTTTAAAGTTAAAAAAGTTCCAATCTTCATCTTTTAGCTGCCAATCGTAATCGGTTATTTGTTGACGTTCCGACTTTTCTATTACCGATGGTGAAAATGAAAAAGCACGGTTCAACCAAATTTTCCCATAATACCCAATCGGAGTAACAAAAAAAGATAGGATGAAAAGAATCAATATAACATTGAGGATGGTCTTTCTACTGATCTTCATTAAATTGTGTTTCTCAAAAAATAAAAACTCCTGACATCAGTATAACGTCAGGAGTTTTGACAAATTATTTAGATACAATTAAGCATTCTGTTTTTTGATCAAGTTCAAGGCCGAACCTTCGTTGAACCACTTTATCTGGGCATCGTTATACGAATGGTTGGCAATGATGGTATCCTTGCTTCCATCCGCATGGACAACCTCAATGGTCAATGGTTTGTCCGGCGCAAATTCTGCAGCATCCACAATATTGAATGTATCGTCTTCTTGAATCAAATCGTAATCACTCTCATTGGCAAAGGTCAAGGCCAACATCCCTTGTTTTTTAAGGTTTGTTTCATGGATCCTTGCAAAGGATTTTACCAAAACGACCGCAACGCCCAAATGACGTGGCTGCATGGCAGCATGCTCTCTGGAAGATCCCTCTCCATAGTTATGATCACCCACAACTATCGTCATAATTCCATTCTTTTTGTACTCACGTTGCGTATCTGGCACACCGCCGTACTCTCCAGTCAATTGATTCTTGACAAAATTGGTTTTTTGGTTAAATGCATTTACCGCACCAATTAGCGTATTGTTGGCAATATTGTCCAAATGACCTCTAAAACGCAACCAAGGTCCTGCCATGGAAATGTGGTCCGTGGTACATTTTCCGAAGGCTTTGATCAATAACTTCATACCCTGTAGGTTATCCACGGTAATAGGTGTAAAAGGTTCCAAAAGTTGTAGACGCTCAGAATCCGGAGAAACTTTTACAACCACACCACTTCCATCTTTTTGGGGCTCTTCGTATCCGTTTTCCTTTACTTCGAATCCTTTTGGTGGCAACTCCCATCCTGTTGGTTCGTCCAACATTACTTCTTCGCCATCTTCGTTGATCAACTTGTCCGTTAACGGGTTAAAATCCAAACGGCCTGCAATGGCTATTGCAGCGGTCATTTCCGGTGAAGCTACGAAGGCGTGGGTATTTGGGTTACCGTCCGCACGTTTTGCAAAGTTTCGGTTAAAGGAGTGTACAATACTGTTCTTTGGTGCATTTTTTGGGTCCTTGTAACGTGCCCATTGACCAATACAAGGTCCACAGGCATTGGTAAATATCTTGGCATCCAATTTTTCGAATATTTCCAAGATACCGTCACGTTCCGTCGTATATCTAACTTGCTCAGAACCTGGGTTAATTCCAAATTCCGCTTTTGTTTTTAGTTTTTTGTCC
Source organism: Flagellimonas marinaquae (assembly GCF_023716465.1). Lineage (NCBI taxonomy): Bacteria > Pseudomonadati > Bacteroidota > Flavobacteriia > Flavobacteriales > Flavobacteriaceae > Flagellimonas > Flagellimonas marinaquae. Next base: position 322,846 of record NZ_CP092415.1, read on the forward strand.
AACGCTTGTTGCGCAATGGACGATGCTCTTGAAAGGTCTTCATAAGACGAATTCGTACAGGATCCTATTAATCCCCATTCCACTGCCAAAGGCCAATCATTGGCTTCGGCTTTTTCTTTCATAGTTCCAACTTCCGTTGCCAAGTCCGGGGTAAAAGGACCGTTCAACAAGGGCTTCAACTCGGATAGGTTAATTTCGATCACTTGATCAAAATATTGCTCTGGGTCGGCATATACTTCTGGATCTGCTGTTAAGTGCTCTTTTACCTTATTGGCCTCGTCGGCTACATCAGATCTATCGGTCGCCCTTAGGTAACGCTCCATGGATTCGTCGTATCCAAAGGTAGAAGTGGTTGCACCTATCTCGGCCCCCATATTACAAATAGTTCCTTTTCCTGTGCAGGACATTGCGGTTGCGCCAGGGCCAAAATATTCAACAATGGCACCTGTTCCCCCTTTTACGGTCAAGATTTCGGCCACTTTTAGAATTACGTCCTTGGGTGCTGTCCAACCAGAAAGTTTACCGGTAAGTTTTACACCGATCAACTTTGGGAATTTAAGTTCCCATGCCATACCGGCCATTACATCTACCGCGTCGGCTCCACCAACTCCGATAGCTACCATACCCAGGCCACCTGCATTTACGGTGTGGGAATCTGTTCCGATCATCATTCCGCCCGGGAATGCATAATTTTCCAATACTACTTGGTGGATGATACCTGCTCCCGGTTTCCAAAATCCTATTCCATACTTATTTGATACAGAACCCAAGAAATCAAATACCTCGCTACTGGTCTCGTTGGCATGCTTTAAATCTGCCGCAGCACCATCTTTGGCTTGAATCAAGTGATCACAGTGAACTGTGGTCGGCACCGCCACTTTATCTTTTCCTGCTTGCATAAACTGTAGCAAGGCCATTTGGGCTGTTGCATCCTGACAAGCTATTCTATCGGGAGCGAAATCAACGTAATCCTTTCCTCTTACATATGCCTTTTCTGGATCGCCGTCCCACAAGTGGGAGTATAAAATCTTTTCCGAAAGCGTTAGGGGCTTACCAACCAGTTCTCGGGCTTTTTCCACGCGTTCCCCCATGGAAGCGTAAACGCCCTTAATCATGTTTATATCAAATGCCATTATACAATTGAGTTTTTAGATTTTCGTAATTCGGTAAATTTACTAAATCGTAAAGTAATTTGGAATTAGAATCGTACTAAATAAGTGCGAGGAAAATTATTTTATAATAATTCCCCAATAATTTTATCCTCTGTGATACCTTCTGCTTCCGCTTTGTAGTTTTTAAGTATCCTATGGCGCAATATTCCCAGGGCCACTGCTTTTACATCTTCGATGTCCGGAGAGAATTTTCCATGGATTGCCGCATGTGCCTTAGCTGCGAGTACCAGATTTTGTGATGCCCGTGGGCCTGCCCCCCAATCGATATAATTATTTACATAGTCCGATGCACCGTTTTGATTTGGCCGGGTTCTGTTAACCAGTCTTACGGCATAATCCACCACATTGTCCGGAACGGGTATTCGCCTGATCAAGTGCTGAACCTCAATGATTTCGTCGGCATTAAACAGGGTATTTATCTGGATTTCATTATCCGAAGTGGTAGATTTCACCACTTGTATTTCTTCTTCAATGGAGGGGTATTTTAGTTCTATGGCAAACATAAAACGGTCCAATTGGGCTTCGGGCAACGGATAGGTTCCCTCCTGTTCTATCGGGTTTTGTGTGGCCAAAACAAAATAAGGCCGATTTAATTTGTATTGTTTGCCCGCAATGGTAACGGCTCTTTCTTGCATTGCTTCCAGCAGAGCTGCCTGGGTCTTGGGCGGGGTACGGTTAATTTCGTCCGCCAAAATAATGTTACCGAAAACCGGCCCCATTATAAATTTAAAATTGCGGTTTTGATCCAGCACCTCGCTACCTAAGATATCGCTCGGCATTAGATCTGGTGTAAATTGTATTCTTTTAAAGTCCAGCCCCAATGTCTGGGCAATGGTGTTGACCATCAAGGTTTTTGCCAGACCGGGAACACCGATCAACAGTGAATGCCCCCCTGTGTATATGGATAGCAGTATTTGCTCGATAACCTCTTCTTGGCCAACAATGACCTTGGCGATCTCTTTTTTTAAATCTTGGTGCTTTTTTACCAGGTTTTCAACCGCTGTTACATCCGACATACAATTATTGCTTTACCCAGTTGTTCGCAAAATTGCAGCTTTTACTCTCATCGTCCACATGGATATAAGTGTCTTCGATATGCTCGTCCATCCATTCTTTTATGGCCTTAAACTGTTTTTCCCTTAGGGCGAGCTCTTGGATTTTTAGATAATCCTTGGCAAAATCCGCTTCATGTTCATCGTAACGGTTAGAGATTTTCATGATCTTGAATTTTGGAGGTCCTCCTCTTGGATCATCTTCACGGATGGGCCTTGATATTTCCCCATCCTTTAGGTCCCTAACTTGGTTGTAAAGTGTTGGATCCATTTTGGTAAGCTCAAAACGAGAATCAAAATTGATAGGGTTACGCAACAATCCGCCATCGAACTTGGTTTCTTTTTCATCGGAAAAGTTCAATGCTGCCTCTGCAAAAGTGTATTTGCCATCCAATATATGCTGACGAATCGTGTCCAATTCGCTTACTGCTTTATCTATTGCGCTTTGTGGTATATCCGGAATCATGAGAATGTGACGAATATCCCGCTCTTGCCCTCTCACTTTCTCCACGAAAATGATATGGTAGCCAAAAATAGTCTCAAATGGTTCGGAAACTTCGCCTTCATTTAGACTAAAGGCCACATCCTTGAATTCCCTAACAAATTGAGTTTCTTTGGTAATGCTGTAAAAACCGCCATTTGGTCTAGAACCGGGATCCTCTGAATGTAGAATGGCTTTTACCCTAAAATTTCCGTCGTTTTCCAGAACATCTTGCCTGATCTTGTTCAGCTCATTGATCACCTTTTGTTTTTCTTCTTCTGGTGCTTCGGGCTGTTTTACAATTTGTCCTATTTCCAGTTCTGCACCAAATACCGGGCGTTCATCTTCGGGTATCTTGTAAAAAAACTGACGTACTTCCTCGGGAGTAACTTCGATTTCCTCTACGATCTTGCTTTGCATTTTTTCGGAAAGCATTCGAAGTTTGTTTATTTCAAAAAGCTCTTCACGAAAACTTTCCATATCCGGCTTTTTATAATAGCTGAGCATTTTTTCCACACTACCGATCTGTTGGGTAAGCTGTTGTATCTGTCGGTCACTTTGTGCATTTACCATATCGTCCGATACCAACAAGCTATCCTGTACGGCTTGGTGCGCATAAAGTCTATCCTCCATTAATTTTCCCAAGAGGCTACAGCGTGTAATATCTTCGGTGGAGGCGCCTTGGTTCTTTAAATCGATAAGTGTTTTGTCTATGTCGGATTCCAAGATTACGTAATCTCCTACCACTGCGGCAATTCCATCCAGTTTTATTTTGTTTCCACTAGCCGTGGAGTCTGTTCCAAGTGCTTGGTCCATTTCCTGTGCTTGCACCAATCCTACAATGGCAAAAAATGCGATGGAAAGTCCTTTAATTCTCATTGTCATAAACCTCAAATTCTTTCTTCTTAATGGCTTCATCAATAATATCGGTTTCAAGTTTTTTTACGTAGCTCAATCGTCTTCTGTTCAAGATCAGTTGTTTAATATCGGGCTCAACATAATCAAAAGGAGCTGTTTCATTGACTTCCAATACATTGGTCACCAAGCCCAAATATACTTCTAACGAATCTTGTAACTCAAAAAATTGTGATTTTTTTAAGTGCGTCTCTTCATTGGCACGGTTCAACGGCGGGATTTCTGCAATTACCCTCGAAGCGCTTACCCAAATGGAGTCGTTAAAATGTATTTTTTTAAACTGTACCGCAATAGAATCAAGATATCGCTTATCGGCCTTGTCCCATTTTTTTAATTTGTCCTCCACACCTTTCCTATCCAAAAACTGACTGGACATGCCCACAAACCTCAACTGCACCAACTTTTCGTTAAGTTTAAAGTTTTCTTTTTCCTGTTCGTAAAATTCCAACAATTGGCCTTGGGTAACAGCAGTATCCTGGGACTGGTTCACCAATGCTTCTATATAGGCCCTTGTGTAGAGATCAGCACGATAATCGGACACCAAACGATCGAATTCTGCCAACTTTTCTCCAGGCAAGTTGATTTTTGACTTGGTCAACAATAATTGTTTGGATGCCCAAGTATTAATGTAGTTGGTAACGAAAATTGTGCTATCCTCGGCTGTCATGTCATCATCTACCAACGATGCAACATCCTCTTTGTACAGATAGACATCCCCCACACGTGCCAAAGGTTCCTTTTCTTCATCTTTATTGAACATACCTTCGCACGAAGAAAAAAGTATGACCAACAATGCACAAAAAAGGAAAAGCGTATTTTTTTGGTGCTTAAGCATTTCGCAAAAATAACAATTACTAAATCCCTTACAAGAAGGTTCTCATATCATTAACAGATTTTTTAATCGGGATAGATGTACAGAAATTGCTACTTTAGTGCAAAACCAAACTAAAAATGAAGTACACTACCGAAATTGTTGTGGATATTCCACGGGACGAGTTCATTAAAAAAATGGACGACCCCGAAAATATGAAACATTGGCAACGAGGATTGATCAAGTATGAACAACTGTCCAAGACGCCCGGACAAGAAGGTGCCCAAATGAGCCTCAGCTATAAAATGGGGAAAAGGGAAATGGACATGGTAGAGACCATCATCAAAAGAAAACTGCCCGAAGAAATGCACATGACCTACGACACCAAGGGAGTGCACAACATCCAAAAAAACTACTTTAAGGATGAAGGAGATAAAACCCGTTGGGTTTCCGAAACCGAGTTTCAATTTTCTGGATTTGGTATGAAGTTAATGGGTTTTCTAATGCCCGGAGCGTTCAAAAAACAATCGTTCAAATATATGCAAGACTTTAAAGCCTTTGCCGAAACCGGTAAATCTGTAACCGAATCTTAAAAACAATGGAAAAACTTTTGGATAGAAAAATAAAAATTATTTGGGATTTTAGAGGACCAAGCGCAGCCCATACCGCAGAACACTATTTAAAACACCTAAAAGAGTTTGTTGAAGTCGAGGAATTAAAATACGACCTGGGCGGTATCGAACATTACAGTCCCACGCACAGTATTGCCTTTTTGGTCGTCGCAGAATTTGAGCTAAAGGAAGTGAGAAGCATCCTTAAACCACACAGGGGTCAGGTGTATAACGGTGAAATTTAAGTATATGTTACGTAAACTTTCAATTCTCTGTATGCTGGGTTTAATAACGTCCTGTGCAGAGAATGGCCCCAGCGACCCTTTGCAAAAAGCGCTTTCCTCTACCGATCCAAAGATTGCCAATGTTATGCAAAATCTGGATGCCCACGAAGTGCAGATCAGATATACTCAAATTGACCGTAGGAACGACAGCATTATATTTACCGATTATGATTTTCAGGTAGAAAAAAACAATTATTTCTATCCAGCGAGCACAGTCAAGTTCCCTGCTGCAGTGGCTGCCTTGGAAAAGTTGAACGAAATCGATACACTGAACGCCCATTCCACCTTTTTTGTGGAAGGCGATTCTGTACAAACCACATTCGCAAAGGCCATATCGGAGATTTTTGCGGTTTCGGACAATGCCGCCAACAACAGGTTAATTGAATTCTTGGGTCAGGACGACCTTAATAAAAGAATGTTGGAGCGTGGCGTTTCCCCCATTAGGATTTCCCACCGTTTATCCACCAGCAATGCCGACGAGGTCACCACAAAGTCTTTGGTTTTTTACCTAAACGACTCCACGACCACCATGGGCGCTCCTATAGTCAACGATCCGATACTCCCATTAGATTTGCAAAACATTAAAAAGGGAATCGGTTTTATGGGCGATGATAAACTCCAAAAGACCCCGTTCGATTTTAGTTTAAAGAATTACTACCCTATCCAAGCCCAGAGCAACTTATTAAAAAGAGTGATGTTTCCTGAAGCATTTCCAGCAGAAGAGCGTTTTAATTTAAATGAAGAACAATACGAGCTTCTCCACACCGCCATGCACACCTTACCCGCTAAGGTGGGTTATGACCCGGATGAGTATTACGATAGTTATGTTAAGTTTTTTATGTTTGGAGACAATACGGACCCCATGCCAGACCACATAAAAATATACAACAAAGTAGGCTATGCCTACGGCACCTTAACGGATTGCGCCTACATTAAAGACGCAGAAAACGATGTGGATTTTATACTGACCGCAACTATATTGGTAAACAGCAATGGCATATTTAACGATAACACTTATGAGTATGACGAAATAGGAATCCCGTTTCTGGCACAGTTAGGAAGAGAAATTTATGAAATCGAGTTGGAGAGGAAGAAATAATCCATCCCTAAAATATACCATTATAAAAAAGCGGGACATTGCCTCGTAATCTTATCTTACTCGGCAACATCCCACTTCCGGATTAAAATCCTAAAAGTCAAGAAACCTCATCAACCATTTCTGGCTGGATGTTCCAATTATCGTTGGCCAACAGTACTTGGTCAAAATCGACACCCTCAATAGGCTTTAATGTTTGACTGGCCGCATCCCACTCTATTTTTCTGCCCAATTTCCAGGACAAGCCGGCCATGTGTGCCGAAATGGCCTCATCAAAACCTTCTTTAATACCACAGCTCACATTTCCGCCATTCTTAATTACACTCAGCCACTCCCGCATATGTAAGAAAGTAGAATCTACACGAACACCATCTATATAGGTCCACATAAGACCCTTATCGGCAAAATATTGCGATGTGGCCGATGAAACCGCATCGGTCGACCCTGCAGCTGGATCATATTGGTAAATGGGCACATTGGGTTTCATTTTCTCAGCCTCCAACATGTCGGCATATCGGGTGGATGCGCTATCGGGCCAAACAGTTAATCTATTGCCCAGTTCCATGGTAGCATCGTGTCCCATTAAAATTGTAGGTCGATTAAAACCATTACCCAAAGTGGCACTGTAACAAAAGGTCATTCCCCTTTCTTTGCCCTTGGTTTGACTGCTTCCGGTACTGAACTCGGGAAATTCCATATTCACCTGGATCACATCCGGAACATTTCTACCATCGTTATGGGTGTAAATTCCGCCCGAAGCGCTGACCGCAGTCGGAATACCCATGTTCAGCACACAATTTAACCTGTCGTAATCGTGGGTCAACAAATCGCCCGAAAGACCCGAACCATAGGCCCACCACTTACGCCACCTAAAAAAATGGTTCTTATTGAACGGTACTTTTGGTGCAGTGCCTAAAAACTGTTCCCAATCAATGGTTTCGGGGCTGGCTTTCTCATGGAGATCATAATTCCAAGCGCCATTGTCATCGTTACGGTTTGTGTTGGTCTGGATCAACGACACATGTCCCAAAGTCCCTTTTTCCACAATATCGCGGGCGGTACTAAAACTTAGGGTTTGCCTGTGCTGGTGTCCCACAGCGAACACTGCTTCGGATTTTTCGGCAGCATCGCGCAAAGTGTAGGTTTCTTCAACCGTATGTGTCATAGGTTTTTCCACATAGACATGTACATTATGGTTCAAAGCCTCAATGGACATGGGGGCATGCCAATGATCTGGTGTTGCGATCACCACGGCATCCACTGCACCACTTTTGATCATATCCTTATAATTCAAATATCTTTTGATCTTATTGTCCTCCGTGGAGAAAGAGTTGATGAATTTCTCTGCCCGCACATCAAATACATCACAAATGCCCACCAATTTCACGTTGAGACGTTCTTGGGCCTCAAAATCCTCCAGTCTTTTGTTATTGGGGTCTTCTTCGGCAGCCAAGCGCATTTCTTCTTTCCACTCGTCGGTAGCAAAGCCCAAGGCCCTTGTCAATTGCTCTCCACGAATACCAAATCCAATTACCCCTATGCGAACTGGGTCGCCTCCTATCCCGGGAACCGCAGGTGGCAATGATGGTTTTATATTGAGCTGCTCCAATATTTCTGAACGCTTCTTGCGCGAGTTGACCGAGGTTGCCGCTCCTGCCCACCATACAGCTCCAAGTATGGGAAGGCCGCCCAACCCTATCAATAGGTCTCTTCTAGTCCATTTCATTGTTCCTGTGTTTTAAGTTTGTTTTTTCTGAGATAATCCAAGCCAAAGTAACTTCCCGTGGGCAATTGATATATTACAATACAGGCCACCAGCTCAATCAAGTTTTTATTGATGATCCAGTAGTTTCCCTCGACGTTCATTTGGGTGAGTCCTGGGAATGGCGGATGTGCCAAAAAATAAAGTGCCAATAGCCCTACCCCGACAAAGGCACCGATTCGTTCAAAAACCCCCAAGGTAAAGGTTACACCTACCACCATAAGGGCAATAATGTTCATGGTATCTACCCAACCTATGGTTGCATCACCAATCAACATGGTAAAAAACCATTCAAATGGTCCTTGTGCGGTGGCCAAATACCCAAAAGATGTCCATTCCGGATTATACATCTTCACCACACCTTCAAACAAAAAGTGCCACCCGATAAAGATGCGAAGCAAGGCAACACTGGCTTTCAGTTTATTTTGATTTTGGTTCATAATTGTTATAGTTAATTGTAAATATCCCAGTTCCTCTTTGAAGAAAGCAAGATTTCCTTCTAAGTATTAAAAGTACCCCACATTAAACCTAAATACCATGACCATTATCAGTTTTCAACAGTCTGAACACAACATGTTCCTGCAGTACTACAAAAGTCAAAAACTGATATATTTTTGATCACTTCGCAATATTGGATTGATCAATAACAAGGCTTAATTTTATAAATATCGCTATCATACCTCCCTCCTATTTTGAAATTGATTTTTATTCCCAAATTCTTTCGTCAACCGCTTTTTTTTGATGAAGTTAACATTACCAACCCACACTTGAAACAGGCCTGTGAACCAAATTGAAACGGATATAGTTTATCTAAAAAAACAATTTCCCAACGGTATCCTAAACATACACCAAAAGGGACATGCCATTTGCAACATACATTCCAAAGTGAATACGTTCCGATGGTTACTACAAGGCACCTTTGACTATTTTACAACAACCAAGGATACGGAGGAAGAGGTTTTGGTCTGTCAAATTTCAGAGCCGATGAGCATTTTGGGCCTAAATGGGCTCAACGATAGAAAAAGGTATACGTACAAGATCGTGGTATCTTCCGATCAAGCTACTTTTTTTGAAGTACCTATTGAAGTAATAATCCATCACCTAGCCCATACTGAGAACAACCAAACCATTCTAAAGATAAGTCGTTCGTTATACCATCAATTGAGGCAAGCACTTTTAAAACAGACCGATTTGTTACAAGCTGCACGTTATCGCTCCCTGAACAATGATCAACAGTTTTTTATGGGCCCGGCGACCGAACAGGCGGAAATAGTCTCCTTGATGCGACGCTCCCCTTTTTTGGACTATTTTGACGATCAGCAACTATCACAACTCGCTTCCATTGCCGAACGGCGGGAATATGAACCCGACGAAGTACTTTATATACAAGACAGGCTTACCAACGGGCTCTTTATTTTGATCAGTGGTGAAGTTGCCATCAAACGATTGGAAGGGAACATTGAGATACGCCAGCGGTCCATAAACAATCCAGGGTTTATTTTTGGCTGGTCCTGTGCTATGGGAGAAAAGGATATTTGCTCCGCTGTCACTACTCAGAAAACCTCCATTTATTTTATCCATCAAAAGGATTTGCTACAATTGCTGGACAAATGCTCCGTTTTCGCACACAACTTTTTTATGCGGTTGTTTTGGCTGATGGGCAACCAGATCAACGCAGCCTTCGTCCGCTACCTGGGACTTTTGGGCAAGCACAACCTCCAAGCTGTCTATCAATTGATAGAGAACAACAAATCAAGATTGGCCGTATCATCCCCTTTGCATCAGGTCGGGCATTTGCTATCCAATACCAACACCAAACAATTGGGGTACAATGCTCTCACCAAACTCATTTCCTACGGCTCTCATCTGGAACGACATATCGCTTCGTTGAGCCTGGAGCTTTTGCAAGAAGATATGCAGGAGCTAAAGTTTCTTAAAGGACTCCAGCATATTTATGAAACGGTAGCGGAAAATAAGAACGAAACAGGCATGGATATCCGCAAATCTTGCGCTACTGCAACAAAAAAAGCTTTTGAACACGTGCAGCATAAAATTGAAGGACTGGATAACCTTCCGGACAAAAGTGGCTGTATTTTTATATACAATCATCTTTTCAACCATCCATTTTATACGCTCAACAACAAATTTCAAATTACATTGGATTCACATTTTATCAGTGCCAAAATATTGGATGATAAATATAACGATCCTGGTATCCGGACGGTGCGTATAGGTCAGGGACAAGAATATGGCCATCAAAACTATTATACCAAGTTGGGATATATCAATGTCTATACCAAAGATTCTGAGGCGGTTGACAAAGAATGTAAAAAGGCAACACGTAGTATATTCTATAGAACGGCCGCAGAATTTTTACAGACCGGACACAATTTGGTCGTTAGTCCGGAAGGAACCTCCTACTCTACCGAGGAATCCCCTGGACCTTTTAAAATGGGTGTTTTTAAACTGGCCCAATCCATGGAAAACGAACCTTACATTGTACCTATTGTCTTAGTGAATTTTGATAAGCGCATTTCGAACGGCCTTTTTTACTGTAAGATCCACGAACCTTTTAAACTGAGTGACAAACTATTGGAGACTGGGAAAAATTTGTCCGATTTTGTAAAGCATTATCAGTACACCTACGCAGGGTACGTAGAGGAAGCAAAGGAACGTGCCGAAGAATTGCACATGAAACCAGTCCCAAACGTTATCGAAGAACCACCAGAAATTTGGCGCAACGAGATCAAGCGTTTAAAAAGACGGGTAAACAATCTGGAAAACCAGAACGACCTGATTGTTTTTTATGGAAGTTCCTCTGTGCGTCTATGGGTAGGAATGAAAAAGGATTTAGCTCCATTTAATGTTCTTAATTTAGGATTTGGTGGATCTACCTATGTGTGGTGCATTCATTATTTTGATGAAATCTTTAAAGGAGCAGAACCTAGCAAAATTGTACTGTACGCCGGTGAAAACGACCTTGCACAAGGCAAATCGCCGCAAGAAGTTTTGAACGACTGCAACCAACTGGTTCAAATGATCCTTAAAAAATATCCTAAGGTGGAACTGGCTTTTATAAGCCTGAAACCCAGTTTGGAACGCGAGGACATGATTCCCCAGATCATAGAGACCAATCTATTGTTGTCCAAATACGCAATTGGAGAGCTTAATGCGCAGTATATAAATGTGTTCGGACAAATGATTACTGCGGACAACCGGCCAAAACCTGATCTGTACATGTCGGATGGATTGCACCTAAACAAAAAAGGATATACTATTTGGAGCGAGGTGATCAAAACAGCTTTGCTCTCTTCCGAGAATCCTATGGAAAAAGAATCGTTTGATTTGGCTGCAGATGCTTAAGCTGGCTCCCCAAACAAATCGTAATCCGATGCATCTGTAATCTTGATATTTACAAAGTCCCCGATTTTCACATAATGTTTGGTGGCATCGATCAGCACTTCGTTATCCACATCGGGCGAATCGAACTCGGTGCGGCCCACAAAATGGCTGCCTTCTTTCCTGTCGATGATACAGCGGAAAGTCTCCCCTATTTTCTCTTGGTTCAATTCCCAGGAAATCTGTGATTGGATCTCCATAATAATGTTTGCGCGTTCTTGCTTTACTTCTTCGGGAACATCGTCCTCCAAATTAAAGGCATGTGTATTTTCCTCGTGGCTGTAAGTAAAACAGCCCAAACGTTCAAAGCGCATTTCTTGTACCCATTGTTTCAAGGTCTCAAAATCTTGTTCGGTTTCTCCAGGGTAGCCAACGATCAAAGTGGTTCGAATGGCTATGTTAGGTACGGTTTCCCTAAAATCGTTCAACAGTTTTGTAGTTTTCGCCTGTGTAGTCCCCCGCCGCATACTTTTAAGTATGGAATCGGATATATGTTGAAGGGGAATATCTATATAATTGCACACTTTTGGCTCGTTGCGCATTACTTCCAGAACATCCATTGGGAAGCCTGTTGGGAAGGCATAATGCAAACGGATCCATTCTATCCCCTCAACTTTCACCAACGCTTGGAGCAATTCTGCCAAATTTCTTTTCTTGTACAGATCAAGGCCATAATAGGTCAGGTCTTGCGCAATTAAAATGAGCTCTTTTACCCCGTTCACAGCCAGTTTCCCTGCTTCGGAGACCAAATCCTCAATGGGGGTGCTTCGGTGCTTTCCTCGCATCAAAGGTATGGCACAGAAAGAACAAGGACGATCACATCCTTCCGCAATTTTTAGATAGGCATAATTCTTAGGGGTTGTGGTAAGTCGTTCCCCGATGAGCTCATGCTTGTAATCGGCTCCAAGAGCTTTTAATAAATTGGGAAGATCACTAGTTCCAAAATATTCGTCCACATTGGGAATCTCTTTCTCCAAATCCGGTTTGTACCGCTCGCTCAAGCAACCTGTCACAAAAACCTTGTCCACTTTCCCTGCTTCTTTTCGCTGTACGTAGTCCAAAATAGTATTGACACTTTCTTCCTTTGCATTGGCAATAAATCCGCAGGTATTGATTACCACGACATTGCCCTCTTCCTCGTGGGCCACTTCTTTGTTGTTGGCGCGCAATTGTCCCATTAACACTTCCGAGTCGTAGACATTTTTGCTACAACCTAAGGTCACCACGTTGATTTTATTCTTTTTGAGCGATTTTGTGCGCATATTTTCTTTAAATGGAGTGCAAAAATACAACAACAAGGAGCATTACGATCAATTTGGGATATATTTTTGGAAATGAAGGTTTCTACGGATACAATATCCCAAAACGATTACACTAATCTTGATAGCCTTCTGGTATTTTTCGAGCGTTGGTAATATCCTCAAATGCTTTTCCTATTCGTAATAGCAGGGCCTCGGAAAACGGTTGACCTATAAAGGTTAAATTTTCGGGCTCACCATCTGCTTTATAGCCCATGGGAACGGTAAGGGCAGGATATTCAGCAGCAGCTGCGTAACCTGCATGGTAATTGTTGATGCTTAACAAAACATCCAAATCATTCTGGATCATTGGCTCAAAATAGCCTCTTCCCGTAAGCAACACATCCTCTTTTATTCTTTTTAATCTTTCTTCTGATGTTGAATCACGCAGAATGGATTCAAAACGTAATTGTCCGTATGGAATCCTAACCAACGAATCTTTACCATTAAAACTTACCACGTCTAACACCGAACTTATTTTAACAGCATCTTTATTTTTAACCTGAGTCTCTAAATAAGTCTTCAAGTCGTTCTTCATATCTGCCTCCAATAAGGTGAGAAATGTAGAGGGCAGGTGATAATTTTGGTTTTCAAATGTTACAATCTCTACTCCAACTTCTTTTAATCTGGCTACTGCAGCGGCATACAGGGAATCACCTTCCATTAAACTTTGTATCACCCCAAAACGGATTGACTTTAAAGGCTCCGGATTATTCCACGCGGATAAAATGCCCGGTTCCGCTTTTACCGATTTGTAATCTGTTTCATCCTTACCCAACATGGCATCCAATAAAATGGCATTGTCGGTCACATTTTTTGTCATGGGCCCAGGCGTGTCCAAAGTGCTGGATATAGGAACAATCCCGGTTCGGCTCAAGAGGCCTATAGTTGGTTTTAGTCCGACCACTGAGTTTTGACCTGACGGGGACAAAATGGAACCCGAAGTCTCCGTGCCCACTGTTGCTACGGCATAATTTGCAGCAGCAGATGTGCCACTACCAGCACTGGAACCTCCTGTATCAAAAATTCTTCTTCCGTAGGGGTTCAAGGTCTGTCCGCCGACCGCACTCTGCCCGTTCGGACATCCGTCACAAATAAAATTGGCCCACTCGCTAAGGTTCGCTTTGCCCAATATTAAGGCTCCATTTGCCTTCAAACGTTCCACAATAAATGCATCATCGGTTTCATTTTCCATTAAAGCAATGGCGCCTGCAGTCGTTTTCATTCCCGCGGCCCCGATATTGTCCTTTAATAGAATGGGCATACCATAAATAGGATGATGGATTTCCAGTGATTCGTCTAACTGGCGTGCCTCATGCAACACATTCGGATTTAAGGAGATTATGGAATTTAATGTGGTACTGTTGGGCAATTCGTATTTGTAGATTCTATGCAGATAAAAAAGCACCAACTCTTCATAAGTGAATTTTCCTTGGTCGATATGGCTTTGTATAGTTGGTATGTCCTGCTCCAAAACCAATGGTCTCATGGCTTCATAACTTTCTTCAGAAAATTTTGAGACTTCATCATACAAAGGAAGAAACACCTCATTTTTATCCAAGACCTTACTTTGAATAAATTTGTAGCGCATTCTCTTATTTTCGTGCTCTGCATTGGCAGCCACTTCGGTGGAATCGTTGTAGGGAGTCCAGAGTACAATGTTTTCGTTGGTCTTGGCCTTGTGATCTTTACAAGAAATGAATCCGATCAACAGTAAAACAAACCAAAGGTACCGGAACATAGCTATATTTTAAAGAATGAATCCACAAACTCATATTTATTGAACACCTGAAGATCTTCAATGCCCTCGCCCACACCGATGTATTTCACTGGAATCTGGAATTGGTCGGAAATACCGATGACGACCCCACCTTTTGCAGTACCATCCAATTTGGTCACGGCCAAACTGGTGACTTCGGTGGCTTTAGTAAATTGCTTTGCCTGTTCAAATGCATTTTGCCCGGTAGAGCCATCCAATACCAAAAGTACCTCGTGCGGGGCATCTGGAACAACTTTTTGCATGACGCGCTTTACCTTGGAAAGTTCGTTCATTAAATTGACTTTGTTATGCAATCGGCCTGCTGTGTCCACCAGAACAACATCTGCCTGTTCCGCGATCGCGGAATTTAGGGTATCGAAGGCAACGGACGCGGGGTCACTGCCCATTTTTTGTTTCACAATAGGGACATTCACACGTTTGGCCCAGACCTCCAATTGGTCAATGGCCGCTGCACGGAAGGTATCGGCCGCTCCCAGCACCACTTTTAGGCCCATATTCTTAAATTTATGGGAGAGTTTTCCAATCGTGGTCGTTTTGCCCACACCGTTTACGCCCACAACCATGATCACGTAAGGCTTTTTATCTTTTGGAACCGTGACTTCACTATCTTCACCGGTTTCCGTTTCCGAGAGCAGCCCGGCTATTTCTTCCCGTAAAATTGTATTGAGTTCTTCTGTTCCCAAATATTTATCTCGGGATACCCGCTCTTCGATTCGGTCGATAATTTTAAGTGTGGTGTTCACACCAACATCGGAAGTGACCAAAATCTCCTCGAGACTATCGAGTACCTCATCATCAACTTTGGACTTACCGGCCACAGCCTTGCCCAACTTGCCAAAAAAACTGGTCTTTGATTTTTCGAGGCCTTTGTCCAAGGTCTCCTTTTTGTCTTTTGAAAATATATTTTTGAATAAGCTCATCCTGTATTCTTTGAGAATGGTCAAAGATAGGAAAGTAAGGGGAGTTTTATCAACTCAATATCCAAGTAAAACCCAAAGAAATTTCAATATGAGCTAAAACACAAACCTCAATTAATCAAAGTTTTACAATTGCTTATCATCTCTTTGCAACATTTTTTCGAATGCTTGGCGGACCCTTGCTATCTTTAGGCCGGAGATTAACCGATTATATATGAAAAATCCGTTGCAAGGGATATTGTTCATAATGGTTACGTTCTTTTCTTTAACCATTTTTGCTCAGGATACATTTTCCGATACTTTTAGCAATGTGTCCTATGCCAACAATGATGGTACCCAAAGTTGGACTACGGATTGGCTGGAGTTTAACGATAACAACAATCCTGCAAACGGATATATCAGCATAAACAACAACGAGTTAAGGTTTAGATACATTTGGACAGAAAACTTGAGGCGTACTGCCGACCTAAGTGCTTATTCTACTGCCAATCTTACTTTTGATTGGAGAACATCGAGCCTTGAACCTGGCGAGACACTGGCCGTTGAGATATCTTCCGATGGTATTAGTTTTACAACCTTGGATATCTTTTCCGGGACCCAGAGCGGAACATTTGATCAAGACATTACTGCCTTTATATCCAATCTTACAACTATACGGTTCAGCAAGGGAGGAATTGATTGGTCCAACAACAACGATAGAGCTTATATAGATAACATAACCATTTCAACCACCTCTGTTCCTCAAACGGATACTGACGGGGACGGCATAATTGATACGGTTGACCTGGACGATGACAACGACGGAATAACAGATGAGGAAGAGTATTGTTCTACCATAAACACGTCATTCTTGACCTCGTCCAATGTAGGTGAACGTTCTGTTGTTATCAATCATACCGATACAGAATATTTACGGCTTGATTTTTCTTCCATGGACAATTCCTTTCAATTGGACATTAATGGCAGTGTAATCCACCCTTCTGTTTTGGAGTTTGAAAATGGTGCGTTGGATGCCGGGGACGAATATTTTGTATTCCAATCCGATGGTAGTTTTATCAGTCAGCCTTGGGTAGCCAACTCAAATGGGATACCCCGACTGCGTTTAATTGTAAATGAATTGGGGGAAATCCAGTTATATGGCACCAAAAATACCGGCTCTACGACATTGGAACCCATGGAGGCCCAAGGGGGCACTCCGTTCAACACCATTCCATGGATTCCCGCAAACAACAATACCTTTACAATCACTAATCAAGCAGGCCCCGGACCTGAAGGGTTTACAGGCAATCTATTCGCCAGTGCAATTTGTGATACCGATGGAGATGGCATTAGCAATGAGCTAGACCTGGATTCCGACAACGACGGTATTTTTGATATTGTAGAATCTGGTGTTTTGAGTGAAATAGGTGTTACAGATCTAAACAACGACGGCAGAATTGATGGAGCCGTAGCTGGATCTGGAACTAATGGGCTTTATAACACTATTGAGGATACAGACACCGAATACGCCCTCTTGTCCTACTCAATTTTTGATTCTGATTCCGATGGCAGCTACGACGCCTATGTTTTGGATGCAGATGGTGATGGATGCAACGATGTTCGCGAAGCTGGGTTTACCGACAATAACGATGATGGCTACTTAGGCCCTAACCCGGTTACGGTAAATATCGAGGGATTGGTTACCAGTGGATCGGACGGATATACAACTCCGGCCGACAACAATGCGAACACCACATACGATTACAGGGAAATAGGTTCTGCCCCAAACATAACTGCACAGCCTACAAATACAGTTACATGCCCTGGGTGTACCACTGCTTTATCCGCAACCGTAACAGCCGACCAGTTCCAATGGCAATACTATAATGGCACTATTTGGACAAATCTTACGGACGGAGGCATTTACTCTGGAACTACCACTACAACACTGACCATTACTGGACCAACTACAATCGAAAACAACACCCAATATCGTTTGGTTGCGAGCAATAACGGATACATATGTGGCATCACAACCTCCGATGTTGCTACACTTACACTCCAAGTGGGCTCGGTAATTACCAACAGACGGATTACATATAGGGTAAATAAAAACTAACCCGTTAATTTTATGCCATAAAAAAAGCCGCTAATCAGCGGCTTCTAAAATTTGAATAAGGAAACGTTCCTTATTTATTGCTTGTTCAACCAGTCGTTAACCAATTCTGGTGCCATTACAGACTCTACAAATGTGTATGCACCGGTTTTGGGTGACTTAACCATTTTAATGGCCTTTGTCAATCTTTTGGATGATGACTGAAGTGTTGCTACTGTTTTCTTTGCCATGGCTTATCTTTTTCTGCTCTTTACTTTGTAAAAAAGCGATTACTTAATTTCTTTATGAACGGTCATACGCTTAAGAATAGGATTGTATTTTTTGATTTCCATCCTATCTGGCGTGTTCTTCTTGTTCTTTGTGGTAATATACCTAGAAGTACCTGGCATACCAGATTCCTTGTGCTCTGTACACTCTAAAATTACCTGAACCCTATTTCCTTTCTTTGCCATTGTATTGTACTTAAAATGCTTTTACAACTTACTTTTTGGAATTGATTTCCTTTAAGACAGCAGAGATTCCTTTTTTGTTGATAATTTTCAACCCACGGGCAGAAACGTTCAAGGTTACCCAACGATCTTCTTCTGGGATATAAAATCTCTTCTTGGAGATATTTGCATCGAATCTCCTTTTGGTCTTATTGATAGAAAAGGAAACGTTGTTTCCAAACATCACCTTTTTTCCTGTTACTTCACAAACTTTAGACATCTCCCTAACTATTTGAGTGATTTTATTGAGGCTGCAAATTTATACCATTTTAATGGGACGTACAAAATTCTTTTTCAGAAATTTAAAATTTCTTTGTACAACAACTCAAAAGCCTTGTTTACAGACTTTTTTACCACCCGTTCCCTATGCTGTCCCATCACGAATTTATGGGCAAACGTACCGGACGGTGTTCCAATTGCTATATAAACGGTACCAACATCGGCATTGGAGTCGCCTTTTGTAGGACCGGCATTACCTGTTGTGGCTATAGAAAAGTCTGTTGCCATTTTGCTTTTCACATTCTCGGCCATGGCAATGGCCACTTCTTTACTAACTACGGAATGCTTATCTATAAGTTCTTGTGGAACGCCCAATAACCGAACCTTCATTTCTGTGGCATAGCATACCAAACTACCCTTAAAATAACTGGAAGCACCAGGAATTGCGGTTATCCGTTCAGCAATACTACCTCCCGTAAAACTTTCTGCAGTTGACAAGGTCATCCTTTTATCGTTCAAAAATGCACCTATCTGCTTTTCTACATTCCCGTTCTCTTCTTCTTCCCCATAAATTATATCGCCGATCAGGGGGTATAATTTTTGTATTTGTTCATCTATAGCCGATATCAACGCTTCTTTATCGTATCCTTTTGCGGATAAGCGCAATCTAACCCTGCCCAGATTGGGTAGGTAGGCAAATTTGATAAAGGAGGGCAAATTATTCTCCCAGTCCTCGATCTTCTCTGCAATCGCACTCTCTCCCAGACCATAGGTCATAAGGGTTTTATGTACAATATGGGGTCGGTTGTATTCTTCGATTATTTTGGGAAGAACGGCTTTGACCAACAGGTTTTTCATTTCGTATGGTACCCCGGGCAACGAAATATAGGCCGTCTCTCCCTTTTTCATCCAAATACCGGGTGCTGTTCCAAACTCGTTGTGGAGCACCGTCGCTTTTGATGGCACCAAGGCCTGCTCCCTGTTCAAATCGGAAATGGGCGTAGTGATGTATTTTTTGAAAAGTTCCTCGATATGCTTGAGTACAGCATCGTTACGAACCAGCTCATCCCCAAAAAAGTCACAAAGGGTCCGCTTGGTAACGTCGTCCTTTGTTGGCCCAAGTCCTCCTGTA
Organism: Flagellimonas marinaquae; assembly: GCF_023716465.1. Taxonomy (NCBI): domain Bacteria; kingdom Pseudomonadati; phylum Bacteroidota; class Flavobacteriia; order Flavobacteriales; family Flavobacteriaceae; genus Flagellimonas; species Flagellimonas marinaquae. The sequence goes on from NZ_CP092415.1 coordinate 342,358, forward strand.
AGTATAACTACAGAAGAACGTTCTCCAGCCTCTTTAAGGGATGTTAGTATATGCTCCTTATCATCTTGAATCGAAGTAATCTGATAGACAGAAACTCCTATTTTGTTCAATTCTTTGGAAATAAAGGCAGAATTGGAATCTACTATTTGGCCAATGAGAATCTCATCTCCAATGGTGATGATTTCGGCTTGCATCTATAAATTAAAGTCGTTTTTTAATTCCGTGACCACTTGGAGCACATCTTTTTTTAGAATAGGGAAGGTTGCCTCTATTTCTTGCATGCTCCCGGTCGTTTTTCCCAAGGTTTCTATTTCCAGCGCCTTGGCCCTGGTCTGCTCCATGCCCAAAATATCCACATTGGGCTTGATTTTGTGTGCGAGCTTATATATGTTTTCGTAGTCCTTGGAATGAATAGCTTTTTCCAGACTGTCCAAATCCTCCGGCACTTCTTCCAAAAACACAGAAATTACAGAGGTGATAAATTCCTCATCACCTTCCGCCATTTCATTTATCTTATCGAGGTTGTAAATCATTATCTTACATTAATATCAAACATTTTTTCTCCTTCCAATAAACCTACAAGGTAGTCATTTGGGCTTACTTTACCAACACCGGCCGGCGTACCTGTAAAGATGATATCTCCTTTTTTCAACATAAAATACTGGGAAACATGGGCTATGATCTCATCTATCTTCCACAACATTAAAGAGGTATTTCCTGCTTGTACCGTTTGGTCGTTCTTTTGTAATGAAAAATTAAGGTTGTCCATATCCTTGAACCTTTCCTTGGACAGCCACTTTCCAACTATGGCGGCACCATCAAAACCTTTGGCTTTTTCCCAAGGGAGGCCTTTGGCCTTTAACTTGCCCTGTAGATCTCGCGCTGTAAAATCGATGCCCAGCCCTACTTCGTCAAAATATTTATGGGCAAACTCGCGCGAAATATGTTTTCCCACTTTTTTGATCTTGATCAACACTTCTACTTCGTAATGGACATCGTTGGAAAATTCCGGGATATAAAAATCCTGCTCTTTGGGCAAAATTGCAGAATCCGGCTTTATGAACACCACGGGCTCTTCCGGACGTTCGTTGCTCAACTCTTTGATGTGGTCCACATAATTACGTCCAATACAAATCAGCTTCATAATTTGTTCTTCGGGTTTACGAGTATGTATTCTAAAATTTATTGTTGAGCTTGCTCAACTTTATTTGGGTAAGCACTTTCTTAGTGTACAAGGGGAAATCTGCGTTTAGGAGCCATCCAAAGTAACCGGGTTCTTTTTCCATTACCTCGTCCACGGTTTTTCCTTTGTGTTTTCCAAACGAAAATATAGGGTTATCGTTTTCATCAAGCCCTATAAAACCTGCAAAATCCAGATTTTGTCTTCTTGTGGTGAACTCCGATAGTTTTTTTATGTCGTTTTCGAGTTCCGGATAACGCTCCAATTGCGCCAATAACACCTCGTATGTTGCCAGGGTATCCGCTTCCGCACTGTGGGCATCGTCCAGGTTTTTATCGCAATAGAACTTATAGGCGGCTTCCAAGGTTCTTTTTTCCATTTTATGGAAAATGGTCTGTACATCTACGGAAACCATGCTCTTCATATCAAAATCCACCCCAGCACGCAACATTTCCTCCGCCAATAACGGTATATCGAACCTATCGGAATTAAACCCCGCTAAATCGCTATCGCGGATCATTGCGTAAATTTCTTTGGACAATTGTTTAAAAGTAGGCTCATTGGCCACCTTTTCGTCGGATATTCCGTGAATGGCCTCCGATTCTGCCGGTATTGGCATTTCCGGGTTCACCAACCAGGTTTTACTTTCTTTATTTCCATTGGGATATACTTTTAAAATGGAAATTTCTACTATTCTATCTTTTGCGACGTTGGTACCGGTGGTCTCCAAATCGAAAAAACAGATAGGTTTGGTCAATTGTAATTGCATGTGGGGATTATTAAATAAAATTCACGTGACTTCTAAATTAAGCATAGTGACAGGAATATGATCGGTTTTCCGTTATATTTCCCTGTTTATGTCCCAAGCTTCCAAATAATCGGCCACCGATTTTACGAACATTCCTCCCAGAGCACCATTTACCACTCTGTGGTCGTAGCTATGGGAAAGATACATTTTACTGCGTATTCCAATATACTCACCTTGGTCCGTCTCTATAACCGCTGGTATTTTTCTAATTGCCCCCAATGCAAGGATGCCAACTTGTGGCTGATTTATGATCGGCGTTCCAAAAACACTACCAAAAGAACCTACGTTGGTTACCGTGTAGGTCCCATCCTTGATCTCATCCGGTTTTAACTGATTATTCCTTGCCCTGTTGGCCAAATCGTTGACTGTTTTGGCCATACCCACCAAGTTTAGTTGATCGGCATTTTTAATTACGGGAACAATCAAATTTCCATCGGGCAGGGCAGCTGCCATACCTAGGTTGATATTTTTCTTTTTGATAACATTGTCCCCATCCAAGGAAATGTTCATCATCGGAAACTTTTTAAGGGCCATGGCCACAGCTTCCATAAATATTGGAGTAAAGGTCAATTTCTCTCCTTCGCGCTGTTGGAAGGCATTTTTCACCTTGTTTCTCCAGTTGACCACATTGGTTACGTCCACCTCGACAAAACTTTGAACGTGAGCCGATGTGGAGATACTTTCCACCATATGATGGGCGATCAATTTACCCATTCGGGAAAGAGGGATTACCTCATCACCTGCTTTAACAGGTACTTTGGCGGCCATCGGCTTATCCGCTGACTTAGTTTGTACTGGTTGTTGAGCGGAAACCCTTTCCTCTTTAGCCTCTGTTTGCTGTGTTGTGGGCTGGTTCACCTTATTGCCATTGGATCGGTTTTCCAAATAGGCCATTATATCATTCTTGGTTACCCGGCCTTCTTTTCCTGTGCCCACAATAGCTTCCAATTCATCCATGGAAACTTTTTCTTCTTTGGCTATGTTTTTTACCAAGGGCGAATAAAACCTATCGGAGCTGGAAAAATCGGGAGCGGATGCAGATACGGATTCCTTTACCCCTGCCATTTGAGCTTCCAGTTCCATTGCTGGGGCCTCGGCAGATTCTTCCGCCCGGGCTTCTTGGACACCGGCATCGTCTGCAACGTTGTCCACCTCTCCCTCCACTTGGATCACGGCAACAACTTCTCCTACTTTAATTACATCGTCTACATCGAACCGCTTTTCCAACAACACCCCCTCTACTTCACTGGGAACTTCGGAGTCCACTTTGTCCGTAGCAATTTCAAAGACGGCTTCGTCCATCTCTATGGTATCGCCCACTTCCTTAAGCCAAGTAGTCAGTGTAGCTTCTGCAACACTCTCACCCATTTGCGGTAATTTCAATTCAAATTTTGACATATTCGTATTTATCGAAGAGATTTTGATTTATATTTTTCAAAAATACTAAAGAAATCGACTTATTTTTGGTTTATGTTCATTAATTTGCTTTAATAGAGGTTTCAAAAGGCACCCTGTTAATGATACTTCTTCCCAAAGTAACCTCATCTGCATATTCCAATTCATCACCTACCGAAATACCCCGTGCAATTGTGGAGGTGGCGACTTCCAGCCCTTCCAATTGCTTATATATATAGAAATTGGTGGTATCACCTTCCATGGTGGAGCTCAAGGCCAAAATTAATTCTTTCACGGTTCCGTCCTTCACTTTTTTTATTAGGGACGGTATATTCAAATCTTGGGGACCAACGCCTTCCATTGGCGAAATCTTCCCTCCGAGAACATGGTACAATCCATTGTACTGCGAGGTATTTTCTATGGCCATAACATCCCTGATATCCTCTACAACACATACCATGGTTTCGTCTCGTTTGGGGTTGGCACAGATTTCGCACACTTCGGTATCGGAAATATTATGGCAGTTCCTGCAAAAGTTTACTTCGGTTCTCAACTTAAGCAAGGCATGGGCCATAAGCTCGGTTCTTTCCTCGGGCTGTTTTAGAAGGTGCAGCACCAATCGCAATGCCGTCCGCTTCCCGATTCCGGGCAATTGGGACATCTCGTAAACCGCATTTTCCAATAGCTTAGATGAAAATTCCATACTAGTATTTCTTTTGCAAAATTACGATTTTACTATTATCAATTTACTTTCTTACTTTGCAAATCAAATTTCAACTATGTCAGCCACCCAAATTCTATTGTTGATAGGCGCGTATTTTTTGGTGCTTATCCTTATCTCTTACTTTACTGGTAAAAACGACTCCAACGCCGATTTTTTTAAGGCGGGCAAACAATCTCCTTGGTACGTGGTCGCCTTTGGAATGGTGGGCGCATCACTGTCCGGGGTTACGTTTATATCGGTTCCCGGTTGGGTCGGTGACAGCCAATTGACCTACATGCAAGTAGTTTTGGGATATCTGGTCGGCTATTTTGTGGTCGCTTATGTGCTTTTGCCACTGTACTACAAGCTGAACCTCACCTCTATTTATGAGTATCTTTTGGAGCGATTTGGCAAAGTAAGCCACAAGACCGGCGCATTTTTCTTTTTTATCTCGAGGGTTTTGGGCGCAGCTTTCAGATTGTACCTTGTAGCCATTGTTCTGCAACAATTCGTTTTTGATGACCTTGGGGTACGTTTTGAATTTACGGTGGTAATTTCCATTTTACTGATTTGGATCTACACCAATAAAGGCGGCATAAAGACCATAGTTTGGACAGACACTCTGCAAACGCTTTTTATGATCTTGGCCGTAATCCTATCCATAATTATGATCAACCAAGAATTGGGATGGAGCTTTGGTGAGTTTTTAGCCTCTGAAGAATTAAAAAATTATAATGATTTTTGGGTGACCGATAGTTTTCTCGATAGAAGTTACTTTATCAAATCTTTTGTGGGAGGTATGTTCGTTACCATTTGCATGACAGGCCTTGACCAAGATATGATGCAAAAGAACCTTACCTGCAAATCACTGAAAGATGCACAAAAAAACATGGTATCCTTTAGTTTTGTTCTGGTCGGGGTAACATTTTTGTTTATGCTTTTGGGTGCATTGCTCTATATTTTTGCACAGCGAGAAGGTATTGGCATTCCATTGATGGATGGTTCGCCCAAAACAGATTTACTCTTCCCGGAAATTGCTTTGAACGGGGGGCTCGGCCTGGCCTTGTCCGTTACTTTTATGTTGGGACTTATAGCAGCGGCATACAGTAGCGCGGACAGCGCCCTTACTTCCTTGACCACATCTTTCTGTGTGGACTTCTTAAATGTTCAGCAAATGGGGGATCAAGAGCAAAAAAAGATCAGAAAACGAACCCACATTGTAATGAGCCTGATGCTTATTTTGGTGATCATAGCCTTTAAATATATATTGAGCAGCAACGTAATAGATAGCCTGTTGACCGTTGCAGGGTATACTTACGGCCCTTTATTGGGACTTTTTGCATTCGGCATCTTCACCAAGCACAAGATCAAGGACAATTATGTATGGATCGTGGCCCTCGTGTCCGTTGTATCCATAGTTTGTATCGCCAATATTCCCGCCTCTTACCTAGGAGGATACCAAGTTGGCTACGAACTTTTGCCGCTAAATGGCTTGTTGACCTTTATTGGTTTATGGTTAATACGAAAAAAAGAACCGTTGCCCAACACTAGTACTGCCCAGTAGCAAGCAGCACCAAAGTACAGGCGACCTCCACCTCAACACCCTTATTTTGAAGGATTTGATAAAACTCAGGGTTCTCGGTCCCGGGATTAAAAATGACCCTTTTGGGGTTAAGGTCCAGTATATTTTTATAATATTCCTTTTGGTTTTTTGGGTTAAGATATAAAGTTACCGTCTCAATATTTTGAAAATCACTCCAGTTATCCTTAACTTGCACCCCTGATACAGTTCCCCCACGTATCCCAAATGCGGTTGTTTCAATTTTGTTATCGACCAGCCTACGAATTGCTGTGTTACTGTATCTTCTCGGGTTTGTAGAAGCCCCTACAACAAGTGTTTTTTGCATTTGTTAATTTTTGTGTTAAACTTTAATGTAGACTGTAACTTTTAATAAAGATACTCGTCTATTTTTTATATCTTAAACTTCATTGGTAAGACTGTATTTTTATAGTTAATGGTTAGTGTTTAGTATAGCTTATCAATGTACAACCCCGGTAAATTTACCGGGGTTTCTTCTTTTAAGGACCTACCTAATGGTCTTACGAAGACCCAACTCCTTACAAGACCCAAGTTACCTCCATACTTGTTAAAGATTGTTAAAAATGATTTAACGTGTAACAAACCTCGGGCCTCGGCGTCTTAAGTATATCATCAATCAATCTAATCATCAATCAAAAAACGAACTACTCATGAAAAATGTGAGCTTTCTTTTTGCACTTTTTCTGTGCATGGCACTCCCTAAAACTTTATCTGCAAACGACCCTGGCAGCGCCTTGGGTTCCATTAATGGAACCGTTGTCGATGAACTATCCAAACAACCTGTCGCTTATGCGGCCGTGGTAATCAAATCCGAAGATGGCAGCCAGACCATAACCGGTAGCATCACCACCGAAAACGGAACTTTTGAAATAGATAAACTCCCCGATGGCACTTTCCTTTTCGAAGTTCAATTTATTGGATATAAAACCTATTCCCAAAAACTGGTAATTGCGAAAGGAAAACGAAACCTCAATATAGGCACTGTAACCCTTATTGAAGAAACCAAAGAGCTGGAAGGTGTGGAACTGGTGGCCGAACGGACCACCATAGAACAGCGCGTAGACCGAAAAGTTATTAATGTTGGTAAAGATCTGACCACTGCAGGTGCAACCGCTTCCGATATTATGAACAACATACCCTCTGTGAATGTGGATTCCCAAACTGGTGACATTAGCCTAAGGGGAAATTCCAATGTACGGGTAATGGTAGATGGCAAATTGTCCAACATACCAGTGGCGCAATTGCTAAGACAGATTCCCTCCACTGCCATTAAATCCATAGAATTGATCACCAATCCGTCCGCCAAATACAATCCTGAGGGCATGAGCGGTATCATTAATATTGTACTGCACAAAAATGCAAATATCGGTTTTAACGGTAATGTAAATTTAGGTCTTACCAAGGGTATCGAAGCCAAATTCAATAGCTCCATAGATATGAACTATCGCAACGGAAAATTCAATTTGTACGGAAACTACGGAAATAACATTGGCAAATGGGTAAACGATGGAAGCATTCTTCGTACCGAGGAAAACTCACTACAAGAGTTTGATTTTTTCAACAACAACAAATCACACCTTTACAAATTGGGAGTGGATTTTTACCTGAATGATAAAAACACCATCTCCTTTTTCACCAACCAAAATATTTTTGAGGGCGAAGGAACCGGAAGTACGGAGGTATCCTATTTTAACGACCCATCTCGCAACGTGAACCAATTGTTCCTGGACGATTCCAATAACCGAAGTGAACAGTACAATTTTGATTACAAACTTGATTTTAACAAAGAGGGGCACAACATTGAACTGGAAATAGACCACAACCAGTTCGAAAGCGAACAAGATGCGGATTTTAGCTCAACCGGCGCATCTACCTATCCAAATTATATGGATTTTGTGGATACGGAGAGAACGCAGACTACGGCAAACTTGGATTACGTTAATCCTTTGGACAGCATTTCCAAGCTCGAACTTGGCCTCGAATCCAGAAACTTTGAGACCGAAGTGGACTACTCCTCTACCGGGCAATCGTTCAATAGCAATGGTAATTTGGTACCCACCCCCTCCACAAAGTTTATTTACGACATGGATATTTATTCCGCATATGCCACTTTTGGCCAATCTTACGAGCGTTGGTCCTATCAAGTGGGTGTTCGCCTAGAAGATGTTCAGGTAAAAGCGGATACCAATGCGGTACGAGCCTTTACCGATAAGTACACGGAAATCTATCCCTCGGCATTTGTTACGTACAAGCCCAACGAAAAAGACCAGCTCCAAGTAAGCTATAGCAGAAGGGTAGATCGTCCAGGCCTACAACAAGTAAATCCTATCAGGGAATTTGCCACGCCTCTGATATCTTCCTTCGGAAATCCAAATTTGGTACCGCAGTTCACCAGTTCCTACGAAGCCAATTATACCAAAAGAATAAAGAACGGTAGTGTTACAGGCGGAGTCTTTTATAGAAGTATTACCGACGAAATCAACAGAGCCGTGTACATAGATCGCTTGGATTTGAACAAAACCATTCTGACTTTCGATAATTTTGATAAAACCTCGGCCTACGGAATTGAACTTTCCACCAATTATCGCCCCACTAAATGGTGGAATATAAATGGTAGTTTCGACCTTGTTTCGCAAACGCAAAGAGGAATAACAGAAACCTTGAACGCTACCGGGCCAACACCTAGCGAGCAGGACATCGTGGAACAACGGGTGGAGGTTGACAATACGGCATGGAACCTACGGATGAACAATAGCTTTACGGTAACAAAAAAGCTAACGCTACAAGCCTTTGGTTTCTACCGTGGAAGAAACAAAAGTATACAGTTCGATGCAGAACCCATGTACTTTGTGAACTTGGGAGCTCGCTACAGCTTTGCCGAGGGCAAAGGCACCCTTAGCTTTAATTACAACGACATTTTCAATACCATGCGGTTTGCTTTTGATGGAGATTTTCCATATGCCCAAGAAGGCGGTTTTAACTGGGAAAGCAATAATGTTTACGTTGGACTCTCCTATCGTTTTGGAAGTGGAAAGTATCGTGCCAAGCAACGTAAAAGAAGAGACGACAACACTAAGCAAGGTAGCGGTGGAATCCTATAAACATATTGATGCTCCATATTCGAGTGTTGGTTGGTTATCTATCTTGTGAGAGCATCAATAAAAAACCCCGATCCTGGTGATCGGGGTTTTAACTTTTAGTTTAAAAAGGGGTTACCACCGAATTATGGCACTCCCCCATGTAAAACCACTGCCAAAAGCGGCCAACACCACTACATCTCCTTCTTTGATTTTTCCTTCCTCCCAAGCCTCTGTCAAGGCAATGGGAATGGATGCTGCGGTAGTATTTCCATATTTCATGATGTTGTTGAACACCTGATCATCTTTTAGACCAAATTTCTTTTGTATGAATTGTGAGATACGCAAATTGGCCTGATGCGGAATCAGCATATCGATATCCTCTGGTTTTAAATCATTCGTTTGTAATCCTTCCATGATCACTTCACTGAATCGAACCACGGCATTTTTAAACACAAACTGGCCGTTCATATAAGGAAAATATGAAGTATCCTCGGAATCGGCATCTTCGATAATATCGGTAACCCAACGTTTGCCCATGCCAGGGGCGATCAAGGAAAGCTCTTCGGCATGTTGACCTTCGGAATGTAAGTGGGTGGATAAGATACCTTTGGAGGTATCCTCTTCCCGGGTAAGCACGGCAGCACCGGCACCATCTCCAAAAATTACGGACACTCCCCTGCCCCTTGTGGTCATATCCAACCCATGCGAATGCAGTTCGGAACCAATTACAAGTACATTTTTGTACATGCCACTTTTAATATATTGGTCTGCCACGGAGATTCCGTAAACAAAACCCGAACATTGGTTGCGTACATCCAAAGCGCCCACTGTTTTTAGTCCCAGGTCTCGCTGAACCAATACCCCAGGCCCAGGAAAATAATAATCAGGACTCAATGTGGCAAATACAATAAAATCAATATCGTTCTTGTCTATACCGGCACGCTCAATCGCCTTTTCGGCTGCTTTGACCCCCATAGAAGTAGTGGTATCGGTACCTTTGACCACGTGGCGTCTTTCCTTTATCCCGGTACGCTCTTGAATCCATTCATCATTCGTGTCCATTACTTTGGACAGATCATCGTTGGTGACCACATTTTCAGGGACGTAAAAACCTAGTCCAGCAATCTTGGAATTGTACATGTATACTGTTTTGAATAAAAAGATAGTTAGAATTTGAAAATTAGCAAATATACATGCCAAATTTTCAAGAAGTCGGCAAAATAAAACTTTTTAAAAGTTGTACTTTTAAAAATCGCTAAAAATTCACTCATAAAACTTAAAACAAGATAATGAAAAATTACGTTTGGTTATTCTTGGCTGCTTTCGCCATAAGTTTGGCCCAAGCTCAGGAAAAACTCACTTATCAGAAACCGTCAGAAGAAATTTTAGAACTTGTAAACGCCCCATTGGCTCCCAGTGTACTCATCTCGGACAATGGCAAGTATATGGTATTGCTCTACAGGGATTATTACAAAACAATTGCAGAATTATCGGAAACCGAACTAAGACTTGCGGGTTTACGGATCAATCCTAAGACCAATATCGGAAGCCGCACCAATTATTATAACAATATATTGGTAAAAGAAATTGGTGATAAAGATGGCGTGCAGGTAACCGGTCTGTCGGAAAATCCGCGATTGGCCAATTTTAATTGGTCTCCAGATCAATCTAAAATAGCATTTACAAACACTACCCCAGAAGGAGTGGAGGTTATGGTACTGGATTTAAAATCGGCCTCTGCCAAATCGATAACGGATACCAACGTGAATGCCAATATGCGGGATATCATCAATTGGTTCAAGGATGGAGAGTCCATTTTGGTAAAAATGTTGCCCTCCGACAGAAAACCATTGATCAATGTGGACGAAGCCGTTCCGGAAGGACCAACCATTTCCACCAATGATGGAAAAAAGGCACAGAACAGAACCTATCAAGACCTTTTAAAAAACCCGAACGACGAGTTCAATTTTGAACAATTGGCCCGTTCAGAACTTTATAAGGTGAACATGGACGGCAGTAAGACCAAGTGGAAAGATGCCAATCTATATACAAGCATCAGTTTTTCGCCCGATGGGGAATATGTGATGACGGTAACCTTGGACAAGCCCTTCTCCTATTTAGTGCCCTATTATAGATTTCCGAACACGACCACTGTTTATACGAACGATGGCGGTATGGTTAAAACTTTGTTGCAAGTTCCACTTATAGAAGATCTCCCCAAAGGTTTTATGGCAACCAGAACCGGCATGCGAAACATAAGATGGAGAAACGACAAACCGGCAACCATTACCTATGTAGAAGCCTTGGATGGCGGTGATCCTGAAAACGAAGTACCCTTCCGCGATGAAGTCTTTGAACTCGAAGCACCATTTAATGGTGAGGGCAGGTCCATTTTAAAAACCAAAAACAGGTTTAGCTACATACAATGGGGCAACGACAATTTGGCGATCGCCCACGACCGTTGGTGGAACAACAGAAACACAAAAACCTATGTTTTTGACCCCTCCAACCCAGAAAAAGGAGCTCAAATTATTGAAGATAGAAACTATCAAGATGTATATAGCGACCCCGGAAGTTTTGTTACCAAAAGAAACGAAAACGGCAGTTGGGTACTGTCCTTGGACAAAAACAACAATGCCTTTCTGATCGGAGATGGGTATACCGAAGAGGGCCAGTTCCCCTTTGTAGAAAAAATGGATTTAAAAACCCTTAAAAAAACCAGACTGTACACCTCAAAGCTAGAAGGCAAACTTGAGAACTTGATTGAGTATGACCCTAAAAAAGACCAACTTTTAGTGCGTATTGAATCTGCCAGCGAGTACCCGAATTACTATTACAAAAGTTTGATAAAAAGAAAAGGACCCGTGCAGTTGACAGATTTTGATAATCCGTACAAAAGCATTCAAAACGTACACAAAGAGGTAATAACCTATAAGAGAGATGACGGATTGGAACTTTCCGGAACCCTATACCTTCCTGTTGGATACGACATGGAGAAAAAAGAAAAAATGCCAATGATCTTATGGGCATATCCAAGGGAATACAAGGACAAGAACAGTGCTTCGCAAAATACCTCGAACCCCAACGAGTTTACATACCCATTTTGGGGATCACCCATTTATTGGGTAACCAAAGGTTACGTTGTATTGGATGGAGCAGCCTTTCCCATTATCGGTGAGGGTGACGAACAGCCCAACGACAGTTTTAGAAGCCAACTAGTGGCCAACGCCAAAGCGGCCATTGATGCGGTAGATAATTTGGGGTACATTGATCGCGAACGTATTGCAGTGGGCGGGCACAGTTATGGAGCCTTTATGGTGGCCAACCTACTATCCCATTCGGACCTATTTGCTGCAGGTATCGCCCGAAGCGGTGCCTACAATAGAACTTTGACACCGTTTGGTTTTCAAAGTGAGGAAAGAAACTATTGGGAAGCACCGGAGGTCTATTACACCATGTCTCCATTTATGCATGCAGAAAAAATGAAAACCCCTTTACTGTTGATCCACGGGCAGGCGGACAATAATTCCGGTACATACCCTATGCAAAGTGAGCGCTATTTCAACGCTCTTAAAGGTTTGGGCGCCACCGTTAGATTGGTGATGTTGCCAAAAGAGAGTCACGGATACCGGGGCAAGGAAAGTATTTTGCACATGCTTTGGGAACAAGACCAATGGTTGGAAAAATATGTGAAGCAAAAAAAGTAATCTATTACGTATTTAGGCATAAAAAAAATCCCGTTCCAAAAAAATTGGAACGGGATTTTTCTTTCCTAACCAAGAAATCAACCCAAGAACTGTCTGTAAGCATTTACCTCAACCTTGGCTTTTAGGTCGTGCAAGAGGTTATAAAGGCCAAAAAATGTACGGTTGATGTACAAAAAGTGTTTGGAACCTCTGTTTCCGTTCATTTTGCGAATCTGTTCGTCTTTGGAATAACGTTCGCTCAAATTTGCAATTTTGGTCCAGAAATCTTCATCACCAAAATCAAAGGTTTCCTTATGGAAAGGTGATGTAAAAATCGTCAACATTTCTTTGAACAAGGCCGTAAAAAACCGAAGCTCCTCTTCCGAATCAGTAGGCGTCAGGATTTCGAGCTCATAGAGTTTCTCCATAAAAACCTCATCGTTATTTATATTTTCGGGTTTGGCCAATTCGAAATAAGGCACATAAAATTCATCCGGGATTTGTTTAATGCAACCAAAGTCGATTGCGATCAATTTACCTTCATCACTCACCAAAAAATTTCCCGGATGGGGGTCAGCGTGTACCCGCTTTAATTTGTGAATCTGGAACATATAAAAATCCCATAGTGCCTGACCCAAAGTATTGCCCAGTTCGGCATTGAAATCCTTTTGGGTAAACTCTCCCAAATGCACGCCCTCCATCCAATCCATGGTCAAGATACGTTCACTGGAAAGATTTCGGTAGTACTTTGGAAACTGCATATTCGGGATCACGGCACATTCGGAAGTAATTTCACGACTTTGCTCGAGTTCCAATATATAATCGGTTTCTTCCTTTAGTTTATGCTCTACTTCTTTAAAATATTTTTCAGAATCCTTTCCTTTTAAGTTGAACATTTTAATGGCCACCGGTTTTACCAATGCCAAATCGCTGCTGATACTTTCGGCCACGCCCGGGTATTGGATCTTAACGGCCAATTGTTTTCCATCTTTTTTGGCACGGTGCACCTGACCAATACTTGCTGCGTTTACGGAATCCTTTTCAAATTCGTCAAAAATCTGTTCCGGATATTTATCCAAATATTTTTTGAATGTCTTTCGCACCAAAGGAGCGGACAAAGGTGGTACGGAAAATTGTGACAGGGAAAACTTTTCCACATAGGCCCTTGGCAATAGGTTTTTTTCCATGCTCAACATTTGCGCCACTTTTAGGGCACTCCCCTTTAAGCTTTTTAGGCCATCGTAAATATCTTCGGCATTATCTTGGTTCAAAGTATCCCGTGAGGTTTGGGGATCCACCAGTTTTTTGCCGTAATACTTTACGTAGTTGCCCCCTATTTTTACGCCCGTTTTTACGAGTTTCCCGGCACGTTCTATTTTCCCGGTCGGGATGGTATCGAGTGTTTTCATAGGCGTTACACGAATTTTTCTTTATAAAGAAATTTTCCTAGATCTACGATTTTTTCCAGTGATGTGTTCTCGAAAATCTGAAAAATAGTGGTCACCGACTTTTCAATGGCAATATCTGTTTTCTCCAGTCCGGGAGAACCATCTTCCGCCCAAAATTTTAAAATGAACAAAAATTGCAGCCAAGCACCCTCCGAAAACAATGGCGCATTAAATTTTAAGATTTTTAGATTTTTCTCCTCATTTCTTTCTTCGATCAAAGTAGATGCAAAATCCTTAAAACGTTTACGAAGCCCCTTTAACTGACTTAATCCCTCCATGGAATGCTTGTGCTCCTTAATCATAAAGAGAACATAACTTCTATTAAGTGTCAAATTCTCGAAAAAGGTGTAGAAGAAAGTAAGCATCTTTTCCTCGTTCGTCATTCCCGGATATTCCTTATTTTTTTGGATCAATTCAAAACTATTGTCGAAAAACTTGTTCCATATGGTTTTTTGCAGGGTATCCAAAGAACCAAAAAAGCCATAGAACTCATCCTCCTTAATTTTGTTCTCCTTACAGAATTTATAAACCGAGCCAGGTATTTTTTCCTGCTCCAATACGGACTCCATGAACAAGCCGATTATCTTATCCTCGGTTATTTTGGATTTTGATGTATTTGCCATTTTGGTATGTTTTTAAAAGGTTCTGTATAAAATGTTATTGGCAGGTGATAAAATTGAATTTTTAAAGAAAATGCACTTTCGAGCGAAAGTGCATTTTCACAACCTAACCAATAAATAAACAAACTTGTTATAGTAGTGCTTTTTCATAGCAATTTTCCCATAACAATGTAAAGATACATTTTTTGTTTAATGATTTTTATAATTAAATAAACAAAATTTTGTTAAAAATGATATCAGGTCATTTTTTTCGTCCAAATGTCAGTTTGTCATATTTATGATTCTGGTATTTTTTTTGACCAGTCAGCAATAAAAAGACTAAAACAACAAAACGATGGCAACAGGTAAAATCAATGTTTCAGTAGAGAACATTTTTCCCTTGATCAAAAAATTCCTATACAGTGATCACGAGATTTTCTTAAGGGAACTTATTTCCAACGCTACGGATGCGACCTTAAAACTAAAGCACCTCACATCCATTGGAGAGGCCAAGGTGGAATACGGCAACCCTATGATCGAGGTAAAAGTCGACAAGGACAATAAACGAATCCATATTATAGACCAAGGTATCGGGATGACGGAGGATGAAGTGAAAAAGTACATTAACGAAGTAGCTTTTTCCGGTGCAGAAGAGTTTTTGGACAAGTATAAAGATGCGAGCAAGGATGCCGGGATCATTGGGCACTTTGGCCTTGGATTTTACTCGGCTTTTATGGTTGCGGAAAAAGTGGAAATCCTTACCAAGAGCCATAAGGATGAGCCAGCGGTGCATTGGAGCTGCGACGGCTCTCCCGAATTCTCCCTTGAACCTAGCGACAAAACAGAGCGAGGAACAGAGATCATACTGCATATCGCCGAAGATTCCACCGAATTTTTGGAGGATGCCAGAATAAGGGAGCTTTTGGTAAAGTATAATAAGTTTATGCCCATTCCGATCAAATTCGGAACAAAAACCGAGACGCTTCCCAAACCTGAAGATGCAAAAGAAGAAGATCCAGCTCCAACCCAAGAGGTGGACAACATCATCAACAACCCAAATCCGGCCTGGACCAAGCAACCTTCGGATTTAAAGGACGAGGATTACAAAAACTTTTACAGGGAGCTATACCCGATGCAGTTCGAGGAACCTTTGTTCCACATCCACCTCAACGTGGATTATCCGTTTAACTTAACAGGTATTTTATATTTCCCAAAGTTGACCAACGACCTCAGTATCCAAAAGGATAAAATCCAACTGTACCAGAACCAAGTGTTCGTAACGGATAACGTAGAAGGTATTGTTCCTGAGTTTCTGACCATGTTGAAAGGTGTCATCGACTCCCCGGATATTCCATTGAACGTGTCTAGGTCCTACTTACAGGCGGATGGTGCGGTTAAAAAGATATCCTCTTACATCACCAGAAAAGTTGCGGATAAATTAAGCTCGCTCTTTAAGAATAATCGAGAGGACTTCGAGCAAAAATGGAACGACATTAAAGTAGTGATAGAATACGGTATGCTTTCGGAAGACAAGTTTTTTGAGAAAGCGGACAAATTTGCGCTCTATCCAACCATTGATGGGGATTACCATACTTTTGAAGAGCTGGAAGCCAAAATCAAGGACAACCAGACCGACAAGGACGATAAATTGGTGGTACTCTACACTTCCGATAAAGAAGCGCAGCACAGTTATATAGAAGCCGCCAAGGCAAAAGGTTACGAAGTGCTCCTACTGGATTCGCCCATTGTCCCCCATTTGATGCAGAAATTGGAGACCTCCAAAGAGAATCTATCCTTTGTGCGAGTGGATTCGGATCATATAGACAACCTCATCAAAAAAGAAGATACGACCATATCCAAATTGTCCGATGAGGAAAAAGACAGCCTAAAGGCTGATTTGGAAAAAGTAATTTCAGATAAGGGCTATACAATTCAATTGGAGGCCATGGAAAGCAGTGCTTCACCTTTTATTATTACCGAGCCAGAATTTATGCGCCGAATGAAGGAGATGCAGCAAACCGGGGGCGGAGGAATGTTCGGTATGGGCAACATGCCGGATATGTACAACCTGATCGTAAACACCAACCACGAATTGGTGGGCGAAATACTGAATACCAAAACAGCAAAAAAGCGGGAAAGATTGATCAATCAGTCCCTGGACTTGGCAAAATTGTCCAAAGGACTCTTAAAGGGAGAGGAACTTACCAAGTTTATTTCCCGTAGCTACGATATGATCAAGTAGACATAAAAATCCTATTGATCGTGAAAACCGCTCTAAATGAGCGGTTTTTGTATTTTATGACTATCTTGAGAGGGCAAACCAATTACACCGTGGGCAACAACGATTACAACAGTCCAACTTTTAGAAAATTATTGGATTCCCTTCAACAACAGAGTTGGGAATTGGAACTCATCATTTCCGGTTTTGCCATTTTTGGGCTCTTTACCGCCTACGAACCGCTTCGTATAGAAATGATTAATGCACAAAACGAAGACCAGATCTACCGTTTTGTGGTTTACTTTATCCTTAACATTGCCTGTTCCATTCTGCTGTTCAACCTATTGCTCCACGTTGTTTTAAGAGGTTTATGGATCGGTGCGCTCGGTCTTCGTTATGTTTCTGGAGATATTGAGTTCGAGCGGCTCCGCTATTCCGAACGCTTTACCAAATATTTAAAAAAGCGCATAATTTCTTTTGATCGCTACATCGCCAATCTGGAAAATTACTGCAGTGTATTGTTCGCCATTTCGTTTCTGTTGATTTTCTATGTGCTCGCCATGACCATGATCATCCTATCGATCATATTGGTGGCCAACTATATTCTCGAGAGCGATGTTTTGCCCGAAGCCGCCGCCAGTATAATAGGGGGTATATTGATCTTGTTCATCATTTTTGGAATGTTCCTGACCTTTATCGACTTTATTACACAAGGTTGGTTAAAAAAAAAGAAATGGGTCTCTCGTATATATTTCCCCATATATTGGGTTTTTAGTTTTCTCACCCTTTCGTTTCTTTATCGACCATTGGTCTATAATTTTTTGGATAACCGCTTTGGAAAAAAACTGACCTTGCTCCTGACCCCGATCTATATTGCCATTTTGATGCTGACCAGTTTGGAATACCGTCAATCCAACTATCTGGACAAAGAACAGCGATCGTCCAGCATGTTTGCCAAAAAAGATAATTATTGGGACATGATGACAGAGGAAGGAGATTTCCCCGGACGCATGGTGATTCCTTCAAAAGTAATTTCCCAACCCTATCTCCAAGTTTTTGTTCCTTTTTCCGAAAATTTGGAAAATCGTGTATTTGCCTTCAACGATTCTTTGACTCCCAAAGAAGACCGCAGAGGACTTTCCAGTAGTATAAAAGTCAATTCAAACTGGAGCGACGAGATCACGAGCCTCCGTCAAAAGGACAGTATTCGCAAAAAATATTTAAAAACCTTTAACGAGATGTATTCCTTCCGAATCGACACCCTTGAAATGGACGAGGATTTTATAATAACTACTGCAATGAACGATATTCTGGGTTTTGAAACCTACCTCAAAATCTCTCAACTGAAAGAAGGGAAACATATTATTCGTTTGAGGCGAAAACGGAAGGAAAAAGATTCTATTGTAACGGTATCGGATGCTATCTTACCGTTTTGGTACTTTAAAAACTAAATGTTATGATTCCTTGGCACCTCTATGCAATGGCCGGAATGTATGTTTTTGCAGGCGCAATGCATTTTATAAAACCCAAAATCTATATGCGGATAATGCCCATGTATTTGCCAAAACATAAGCTTTTGGTGTACTTGAGCGGGTTGGTGGAAATTTTATTGGGCATTGGCGTTTGTTTTGATGCCACCCGAAAACTGAGTTCTTTTGGTATTATTTTAATGTTGGGCGTTTTTCTATCCGTACACTTTTATATGCTCTCGGGCGAAAAAGCATCGGCGGGCATTCCAAAATGGATATTGATCCTTAGGATACCGCTACAGTTCTTTTTAATGTACTGGGCGTATTTTTACGCGTATCTCTAATAACTATTACCGCCCAAATGTTTTTTTAGCCAAGGTACCTGAGCAAAGAACAATAATCCTAGGAACAAAAATGCATACACCATGGTTTTGGGAAAAGAATAACCGCTCATCCATTGCCAGTCCATATGGAACCAAGCATTCATATTGATGTTTTTGAACCAGCCTTGGCCACCGCTCGGTCCTAACTGTGTGCCTAAATAAGCCAAAAGTGCAACAAATGCAATAAACCCGAAGGATAAAACTCTTCCGGATAAAATCGGTTGGTACTTAAAAACCTCTTTTGGGGATTCCGCCTCTATTTGCCGCAGTACATTTTTGGTAAAATCCGCAGAAGGCGATTCGATTGGCGCCTCTGCCATGAATTTATCCATTAAAGCTTCCAGTTTTTTATTTTCTTCCTTATCCATTGCTCTGCAAAATTTCTTTGTTCATACTTTTTTCCATGATCGCAGCCAGTCTTTTCCGGGCCCTGAACAACCTTACTTTTAGTGTATTTGCGGGAAGATTTGTAGTTTTTTCCATTTCTTGTAGATTCTTCTCCTCAAGATAGAACAAAGTAAGGACTCCAGCATCTTCCGAGGATAGCTGTAACAGGCATTGATCTATAAATCTGTTTTTTTCCTCCCTTATCATACTATCTAGGGCCGTATCGATTTCTGCATAGGCAATTTGATCCAATTGTTCTAAATCGTCGTGCAGTCTTGCCTTTTTATTTTGTTTCATCTTATCCAGGCATGAGTTATATGCAATCCTATACACCCATGTGGAAAGTTTAGACCCCCCTTTAAAATTGGACAAAGATCGGTACACCTTGATAAATACGTCTTGCGAAACCTCTTCGGCCTCCTCCCTATTGGCCAACATTCTTATGCACAATGTAAACACCAAATCCTTATAACTATCCACAAAATCCGAGAATGCACGGGAATTTCCCATGCAAATTTTCGAGATCAGTTCTTTTTCCTTGTTGGTCAGCATTGCTCATTGGACGATTAAACCATTGTTAAGGTTACACAGAAAATAAAATTTATAAAAAAATGTAACCTTACTCAGAAAACCGTCGTCATAGGTTATGAACAAACAAATTATGAATAATCATTAAAACGAATAGTTATGGGATCTGAAGTAATCATTTTACCAATCATTTTTGGAGTAATTTTTGCCATTGCCTACCTCTTTTTTTCAACAAGGAACAAAGAACGCTTGGCCTTAATCGAAAAAGGTGCCGACGCCAGTATTTTTATGAAAGGAAGACGGGAAGGCGCCGCTCCGTTCTGGAAAATCATCATTCTAAACCTTTCTTTATTATTAATGGGTATCGGGGTTGCCATTTTTGTTGCTTCCATTCTTCACTATAATTTAGGGGTGGAAGATGAGGTCGCTTATCCGGGAACCATATTCCTTTTGGCGGGCGTTGGCCTTATGGTAGGTTTTAACATGACCAAAAAATTGGAAAAGAAGGACTAAAACCATCTCTTTTAAAAAGAGGTAAAAACCACCGCTTGTGGCGGTGGTTTTTTATAACTTGCCATTATGAAAATAATATCCACCAATCTCGGAAACCCTACCAAAATAGTTTGGAACGGCAAAGAAACCACCACTGGCATTTACAAATTTCCCGTGGACCAACCCATTTTATTGGAGAGCACAGATGTAAAGGGCGATTCGGTGATAGACCGAAAGCACCATGGCGGCATCTACAAGGCTGCCTACCTTTTTTCTGCTGACCGTTACGCATACTGGAAGGAGAAATATCCCGATTTAGAATGGAATTGGGGTATGTTCGGTGAAAATTTGACCATTCAAGGTTTGGATGAATCCCAAATTAGAATCGGAAGCATATACCGGCTCGGCACTGCATTGGTTCAAATTACACAACCTAGGGAGCCCTGTTATAAACTAGGCATACGTTTTAAGGACCAGAACATGATCAAACAATTTATAGATCAAGGATTTCCTGGGACCTATGTGCGGGTTCTGGAGAGTGGAACTGTAAAAACAGGTGATTCCATAGAGTTGTCAAAGGCATCCGAAACTCCATTGACCGTGCAGGAATTTTATAAACTTCTATATGCCAAAACCAAGGATAGCCATGTATTGCGATTAGCCTTACAGAATGAAGCTATCCCAAAGAGCAAGAGGGAAAAACTAAAAAAGTGGGCATAAAAAAGGGGGCCTCCCGACCCCCCATGCACATAAAAATTAACTAAACAAACTATCTTACTTCCATAGTTTCCTTGTAGGTTCCAAATTTGTCTACTACAACTATGGTATATTCACCTTCGAATGCCTGCTCGAAGTTGAAAGCTTTTTCCACTACTACTTTTCCGTCGATAGCCTCGTCAAAGACCAATCTATTCTTGCTATCGTATACTTTAAGAAGTACTTTACCCTGAGATATGTTCAAAAGGTTCATCATTACCTTTTGACCTTTTTTGATGAATACTGGGTCCAAGTTGACTTTTACCAAGTTTTTCTCTACCTCGTATCTTTTTACTACTTTTTTACCGAAATCGGCTGTTGCTGTGTTGGCCATCCCGATTGCACTGATCAACAAGGCCGTTGCTACTATTAGGTTCTTTACTGTTTTCATAACACATCGCTTTTTTAAGATTACAGTACAAATGTATGTCGGGTTGGAACAGTGGAATACCACCATTTTTTCCACTTTCTATGCTATATTAACATGGCAACACACTTAACATGGCATTAATGATAAAATAGCATAACTTTGCGTTAACATTGTAGATATTTGCACTTTACACACAAGTTATTGTTTGTAGAAAAAAGAAAATAGTTGAGTATGATTCAGAAACCGGCATTTGAAGCTATAGCACCAAGTTTTGGCCATTCGTTTACCTTTCAAAAGTTTAACGAAAACCACGAGAACAAGAACTTAGGTTGGCACTACCATCCAGAATTGGAGTTGGTATATGTAAACGGAGGCTCGGGCAAAAGACAAATTGGAAGCCATGTATCCTATTATAGGAACGGGGACCTCATCTTAATAGGGTCCAATTTACCACATTGTGGCTTTACGGACAGACTTACGGGCAATAAAAGTGAGACTTTGGTCCAAATGAAAGCCGACTTTTTGGGAAGTGATTTCTTTAATATTCCCGAGATGAAGAATATCCAAAAGTTGTTCGAAGTTGCCAAAGGCGGAATTGCCTTTTCCGGTAAAACCAAAATGAAGGTTGGCGAAAAAATGGAAATCTTGGAGTATCAGACAGATTTTCAGCGATTATTGTCCATCCTTAATATATTGAACATCTTGGCCACGTCCAGCGAAATGAACGTGCTGAACGCAGAAGGTTTCTCACTGGAAACCGAAGTAAAGGACAACGATCGTATCAATGTTGTTTTTAATTATGTGAAGACCAATTTCAAAGAGGACGTAAAACTTGAGCAAATTGCAGATATGGTAAGCATGACGGTCCCTTCTTTTTGCAGGTACTTTAAAAAAATAACCAATAAAACATTTACTCAGTTCGTGAACGAATATAGATTGGTACATGCATCCAAGCTATTGGCAGAACAGCCCATGAGCATAACCCAAGTTTGTTACGAAAGTGGTTTCAACAACTTTTCACATTTCAATAAATCGTTCAAAGCATTTACCGGACAGAATCCTTCGGAATACCGAAACCAGTTAAAAACGGTCCTGCACTAGTAAAAAACTACCCAAAAATATCGTTCAATACCTTGGCGAGCCTAAGACCCCCCTTCTGTAGCTGTGCGAATAAAAGATCGTTATGGTCGTAGGAATAACGATAGCCCAGTTTTTCACCAATTTCAACGGAATCATATAATTCCGCACATAGTTCGTGCGATTCGTCCACCCAATCGTACACAGTTCCCAACTGAATCTCCTTTCGCTTTTTTCTACTGACGTTTTGTAGTTCCATGGCAAGCTCGGTATACGTCATACCATAAGATTCTATCAAGTTTTTGTCCCAAACCCGATGTAGATTGCTTCCTTGTCCAAACCATTGGACCTGTATGGTATTTCCCCCTTTGTCCTCGGCCCTGCTCACATGCATGGGCTGATGCAGGTCGCCGATTAAATGAATCAGCATTTTTAAATGAAAAATACGATCTTTCCTTGAGCCATTTTTATCCTTTATAGCGGATTTACATGTCTCTATTGCTGTAATAATATCGCCATACTCGCTTTTATCGGAATCCGCATAGGACATCCCCAATGGGTAGTTGACATAGTGCCATGCCGAGTATTTGGAATAGGCGCGGTCAGCCTTTATATCATCAGCAAATGTAGATACAAAGGCCAAGCTATGTCCATCCAACAGATCGTTTATGGCCCGCTTCGCTTTTCCGGACAAATGGTTTTCTGCAATTTCACCGGTTACCCTGTGTCCCGTTTTGCCCCAAAAGGCGTTACCAAAAACAATTACAGGAAAAAATAAGAATAGGAATAAGGTTTTTTTCATTTTTTAACGTCCCTTAATTAGAAAAAGGCTTAGAAAATTCTTGCCACTAATTTTCGCAATGATTTACCAAACAGCAACATATTTTAAAATTTTAGTAAATTTTTAACTATGTATCTGTTAAATTTGAACCACCAACTAAACTCGACCAATGTTAAAAAAATGTATTGTACTTGCTGCAATTCTTCTGCCTTTCGCCTTACTTTCTCAAACAGACCATAAAAGTTTTACCGTAAAATATGTCGACGACCTAGTCAAAGTAGATGGTATCTTAGATGAAAGTGTTTGGGAGATTGCAGAAAATGCAGACGATTTCCATCAATATTTTCCATCCGACACCACCCTCGCCTTCCAGCAGACCCAGATCAAAATGGTCTACAATAACACTACACTATTTATTGGTATTAAATTATATACAGAGGGCGACAATTATGTGATACCCTCACTACAAAGAGATTACAGGGCAGGAGGAAATGACAACATTAGTTTAATGTTCGATACTTTTAACGACGGTACCAACGCATTCCTGTTTGGAATGAATCCTTATGGAGTCCGAAGGGAAGCTTTGATATCCAACGGCGGGTCTGGTCCAAATGGGTTCACCACCTCTTGGGACGTAAAATGGCAAGGCGAAGCCAAATTGTACGATGGCTACTACATCTGCGAACTTGCCATTCCATTAACTTCCTTCAAATTTAAACAGGGTGAGACCAAATGGCGGTTCAACAGCTACCGTTTTGATATGCAGACCAACGAAACCAGTACCTGGATGAAAATTCCACAAAACCAACTTGTATACAGTTTGGCTTTTATGGGAGATATGGTGTTTGAAAAACCATTGGGAAAATCCAGGACTCCAATGGCATTGATACCTTATGCCAATGGGATAATTGCCAAAGACTACGAAAACAATGAAGATCTAAGCAGAATGGGCTTTGGTGGAGATGCAAAAATCTCCATAGGAAACGGCATGAATCTCGATGTAACCCTAAACCCGGATTTCTCCAATGTGGAAGTCGATAATTTTGTTACCAACTTAACCCGATTTGAGGTTTCTTTACCAGAGAGAAGACAATTTTTTATAGATAACAGTGACCTTTTTGGTTCCTTCGGGAACGAAAGGGATTCCAATCCATTTTTCTCCAGAAGAATTGGAATTGCAGAGGACAAAGATGGTGAAACCATAGAAAATGGGATTATAGGCGGGGTTAGATTAAGTGGGAAGTTGAACAACAACTGGAGGTTGGGCCTACTCAATATCCAAACGGAAGAAGACGAGATCAACGAGATACCCAGTAACAACAACACCGTACTCGCGTTGCAAAAGAAAATGTTTTCAAGATCCAATTTAAGCTTCCTTTTTGTTAACCGACAAACTTTTGGGGATTACGACTTTGTGGACCCCATGGACCGGTACAACCGTGTGGTGGGACTGGACTACAACCTTGCATCAAAAAACAATATTTGGACAGGCAAGTTTTTTTACCATAAGGCCTTTGCCCACGATATTGGGGACCGTAACGACTCAGGCGGCATGGACCTCCAATACAACTCCAGATACTTCAACTTTGGGTTACGCGGAAATTTTGTCGGGAATGATTTTAGGTCGGACCTCGGCTTTATCCGAAGAGAGGACATTGTTGCTGCAAGGCCTTTTGTGGAATTTAATTTTTGGCCCAGCAAAGGAAAGGTGAATACCCATGGTTTCCGGTTTAGCCCCAACTTTATATGGAGACCTACCTTGGACTACCAAAATACAGATTATACTATTTTTACCCAGTGGCAAGCAGAGTTTACCTCACAAGAAAAATTGGCCTTTCGTTTGTTCAATCGGTACACTTACCTCACCGACACCTTTGATCCAACCGGCACCGATGGCGGAGTAGAACTTTTAGGAGACAATGGATACCATTATACCAGTTTTGAAGTATCTTTTGAAAGTGACCGTAGAAAAGTCTTTTCATACAATCTTGAACCCGGATACGGCGAATTTTACAATGGAACACGATATGTCTTCGAAGGGGACATGAGCCTGAGGCTTCAACCGACGGTATTCCTTTCTTTAGGGGTTATATATAACAGTATAAAATTGCCAGAACCTTATGAGAGCGAGGACATCTTATTGTTAAGTCCAAGAATAAACATTACGTTCAACAAATCCATTTTTTGGTCCACTTTGATCCAATATGGAAACCAATTGGATAATCTTGGATTCAATTCGAGGCTACAATGGAGATTTGCACCGCTTTCCGACCTGTTTCTGGTATATAACGACAATTACTTTGTAAACTCGTTTATGCCCCGAAGCCGGTCCATTAATCTTAAGTTGACCTATTGGCTCAACATTTAATCAGTTTAAATAATTATTTATTTCTGGCTCCAATGTTTAAATTGCATCGTACAGTTTTTTAATTGTGAATTTGGATAAAAAATGTCGAGGCAAAAGATCGTAGTACTTACCGGAGCGGGAATGAGCGCCGAAAGCGGCCTAAAAACCTTTCGTGATGAAAACGGACTATGGGAAGGACACGATGTAATGCAGGTTGCATCTCCGGAGGGTTTTGCCAAAAATCCGGCATTGGTGTTGGAATTCTACAACCAACGTAGGCGACAATTGTTGGATGTGGCACCGAACCAAGGTCATTTGGCATTGGCACGGTTGGAGCAAACTTTCGATGTTAGTATTGTTACGCAAAATGTTGATAATTTACACGAGCAGGCCGGCAGCTCACACGTGGTCCATTTGCACGGAGAATTGTTCAAAGTAAGAAGTACAAGGAACGAAAATTATATTTTGGATTGGACAGGAGACTTGGTACTAGGGGATTCCGATGAAAACGGACATCAACTACGACCACATATTGTTTGGTTCGGCGAAATGGTCCCAATGCTGGAAACTGCGGCTCAAATTACGCAACAGGCCGAAATTTTGATCATCGTAGGCACCTCCATGCAAGTGTATCCTGCGGCAAGTTTAATACACTACGCCCCCAGCAATACCCCAATTTATTTTATAGACCCAAGGCCCAATATCCGTACATCGGATTTTGAGAACCTCACTATAATCCCAAAAACCGCTGCCGAAGGAGTTCCCACTTTAGTGGAACATCTTTTTAATAGGTAGCCCTGGTCTTTTCTGCCCAACTTACCAATGCACTGATCTGCTCCTCGGACAATTTGGCATCGGCATGTGTCCAAGTGTACTCGTTCAACGGCATACTGCCCCCTTTTACTTCCTCTATGAGCTCTTCCAATTTGTGGTCTTTTTTCTTCTCGTCATAATTCTGCCAATCGGAAAAATCCAAATGTTTTTTACCATCTTCAATATGGTCGGCCAGCCAATACGAGACCGGAGCAATAGTATTGTACCAAGGGTACTCGGTATTCGCACTGTGACAATCGTAGCAAGCTGTTTTCAGAATTTGCTTCACCTCCCGGGAGGGCTTTGTTTCAGCTTCAAAGGCGGCAACATAGTCCCCTTCGGAGATATTTTTTTCAGGACGATAAAATTGCATTCCTATCAAAACCACCAATAGGGCAATTGCTATTTTTTTTACTATTTTCATCATACAGGATTTTAGTAAATATATCGATTTTTTTGTGACCGAAACCGAGCTCCATATCGCACTTAATTCCGGTAGAATATCAAAATCACAAATAGATGATTTGGTATTGCAATTACAGCAATCCCCCCAATTGGCCAAAACGCTTTATAAAGAAATAATAGCGGAAGACAAGGAAGGTACCTTTAATGCCAGCTGGACCTTTGATCATTTAATGCGCAAAAAACTGACCTATCTCCTCCCTTTTTTTGATGATTTTGTAAACGGCCTTGCCCAATTAAAGACCGAATCGTGCATTAGGCCCGTTGCCCATGTTTGCGAAATGGTCTGTGAAGCTTATTTTAAGAAAAAAGACCCTGTTTTTATTGAAAATATTACCAATGATCAACTGGAAAAAATATTGACCGCTTGTTTTGATTGGTTAATAGGCCCAATGAACATGGCGCCCAAGGTATTTTCCATGACCAGTCTATATTATTTGGGGCTACGCTTTGATTGGGTACACCCCGAGCTCAAACTAGTTCTGGAAGATAGTTACGCGACCGGAACCACAGGGTACAAAAACAGAGCAAAAAAAACTCTGGATAAGTTGGCCAAATTAGGTGTCTAAACCGCAGCGTTTAAGTATCTTTGATGCTTTCAAAATTTTCCTGACCATGTCATTGACACCACTAAACGCCATTTCGCCGATCGACGGTAGATATAGAAATAAAACCGAAAGTTTAAAAGATTACTTTTCCGAAGAAGCCTTGATCAAATATCGCGTCCAGGTAGAAATCGAATACTTTATTGCGCTTTGTGAGATCCCTTTGCAACAATTGGCCGATTTTAACCAGGGACTGTTCCCAGAATTACAGAAAATCTATCAAGATTTTTCCGCGGAAGATGCACAGGCCATCAAGGACATTGAAAAAACCACCAACCACGATGTTAAAGCAGTGGAATATTTCATCAAACAAAAGTTTGATGCATTGGACCTTCAAAAATACAAGGAGTTTATCCACTTTGGGTTGACCTCGCAAGACATTAACAATACGGCTGTCCCCCTCTCCATCAAAGAAGCCATGAACAATGTGTACGTGCCATCATATTTAGAGGTTTTTGATAAATTGAAGGAGCTGGCCAAGGAATGGGAAAACATCCCTATGTTGGCACGCACGCACGGACAACCTGCCTCCCCTACGCGTTTAGGCAAGGAATTCGATGTTTTTGTAGAGCGTTTTAAAGAGCAGTTCAATTTATTGAACGATATTCCAAGTGCAGCCAAGTTTGGCGGTGCTACAGGAAACTATAACGCTCACAAAGTTGCTTATCCAAACAACGATTGGAGGGCATTCGGAAAACAGTTCGTGCAGGAAAAACTGGGGTTGCACCACTCCTTTCCCACCACCCAAATTGAACATTACGACCATATGGCCGCCCTGTTCGATTGCCTTAAACGAATCAACACTATCTTAATTGATCTAGACAGAGATATCTGGACCTATATTTCCATGGATTACTTTAAACAGAAAATCAAAAAAGGAGAGGTTGGCTCATCGGCCATGCCGCACAAGGTAAACCCTATTGATTTTGAGAATTCCGAAGGTAACTTGGGCTTGGCCAATGCCATTTTTGAGCATTTATCTGCTAAATTGCCAATTTCACGCCTACAACGCGACCTTACGGATAGTACGGTTTTAAGAAATGTGGGAGTCCCTTTCGCACATACCATTGTTGGTTTTCAATCCACTTTAAAAGGATTGAACAAATTGGTGCTAAATCAAGCTAAGTTTGAGCAGGATTTGGAGGATAACTGGGCCGTGGTCGCAGAGGCCATTCAGACTATTTTACGAAGGGAGGGCTACCCGAACCCCTACGAAGCTTTAAAAGGTCTGACCCGTACCAACGAGAAAATCAACCAGAAATCCATTGCCGATTTTATAGAAACCTTAGAGGTATCGGATACCATTAAAACTGAACTGAAACAAATAACCCCAGCGAATTATACCGGGGTTTAGGTTGGTTCCTTAAAGGGAATTTTATTCAACTCGTTGTCTAGCTTATCTACCATAACCTAGGTTCCTTGAAAATGTAAGGAAAATTGCTGTTTATGTTTGGTACAATAAAAAATATATAGCGTCCAGCAATCTCCCCAATTATATTTTACAATTTGGGAAGGTGAAATTTGTAACAACAGATCCATTGGGGATTCGCATATGGGACAATTGGGTGTTTCATCAGGTCCATTACACCAATTAGGGTACCCTCCGAGCATTACGCCTTTATTTCTCAAATATGGTTTTTGCTCAATACCAACTAGCTTGCCAGCAGCTTTTTCAATTTGCTCTACCTTGTCCCAATAATCCTTTGAAACCCTATTTGTCTCAGGGTCAATCAATTTGTCTATATTATTCCAAATAATGGGTATATACAATTTTAATCCTACAAAATCAGGAAAACTGTCTTCCAAAATCGACTCTACCTGTTGCTCTTTGATCATCAACTCTTTAGGGTCACCATAATCCGGTAATGGAATTAAACAAGCATCTTCGGTCTTTAATTCTTCATATGCAAAGATTTTCCAGCCTAACGCCCCATCTGCTGCGTCATTGTCCGATGCCGATATTCGAGAATTCGCAGTATTACAAGAATGACAATAAAAAAAAGAAAAAAAATGGAACGGAGAAGTGTGTAAATATGAGGATGAATATACTTGTCCAATAAATGTCATAGGCTTGTCGCATACTTCACAAATTGGCCATTGCACACCTATTTTCCCTGTTGGTTGCCCTCCAAAACGAGTGGCCAATATATTCTTGGACCAACCTACTTGGTCCTTAGGTATTAATTTCGTTCGTTTTTTAATTAAATAATAATATTTATTTAAAAGCTCCGGCCCATCCATACTATAGGTTTATTTCTAAGCGGCAACTTACACAAGATCTTCCAGCCATATTAATTTTAGAAATTAATTTACTTTATGAAGAGATAATGATATGCAACTGTAGAACTTAATTTATTTGCGCTACTATTATAATAAAATAGGTACCTCTATGCTGGCAGGTATTAGTAAAGTTAGAATTTTACTTTATATAATCCAACCAAAGCCTATAGATCAACCCATGATCATTGCTTAAGTAAAAAAAACATTGTCGGTATTATAGAAACCTTGGAGGTACCAATACGATCAAAACCAAATTGAAACAAATAACCCCAGCGAATTACACTGGGGTTTAAGTTTGTGTCCGCTCGAGCGCAGTCGAGAACCAACTAAGACAGCTCGACTGTGCTCGATGTGACAAAAATTCTTATGCTTCTTTGTGGATTTCCACCTGGTGTGGATAAGGAATTTCGATTCCGGCTTCATCCAAGGCAATTTTGCAATTTTCATAGGTTCCAAAGTACACATCCCAATAATCTTCGGGCTTACAAAAGGGCCGTACTGCAAAGTTCACTGAACTATCGGCCAGTTCCATCACATTAACCGACGGTGCAGGTTCTTTAAGTACTTTTGGGTTGGAAGTGAGCACGTTCAACAGCACTTCTTTGGTTTTTTTGATGTCTTCGCCATAACCTACGCCAATAACGGTATCCACCCGCATTTTACCTTCGGCCGTGTAATTGATTATGTTGCCGTTGGCCATTGCTCCGTTCGGGACAATAGCCAGTTTGTTTTGTGGTGTTACCATTTTTGTTGTAAAAATTTCTATCTCCTTTACAACTCCAAGAACGCCTTGGGCCTCGATAAGGTCTCCAATACGGTAAGGTTTAAATATCATGAGAAGTACACCGCCGGCAAAATTGGACAGCGAACCTTGCAGCGCCAAACCTACGGCAAGACCTGCAGCTGCGATTACTGCAGCAAATGTGGTAACATCTACCCCTAGTCGAGAGATAACGATAATGATCAAAAATATTTTGAGCGACCAAGACAGTAGGTTCAACAAAAATTTTTGCAGGGATTCATCATATTTACTTTTGGACATTACCTTTCGGGTTCCACCGATGATTTTCTTTACCACCCACATCCCCACAATGTAGATAAGAAGTGCTGTAATTAGTTTAGGGCCGAATTCTTTGGCCAGTTCAATACCGTAGTCGAACCATTCTTGTGCTTTTTCCATGATGCTATAGTTTTGTTAGTGTTCTTGTTGTTAGACACTAAGATACTAAACTAGGTCACTTTTTTATGCATCGAATCTTTATCGTAAAAAGAAAAAGGGCGACAATTGTCGCCCTCCTTGGATTATATAATGATTGGTCTTAGCCTTTTAGAAAATCACCGATTTCACCTAGCCCTTCGCCTTTGTAATCGGATTTTTGAATGGCCTGCATTAATTGTATGATATGTGCCGGGTTCATATCCTTGCCGAGCACACGGACCAGGGCAAAGCCTTTGTCCTTACTATCTCCATAAATAATCACTTCATCAATGGCATCCTCATCTCCCAAATATTTGATAACCCCCTTGCCATACTTGGAGTTTATCTTCATGAGTTCAACAAAGTCGTCCCCTTTTAAGATTTGGCTCACTTTCTTTTTTTCGATCTCGTATTCGGCAACATTGTCCTCATTCTTTTTAAAGGCCAATAAATTGAACTTTCGCAATGATTCTATGGCCTCTTTTTGGGTCGGGGTCAGCTCCACCTCATCCATTTTGAGAATGCTTGCCGGTACATCGATGGACAAAAAATTCGGGTTTTCCGAATTGTCCACATAATACTCCTGCAAAGTGGGCTGCGACGCGCACGAAGCCAAGAACAATGCTCCGATTGCCATTATGGATTTAATTAAATGTTTCATCTTTCTATTCTTTTTTTGATTGATAGTGTCAACTGATTACCGGTTGACAATAATTAGTTGGAGGGTTTTGTATTTTGTTACAATTTCCAACCGATTATTGCCAACCGATATTCTTATCTAGTTTTTCTTTCCTGCTTCGTTAAGCTCTTCTGGCAAGTTCATTTTTTTGGTCAAAGAACTTATGTTGTTCAAATCTATATCGCCGGTTAGGGAAAGGATTACCGTTTCAAACTTTTGACCATTGGCCTCCACATTTTTCATTCCGGTAATGAACATCAGCAGCTCGCTTACATGATCGGCATCTTTACCTTCTTTAATGTAGAATTTTACATTGGCATCCTTGTCTTTGATTCGCATCAACTCCTCCATTTTTGAAGACCTTAGGTAGCTATCGACAGAAGATTTCATATCGTCGCCAATTTTCTTGTTCTCGGTGGTAAACACCTTTAAACTTTTAAGACTGCTGGCAATTTCCATAAAATCGCGTGCCTCTGGATCATCCACTTCAACATCTATTTTTGCCAATAAATTGAACATACTCTTGTTCACGATCACTGTGGTCACATCGTCCAGATCTTCAAACTTGTCAAAAACGGACTGAGAGAATCCTGCCAAAGGCAACAATGCCATTACTGTTATTAAAATATACTTTTTCATTTTTGTTACGTTTTTTAATTGTTATTGTAAATTTTTTGTTTTGCATCTTCAAACTCTTTTAAGTAGGCCACTTTTTCCGTACCTCGGTTAAAGTTCACTGCTAAGAGTTCGAGTGCTTTTTTGGTTTCCTCGTAGGCAAACTCTGCCTTTTCTTGCTCCAAACGCTTTGTTTCTTGGTACTGATTACCAAAATAGATGCCAAAGGTCAAAACTACTGCCGCTGCAACGGATAGCCACTTGTAATAGTTTACTCTAGGTTTTAATGGTACCTGCTTGGTGTACTTTTCTTCCTTGGCCATGGAAAAGTAGTTGAACATGGGCTTGTACTGCTCCAAGTGAGGTGCGACCTCCTCTTGTGAAAAATAGGCCCTAAGTGTTCTTTCTTCGTCCACTGTAGCAGTGGCCTCGAAATACTTTTCCAATATTTTTTCTATGTTACCCAATTCCATAGTTATGTTTTTTTATCAATTCTTCTCTTACTGTTTTTCTTGCCCTCGACAATGCTACGCGCACTGCTGTCGGTTTCATGTCCATGAGCTCGCATATTTCGTCGAACTCGTATTGCTCCACATCGCGTAGTTGCAATATCATTTTTTGTTGTTCTGGCAGGTCTTTTATAATTCGTTCCATCCAGTTTACACTGTCTTCGGCCTCCAATTGTTTTTGTAAGGAGGTGTTTTCATCACTGTAATTACTGTGAACCAATTTTAGGTTCCCTGCTTGCTTGGACTTTAAGCGGTCCAAACAAAAGTTTTTGGTCATGGTCATGGCAAAAGCCTCTACATTTTTGTACTTCCCCATCGACTCGTTCTTAGACCAAAGCTTCAACAAAATTTCTTGAGTGGCGTCTTCCGCTTCTTCTCGGGAGACCAATAGGCGCTTGGCGAGCCTAAAAAGTTTATCCTGAAAAGGCAAAACCACGTTTAAAAATTCTGCTTGTTTCATTTGGTTGTCTTAGTTATTTTAAGGCCTTTCTTATCGACCTACACTATCACGACGATACATATCGAATATTGTTACAAAAAATTTGCGATTTCCTCAGATAAGCCTATTTTGCAAGGTAAATTTATTTGATATAACGTTTGGTTTTACTCTTACCCACCCCAGTTTCTTAGAGTTTGGAACAAAATTTGAGTAAATTCAAAAAAAATTAAGCTATGAAAAAGTACCTCTATCTATTTTTTGGAGCAACACTCCTCTTCACCTCTTGTAGTAGTGACGACAATGAAATTAATAATGGCCCTACCCCCGACCCAGAACCCGGTGCGGATGTTACAGCACAAAATTTTATGTGGCAGGCCATGAACCTTTGGTATTTTTGGCAAGGGGATGTAGAGGATTTGGCTGATGACCGATTTTCCACAAATGCCGAGTACACTGCTTTTTTAGAGGCCAATTCAAATGCCGAAAACTTTTTTTATAGCATTTGTAACAGACATGAGGAGATTTTTGGGGATGACAACGCCATAGATCGATTTAGTTTTGCCAATGATGACTATTCGGAACTGGTAAGTGGCCTATCTGGAATATCCCAAAGTAATGGGGTCGAATTTAGATTGAGCCTGATTAGCGGCACGGAAAATGTTTTTGGCTATGTACTTTACATATGGCCGGATTCCGATGCCTCGACCAAAGATATACAACGTGGCGAGTTTTTCACCAGGGTCGATGGCACCCAACTTACCATTAACAACTACAGGAATCTTTTGTTCGGTGATAACAGCACTTACACGCTTGGAATGGCGACCGTTACCGACAATACCATCTCTGATAGCGCCAAAGAAGTAGAACTTACCAAAATAGAAAACCAAGTCGAGGACCCCATCTTGATTGCCGAAACACTGGATGTAAACGGGACCAAAGTTGCCTATTTAATGTACAACCGTTTTTTAAGCAGTTTCGATGAAGATTTGAACGCTGCCTTTGCCAAATTTGTAGCCGACGGAGCAACAGAACTTGTTTTGGACATGCGCTACAATCCGGGAGGTTCCGTAAACACATCCCGTTTACTGGCCAGTATGGTCTATGGGACCAACACAGGTGAGGTATACATAAAACAAAGGTGGAACGATAAAATACAAGTACAGTTCAGCGAAGAATTTTTAACCGATTATTTTGCAAATTCCACAGGCACCAGCGCCATTAACTCCTTAAATTTAGACCGTGTTTTTGTTATTGCCACAGGTGATTCTGCCTCGGCAAGCGAATTGGTAATGAACGGACTTGACCCTTATATCGATGTAATCCATATTGGAGAAACAACTCGTGGTAAAAATGAATTTTCAATTACCTTGGTAGATGACCCAGAAAACTCTTTTATTTATAATAGTGACCGTGAGGGCAATATCAATGCTGAAAATTCTTGGGGATTACAACCTTTGGTTGGAAGGAACGAGAATGCCGATGGGTTTTATGATTACACCAATGGTTTGGCGCCAGACATTGCCCTAGAAGAAGATTTAACCAATTTTGGAGTCTTAGGCGATGTAAACGAGCCTCTCCTGGCCCGTGCTCTACAAGAAATTACAGGTAGCTCTGCCAAAATAGACTTTACGGTGGAAATGCCCGCAGAATCTTTTACGTCATCTAGATTGGAAACTCCTATAAAGGACAATATGTATTTGGAAAAACCACTACAGTTAAACAACTAATAAAAAAGCGGCCGATCGGCCGCTTTTCTTTTTTTAAAGGTTCAGGCTGAGGCCGACCCTAAAGTTTCGTCCTCTGGTGGTGAACCCAAGCAACTCCCTATAATCCTCGTTCAACAAATTATCCGCGTTGACAAAAACATTTAATTTGTTTTTGATCAACTCATGCTGAACAGAAAGATTCAATATTGAAAACGGGTCAAGGGCTACATCGGTAAAAGTAGAAAAATCAGTATCAAAGCGCTCACCGGTATAGGCATAGCTCAAAGATGCATTGGTACTTTCACAAAACTGATACCATACAGAAACATTGGCCTTGTGCTTGGGAATACGTATGGCATTGTCGCCTTTCCGTTCCGTAAAGGTATAATTGGCATTTACACTAAAATTGCTCAAAGGCAACCAAGTTGCTTCCACTTCCACCCCGTTGGCATCAATCTCATCGGCAACATTTATCGTTGTAAAGTTAGCATCGTAACCAATGGCATTTGTTTCGTTTCTATCAAAATAAACCGTACTGATTCTTAATGTATTGTTCAATTTAAACTCCACGCCCGCCTCAATAGTGGTATTTTCTTCTGGCTCCAAGTCTGGGTTTCCACCAAAAGCACCGAACAACTGGGTCAAGTTCGGTGTAATATAAGAGGTTGCATACGATCCCATCAATTTTATATACCCTTTATTCGTATCAAATACATAAGATGGGTTCAGGTTGTACACAAAATGGTTTCCATATTCGGAGTGATTGTTCAAGCGGGCACCTGCATTCAAATTCAATCCAAAATCCGAAACATAGACCACATTGGCATAAGGATCTACAATGGTAAAATCAACCTCCTCCGCAAAAATAGCCTCGTCCTTAATATAGTTTACTCCAAGTATCGTATGGAACTGCTCTCCAAAAACATATTTATGGTACACATCCAATACCCAATTGTTGCCTTCGGTAGTGCTTTCACCAAAAGTATCGTTGGCCATGGACTCGTAATCTGTATAGGCCGCATTTAAGTGAACCGATCCTTTGCCATACTCAAATTCAGAGGAAACCCCAACCCTTTGCTGCTCGTTCTCCCCTACATTTGGAGCTTCGGCCAAAGAAGCATCATATTCATTCCTAAATTTGGTTTGATTGCCATATAGCTGAACGCCGAACCTTTCCGTAAATTGATAGCCAAACCTTACATTGGTGCTGTAATTTGAAAAAACATCCTCTTCATTTTCAGGTGTCACAGCAGCAGACAATCCACTTTTGTACCGATTGGAAAAATCCACCCCATAATTGAACTTGCCCAATGTGCCATTTACATTTGCGGAATTTTGAATGCTACCTATATTATAATTCTGGTCCTCCGCAGTTTGATTGGTCCCAACACTGGTTTCAAAATTACCGGCTATCTTCTTTTTGGAACTCTTTTTTGTTGTAATGTTGATCACCGCAGTAACTGCATTGGTTCCGTAAAGTGTGCTGGCCGCTCCTTTAATGATCTCAATGGACTCAATTGTACTGGGAGACAGCAGACGTAGATCATATTCGGCAGAAAATGTGGATGGGTCGGCCACACGAACGCCATCGATAATGATCAAGACCTGTCTGCCACGGCCACCCCGGGCGTAAACCCCTAGCACATCGCCATCCCTGCCCCGGCTACCGGCAATTTCGATACCACTTTTTGTGTTGATGATCTCGGCAACCGTTCTGCCCTGGTTTCGCTGCATTTCCTCAGCTGTGATCTTGATTACCGTTTTTCCTGAGTTTTCACGCTTCAATTCAAATTTTGAGTCGCTAACAACAACCTCGTCCAGTTGTTGAACTTTAAGTGAATCTTGCTGTATCTGTTGTGCAAAGACCCCCTGTCCCGCTAATAAAGCGGTAATTAACCATAAATGATTTTTTTTCATTTCGTTTAATTGAATAAACGGGAGAATAGTATGTGTTGCATACGTAAACCTTTATCCCGAAAGTTTAACAATGTTTGTTTGAATGTGGCAGGTCTCCTGGCTTGTGTTTTGCCTCCTACCTTCCCGCCCATTGGGCAGTGGTTTTAGAAGATGAGACAAACGCCCAATACTTACTTTTAAAAAACAGTAATTCTTGGGCACAACTTACAGTTGCGGGAACAGCTCCGGATTTGCACCGGATTCCCTTTTAATCCCACGGAAAACCGTGAGAACCAAAATTCGAGGCCAAAGCTAATCAATCTGTTTAATCTTTTTCCTCAAAAATTAAATAATCTTACTTTTGGGCCATGGCAAAACAACAATGGTCAATTCTAGTTTTAGGATTTCTTTTGATGACTTCGGTAGGTTGCAAACAGGAAAAAAAACAGCAACCTTCCCAAAATCAAGAATTAGATTCCAAAGTAAAATATGCAACCGGATTTAAAGTAACCAAAGAGACCGATCTTACAATAATAGAGGTCACCGGGGCTTGGCCCGGGGCAAAAAGTTTTAAATATGCGTTGGTCCCCAAGGAAAAATTACCGTCCATTACTCTACCAAAAGATGCATACGATGCCATTATCGCCACCCCAGTAGAAAAGGTGGTGCTCACTTCCACTACCCACATAGAACCCTTACAAAAACTAGGGGCATTAAATACCGTAATCGGCTTTCCAAATACGGACTACATTTCAACACCCGAGGCCAGAGAGCGAATTTCGGCAGGGCACATAAAGGATTTGGGAATGAATGATGTTCTCAACACAGAAATGGTATTGGCCCTAGACCCCGAACTTATTTTTGGATTTAGCATTAATGAGGAGAACAAGGCCTACGATATTTTAAAACAGGCAGGAATTCCAGTAGCCTACAATGGTGATTGGGTGGAGCATACCCCGCTCGGTAAAGCCGAATGGATCAAGTTTTTTGCTCCATTTTTCAATAAGGAAGCCCTGGGCGATAGTATTTTCACAGAAGTAGAATCATCTTACAAACAAGCAAAAGAGATTGCAAAAAAAGCAAAATCCAAACCTACCGTGCTAACCGGGGGACTTTACAAGGATGTGTGGTATGTGGCTGGGGGCCAAAGTTGGATGGCCCGCTTTATAAAAGATGCAAATGCCGATTATGCGTGGGCTTCCACACCCGAGACCGGAAGCATTGGGCTAAGTCTCGAATCGGTTTTGGAAAAAGCCCAAGATGCCGAATTTTGGTTTAACCCATCAGCACAAACCACTTACGAACAAATAAAAGCCGCAAATACACATTACGGCCGGTTTTCTGCTTTTACGAACCAAAAAGTATATTCCAATGCCATTGAAAAAGGCGAAACCGGTGGACTTATTTTTTACGAATCGGCACCTCACCGACCCGATGTGGTCTTAAAGGATTTTATTAAGATATTGCATCCGGAACTATTACCGGAACACCAGCTGCAATTTATCAAACCCATAAAATAAATGCCATTCACAAGAACATATCGCATTTCCTTTTTGCTATTGTTGGTTGCATTATTATGTTCTTCGTTGTTGAATATTAGTTCAGGATCGGTTTCCATCCCCTTTGCCGACGTGCTATCTATTTTGCTTGGAAAATTGCCAAAGACAGACTCTTGGGAATATATTATATGGAACTATCGGATTCCAAAAGCATTTACCTCCATATTGGTTGGCGCAGGATTATCCTTGAGCGGTCTTTTAATGCAAACATTGTTTAGAAATCCATTGGCCGGACCTTTTGTTTTGGGAATAAGTTCCGGGGCCAGTTTGGGTGCCGCACTACTGTTAATGGGCTCAACATTTTTAACCGGTTTTGCTACCTTTTCTTTTTTGAGCGATGTTTCCCTCGCCATCGCGGCCAGCATTGGAAGCTTTTTGGTTCTCTTTGTTGTTATGCTTGTCGCACAACGGGTAAAGGACACCATGGCTTTACTGATCATCGGTTTGATGTTCGGTAGTATTACCTCGGCCATAGTCAGTGTGCTCGCTTATTTTTCGAGCGCAGAAAATTTACAACGCTTTATTTTTTGGTCGTTCGGAAGCGTTGGGAACCTATCTATTGACCAATTATTGCTTTTAGGAACTATTGTTGCCATGGGGGTGTTGCTCAGTGTGCGCTCCATTAAATCATTGAACGCTTTTTTGCTGGGTGAAAATTATGCGCAAAGCTTAGGGGTTTCCTTGAAAAAATCACGATTGACCATCATTATCGCCACTGGTTTATTGGCCGGGGGCATCACAGCCTTTGCCGGCCCAATCGCATTTGTTGGCCTGGCCGTTCCGCACCTTACCCGTCAAATTTTTGATACCATGGAGCACAAAGTATTGATCCCGGCCGTAATGCTGTACGGGGCCATTTTAATGTTGTTGTGCGATACCTTGGCCCAATTGCCCAACTCCGCTAGTGTATTGCCCATAAACGCCATCACCTCTTTGGTCGGTGCACCGGTTGTTATTTGGATTTTGGTCCGTAAACGCAAAATGATGTTCTAATGGCTAAAGTTGACGAAAACATACTATCCATAAAGGATTTGACCATTGGATACGATTCAAGAGTCGTAGCTGAACATATCAATTTTGACTTAAAAGCTGGAATGCTCTGCGGAATTGTGGGCATAAACGGTATTGGAAAATCTACTCTACTTCGCACTTTGGGCGGGTTTCAACCCAAAATATCCGGTGATATAATTTTGAACCATAAAAACTTGAAAGATTACACCGCTTCCAATTTATCCAAAGAACTTAGTGTGGTATTGACGGAGCAACCTGCTTCTAAAAATCTGACCGTTCAAGAATTGATTGCATTGGGCCGCCAACCGTACACCAATTGGTTGGGCTCACTTACCGAACTGGACAAGGAGCAGATACGATCAAGTGTGGCCGCTTTTTTGCTGGAAGACCTTAAACACCGAAAATGCCATGAGCTCAGCGATGGCCAGATGCAGAGGGTACTGGTGGCCCGCGCCATGGCACAGGACACCTCCATAATTTTGCTTGACGAACCTACCACCCACTTAGACCTGTACCACAAAGTACAGATTCTTAAAATGCTCCAGGAATTGGCCCACAACAAACATAAAACCATCCTTTTTACAACCCATGAAATAGAATTGGCCATCCAACTGTGCGATCGAATATTAATTTTGGACGGTAAGCACCAACCCTTTGGCGACCCCTGCAAATTGATAGAAAAGCAGCACTTTGACCGTCTTTTTCCATCGGAAATGGTAAAGTTTGATGCTAAAACAGGTTCGTATAAGGTTTCAAAATAGGAACAACATTCCTGATGCACAAAACTGCTTTTTTAAATCAAAAACAGTCAATATTTATATTGTGGATTTCCTAAAAAGCCCGAATGACATTTTATCTTTGTAATCCATTATCTTTATCTTCAATAAACAATTTAATGAGCACAGTATTTATCTATTTGATTATTGGCTTAATAGCAATGGCCCTAGGCCTTTTTGTCGGTATTTATATCCAAAAACTGAAAACCAAATCGAACGAAAGTGTTTGGGGGGAGCGAGAACAACAACTAAACGCCACTATCACATCCCTAAAAGATAGAATACAGCTAAACGAGGAGGACCAAAAACAGTTGCAACGGGAAAAAGAACAGCAAAGCAATCAAATTGTTCGGTACCAAGCAGATTTGGAGAACCTTCAAATAAAGAACAAAGAGCAGAAAGAAGAAGTTGAAAAGCTACAGGAAAAATTCACAAAGGAATTCGAAAATTTGGCCAACAAAATTTTGGACGAAAAAAGTGAAAAATTTACCAAGAGCAATAAGGAGAACATAGAAAACATACTTACACCTCTCAATAAAAAGATTAAAGAGTTCGAGGAAAAAGTTGAAAAATCCCAAAAGGAAAACATTAGCATTAACTCTTCCCTAAAACAACAGTTGGAAAGTCTTCAACAACAAAACTTAAAAATTACCCAAGAAGCGGAAAACTTGACCAAAGCCTTGAAAGGCGACAGCAAAATGCAAGGTAACTGGGGCGAATTGGTATTGGAGCGCGTTTTAGAAAAATCCGGCTTGGAAAAAGATCGGGAATACAGTGTGCAACAAAGTTTTAAGCGTGAAGATGGCAGCAGGGTTATGCCCGATGTGATCATCCACTTACCTGATGGCAAAAAAATGGTGGTAGATTCCAAGGTATCGCTTACCGATTACGAACGTTTTACCAATGCAGAAGAAGAGGATAAAGCTAAATTTTTAAAAGACCACATTAATTCACTGCGCAGGCATGTGGAACAACTCTCCTCCAAAAAATACGAGGATCTCTACGAAATGGAAAGCCCTGATTTTGTTTTAATGTTCGTTCCGATAGAACCTGCATTTGCCATCGCCATTAATGAGGACAATTCTCTCTACAATAAAGCCTTTGAACAAAATATTGTTATTGTTACCCCGTCTACCCTATTGGCTACCCTTAGAACCATAGATT
Source organism: Flagellimonas marinaquae (assembly GCF_023716465.1). Taxonomy (NCBI): domain Bacteria; kingdom Pseudomonadati; phylum Bacteroidota; class Flavobacteriia; order Flavobacteriales; family Flavobacteriaceae; genus Flagellimonas; species Flagellimonas marinaquae. The sequence continues at coordinate 383,377 of NZ_CP092415.1, forward strand.
CGATGTGGAACAATGAAAAACAACAACGAAACGCTATGGAAATTGCTCGTCAGGCTGGAGGCCTTTACGATAAATTTGTCGGTTTGATAAATGATCTGGACTCGGTGGGAAAAAGTATTAAAAAGTCACAGGAATTTTATATTGGAGCAATGAAAAAGCTTTCTGAAGGAGATGGGAATTTGATTAGAAGAGTTGAAAGGTTAAAGAAGATGGGGGCTAAAGCCAAAAAGGATATGCCTGAAAATTATTTAAAACGCGCCCACGAAGACGATTTTGAAGAACTAAACTAGAGAACGAACCATGAAAAAATTCCTTACCATTTTTATTGCTGTCATTGTAATTGGCATATTGGGATATTTTGCATTTGTATATTACGTTCCCTATAGCGAGGGATACCGTTCCGGGGAACTGATCAAGTTCAGTAGAAAAGGTGTATTGGTAAAAACATGGGAAGGACAGATAAGCCAAGGATTATCCGGGACCAATGTATTCTCCTTTTCGGTGGAAGATGGAGAAAAAGAAATCATTGAAAAAATGAAGGAATACCAAGGACAGTATATTAAAATGACCTACAAGGAGCGCTACGCCACCTTTTTCTGGTTGGGCGACACCAAATACTTTATCACCGAGGTAAAATCCGAAAAATCACCCATTTTTAGAAATTAAAGCTATCTTTTTACGACCGCATACAAAGGAAACCAACTTATCTCTTTGAAAAAACGAGATAATTATAAACTATGAAAAAGTTCAAATCATCCAGAGAAAGTAGAGTGTCCATAACCGAACTTATGTTGCCCTCCCACTCCAACTTTGGTGGAAAAGTACACGGAGGGCACATCCTAAACCTTATGGATCAAATTGCATTTGCCTGTGCGTCCAAGCATTCACAAAGCTATTGCGTTACAGCATCGGTAAACCGGGTGGATTTTCTTAACCCGATCGAAGTTGGCGAACTGGCCACGCTAAAAGCGTCCATCAACTATACCGGTAAAACTTCAATGGTGGTGGGAGTACGTGTTGAGTCCGAAAATGTAACTACGGGAGAAGTAAAACACTGCAATTCCTCTTATTTTACCATGGTCGCCAAAGGAAAAGATGGCAAAAACAAAGCAGTGCCCGGACTTATCCTAAAAACAAAGCAGGATATACGCCGCTTTGCCCGCAGCAAGGAACGTAAACAATCAGCGTACAAACGCGATAGCAAATACGAATCCAACAACTTTAAAGTAAACGAATATTTAGAGTTTTTGGAAGGTGAAAATGTTAAGATGGATCTTGATTGAGCTTGGCCGCTGCTTCCTCGTCCAAAAACCAAACTAAATTTCCTGATGCAGGATTCACCAAAGAGGCAGGGTAAACTTCGGAGCCTTTGGTTTTTTCCACTACCACCTTCACTTTTTCGGCTTTTGATGCCCCTGTGACCAAAAAGGCCACCTCTTTGGCCGCATTGATCACCTTGCCATTTATGGATACCCGTTTTTGACCGGACTCTGGATGATTGGCAACTACACAATGGTCATCGGAATCCCAAAGTTCTATCTCGTGCGGAAATATTGATGCTGTATGCCCATCATCGCCCATGCCCAATATTACCAAATCAAATTGGGGAACCCCTTGCACCCTATCGAGATCAATTTCCAATAGATTGGCATATCGCATTGCTTCGTTTACGGGATCCTTTTCGCCCAAAATACGATTGATGTTCTCCTTGGGCACCTCTATTTTAGAGAAAAGATGCTCGACCGTCATTTTATAATTGCTCTGATCATCGGTCGGCGGCACACAACGCTCATCGCCCCAATAAAAATGTACTTTGTTCCAATCCACTGTACCTGCATATTTCCGGGCCAATAGATCAAAAACTATTTTTGGCGTACTACCGCCGGACAAGGCCACATGAAAAGCACCTGCCTCTTTCACTTTATTTACAAAATAGTCCGAAAAATTTTCGGCTACTTCCTGCTTGTCCCTATATATTTTTAACTCCATCTTAATATAGTTTTCGTTTCTCGACTTTTAGTTCGGCTACGCCCAGTATTACAATTATAACAGAGAAGTATTGACCATTGCCGATTGCTTTCTGCTTACTGTATTTAACAAATCACACAATATCCCGGGTCGTCGGCTAAATTCTCGCTAGGATTGCGCCAGTATCCTTCTTCTTCAATTAGGTCATCGGCATTTTCAGGTCCCCAGGCCCCTGCACCATATCCGTACATACGAACATCCTTGCCATTTTTCCAATAATTTAGAATCGGATCTACAAACTCCCATGCTGCTTCCACCTCATCCGCTCTGGCATACAAGGTTGCATCACCTTGCATACAATCCAGCAATAGGCGCTCATAGGCTTCCATTACATAGGTTTCGACCAAGCTGGAATAGTAAAAATCGAGATTGGCCCTTTCCACCTTGAAGCCTTGACCCGGTACCTTGACCCCGAACTTGATCAGTATTCCCTCATCTGGTTGTATCCTAACAATGAGTTTATTGTCCATTTCCTGCATTTCGGAACCTTTAAATATTTGGTGGTGCGGTTTTTTGAAATGAATAACGATTTCGGTCACCTTTGTGGGCATACGTTTGGCCGTACGCACATAAAATGGAACACCGTGCCAACGCCAGTTATCCACGTAGAATTTTACTGCGGCATAGGTTTCTGTGGTCGAATTTGGGTCCACCCCATCCTCATCACGGTACCCTTTAACGGTTTCGCCTTTAATGGTAGACCCGACATACTGGGCGCGAATGGTGTTTTCTGCCAATTCTTTTTCGTCGGTCATTATACGCAAAGACTTTAAGGCCTTTACCTTTTCGTTTCTAATCTCTTCGGCCTCAGAACCAATTGGAGGTTCCATAACCACCAAGGATACAATTTGTAGAAGATGGTTCTGGAACATATCGCGGAGCGCACCGGACTTGTCATAATATCCACCGCGTTTTTCAACGCCAACGCTTTCCGCATTGGTTATTTCGACATGTTGTATGTAGTTACGGTTCCATAAAGGTTCAAAAATACTATTGGAAAACCGTGTCACAAGTAAGTTTTGTACCGTCTCCTTGCCCAGATAATGATCTATTCTATAGATCTGATTTTCCTTAAAGTACTGGTGCAAGCCTTTGTTCAGTTTTTTTGCGGTTTCCAGACTGTAGCCAAATGGTTTTTCCACGATCAATCGTTTCCAACCATTGTTTTGGGTATTCATCCTTACTTCCGAAAGTCTATGTGCAATAGTCTCGTACAAAGTTGGCGGGGTCGAGAGGTAATATATGATGTTTCCCGAGGTATTGTGTTTTTCTTTAAGTGATTCGACACGTTTTCGCAGGTTGGAGTAGTCCGTATCATAATCATCCCCTATATCCTCATAGTAGAGTTTATCGGCAAAGCCCTTGAGTTTAGCCTCATCGATATTCTTGGTCTTTTCGGTCAAAAAAGAACTGTTGTAAACAACCCGTTCACGATAGGCTTCGTCCGAAAGATTGCTCCGGCTTACACCAAGTACCACATAGTTTTTTGGCAACTGGTCGGCCATGTATAGATTAAATAGCGATGGAATAAGTTTTCTAGCGGTCAAATCACCTGATGCCCCAAAAATCACGAGCATCTGATTCTCTGTCTTTTTCATATATTTTTTTGTTTTCTGGCGAGTATTGCATCAAAGGTTATTACCCTTTTTCAAGTTGGTATCATTATCTTTGAGCATCACGAAGATAAGGTTTATTTTAGGTTCATAATTCAATAAACATCAACCTTAGTGTTGTCTTAACAATAAAAAAGAGCAGAAAAATACATCATGGCAAATACATACGATTTTGGTCTTGTTGGCCTGGGAGTAATGGGACGTAATTTTATTCTTAATGTGGCGGATAACGGATTTACCGCATTCGGAAACGATTTAGATGAAGAAAAGGTGAACGCCCTGATAGATGAAGGTGGAGATGCGGCCAAGGTCAATGCTACCTCCGATATTAAAACCTTTGTACAATCCCTGACCATGCCTCGCAAAATTATGTTGTTGGTACCGGCAGGTAAAATTGTGGACAGTGTAATCGATGGGCTTTTGCCCCACTTGGACAAAGGTGATATTATCATTGATGGTGGAAACTCGTTCTACACCGATACGGATCGCCGTGAAGCTTATTTAAAAGAAAAAGGCATCAACTTTTTTGGAGCTGGTGTTTCGGGAGGTGCCAAAGGCGCTCGTAAAGGTCCAAGTATTATGCCAGGCGGTTCCAAGGAAGCTTACCAGCACGTAAAACCCATTTTCGAAGCTGTTTCCGCCAAATACCAAGGTGAACCCTGCGTAACTTATTTAGGTCCAAAATCTGCCGGCAACTATGTAAAAATGGTGCACAATGGCATTGAATATGGATTGATGCAGCTTACCTCGGAAATATACGATCTGCTTAAAAAGGCAGGGGGACTTTCCAACAGCGAACTGCACAACACATTTTCTCAGTGGAACAACGGAAGGTTACAATCGTTTTTGGTCGAGATCACTTCCGAAATATTTGCCCAAAAAGATGACTTGACCAACAATGATCTGGTAGACATGATTTTGGATAAGGCCAAACAAAAAGGAACGGGCAAATGGACCTCTCAAAACGCAATGGATTTGGGAATTCCCGTACCCACCATAGATATTGCCGTGAGTATGCGAGAGATTTCCGCATTAAAACCCGAACGTATCAAAGCGGACAATTTGTATGACCGTCCCACCCCAAAAGCGGTGGACAAGGATAATTTTGCGATAAAAGCGGAACAAGCTTTATATTTTGCCTTTATTATTACTTATGCTCAGGGGATGCACCAGTTATCCGATGCCTCCAAGGAATATGGTTACGAATTGGAACTGGGGGAGATCGCCAAAATATGGCGAGCCGGTTGTATTATCCGGGCCGCTTTGTTGGCGGATATTACCGAAGCCTACCAAGCCGATAAAGCGTTACAGAACCTCTTGCTCTCTCCTTCTTTTGTGGAAAAAGTGAAAAGCACTGTAGATGCCGCAAGAGAACTGGTAAGTTATGGTGCCGAGAATGGTATCCCGTTACCTGGATTATCCAACGCACTCACCTATTTCGATGCCTATACCAGTAGCCGTTTGCCATTAAATTTGATTCAGGCACAGCGCGATTATTTTGGCTCGCATACCTATGAGCGTCTGGACCGTGAGGGTATTTTCCATACAGAATGGGAAAAATAAAATGTGGGTTATGAAAAAGGTATTCCTGTTAGTTGTATGCTCATTTTGCTTTTCCACCATAAATGCTCAAAAGAAACCATACGTTATTTATAACGCCAAAGGCAAAAAGGTCTCTTACAAAAAAATGTTGAAGACCATGGAGAAAAAGGATATGGTATTGTTCGGTGAACTCCACAACAATCCCATCGCGCATTGGTTACAATACGAGCTCACTACCGACCTCCATACCAAACGGCCACTTATTCTTGGAGCAGAAATGGTCGAAGCCGATAACCAAAAGGAGCTTAACGATTATTTGTCCGGAACAATAGATTACAAAGCATTGGATTCCACCGCAAGACTTTGGAACAACCATAAGACCGATTATGCACCGTTGGTCGATATTGCCAAGGATAATGATCTTGTTTTTGTAGCCTCCAATATACCTAGACGCTATGCTAGCATGGTTTACAAAGGTGGTTTTGAAGCATTGGACACATTGCCCTCCAGAGAAAAGGAATGGATTGCCCCCTTGCCCATTCCATACGACCCCGAATTGCCAGGATACCAGAATATTCTAACCATGATGGGCGATCACGGTAGCCCCACATTGGTAATGGCACAAGCGATCAAAGATGCTACCATGGCACATTTTATTCTTAAGAACTATAAAGAGGGCTCTCTTTTTATACATTACAACGGAGCCTACCATTCCAACGATTATGAAGGTATTCTTTGGTATTTACAATTGAACAGACCCGACTTGATCTACGGAACCATCTCGACCGTTATGCAGGAGAATGTGCATCAACTGGATGAAGAAAATATAGGAATAGCCGACTTTATTATTTGTGTGGACAGTAACATGACGACCACCTATTAATCATTACCGAGCAGCAGAGAACAGTCAACATTTCTCTAATTGACCCCATACATTTCCGATAAGGCACGGTCCATTTTAAGTACCATCTACAACTATTGCCACATACCAGCCCCAACCCGGGATAAAATCCTTATTTTTAAGACACTAATCAACCCGTAATCATGAAAAAAATCATCGCTACCTTATTATTGTTTGTGGCCATAAACTCATTAGGATTTGGTCAAGTACAATCAAACCTTGAATTGTTGGATATCTTTAATATGGAATATGTATCCGACCCTCAAATTTCTCCCGATGGCTCCAAGATCATCTATGTCAGAAACTTTAAGGATATTATGACAGACCGGAACCTCTCCAATCTTTGGATCATTGATTTTGACGGTTCCAATAACCGCCCGCTTACCACGGGCAACCATAACGATTTTGCCCCAAATTGGTCGCACGATGGCAAAAAGATCGTTTTCAAATCCAATATGGCAGATGACAAAATGAAACTATATCTGATGTGGTTGGATACCAAAGAAACCATGGCTTTGACCAATACTCCCCAGTCGCCTGGACAGGTATCGTGGTCCTATGATGATTCGTATGTGGCATTTAACATGTTTGTTCCCGAAGCCAACCAATCCATTATTAAAATGCCGGCAAAACCAGAGGGAGCCAAATGGAACGCTCCCCCTAAGTATATTGATAAAATGAACTATCGCGGAGATGGTGCGGGCTATTACAAAGGAGGCAACTCCCAACTATTTACTTTGCCCATTTCCGGTGGAACGCCAAAACAACTTACGTTTTCCGAGTTCGACCATGGCAGCCCTATCTGGTCCAAAGACAACTCCAAGTTATATTTTAGTGCCAACTTCCATAAAGATGAAGAAATGGAACCTGCGAATAGCGAGATCTATTCGATAAAAATCGATAATGGTGAGATAACCCCATTAACCGATCGTTACGGACCAGATGGCAATCCAGTGTTATCTCCCGATGGTACAAAAATCGCCTATCTCGGATACGATGATCGTTTACAGGGATACCATGTAACCCGACTATATGTGATAAACTCGGACGGTTCAGATGCTAGAGTAATCTCTCAAAATTTTGATAGAGATATCGAAGATATGGCGTGGAACAGCAAAGGCAACGGCTTCTATTTTATATACACTGACCAAGGTATGGGAAAATTGGCATCCATTGATCTTTCTGGTAAAGTGGGGGATATCACCGATGGCTTGGGCGGTCTTTCCTTGGGCAGACCCTACAATGCTGCCAGTTTCTCCGCTTCGGCCAACAATAAGTTTGCCTACACTTTAGGAAACACAGACCATCCGTCCGATCTTGGAGTTGCCGATACCCGAAGCCATAAACGATTAACCGCTTTGAACAACGACTTGTTCTCCTTTAAAAAGTTGGGCAAAGTAGAAGAGATGTGGTGGGAATCCTCATATGATCAGCGAAAGATACAAGGTTGGGTGGTTACACCTCCCGATTTTGACCCCGACAAAAAATACCCTATGATCCTGGAAATCCATGGAGGGCCCTTTACGAGTTACGGCGCCGTGTATTCCGCAGAAATTCAGGCATACGCTGCAGCAGGCTATGTAGTTTTATATACGAACCCAAGAGGCAGCACCAGCTATGGAGAAGAGTTTGGCAACCTAATTCATCATGACTATCCCAATCACGACTACGACGATTTAATGTCCGGCGTGGATGCCCTTTTGAAAAAAGGCTATGTAGACGACAATAATTTATTTGTGACCGGGGGATCCGGTGGAGGAGTGCTTACCGCTTGGATCGTGGGCAAAACAGACCGGTTTAAAGCTGCAGTTGTTGCAAAGCCCGTTATCAATTGGGCCAGCTTTGTCCTATATGCCGATGGGGTACAGTTTTTCTCCAAATACTGGTTTGGAAAAAAACCATGGGAGGATCCAGAAAACTATTTTAGACGTTCTCCGTTAAATTATGTGGCCAATGTAAGTACTCCAACCATGTTATTGACCGGCGAAGAAGATTATCGGACGCCAATTGCCGAATCGGAACAGTTTTATGCCGCTCTAAAATTAGAAAATGTGGAGACCGCGATGGTCCGAATTCCGGGTGCATCTCATGGTATAGCCAACAAACCCAGTAACTTAATTGCCAAAATAGCAAGTGTTTTGGCATGGTTTGATAAACATAAGGCAGAAAACTAATTCAAGTACCTCGTCCTTTTTTCCAACTGTAAACAGCACGAAAACATAGTCGGCCATAACCTAAGGCCTGAACGATTTTCCTATATTTGGGATTTTTAGCTATAAAGATCTATGGACCAATTACCGTTTACCAACGACACCGTGATATTTGGCTTGCTTTGCCTTTGTTTAGGTTTTGTTTTTTATACATCATCCATAAAAACTGGATTTTGGGCAAAGTTTTATCGCTTGGTCCCTACCCTGTTAATGTGCTATTTGTTACCGGCCATTTTGGCCAGTTTTGGCATCATTGACGAAGCATCGTCCAACACCTATTATGTGGCAAGCAGATATCTTTTGCCTGCTGCTCTAATTTTAATGACGCTGAGCATAGACCTTAAAGCTATCCTAAATTTAGGCTCCAAAGCTTTGGTCATGTTCTTGACCGGCACCGTGGGCATTGTTATCGGAGGCCCCATCGCTATATTGATCGTATCCATTTTTTCACCAGAAACTGTTGGAGGTATCGGCCCCGACGCAGTTTGGAGAGGCCTTGCCACAATTGCCGGAAGTTGGATCGGCGGTGGTGCCAATCAAGCTGCCATGCTCGAGGTTTTCCAGTACAATCAGGAAAGTTATGGCGGTATGGTCCTCATTGATATTGTGGTGGCCAATCTTTGGATGGCCATAATCCTGTTGGGCGTTGGCAAAACAGAAAAAATAGACCGTTGGCTCAAAGCGGACACTTCCTCCATTGAAAAACTCAAGGAAAAAGTTTCCACCTATACCGAAAAAATAACAAGGGTAACGACCTTGAACGATTATATAATGCTGTCCTTCTTTGCCTTTGCCGGTGTTGGTATTGCACATTTTGCAGGACATCACTTTTCGGCTTTTTTACAGAACAATTTTGAAATTGTAAGAAATCCGGAGAAAATTTTATCCTCCCTGGGTTCACAGTTTCTTTGGATGGTAGTTTTTGCCACGGCCATTGGAATTGGTCTTTCTTTTACCAAAGCAAAAAATTATGAAGGCGCAGGGGCCAGCAAAATTGGAGGTCTATTTATATACATTTTGGTAGCAACCATTGGTATGAAAATGGATTTGGGCAAAGTAATGGAAAACCCGGGCCTTATCGCTATCGGATTGGTATGGATCAGTATCCATGCGGGTTTACTTATCCTAATGGCAAAAATTATAAAAGCCCCTTTCTTTTTTCTCGCCGTGGGCAGCCAGGCCAATGTCGGAGGTGCGGCTTCTGCCCCGATTGTTGCTGCAGAATTTCATCCATCGTTGACCTCTGTAGGCATTCTTTTGGCTGTTTTTGGATACGTAGTGGGTACAGCCGGAGCATATTTATGCGCTTTGTTGATGGAAGTCGCGTCGAATGTTTAAATATTTTCAGAAGATTATGCATATTTGCCCATCTAAAATTATATGATGAAGCGGATATTGTTTGTATTGCTATTTGGAATTACCCTGGTTGCCTGCGAAAAAAGCACGGAGAACACCATGATCGTTAATGGGAACATTAAAGGATTAAAAAAAGGAACCCTTTATTTACAAAAACTTCAAGATTCCACCATTGCCAATGTAGATTCGTTGGAGATCAAGGGTGACGGAAAATTCAGTTTTAGCACAGAGGTCGGCGACCCGGAAGTGTTTTATCTCTACCTAAAAAAGGAAGACAACAACGACATTAACGATCGTATCAACTTTTTTGGCGAATCTGGTACTATTGTGATCAATACAGCTTGGAACACATTTGATACGGATGTAAAAATTTCGGGTTCCAAATCTCACGAAAAGTTATTGGAATTTTATGATATGGTATCCAAATTCAATATTCGGGAACTTGCCCTGGCACAACAAGCCGTTCTACCCGAGTATCAGGAAGATAGCGTGGCCTTGGATTCCATTCAAAGCTTGATCAATAAAAACACGGTTAGCAGATATCGATATGCCCTTAATTTTGGGCTCAACAATGGAGATTCTTATGCCACACCATATATTATGTTGACCGAGGCGCGCGAAGCCAATCCAAAATACTTGGATTCTATCTACAAAGGGCTGAGCCCCGAGGTAGCGGCATCCAAATACGGTAAAAAATTCAAAGATTTTTTGGACAATAACTAAGACTCCAGGCTATTGAGCTTGTCTATAAGTTTGGTAGCCTTTTCTTCCAGTTCCTTTCTTATGGAATTAAAGTGGGATTTAGCGTCCTCTACGTTTTTTTGATGAATTTTATCCATAAGGTCGTCATATACCTCAATGGCTTCGTCGATAATGACCGTACCTTCTTCAGATTCCTTGTTGCCAGAACCTGCTTCCCAAATGTAGACAGCTTCAATTATATCTCCGAGGACAAAATTGACATCTTTCTTTAAATCGCGAATACTTGGCATAACATAATGTTTTGATTAAAGATACCATTAAATGGTAACTTCTAAAAGTTTAGCTTTTTGGGCACTGATGTCCACATAAGTGCTCGATGCAGGCACTAGAACCGTTTCTCCTTTTCTTATCTCCGTGCTTCCCCAATCGTTGGTGATAGTGGCTCCTCCGCCTACACACATATAAATGGTAAACGAGTCACGTTCGGATAGATTCTGCTTTAAAGGCTGTATCAATTCCAAAAAATTTGTTTTAAAATAGGGGCAATCTACCATTGGGTTCGTTTCACCCTTGTTCTTAGGGTAGTCCACTTTAAAGTCATCCTTCTTTTTGTAATCGATGGCGTCTACAGCCAAACCTGTGTGCAGCTCTCGCAGGTTTCCGTCCTTATCCTTTCGGTTAAAATCGAAAACACGATAAGTTATATCGGATGTCTGTTGAATTTCTGCCAAAAGTACGCCTGCCCCAATGGCATGGATTTTTCCAGTATTTATAAAAAATGTATCACCTTCGCTTACTTCTTCATAGTTCATTAAATCCGTTAAGGTACCATCCTCTATACTTTTTACATATTCCTGCTTTTCCACATCTTTATTGAACCCTACAATGAGTTTTGCTCCCGGGTCGGCATCCATAATGTACCACATTTCGGTTTTTCCAAAGGAATTATGGCGTTTTTTGGCCAATTCATCATTTGGATGGAGCTGTATGGATAGGTCTTGTTTAGCATCTATAAATTTGATGAGTATAGGAAACTCCTTGCCGAATCGCTCTACCACACTTTTGCCCAAAAGTGCTTCTCCTTGGGAATCCATCAATTCCTGAAGCGATGTACCTTCCAAGTTTCCGTTGGAAATCTCGGATATATCGCCGGCCACTCCCGAAAGTTCCCAACTTTCGCCGGTAATATCGCTATCTATAGGTTTGTTCAAGACTTCTTTTAGTTTGGTACCGCCCCAAAGTCGTTCTTTTAGTATCGGTTTGAATTTTAATGGGTAAAGATTCATTTTTATCCTGTATAGGTTACAAAGTTCCTTGGTGTTTCGTAGAGTACGATCTCCAACTCTTTAGATTTATTTATATGGGGTCTTAGCTTGTTCCAGATTACTACGGCAATATTCTCGGCCGTAGGGTTCAACTCCTTAAACTCTGGAACATCGAGATTTAGGTTTTTGTGGTCCAGTTGGTCCTCCACATGCTTTTTGATCAGATCCTTAAGCACCTTAAGGTCCATTACAAATCCAGTTTCCCGGTCTATTTCGCCAGTTACGCTAACAATAAGGTCGTAATTGTGACCATGGTATCTTGGATTATTGCATTTGCCAAAAACCTCGTTGTTCTTTTGGTTGTCCCAATCTGGTCTATATAATCTGTGTGCGGCATTAAAACTTGCCTTTCTGCTTACTTTTACTTTCATCTTACGGCTGAATTTTCCATGAGATGATCGTAAAAGCGTTCAAATATTATCTTGAACCATGCGGTGTAATCATCTGGATTAAGCGATATATCTTTTTTGATATCCTCTGGATACATCCATTTCCAATCGGCCACTTCTTCAGGATTGATCTTGGGTTCATCTTCAAAATAACCCACCATTACGTGATCAAACTCATGTTCGGTAAGTCCATTATCGAAAGGGGCTTTGTATACAAAGCTAAAAAGCTCTTTCAGTTCGGTGGTAAAGCCCATCTCTTCCATGAGTCTTCGTTTACCCGCATCGATATTGCTTTCGCCCTCCCGTTGGTGGCTACAGCACGTATTGGTCCATAACAATGGGGAGTGGTATTTGTCCTTGGCCCGTTGTTGGAGCATGGTTTGCCCTTTATTATTCATCACAAAAACAGAGAATGCCCTGTGCAAAAGGGCTTTTTCGTGGGCTTCCATTTTTGGCATTAGTCCAATTGGTTCGTCCTTTTCGTTTACCAGTATCACATTTTCCTCTCTCATATGGTAAAAATATGACCTTTGGTGTAATTTATGGGGATATCAATGTTTAATTTCTTGCTAAAAGAAACGTGGGGATTTTAAGTTTCCAATATTTCTGATGAAGTCATACCTCAGAATTATCTCAAAGGAACCATCGTTAAAAGTGGCGGCACCGAGTTCTGTAGTTTCGCGATCATAGGCCAATCCCAACATTAACTGATCGGACAGCATAAAACCGAACAGTCCACTAAAGGCAGCATCCCAACGGTAAGCTACTCCTCCAATAAACTTTTCGTTGAACATAAAGTTGGCAGAGAGGTCCACTTGTAAAGGTGCTCCTTGAACTGCTTTTGTCAACAGCGTGGGTTTAAATTTTAAAAAAGGGTTAAGGTCCCAGACATATCCCGTAATCAGGTACAGGTTGATCTGTTCTTTTGCGGTTGATATGGAAGAGGTATCAAAATGTGTGGTCTCCAGGATCCTTGGTGCAGAAAGACCTGCGTAAAATCTATCCGTATGGTAGTACACTCCGGCACCTATGTTTGGCGAAAACTTATTCTGGATATCCTGCTGTGATTGTAATTGGGGGTCTATCTCGAATTCGTCCAATTCGGAATAACGTATGTCCAACATATGGGCACTTGCCTTTAATCCAAAACTTAGACGACCCTCCCAAGAGGTTTGTATGGTATAGGAGAAATCAACATCAAAATAGGTTTCGGATGTTGGCCCGATCTTGTCATTGACAATGGACAGCCCAAGACCCACACCACGATAGCCTACCGGTGTGTGCACATTGAGGGTTTGTGTTTCGGGTGCTCCATCGAGCCCCAACCATTGGTTCCTATAAAGTGCGGCTATACTTAAATGACCTCTAGATCCTGCGTATGCCGGGTTTACACTGACCGTATTGTACATATACTGGGTATACTGTGCATCTTGTTGTGCATGTATGTTTGCCAACCCCATTACAAAGAGGGCCAGTATCCATTGGATTTTCACCTTATACATCTTATTCTCCACAGTTACCATTTTATCTATTTATATATATATAACCTGTCAGCTGTTTCATGTTACCGCCATTATCTTGGTAGTCTATCACATAGAAATACGTACCTACCGGTAATTTATTGTCCTGATCTACGGTTACCCTACCTTGAGAAGTACCATCGAATACATTTCCACTGGTGTTGTATGCTTTGGTCTGGTAGACCATTACTCCCCACCTATTGTATATTCTAACGGTATTGTTGGGATAATTTTCCAGTCCTCGGATTTCCAGCGTATCGTGAACACCATCTCCATTAGGTGTAATTACGTTCACCACATCTACTTCCTCTTCACCAACGGTCGATTCACCTAAATCTGGATCCAAATAATTCGGAATCCCGTTTTCATTGGAATCATCGTTTGCGTAATTCCCGTCTCCATTAAAGTCTTCGTCTATGGTTTCGATACCGTCATCGTCATCATCAGAGTCCCTAAAGTCCGGTATTCCATCACCATCTGTATCAGGTAGATCTGAACTTGGGCTGTTTATTTCATCATTTACATCGGTATCTATGACGGTCTCACCTTCGAAAGCATCATCCAGACCATCGTTGTCCTTATCGGAACCAATAAGTACTACATCGGCAATTCCGTCTTGATCATGATCATGGCCTTCTATGGCATCGGGCACATTGTCGTCGTCGCTGTCTTCATCTACATAATCAGGTATACCGTCATTATCAGAATCAACAGGTATTAAGCCTAGATTTCCGTCATTTTCGTAGGCATCATCGATTCCATTGCCATTATTATCCACCATACTCGGTGCAATGTAATCCAAGGCAAATTGCGCCTCAACATTGTCGGGAATACCGTCATTATCGCTATCTATATCCAAATAATCCGGGATACCATCACCATCTGTATCAGTTGGGTTCGTAGATGGGTCATTGTCATTGTCGGCATTTAGGTCTTCAAAACTATCGGCAATACCATCATTGTCGCTATCCAAATCAATTCCTGAAGGACTTACGATTACCGTTATCGTTGCTGTATCGCAATTGCCATTGGTATCACAAACGGTGTAATCGAAAGTATCCGTTCCAGAGAATCCTGAATCTGGGATATAGGTAATATCATCATCAGATGGATTGTTTGCGGTCCCATTATCGTTCAAGACAACTGTTCCATTTGATGGATCGGTTGCTGAAATAGAGCCTATAGTGGGAATATCATTATCGTTGGCCCTCCAAGAAACTATGGCATCCACACCTATATCGGTAGATACCGAATCATCGTTAGTGTCCACAATTGGCAGTACATCTACCGTAACGGTTGCCGTACTGCAATCCCCAAAGTTGTTACATAGGGTATAATCAAAACTATCGTTTCCGTTATAATCAGGATTGGGAGTATAAGTAATTATATCGTCCGTTGGGTCATTGGCCGTACCATTGTCGTTAACATTCACCACCCCATTTGTAGGATCCGTAAACGTTAATACTCCTGCTGATGGCAAATCCGAATCGTTGTCAAATATTGGCACTGCTATCGATGTATCTTCATCTAGGGCAATCAAATCATCCATTAGATTGGCCGCTTGACTCATACATACAACAGTAAATCGCGGTAATTCGGTGCTGTTGCCCACTTTGGTAATCGTTGCCACATACCGCATTACGGTTTGCGTACTGGTTACCATGGGTCTGGATTGATCTCCCGTAAGAGCTGGGTTCCAACTGACCGTTGCTCCCGATGGAACACTGGCTGAAATATCGAGGACCACCTCATTGTTCGGTGCCTCACAATCCGTCAATATGAAGTAGCCAGTAGCGTTTGAACCACATAAGGTGCCATCATAAGTGGCAAAATAAACACCTGGCTGGGTCGCCTCATAAAATGAATTGGTTCCCAAAACAGTTGATGTATCTGATGCTTCGTACCACCGATAATTGTTTTCATCTCCGGTATTTGGTGCTTGTAGTAAGAACTGTGCATTTGTAAAGTTCACTCCTACAAAGAGAAGGATTAGCCCTATGAATAAAGACTTATATGAGGTGTTTGATTTCAAAATCTATCCGTCTTTATACATTATTATTTTACCACAAATACCACATTGATCAATGCATTATAATCTGCCGGCTGTCCTATGATATCATAAGTTAGAACACCGTTGGCATCTATAGTCATATTAGCAAACACTGTTGGGTCCGCATAGGTCACATAGTAATATAATTCGGTTGCACCATAGGTTGGAATTGCTGCTGGAGCACCCGCACTTCTCACAGTCGGAGACCCATATTGTGCCAAATATTGAGAATATAAATTGATTGTTCTCCCCGTACCATTGGTCGATGCATCTATTGCGATGGACGGTGGGTAAAATATTCTCGCTGCTTTGGATGTGATTCGCGCAATATCCTGTATAACATCTTCAACAGTTGATTCGGTATTCCCATCACCATCTACATCTACTGGAGAATCAGAGTTCACTTCTGATGCATCTTGATTATTTATATCTGCTAGAGGAACTTGTAATGTACCGTTACTATCCTCAATTTCAAGGTTAGCACCGTTAACCTCAAAACGAGTGTTTATTTCGTTCGTATCCGATAGATCTCCGTCGGCCGAAATATGGTTGGCCAGATTCGTGGCATTGGCAGCTATATCGGTAGTGTTCGTTGCTATCGCACCCGCATTGTTCGAAATGTTCGTAGTGTTGTTACCAATAGCCGTAGTATTGTTGGAGATATTGGTAGCGTTGTTCGAAATATCCGTGGCATTGTTACCAATCGCCGTGGTATTGTTGGCGATGTCCGCGGCATTGGCCGCTACTCCGGCGCTATCGTCCAAAGAGGATAGGTCCGCAGAAAAACTTGTACCGCCCTCGCTTACCGTTACCTCGTTGGTCCCGCCATCGAAGCTCACTCCCGTAATATCGTCATCGGCCACACTGTCCACATAGGCCTTTGTGGCGGCATCGCTACCAACGGTCGGGGCTCCAAGGCCCGTCAGCACTAAACCGTTCGCATCGTTCCCGTCAGTCAGCACTTCCTCAATGTTCTGGATCTCGTTCGTATCCGATAGGTCTCCATCGGCCGAGATATGGTTGGCCAGGTTCGTGGCATTGGTGGCTATATCGGTAGTGTTCGTTGCTATCGCACTCGCATTGTTCCCGATCGCCGTTGTGTTGTTGGCAATGTCCGAAGCGTTCGTTGTGATGTTCAAAGCATTGTTACCAATAGCCGTGGTATTGTTGGCGATGTCCGAAGTGTTCGTCGCTATCGCACTCGCATTGTTCGAAATGTTCGTAGTGTTGTTAGCAATGTCCGAAGCGTTCGTTGTGATGTTCGAAGCATTGTTACCGATCGCTGTAGTGTTGTTGGCGATGTCCGCGGCATTGGCAGCTACTCCTGCGCTATCGTCCAAAGAGGATAGGTCCGCGGAAAAGCTCGTGCCGCCCTCGCTTACCGTTACCTCGTTGGTCCCGCCATCGAAGCTCACCCCAGTAATATCGTCATCGGCCACACTGTCCACATAGGCCTTTGTAGCGGCATCGCTCGCAGCGGTCGGGGCACCAAGGCCCGTCAGCACTAGACCGTTCGCATCGTTCCCGTCAGTCAGCACTTCCTCGATGTTCTGGATCTCGTTCGTATCCGATAGATCTCCGTCGGCCGAAATATGGTTGGCAAGGTTCGTGGCATTGGTGGCTATATCGGTAGCGTTCGCTGTGATGTTAGTAGCATTGTTACCAATAGCCGTAGTATTGTTGGAGATATTGGTAGCGTTGTTCGATATATCAGAGGCATTGTTACCGATCGCCGTAGTGTTGTTGGCAATGTCCGCGGCATTGGCAGCTACTCCAGCGCTATCGTCCAAAGAGGATAGGTCAGCGGAAAAACTTGTACCGCCCTCGCTTACCGTTACCTCGTTGGTCCCGCCATCGAAGCTCACTCCCGTAATATCGTCATCGGCCACGCTGTCCACATAGGCCTTTGTGGCAGCATCGCTCGCAGCGGTCGGGGCACCAAGGCCCGTCAGCACTAGACCGTTCGCATCGTTCCCGTCGGTCAGTACTTCCTCGATGTTCTGGATCTCGTTCGTATCCGATAGATCTCCATCGGCTGAGATATGGTTGGCCAGGTTCGTGGCATTGGCAGCTATATCGGTAGTGTTCGTTGCTATCGCACTCGTATTGTTCGAAATGTTCGTAGTGTTGGTTGAGATGTTCGAAGCATTGTTCGAAATGTTCGTTGTGTTGTTGGAGATATTGGTAGCGTTGTTCGAAATATCCGTGGCATTGTTACCGATCGCAGTAGTGTTGTTGGCAATGTCCGCAGCATTGGCTGCTACTCCAGCGCTATCGTCCAAAGAGGATAGGTCCGCAGAAAAACTTGTACCGCCCTCACTGACCGTTACCTCGTTGGTCCCGCCATCGAAGCTCACTCCCGTAATATCGTCGTCGGCCACGCTGTCCACATAGGCCTTTGTGGCGGCATCGCTCGCAGCGGTCGGGGCACCAAGGCCCGTCAGCACTAGACCGTTCGCATCGTTCCCGTCAGTCAGCACTTCCTCGATGTTCTGGATCTCGTTCGTATCCGATAGATCTCCGTCGGCCGAAATATGGTTGGCCAGGTTCGTGGCATTGGTGGCTATATCGGTAGCGTTCGTTGCTATCGCACTCGCATTGTTCGAAATGTTCGTTGTGTTGTTGGCAATGTCTGCGGAATTGTTCCCGATCGCCGTAGTGTTGTTGGCGATGTCCGCGGCATTGGCCGCTACTCCGGCGCTATCGTCCAAACCTGAAATGTCAACAACCGGATTATTGCCCAATTCATTGGAGTATGTCAATTCTCCAGTTGCATCGTTATAGGACAAGGAGGTATTGGTCTCTGCAATGGATACCGAGGCAACATTCAAATATAGCGCCCCATCTGAACCAAAGGTTATATTGTTGTTCAGGTCCGAACTGATCAAATCGATAGATTCAGTCCCGCCCCCATCGGTAATTCCGATAACTCCGTCCGTTATGGAACTTCCCGTGTTATACTCGTTACCAATGTTCGTATCGGCATCGGCCGCTATATGATTCGCAATATCCGTGGCATTGTTACCTATAGCCGTAGTGTTGTTGGCGATGTCTGAAGCGTTCGTTGTGATGTTTGCAGCATTGTTAGCTATCGCCGTAGTATTGTTGGCGATGTCCGAAGTGTTCGTTGTGATGTTCGCAGCATTGTTCCCGATCGCCGTGGTATTGTTGGCGATGTCCGCGGCATTGGCCGCTACTCCGGCGCTATCGTCCAAAGAGGATAGGTCCGCAGAAAAGCTCGTGCCGCCCTCGCTTACCGTTACCTCGTTGGTCCCGCCATCGAAGCTCACCCCAGTAATATCGTCGTCGGCCACGCTGTCCACATAGGCCTTTGTGGCGGCATCGCTACCAACGGTCGGGGCTCCAAGGCCCGTCAGCACTAGACCGTTCGCATCGTTCCCGTCAGTCAGCACTTCCTCGATGTTCTGGATCTCGTTCGTATCCGATAGATCTCCGTCGGCTGAGATATGGTTGGCCAGGTTCGTGGCATTGGTGGCTATATCGGTAGCGTTCGTTGTGATGTTTGCAGCATTGTTACCAATAGCCGTAGTATTGTTGGCGATGTCCGAAGCGTTCGTTGTGATGTTCGCAGCATTGTTACCAATAGCCGTAGTATTGTTGGAGATATTGGTAGCGTTGTTCGAAATATCCGTGGCATTGTTACCAATAGCCGTAGTATTGTTGGCAATGTCCGCGGCATTGGCAGCTACTCCGGCGCTATCGTCCAAAGAGGATAGGTCCGCGGAAAAACTTGTACCGCCCTCGCTTACCGTTACCTCGTTGGTCCCGCCATCGAAGCTCACTCCCGTAATATCGTCGTCGGCCACACTGTCCACATAGGCCTTTGTAGCGGCATCGCTACCAGCGGTCGGGGCTCCAAGGCCCGTCAGCACTAGACCGTTCGCATCGTTCCCGTCAGTCAGCACTTCCTCGATGTTCTGGATCTCGTTCGTATCCGATAGATCTCCGTCGGCCGAGATATGGTTGGCCAGGTTCGTGGCATTAGTGGCTATATCGGTAGTGTTCGTTGCTATCGCACTCGCATTGTTCGAAATGTTCGTTGTGTTGTTGGCAATGTCCGAAGCGTTCGTTGTGATATTCGTTGCATTGTTACCAATAGCCGTGGTATTGTTGGAGATGTCCGAAGTGTTCGTCGCTATTGCACTCGCATTGTTCGAAATGTTCGTAGTGTTGTTGGAGATATTGGTAGCGTTCGTTGTGATGTTCGCAGCATTGTTCCCGATCGCCGTAGTGTTGTTGGCAATGTCTGCGGCATTGGCTGCTACTCCAGCGCTATCGTCCAAAGAGGACAGGTCCGCGGAAAAACTTGTACCGCCCTCACTGACCGTTACCTCGTTGGTCCCGCCATCGAAGCTCACCCCAGTAATATCGTCATCGGCCACACTGTCCACATAGGCCTTTGTAGCCGCATCGCTCGCAGCGGTCGGGGCACCAAGGCCCGTCAGCACTAGACCGTTCGCATCGTTCCCGTCAGTCAGCACTTCCTCGATGTTCTGGATCTCGTTCGTATCCGATAGATCTCCGTCGGCCGAAATATGGTTGGCAAGGTTCGTGGCATTGGTGGCTATATCGGTAGCGTTCGCTGTGATGTTAGTAGCATTGTTACCAATAGTCGTAGTATTGTTGGAGATATTGGTAGCGTTGTTCGATATATCAGAGGCATTGTTACCGATCGCCGTAGTGTTGTTGGCAATGTCCGCGGCATTGGCAGCTACTCCAGCGCTATCGTCCAAACCTGAAATGTCAACAACCGGATTATTGCCCAATTCATTGGAGTATGTCAATTCTCCAGTTGCATCGTTATAGGACAAGGAGGTATTGGTCTCTGCAATGGATACCGAGGCAACATTCAAATATAGCGCCCCATCTGAACCAAAGGTTATATTGTTGTTCAGGTCCGAACTGATCAAATCGATAGATTCAGTCCCGCCCCCATCGGTAATTCCGATAACTCCGTCCGTTATGGAACTTCCCGTGTTATACTCGTTACCAATGTTCGTATCGGCATCGGCCGCTATATGATTCGCAATATCCGTGGCATTGTTACCTATCGCCGTAGTGTTGTTGGCAATGTCCGAAGTGTTCGTCGCTATCGCACTCGCATTGTTCGAAATGTTCGTAGTGTTGGTTGAGATGTTCGAAGCATTGTTACCGATCGCCGTAGTGTTGTTGGCAATGTCCGCGGCATTGGCCGCTACTCCGGCGCTATCGTCCAAAGAGGACAGGTCCGCAGAAAAACTTGTACCGCCCTCGCTTACCGTTACCTCGTTGGTCCCGCCATCGAAGCTCACCCCAGTAATATCGTCGTCGGCCACGCTGTCCACATAGGCCTTTGTGGCGGCATCGCTACCAGCGGTCGGGGCTCCAAGGCCCGTCAGCACTAGACCGTTCGCATCGTTCCCGTCAGTCAGCACTTCCTCGATGTTCTGGATCTCGTTCGTATCCGATAGATCTCCGTCGGCTGAGATATGGTTGGCAAGGTTCGTGGCATTAGTGGCTATATCGGTAGCGTTCGTTGTGATGTTTGCAGCATTGTTACCAATAGCCGTAGTATTGTTGGCGATGTCCGAAGTGTTCGTCGCTATCGCACTCGCATTGTTCGAAATGTTCGTAGTGTTGTTGGCAATGTCCGAAGCGTTCGTCGCTATTGCACTCGCATTGTTCGAAATGTTCGTAGTGTTATTGGCGATGTCCGAAGCGTTCGCTGTGATGTTCGAAGCATTGTTACCAATAGCCGTAGTATTGTTAGAGATATTGGTAGCGTTGTTCGAAATATCCGTGGCATTGTTACCGATCGCAGTAGTGTTGTTGGCGATGTCCGCGGCATTGGCTGCTACTCCGGCGCTATCGTCCAAAGAGGACAGGTCCGCAGAAAAGCTCGTGCCGCCCTCGCTTACCGTTACCTCGTTGGTCCCACCATCGAAGCTCACTCCCGTAATATCGTCGTCGGCCACACTGTCCACATAGGCCTTTGTGGCGGCATCTTGCGGATTAACTGGAACAGCCAAGTTGGTTATTGTAGCTCCGCCAGCGTCGTTACCTTGCGATAAAACCTCGGTAAGCGTTTGATTATCCGTATTGATCAACGCTGCCAAGTCCACCAACGCCACAGCAAAGGTATTTGCTTCGGAATCAGTGATTACAAGGTTTGTGTTTGTACCATCTATACCAAATGATGCTATGGTTGTATTTGTATCCGTAAAAACATCGCTCAAACTGCTCAAATCAACGTTTACGGTGCCCCCATTTTCCAATGTTAATGATAACGTATTTGTTACACCATCAAAATTGAATCCGGTCAATTGTTGGTCATCTGTAGCGGTAAGTTCCCATGAATCCCCATCCCAAAAATAAATGGTCCCTGTATTGGTGTTCACATAAATATCTCCCAAATCCGCTCCTGTCGGGGTAACCGCTCCCGATGTGGAAACATCAGTACCCTTGAGAACCTCACAATTACATTGGTCCTGAAGGGTAACGGTAGTTTGAGAAAAGGCAATTCCTGTAAAAAGGAGGAACGTTAGGGCTAGAATGCTCTTTTTCATGAGGCTACTATTAGTTGAGAATTTAATATGCTGTGTTTTTGTTGTTCGAAAACATTAAAAAAAGGATGATTTACCTATAAATGGAACACACCTAATTTTAATCACCCAACAAAATTACCCAGACATATAGGGGTAGAAAATAATTGTTGTGAACGCATTAAATCCTACGGTCTAAGCCCTAATAATTGAGGTTAACCTTTTTTCTTTTTTATCATTTTTTTAAGACAGTTCGCCGATAAGCCCAATTATATCGACCAATGCCAAAAGTGAATTTCAATGAGATTCTGTTACGAATGTGCTTTGGCCGGAAAAACGGGCCCTTTATAGAAACCGAGCATAATACCCTATAAAAAAAACGGCCCTTTTTAATAAAAAAGGGCCGTTTTAATTTGTTTTGAATCAACGTCTACTCATAAATTATGAACTCCGACCTTCTATTGAGCTGATGTTGTTCCTCTGAACATTGTACGCCGTTGGCACAATTGTTCACCAATCGGGTTTCCCCGAATCCTTCTCCTTTCAATCTTTCTGAAGATATTCCTTTGGACATCATATAATCAACTGTTGATTGTGCTCTTTTTTGCGACAACCAAAGGTTATATGCGTCCACTCCTCTACTATCGGTGTGCGAGTTGACCTTTATTTTTAAGCTCGGGTATTTTTCCATAGCCACGATTACCTTTTGTATTTCTATTTCTGCGTCCGGCCTAATGTTATATTTGTTAAGATCAAAGTAAATCGTGCTCAATTGAAGTAGCTTTGCCAAATCATCCCCAAAACCTCCGGTAACCAAATCGCGTTCCAGATAAAAATCGACAATTTTCGGTTTTCCATCGGATATGGGTAAATACTCTTCGGCCGGAACATATCCGTCCCGAGAAGCCCGCACAAAATTGCCTTTGGAACAATCCAATTCCAAAATATAATTTCCGTTGGAATCCGTTATGGTAGAGGAAACCTCATTATTTTCCTCATCAATTATTTTTACCGTTGCCCCTGCCAACACTTCGTTGGAAATTCTATCTCGTACGGTCCCGGTAATTTCCTGAATACAATCCAACATTAGAGGTTCGTTCTCCACAAACTCATAAATATCATCGTCTCCCATTCCCCCATCACGGTTGGAAGAGAAATAACCAGTTTGGTCGCCCGGGTCGTATATGTATGAAAAATCGTCCTTGGGGGTGTTAATGGGTCTTCCCACATTGACCACCGGTTGTGTGTAATCGTTGTATGCGATCTTGGTCGCGAACACATCCAACCCACCTAATCCCTGATGTCCATCCGAAGAAAAATAGAGCACGCCATCAGTAGAAATAAAAGGAAATGTTTCCCTTGCCATGGTATTGATGTTACTCCCCAGGTTCTTGATCGGGCCATAGGTGCCATCACCTATAATCTCGGTAACGAAAATATCCGATTCTCCCAGACTTCCCGGCATGTCGGAAACAAAATAAAGTTTCTTGCCGTCGGGGCTTAACATCGGATGGGCCACGGAATATGAATCACTATTAAATGGAAGTTCCACAATATTCGTCCATATACCATCAATATTCTCGGCACTATAGATCTTTAGCCTTATAATTCCTTCTTCATCCTTTTTCTTTCTTCCATCGAAAAAATTATTTCGTGTAAAATACATCGTAGATCCATCTTTGGAAACTACCGAAGTAGATTCGTGCAGTCTGGTATTTACCTCTCCCCCCAACTTTACCACTTTATTGTTGGATATACTGTCGGCATTCACTTTGTAGAGATCCAAAAAGTCCCTGGCGTTCCAAGTATGGCGGTATCGCGCAAAATTACCTGTGTCGCGGTCAGAGGCAAATATGAGTCCTTCTTCGTAATACGCTGCTGCGAAATCGGAATACTTACTGTTATAAGGAAACTGTTTGACAGAATACCTTCCTGAATTCTTTTCAATTTTGGCCATGTAATCTTCGTCATAGTCTACCATGGACGATGTCATTTCCTTGAAACTGGCCATAATTTTTGCTGCATCGTCATATTCGCCTACCGACTTTAAGCTTTGTGCATATCGGAATACATCTTCCACCGACATCTGATCAGGGTATGTTGCCTCCAATTTTTTGTAGATTTCGGCCGCTTCTTGGTATTTAGCGTTGAAGTAATAAGAATTCCCCAGTTTCTTTAATAAATCTGCGGAGGTATAACCTTTATCCAGCACTTTTTTATAGATATCTATGGCGGGACTAAAGGAATATTGATTGTAGCGTTCGTCCGCCTTTTCCATTATCCGAACCAGTTGTTTGTCGGGGATACTATCTTGCTGGGCCGACACTTTAACAATACCTCCGCAAACGATAATCAATAATGTGAGTAATCTTTTCAGCATTCCGGTCTAAATTAAAAGAATCTTGGTGATATGGTCCTTTGGAACGATTTTAACAATTCCAACCTTAAGAAAACTTCAAATGAACCATCGTTAAACTGCGTTCCGCCCAATTCTGTGGTCTCGCGATCATAGGCCAACCCTAGCATAATCTGGTCGGTAACCTGAAATCCTACCAGGCCACTTACTGCAGCATCCCAGCGATAAGCCGCTCCAAAACTGAACTTGTTGGCAAATAGGAAACTGGCGGAAAGATCTACTTGCAAAGGCGCACCTCCCACAGCTTTGGTAAGCAAAGCAGGCTTAAACTGCAGGTCGGCACCCAAATCGAACACATATCCGGTTATCAAATAAATATTCATTCGTTCTGCTGAGAGAAAGTTGATACCATCGTCCGAATTATCGTTATCAAAATATTCGGATTCCAACACGTTAGGGGCAGAGACACCAGCATAAAACTTATCGGTATGATAGTAGATTCCCAATCCAAAGTTTGGAGTAAACCTATTATCTATATTGTTCTGGTTGACCACTTCTTGGTCAAAATTCCGCAACCCATTAAAGTCGAGGCTCAACATGTTTCCCCCTGCCTTTAACCCAAAGGATAATTTTGCATCCATGGAGACATCGATCGTATAGGAGACCACAGCATCCAAATAGGTTTCTTGGACCACCCCGTCGCCAATATTGTCGTTCACAATGGAAATCCCATATCCCAACCTACTGTTTCGTATGGGAGAATGCAAGTTCAAGGTAAAGGTTTCCGGTGCTCCATCTAGACCAACCCATTGCGAACGGTACAAACCGGCAAAACTTAATTGTCCTCTGGAACCGGCGTAGGCAGGGTTAACACTCAAAGTATTGTACATGTATTGGGTGTACTGTGCATCTTGTTGGGCCTTTGCGCCTGTAATGATCGCGCCAACAAACAACAATGCTATAAAAAAATGCTTCTTTATCATTCTATCAAAATAGTTACCTGCTTATATAAATGTATTCGGAATCCGTGAAACTTCCTTGGGCCGTTTCATAGTTAAAAATATAAAAATAAACCCCGGCCGGTAGGTAATCATTAACGCTAATAGCCGATCTACCTCGAACCCGTCCATCAAAAACATTGTTCACGTTATCGTAATTGGCACTTTCGAAAACTTGGGTTCCCCAACGGTTGAATATTTTCAATGTGCTCGACTTTATGTACTCGACCCCTCGAATAAATAGGAAATCGTTCTTAAGGTCTCCATTAGGGGTCAACATTTGATTTACTTCGATTTCTTCTACAATCACCGTAACTATAGCAGTGTCGCAATTATTTCCGTTTGCAGCTTCGCAAATGGTATATTCTATGGTATATGTTCCTACCGGTGTACCCGGGAACACCCTTATACTGCCATCTTCTTCGACAGACAATTCGTTCGTAGGTGTCGATGTGAGTATAACATCAGTAATTGAAACGGGATTGTCATTGAGGGTATCGTTGTCCAGAACATTACTATTTTCTATTGGTCCCCCGCCGATTCCAGCATTATAGGTATCGTCCACTGCATCAATTACATTTTCCATCCCTTCTATAATCTCAACGGCCACTGTTGCTGTATCACAATTATTGACATCCATCACATCGCAAATCGTGTATTCAATGGTATAGGTTCCCGCCTCGGTTCCGGGGACTACGCTGATGGTCCCGTCCGCATTGATGGTCAACTGGTCCGTTGGTGTGGAGGTCAACACCACATCTGCCAAGGAAACAGGTTCTCCATTATATGTATCGTTGGATAGCACATTGCTGTTCGGAATGGTTCCCCCATCTCCCGTTTCCGCCACAAAGGTATCATCTGCGGCATCAATAGTGTTACCCATACCTTCTGAAACTTCAACGGTCACCGTTGCTGTATCACAATTATTGACATCCATCACATCGCAAATCGTGTATTCAATGGTATAGGTTCCCGCTTCGGTTCCGGGGACTACGTTGATGGTCCCGTCCGCATTGATGGTCAACTGATTCGTTGGGGTGGAGGTCAACACAACATCTGCCAAGGAAACAGGTTCTCCATTGTACGTATCGTTGGATAGCACATTGCTGTTCGGAATGGTTCCCCCATCTCCCGTTTCCGCCGTAAAGGCATCATCTACGGCATCCAGCACATTGCCCGGTCCTTGGAGCACCTCAACGGTAACAGTAGCGGTATCGCAATTGGCGGAATCGGCTACATCGCATATCGTGTATTCAATGGTATAGGTTCCCGCTTCGGTTCCGGGGACTACGTTGATCGTACCGTCCGCATTGATGGTCAACTGGTCCGTTGGCGTGGAGGTCAACACAACATCTTCCAAGGAAACAGGTTCTCCATTGTACGTATCGTTGGATAGCACATTGCTGTTCGGAATGGTTCCCCCATCTCCCGTTTCCGCCGTAAAGGCATCATCTACGGCATCCAGTACATTGCCCGGTCCTTGGAGCACCTCAACGGTAACAGTAGCGGTATCGCAATTGGCGGAATCGGCTACATCGCATATCGTGTATTCAATGGTATAGGTTCCCCCTTCGGTTCCGGGGACTACGCTGATGGTCCCGTCCGCATTGATGGTCAACTGGTCCGTTGGCGTGGAGGTCAGCACCACATCTTCCAAGGAAACAGGTTCTCCATTGTACGTATCGTTGGTTAGCACATTGCTGTTCGGAATGGTTCCCCCATCTCCCGTTTCCGCCGTAAATGTATCATCTACGGCATCCAGTACATTGCCCGGTCCTTGGAGCACCTCAACGGTAACAGTAGCGGTATCGCAATTGCCGGAATCGGCTACCTCGCATATCGTGTATTCAATGGTATAGGTTCCCGCTTCGGTTCCGGGGACTACGCTGATGGTCCCGTCCGCATTGATGGTCAACTGGTCCGTTGGTGTGGAGGTCAGCACCACATCTTCCAAGGAAACAGGTTCTCCATTGTACGTATCGTTGGTTAGCACATTGCTGTTCGGAATGGTTCCCCCATCTCCTGTTTCCGCCGTAAATGTATCATCTACGGCATCCAGAGCATTCGCTCCGATTTCTATATAAATCGTGGCAGTTGCGCACACACTTGGGTCGGGCAGTATGTTGCACACCTGATACACTATGGAAACGGTGGAATTTGATTCAGATGTTTCCGGTATATAGTTTACAAAACCAGTATCATTATTAAAAACAACTACTCCAACAGCGCTGCCTCCAATTCTTTCAATATTGGTAACACCGACATTGTTAGGTGCATTGTTGGGAAGAAAATCATCATTCTCCAAAATGTCTATTGCAACCTCAATAGTTGCGGGTGTCGAACCAAAATCGTCATTGGCATTTACCGTCAAAGGGTCAGGGTCCGTATCATTCGGGTTTCCGTCGCCATCACAATCAAGGGATTCCCAATTTGCAGATTGCGGCAGGGTAACGCTTTCTGGATTATAATCGCACGGATCTAAAGGATCCGTACCATCTTCCTTCTCATCGCCGTTGGTCACCCCATCACCATCACAATCGGCGTCTATCCAAGTAGAATCGGGGGTGACGGTTTGACTTTCCAGTTTAAAATCACAGGAATCCAAAGGATCGGTTCCATCTTCTATCTCGTCGCCGTTGGTAACCCCGTCGCCATCACAATCAGCATCCAGATAGTCCCCACTTTGTGGTAGGGTTACACTATCTGGGTTATATTCGCATGAATCCAATGGGTCTGTGCCATCTTCCTTCTCATCGCCGTTAGTGACCCCATCTCCATCACAATCCAAGTTCTTCCATTCCTGGGACGGTGCACAATCCTGGTGCTCCAAAACAAAATCGCAAGGATCTAGTGGATCCGTACCGTCTTCTTTTTCCTGGCCATTACTTACCCCATCTCCATCACAATCCAACTTCTTCCATTCCTGGGACGGTGCGCAATCCTGGTGCTCCAAAACAAAATCGCAAGGATCTAGTGGATCGGTACCGTCTTCTTTTTCCTGGCCATTACTTACCCCATCTCCATCACAATCCAACTTCTTCCATTCCTGGGACGGTGCACAATCCTGGTGCTCCAAAACAAAATCGCAAGGATCTAGTGGATTGGTACCGTCATGCTTTTCCCTGCCATTAGTAACCCCATCCCCATCACAATCCATTTTTTTCCATTTGTAAGACGGCGAACAGTTCTGGTGTGCCAAAACAAAATCACAAGGATCTAAGGGATCGGTACCGTCATGCTTTTCCCTGCCATTAGTAACCCCATCCCCATCACAATCCATTTTTTTCCATTTGTCGGACGGTGCACAGTTCTGGTGAGCCAAAACAAAATCGCATGGGTCATTTGGGTCTGTACCATCTATATTTTCTTGATCTGTGGTAACCCCATCGCCATCACAATCGTCGCTTCCGTAACAAAACGACAAAGGATCCCATAACGAAGTTCGCTGAAAACCAAATGTAAGGGATTGAGAGTTATAGCTATTTTCTAGATCGAGACCTAAGGGAGTTGTAAAATCAAAAGTATTGGCTGCACTAAAATGCGATGCAAAGCCAAATACCACAAAGAACATCGTAAACACGAACTGTTTGTGTAGCGGGTTATTTAGTCTCACAAAAGTAATTTTGTCCATAAATGATAAGTTTTGGTCAACTATCACCATGGCAAAAAGTGGTTCTCGTAATTGTAAGAAAATTGGGGTTTTCTTGTTTGTTTTAATGTCACTGGTCCATTTGACACATCTCGACACAATTACGTCACATAGTTAAACTATTTGACTATCACCTCCTATTTTAATCGATAAAAGGCATGTTCATCAATATTATTGACTGGATTGTCGATTCACCAATGGTATATAACCCACACTTTAATGGTCAGTGCTATTAAAACGGCCGAAAAATACTTCACTTTTTCGTTTTGACCGGTTTATTTCGGTAATTTTTTTCCAATAATATTAACAATCGTGATTCATTGCCAAAATTCGGGGCATAACAGATAAATCCACTATTTTTGCCGAAATTTTTGTTGATGGAATTTCAAAAGGAAATAGCGAAACGAAGAACCTTTGGTATCATTTCCCACCCGGATGCCGGTAAAACTACTTTGACCGAAAAATTACTTTTGTTCGGTGGTGCGATCCAAGAAGCGGGAGCCGTAAAAAGCAACAAAATAAAAAAGTCCGCTACGAGTGACTTTATGGAAATCGAAAGACAAAGGGGTATTTCGGTCGCTACTTCGGTTTTAGCGTTTATTTATAAAGACAAAAAGATAAATATCCTGGATACCCCAGGGCACAAAGATTTCGCCGAGGACACATTCCGGACCCTCACCGCGGTGGACAGCGTTATTGTTGTTATTGATGTGGCAAAAGGTGTGGAGGAGCAGACGGAAAAACTCGTCGAGGTCTGTCGTATGCGAAATATTCCAATGATCGTTTTCATCAACAAATTGGATCGTGAGGGAAAAGACGCTTTTGATCTCTTGGACGAAGTAGAACAAAAATTAGGTTTGTCCGTTACCCCTTTAAGCTTTCCGATAGGCATGGGATACGATTTCAAGGGAATCTACAACATCTACGAAAAAAACATTAATCTGTTTAGCGGCAATAGCAAAAAAAACATCGAGGAGACCATTGCTTTTGATAACCTCGACAATCCAGAGCTTGAAGAAATTATCGGGGCCAACGCAGCCGAAGAGTTACGCGGCAACTTGGAACTGGTAGATGGTGTTTACCCGGATTTTGACAAAGAAGCCTATCTTAAAGGTGAGTTGCAACCTGTTTTTTTTGGTTCTGCACTGAATAATTTTGGTGTACGTGAACTTTTGGATTGTTTTGTGGATATCGCTCCCTCTCCCAGACCAAAAAAGGCCGAGGAACGTTTGGTCAAGGCAGACGAAAAGGATTTCTCCGGATTTGTATTTAAAATACATGCCAACATGGACCCCAAGCACCGGGACAGATTGGCTTTTGTTAAGATTGTTTCAGGTACTTTTGAACGCAACACTCCCTATCTACACGTAAGACAAGGAAAAAAGCTAAAGTTCTCCAGCCCAAACGCATTCTTTGCAGAGAAAAAAGAGATTGTGGACATCTCTTATCCAGGGGATATTGTGGGGCTTCATGATACGGGCAACTTTAAGATAGGGGACACTTTGACCAGCGGTGAAGAACTGCACTACAAAGGCATTCCGAGCTTTTCTCCCGAGCATTTTAGATATATCAACAACGCAGACCCAATGAAGGCCAAGCAACTGTACAAGGGAATTGATCAATTAATGGATGAAGGTGTCGCCCAATTGTTCACCCTGGAAATGAACGGAAGGAAAGTTATTGGAACCGTTGGTGCTCTGCAATATGAAGTTATCCAATATCGATTGGAGCACGAGTACGGGGCCAAGTGTACCTATGAAAATTTTCCGGTCCATAAAGCATGCTGGGTAGAGGCTGAAGATGAAAACAATGAAGAGTTCCAAGAATTCAAAAGGGTAAAGCAAAAGTTTTTGGCTACCGACAAAAGAGGGCAATTGGTGTTTTTGGCAGATTCCCCATTTTCGTTACAGATGACCCAACAAAAGTACCCTTCCGTAAAACTGCACTATACTTCAGAGTTTGAATAATCCTTTTTTTAACCAACGCATACAAGGTTGAAAACGAATTGATTATATAAGTTCATATTTCTTTTTTTTGTACATTGATTGGTATAACCAATTAATTAAGCAAACTATGACAACTACAGTAAAACCGCCTACTTGGTTCTG
This sequence comes from Flagellimonas marinaquae, assembly GCF_023716465.1. Classification (NCBI taxonomy): domain Bacteria; kingdom Pseudomonadati; phylum Bacteroidota; class Flavobacteriia; order Flavobacteriales; family Flavobacteriaceae; genus Flagellimonas; species Flagellimonas marinaquae. The sequence goes on from NZ_CP092415.1 coordinate 414,666, forward strand.
GGTGGTAAGCATTATCGCACTTTTATGGAATTTAATGGGTGTTTTCAACTATCTCAATCAAGCTTTTAACCAACAGGCTATCTTAGAAACTTTAGACCAAGCACAACGTGAAGCTTTCGAAGGCATACCGGAATGGGCCACGGCAGCATTTGCCCTTGCTGTATTCTCCGGAACTTTGGCCTGTATTGGACTACTGTTGCGTAAAAAATGGGCCCGGCCACTATTTATTCTTTCGCTATTGGCCGCAGTGGTTCAATTCATCCATTGGTTGTTTATCTCCAATGCCGTGGAAGCTTTTGGACCTTCTACATATGCCATGCCCGTAATTGTGATAATAATTGGGATTTACCTGATTTTATTCTCTAAAAAGGGAATTGAGAAAGGTTGGTTAACATAAAATCAATAAAAAAAGCCCCTTTTAAAAAGGGGCTTTTTTTATGCTTCTCCAGTAGGGCCAAAATTCAATGGAATCGGAGGTTGCTCATAGTCCTGAATTGTTCCATGGGCACTTTCGAACCTATTTACATTTTCATTTAATGCCTTGAGCAGTTTTTTGGCATGTTGTGGCGTTAGGATTATTCTGCTTTTCACCTTTGCCTTGGGAGCGCCCGGCATCAAACTAATAAAGTCCACCACAAACTCTGATACCGAGTGGTTGATTATAGCCAAATTGGAATATGTTCCTTCCGCTGTTTTCTCATCCAACTCTATATTGATCTGTTTCTGATTCTTCTTTTCTTCAGCCATATTGTATTTATCTTAAAAAGAAAAACCCCGACCTAAAGGCCAGGGTTTGTTTTTATTTAGAATTTGAATTCCTCTTTTCGAGCCATGATTTCATCGTACTCCTCTTTGGAACCTACAATGATACTGTCATAATCCCTCATACCTGTACCGGCCGGAATCTTATGTCCTACGATTACATTCTCTTTCAGACCTTCCAAGGTATCAACTTTACCGCTAACAGCAGCTTCGTTCAATACTTTTGTAGTTTCCTGGAACGATGCCGCAGATATAAAGGATTTGGTCTGCAATGATGCTCTTGTAATACCTTGCAAGATAGGTGTTGCCGTTGCAGCAACTGCATCCCTTGCAACCACCAAGGTCTTGTCCTCTCTTCTAAGAATAGAGTTCTCATCCCTTAGCTCACGTATTGTTACTATCTGTCCTGGTTTCAACCTTTCGGAATCACCAGCATCCTCAACAACTTTTTTACCGAAAATCTCATCGTTCTCGTTGATAAAGTCATCTTTGTGTGCCAATTGATTCTCCAAGAAAATGGTATCACCTGGATCTTGAATCTTAACTTTACGCATCATTTGCCTAACAACAACCTCAAAGTGCTTATCGTTAATCTTTACACCCTGTAAACGATATACTTCCTGCACCTCGTTCACCAAGTATTGCTGTACTGCAGATGGTCCTTTAATGGCCAAGATATCCTCTGGGGTAATTGAACCATCGGACAATGGCATACCGGCACGTACGTAGTCGTTCTCCTGGACCAAAATCTGGTTGGACAATTTAACCAAGTACTTTTTGATATCACCTGTCTTAGATTCAATAATGATTTCGCGGTTACCACGCTTGATCTTACCAAAGGAAACAACACCATCAATCTCGGATACAACGGCAGGATTGGATGGGTTACGGGCCTCGAAAAGCTCGGTCACCCTCGGAAGACCTCCGGTAATATCCCCTGCCTTAGCAGATTTACGTGGGATTTTCACCAAAATCTTACCTTCCTTCACCTTTTCGCCATCATCGATCATAAGGTGTGAACCAACCGGCAAGTTGTACGAACGCAATGTTTCTCCTTTACCATCCTTGATCAACAAGGTTGGAATAAGTTTTTTGTTCCTACTTTCGGAGATTACTTTTTCTTGGAAACCGGTCTGTTCATCGATTTCTACTTGGTAAGTAACCCCTTGCTCAATGTTTTCGTAGGCTATCTCTCCAGAGAATTCGGAAACAATAACACCGTTATATGGATCCCACTCGCAAATAACAGTTCCCTTTGCTATTTTCTCGCCATTTTTAATGTACAGCTGAGAACCATAAGGGATGTTGTTTGTACTTAAGGTAATTCCTGTTTTTGGGTCAACAATCTTAACTTCGGATGTTCTGGAGATAACAATATTGGTTTTTCCACCTTCACTATTTTCTCCTTCTACCAACCTTAGGTCCTCGATTTCGGCAACACCATCAAATTTAGACTCCAATTTGTTGTCCTCGGAGATGTTACCTGCAATACCACCCACGTGGAAGGTACGCAACGTTAACTGTGTACCAGGCTCACCGATGGACTGAGCGGCAACAACACCTACGGCCTCACCCCTTTGTACCATTTTATTGGTAGCAAGGTTACGTCCATAACATTTGGCACATATACCTTGTGGCGCCTCGCACGTTAATGGTGATCTTACTTCTATCTTCTCGATCGGAGCTGCTTCTACCCTTTTAACATCGGCTTCATTGATCTCTTGACCTGCTCTTAGGACAAGCTCTTCGGTCAATGGGTTGTAAACATCGTGTAAGGATACCCTACCTAGGATTCTCTCACCCAAAGTTTCAACAACTTCCTCATTTTTCTTCAAAGCTTCCACTTCGATACCTCTCAAGGTTCCACAATCTTCGCTATTAACGATAACATCCTGTGAAACATCCACCAAACGACGGGTCAAGTATCCAGCATCCGCAGTTTTCAAAGCGGTATCCGCAAGACCTTTACGTGCACCGTGGGTAGAGATAAAGTATTCCAAAATCGATAATCCTTCCTTAAAGTTGGAAAGAATCGGGTTTTCGATAATCTCTCCACCTCCTGCTGTAGATTTTTTAGGCTTGGCCATCAATCCACGCATACCGGTCAACTGACGAATCTGTTCTTTGGAACCCCTCGCACCAGAATCCAACATCATATACACAGAGTTGAATCCTTGTTTGTCCTCTCGAATTCGCTTCATGGCCAACTCGGTCAACATGGCGTTGGTAGAGGTCCAAACATCAATTACCTGGTTGTAACGTTCGTTGTTGGTAATAAGACCCATGTTATAGTTCATCATAATACCATCAACTTGTCCATTGGCCTCTTCGATCATATCCAATTTCTCGGCCGGGATGATAATATCTCCCAAACTGAAGGATAGACCACCTTTAAAGGCGAAATCGTATCCCATGGCCTTAATTTTATCCAAGAAATCCGCAGTAGTAGGCACATCGGTCACTGCAAGAATGTCCCCGATAATGTTTCTAAGGGCTTTCTTGTTCAATACCTGGTTGATGAATCCTGCTTGTTCCGGCACTTCCGTGTTGAATAATACACGACCTACCGTGGTTTCTATAATTTGATAGACCAACTCACCTTCTTCGTTAAAGTCCTTTGCCCTAACCTTGATTCCGGCGTTAAGTGATACTTTTTTCTCGTTGAAGGCAATCTCCACTTCTTCAGAAGAATAGAAGGTCAAACCTTCACCCAACACAGGCTCTTCTGGTGTGGATTTTTTATGCTTGGTCATATAATACAATCCCAAGACCATATCCTGAGATGGTACGGTAATCGGGGAACCGTTTGCTGGGTTAAGGATGTTCTGTGAAGCCAACATCAATAATTGAGCTTCCAAAATGGCCTCTGGCCCCAATGGCAAGTGAACTGCCATTTGATCCCCATCAAAATCCGCGTTGAATGCGGTACATGCCAATGGGTGCAAACGAATCGCCTTACCTTCGATAAGTTTAGGCTGGAACGCTTGGATACCCAAACGGTGCAATGTGGGGGCACGGTTCAACAATACTGGGTGCCCTTTAAGGACGTTTTCAAGAATGTCCCAAACTACGGGCTCTTTCTTGTCTATAATCTTTTTAGCTGATTTAACCGTCTTTACGATACCTCTTTCTATCAACTTACGGATGATGAACGGCTTGTAAAGTTCGGCAGCCATATCTTTAGGAAGACCACATTCGTACAATTTCAATTCCGGTCCAACAACGATTACGGAACGAGCAGAGTAATCCACACGTTTACCCAAAAGGTTTTGACGGAAACGACCTTGTTTACCTTTCAATGAATCGGAAAGGGATTTCAATGGTCTATTTGATTCTGTTTTTACCGCAGATGCTTTTCTTGTGTTATCGAAAAGGGAATCCACCGCTTCTTGAAGCATACGCTTTTCGTTCCTCAAGATCACTTCTGGCGCCTTGATCTCCATCAAACGCTTCAATCGGTTGTTTCGGATAATTACCCTACGGTACAAATCGTTCAAATCTGATGTGGCAAAACGACCACCATCCAACGGTACCAACGGACGCAATTCCGGCGGAATCACAGGAATCACCTTCATGATCATCCATTCAGGGTTGTTCTCCCTGTTGTTTTGTGATTCACGTAATGCCTCGACTACCTGAAGACGTTTCAATGCTTCGGTCTTACGTTGTTTTGATGTTTCGGTGTTCGCCTTGTGACGTAGTTCGTACGACAATTGCTCCAAATCTATTCTGGACAAAATGTCAATCAAACATTCGGCACCCATTTTGGCGATGAACTTATTGGGATCGGTATCCTCCAAGTATTGGTTCTCGGTAGGAATGGATTCCAAAATGTTCAAATATTCCTCTTCGGTCAAGAAATCCATTTTGTGGATTTCCTCACCTTCTGGACCTTTGGCAATACCAGGCTGGATAACCACATACCTTTCGTAGTATATGATCATATCCAACTTTTTGGAAGGCAATCCCAAAAGGTATCCTATTTTGTTTGGCAGTGAACGGAAGTACCAGATATGCGCTACGGGAACCACAAGGTTGATGTGCCCCACACGATCTCTACGTACTTTTTTCTCCGTTACTTCAACACCACAACGGTCACAAACGATTCCACGGTAACGGATTCTTTTGTACTTACCACAGGCACATTCATAATCCTTAACGGGACCAAAAATACGCTCGCAGAACAATCCATCACGCTCTGGTTTGTGCGTTCTATAGTTAATGGTTTCGGGCTTCAACACCTCTCCACGGGACTCTGCCAAGATTGACTCTGGAGAGGCCAATCCGATGGAAATTTTGTTGAACCTTTTTTGTGCGTTATTATCTTTTATTCTAGCCATAACAATATGGTGATGATATAGTTAATGTAATATAGTGTTCTATTCTTCCAATCTAATATCCAAGCCCAAACCTTTAAGTTCGTGCATCAATACATTGAAAGATTCTGGCAACCCAGGCTCTGGCATGGTCTCACCCTTTACAATGGTCTCATAGGTCTTGGCCCTTCCGATAACATCATCCGACTTAACGGTCAATATTTCCCTAAGGGTAGATGATGCTCCGTAGGCTTCCAATGCCCACACTTCCATCTCACCAAAACGCTGACCACCAAACTGAGCTTTACCACCCAATGGTTGCTGTGTGATCAATGAGTACGGTCCAATAGATCTTGCGTGCATTTTGTCGTCTACCATGTGACCTAGTTTCAACATGTAGATAACTCCAACGGTAGCTCGTTGATCAAAACGCTGACCGGTTCCACCATCGTATAGATAAGTATGTCCAAATCTTGGCACTCCTGCTTCATCGGTAATCTTATTGATCTCATCCAACGAGGCACCATCAAAAATTGGAGTGGCATATTTTTGACCCAACTTTAATCCGGCCCAACCTAATACGGTTTCGTAGATCTGACCAATGTTCATCCTCGATGGTACACCAAGTGGGTTCAATACAATGTCCACTGGGGTTCCGTCTTCCAAGAACGGCATATCCTCTTGACGAACGATACGTGCCACAATACCTTTGTTACCGTGACGACCCGCCATTTTATCACCAACTTTAAGCTTACGCTTTTTGGCGATGTAGACTTTGGCCAATTTCATGATACCTGCAGGAAGCTCATCCCCTACGGAGATGGTAAACTTGTCCCTTCTAAGGTTACCTTGAATATCGTTCAATTTTATTTTGTAGTTGTGCAACAAGTCTGCCACCAAAGCATTGGTCGCGTCGTCCGTTGTCCAGCTACCACCGACCAAGTGGGCAAAGTCATCAACGGCGTTCAACATTTTAATGGTGTATTTCTTTCCTTTTGGAAGTACTTCTTCACCCAAATCGTTGATTACACCTTGCGATGTTTTTCCACTGATCAAACTGAACAATTTCTCGATCAATTCATCTTTCAGCTGTTGAAACTTCACTTCGTAGTCCATCTCCAGTCTAGCGATGGCTTCTTTATCTTCGGAACGTTTTCTCTTGTCCTTGATGGAACGGGAGAACAATTTCTTATCGATTACTACACCTCTTAATGATGGAGAAGCTTTTAATGAAGCATCCTTTACATCACCTGCTTTGTCACCAAAGATGGCACGCAACAGTTTTTCTTCCGGAGTTGGGTCCGATTCTCCCTTTGGAGTAATCTTACCGATCAATATATCTCCTGGCTTCACTTCGGCACCGATACGGATCATACCGTACTCGTCCAAGTCTTTTGTTGCTTCTTCGGATACGTTTGGAATATCGTTGGTCAATTCCTCCGCACCCAATTTGGTATCTCTTACCTCCAAGGAATATTCATCAACATGGATAGAGGTAAATATATCCTCACGAACCACTTTTTCGGAAATCACGATCGCATCCTCAAAGTTGTATCCTTTCCAAGGCATAAAGGCAACCTTCATGTTTCTACCCAAGGCCAATTCCCCTTTTTCGGTAGCGTAGCCTTCACAAAGTACCTGACCTTTTTTCACCTTGTCGCCTTTTCTTACGATTGGCTTCAAGTTAATACTGGTTCCTTGGTTTGTTTTTCTAAACTTCACCAATTGGTACGTTTTAGAATCTTCGTCAAAGCTTACCAATCGCTCTTCATCGGTCCTATCGTACTTAATGGTAATTTTCTGTGCATCCACATACTCAACAACCCCATCTCCTTCTGCATTGATCAATACCCGGGAATCGGTAGCTACTTGTCTTTCCAAACCTGTACCTACGATCGGAGAATCCGGTCTCAACAATGGAACTGCCTGGCGCATCATGTTAGATCCCATCAAGGCACGGTTCGCATCATCGTGCTCCAAGAAAGGAATCAAGGATGCGGAAATGGATGCGATCTGGTTAGGTGCAACGTCGGTATATTTTACCTCTGTTGGGTCCACTACCGGGAAATCACCTTCTTCACGGGCAATCACCTTTTCTCTTTCAATAGTACCATCTTCTGCCAATGGAATATTGGCTTGGGCAATCTTCATTCCTTCCTCTTCCTCTGCACTGAGGTAAATGTGGTTTTCAGTATCCACTTTACCATCCTCTACTTTACGGTAAGGAGTTTCCAAGAAGCCCATATTGTTCACCTTGGCAAATACGGACAATGAAGAGATCAAACCAATATTCGGTCCTTCAGGTGTCTCGATCGGACACAATCTTCCGTAGTGTGTATAGTGAACGTCTCGCACCTCGAAACCTGCTCTTTCTCTGGAAAGACCACCTGGCCCTAATGCGGATAATCTTCTTTTGTGCGTAATCTCTGCCAACGGGTTGGTCTGGTCCATGAACTGGGACAACTGGTTGGTTCCAAAGAATGAGTTGATTACGGATGACAATGTCTTCGCGTTGATCAAATCAATCGGGGTAAACACTTCGTTGTCACGAACGTTCATACGCTCACGGATGGTACGCGCCATACGTGCCAAACCTACGCCGAACTGCTGGGACAATTGTTCCCCAACGGTTCTTACACGACGGTTGGACAAGTGATCGATATCATCGATCTCCGCTTTGGAGTTGATCAACTCGATCAAATATTTGATGATGGTGATGATATCTTCCTTGGTCAACACTTGTTTATCCATTCCGATATCCAAGCCCAACTTCTTGTTCATTCTGTAACGACCTACTTCTCCAAGATTGTAACGTTGGTCGGAGAAGAACAATTTATCGATGATACCACGAGCCGTTTCTTCATCTGGCGGTTCGGCATTACGCAATTGTCTATAAATATGCTCTACCGCTTCTTTTTCAGAGTTGGTAGGGTCTTTTTGCAAAGTGTTGTGGATAATGGCATAATCAGACTGTGCATTGTTCTCCTTGTGAAGCAAAATGGTCTTCACGTCGGCATCAATGATCTCATCGATATGCTCTTTTTCCAAAATGGTATCACGATCGAGTACGATTTCGTTTCTTTCGATAGATACCACTTCTCCAGTATCCTCGTCCACGAAATCCTCATGCCATGTGTTCAACACTCTAGCGGCCAATTTACGGCCCAATACTTTTTTAAGCCCGGATTTGGAAACCTTTACTTCTTCCGAAAGGTCGAAGATTTCCAAAATGTCCTTGTCCCTTTCAAAGCCGATGGCACGGAACAGAGTGGTTACCGGTAATTTTTTCTTCCTATCGATGTAGGCATACATCACCGAGTTGATATCGGTGGCGAATTCAATCCAAGATCCTTTGAAAGGAATTACCCTGGCGGAATACAATTTTGTTCCATTTGCGTGGAAAGATTGTCCAAAGAAAACCCCTGGAGATCTGTGCAACTGGGAAACTACAACTCTTTCTGCGCCGTTGATCACAAAGGTTCCACTAGGAGTCATGTAAGGGATAGTACCCAAATACACATCCTGAACGATAGTTTCGAAATCTTCGTGCTCTGGATCGGTACAATATAATTTTAAACGTGCCTTTAACGGTACGCTATAGGTAAGTCCACGCTCGATACATTCTTGGATGGAATATCTTGGTGGATCTATGAAGTAATCCAAAAACTCAAGTACAAACTGGTTTCTGGTATCTGTGATTGGAAAATTCTCCATGAAGGTGTTGTAGAGACCTTCGTTTCCTCTTTCGTCAGATTTAGTCTCAAGCTGGAAAAAGTCTTGGAACGATTTTATCTGAATGTCCAAGAAATCCGGGTATTCCGGTATGTTCTTAGCGGATGCGAAATTAACTCTTTCAATAGTGTTTGTGAACATCTATGGACAAATTTTGATCGTGATTACTAAGTGGGTTGGTGTACGGCTTTATACACTCCTTATATAAATAGGCTAAGGTCTAACCAAAAATGGAAAGACCTTAACCAAGTTCTAATGGGAAAAGCGATTATTTAAGCTCAACTTCTGCTCCTGCTTCTTCCAATGATTTTTTGATACCTTCTGCCTCATCTTTGGCAACACCTTCCTTAACAGCTTTTGGTGCGCTGTCAACGATTTCTTTAGCATCTTTTAGTCCAAGACCGGTCAATTCCTTAACCAATTTTACGACCGCCAATTTAGAACCACCAGCAGCTGTAAGGATTACATCAAATTCTGATTTTTCCTCAGCAGCTTCAGCTTCACCGCCACCGGCAGCACCACCAGCAACAGCTACTGCAGCAGCAGCAGGCTCAATACCATATTCTTCTTTTAAAATGTCGGCCAACTCATTTACCTCTTTTACTGTAAGGTTTACCAACTGTTCTGCAAAATCTTTTAAATCTGCCATTTTTCTATCGTTTAATAAAAATTTTTAAAAATATACTTAGTTTATTGTGCGCGAATTATTCTTTCTCAGAAAGGGTTTTAAGGATACCTGCCAATTTACCGCCTCCGGACTTAAGTCCAGAAATAACATTCTTGGCCGGTGATTGCAACAATCCGATGATATCCCCGATAACTTCCTCTTTGGACTTGATGTTCACAAGTGCATCAAGATTGTTATCCCCAATATATACCGCCTCTTCGATAAAGGCTCCTTTTAATACGGGCTTTTCTGATTTTTTTCTAAAGTTCTTGATAAGTTTCGCAGGTGCGTTCCCGGTTTCGGAAAACATCAAAGATGTGTTACCTTTCAATACCTCGGGAAGTTCACCAAATTCCTTATCAGAAGCTTCCATTGCTTTTGCAAGCAAGGTGTTCTTTACGACCGCAAGCTTAATGTTTGCCTTAAAACACGCTCTTCTCAAGTTAGAGGTGTCCACAGCGTTCAATCCCGAAATATCGGCCAAGTAAATATTGGCGTTATCGGCCAACTGTGCAGTCAAGTCTTTTATTACTGTTGCTTTTTCTTCTCTTGTCATAGTTATAAAAATTGAACTACCAGTTATTGAACTGCTTTTGGATCTAGTTGAACACTAGGGCTCATTGTACTGGACATGTATATACTCTTCATGTACACACCTTTAGCTGCCGAAGGCTTCAATTTTACCAAGGTATCTATCAATTCCTTAGCGTTTCCTGCGATTTTGTCCGCGGAGAATGAAGCTTTTCCGATTGCTGCGTGCACAATACCGGTTTTGTCCACTTTAAAGTCTATTTTACCGGCCTTAACATCGGATACGGCTTTCGCTACATCCATGGTAACTGTTCCGGTTTTTGGATTGGGCATTAAACCTCTAGGTCCTAAAATTCTACCTAATGGTCCCAATTTACCCATAACGCTCGGCATGGTGATGATAACATCAACGTCTGTCCAACCGCCTTTTATTTTATCCAAATATTCGTCCAACCCAACAAAATCAGCTCCTGCTTCTGTTGCTTCTGCTTCTTTGTCCGGTGTCACCAATGCCAAAACTTTCACATCCTTACCAGTTCCATGAGGAAGGGTAACAACGCCACGTACCATTTGATTGGCTTTTCTTGGGTCAACGCCCAAACGAACCGCCAAATCTATGGAAGCATCAAATTTTACATTGGTTATTTCTTTTACTAAAGCGGATGCCTCTTCCAAAGAATACAATTTATTCTTGTCAATTTTGGATTGGGCTTCTTTTTGCTTTTTAGTCAACTTTGCCATTTAATAATGCTTTTAAGATTTTAAAAAGGTCTTTGTCCGGCTATTTTCAGACCCATAGATCTAGCGGTACCCGCAACCATACTCATTGCAGATTCCACGGTAAAAGCGTTAAGATCGACCATTTTGTCTTCGGCGATCGCCTTTACTTGATCCCAAGTCACTGAACCGTTTTTAACCCTGTTAGGTTCACCTGATCCTTTTTTAATCTTCGCTGCTTCCATCAATTGAACTGCCGCAGGTGGTGTTTTTACAACAAACTCGAAAGATTTGTCTTTGTAAACGGTGATAACAACAGGTAAAACCTTACCTTGTTTGTCCTGTGTACGAGCATTAAACTGCTTACAGAACTCCATGATGTTAACACCAGCAGCACCTAAGGCGGGTCCAACCGGTGGCGATGGGTTCGCAGCACCTCCCCTAACTTGTAATTTAACTACCTTATCTACTTCTTTTGCCATTGTTTCTAATTAAATTTAAAGTGTGTCAATTGGAAGCAACACAGCTTTATATATGTAACAGCTCTTTATTATAGCGTTTGAATTTTAGAGGTTAATTTCGAGCAATACATTTAAGCAACCCAAAATCCAACATCTATTATTCTATTTCTATCCAACTTTTTCAACTTGCATGTAGCTGAGTTCCAATGGCGTTTTTCTTCCGAAAATCTTTACCATTACCTCTAGCTTACGCTTTTCTTCATTGATTTTTTCAACAGTTCCGTTAAAACCATTAAAAGGTCCATCAATCACCTTAACCGTTTCGCCCAACACAAATGGAATCGAAACGTTGTCCGTATTTACGGCCAACTCATCCACTTTACCAAGCATACGGTTTACTTCGGATTTTCTCAAAGGAACAGGATCCCCACCTTTTACTTCGCCCAAGAAACCGATTACATTGGTTATGGAGCGAATGATGTGAACCATTTCTCCGCCAAGATTGGCCTTGATCATGATATACCCAGGAAAGTAAACTCTTTCTTTGTTGATTTTCTTTCCGTTTCTTATCTGAACTACTTTCTCGGTAGGCACAAGAACTTCCTCGAGGTAATCACCAAAACCGGCTCTTTCAACCTCGCTTTCAATATAGCCTTTGATCTTGTTTTCTTGACCACTGACCGCTCTTACCACATACCATTTTTTCTCCAGAACCTCAGACATATCGATCGACCTTTATCCTATTAATTTTTCAAAATACAATGTGATCAAGTTACTGAACAAAGAATCCACACCCCAAGTCGCCAAAGCGAACAATATGGAGAAAACAGCCACAACAACCATTAAATTAGACGCCTTACTACGCTCCAACCAAGTAACATTGTTTTTAAGTTCTTCTAATGATTCCTTTATGTAAGTGATCATAATTTTTGAGTATTTTGCTTGCACGGGAGGAGAGACTCGAACTCCCGACACCTGGTTTTGGAGACCAGTGCTCTACCAACTGAGCTACACCCGTTTAATTACACTGAAAGGTATCCCGAGAAAACCGGGACACCCTTTAGTGCACTATTTATTGTAAAATGATTAATCTAAAATCTCAGTAACCTGACCAGCACCTACTGTTCTACCTCCTTCACGGATTGCAAAACGTAGACCAACGCTCAATGCGATCGGCTGAATCAAATCAACAGTAATCGTCAAGTTATCACCTGGCATTACCATTTCAACTCCATCAGGAAGGTTGATGTTACCGGTCACGTCAGTTGTACGAACGTAGAACTGTGGACGGTAGTTGTTGTGGAATGGCGTGTGACGACCACCTTCTTCTTTTTTAAGGATATAAACCTCAGCTTTGAATTTGGCGTGTGGCTTAACAGAACCTGGCTTACAGATTACCATACCTCTTTTGATATCTGATTTTTCGATACCTCTCAAAAGAAGACCTACGTTATCACCGGCCTCACCTCTATCCAAAATCTTACGGAACATCTCAACACCAGTAATGGTAGAAGACAATTTCTCAGCACCCATACCGATAATATCTACAGGGTCCCCTGTGTTGGCCACACCAGTTTCGATACGACCAGTAGCAACAGTACCACGACCTGTAATTGTAAATACATCTTCGATAGGCATCAAGAAGTCTTTGTCAACCTCACGCTCTGGCTCTTCGATCCAGCTATCAACAGCTTCCATCAACTCCATTACGGTATCAACCCATTTTTGCTCACCGTTCAAAGCACCAAGTGCCGAACCAGCAACAACAGGCCCATTATCTCCATCGTACTCATAGAAAGAAAGCAATTCTCTTACTTCCATCTCAACAAGCTCCAAAAGCTCCTCATCATCCACCATATCAACTTTGTTCAAGAAAACAACGATACGAGGAATACCAACCTGACGACCTAGAAGGATGTGCTCACGAGTTTGCGGCATAGGACCATCGGTAGCAGCCACAACCAAAATAGCACCGTCCATTTGGGCAGCACCAGTAACCATGTTCTTTACGTAATCCGCGTGACCAGGACAGTCAACGTGAGCGTAGTGACGGTTAGCTGTTTGGTACTCAACGTGCGAAGTGTTGATAGTAATACCTCTTTCTTTTTCTTCTGGCGCGTTATCGATGGAGTCAAAGCTTCTTAGCTCAGACAAACCAGCGTTCGCCAATACAGTGGTAATAGCAGCAGTCAATGTTGTTTTACCGTGATCCACGTGTCCAATGGTACCAATATTTAAGTGTGGTTTGGAACGATCAAAAGTTTCCTTTGCCATTTTAAAATAATTTTAATCTTAGTTTATATTAGTGTACAAATCGTTTTGAGCCAATGACGGGATTTGAACCCGTGACCTCTTCCTTACCAAGGAAACGCTCTACCCCTGAGCTACACCGGCCTATGGGTTATCAGGTTTAGAGTTTAAAGTTACAAGTCAAGCTCGCCAAAACTTCAACCTTTTACTCGAAATCCAATATTTCAAGTTTAGAGCGGGAGACCGGGTTCGAACCGGCGACATTCAGCTTGGAAGGCTGACGCTCTACCAACTGAGCTACTCCCGCATTTTTTCCTGGACAACCGTCCAAGCAATCCAAAATTTCAATAAAACCTTTTTCCCGGTTGTTCCGACGAACAACTTTTGTGGGGGGAGCAGGATTCGAACCTGCGAAGGTAAAAACCAACAGATTTACAGTCTGTCCTCGTTGGCCGCTTGAGTATCCCCCCGCCTTAATTTTCAATAACTTACGAGCCGATAGAGGGACTCGAACCCACGACCTGCTGATTACAAATCAGCTGCTCTAGCCAGCTGAGCTATATCGGCATTTCACCGCTTTTTCATCATTAAAAAAGCCCGCTATTTCTAACGGACTGCAAATGTATATATTTATTTTTTTAATCAAAACAAATTTTGAAAAATTTTCATCAAGCTTTCGCCCTCTGCTTTTCTTTCTTTTTCACCAACTGTCTTTCCAAGGAACTACAGGCCGAATCAACTGCTTCCTCAAAAGACTTACATTGTTTTTTTACCATAAATTTATCCCCGGGCACGAACACCATGATTTCCACTATCTTATTCTCTTTTGCACTGGTGTTTTCCACTTTCAAATATACATCCGATTCTATGACCTTGTCATAAAATAATTCCAATTTGTCCATTCGCTTTTGGATAAAGTCTATCAATTTACCATCAGCCGAAAAATTTACCGATTGTGCATTTACTTTCATAAGATGTAGTTTTAGTACTGTCCTAGACAGTGAAGTTAAACATTACAAGAATTCACTATTTCTTGTTCCTTGGGTGGGCCTTCCGATGTACTTTTTTAAGTTCGGCTATACTATTATGTGTATAAACTTGCGTAGATGCCAAACTTGAATGCCCCAACAATTCCTTCACGGAATTTAGATCAGCCCCCCTATTGAGCAAGTGTGTTGCAAAAGTGTGCCTAAGTATATGAGGACTCTTTTTTACCTTGGGGGACACCAAACTAAAATACTTATTTATGGTTCGATAAACAAGTGTTTCGTAAATTTTAAGACCATCTTTTGTTAATAGCAGATAGGATGAATCCGATCTGGATTGCAGCTCAGAACGTTTGTCCAAATATGTATAGATCTGTCGTACCGTGGAGTGAAGCAAAGGTATAATACGCTCTTTGTTTCTTTTGCCCAATACTTTTAATTGGTGTCCGGCCAAATCCAAATCCTGTATTTTTAAGTTCACCAACTCCGTTCTTCGCATACCCGTGGCATACAATAGCTCAATGATCAACTTATCCCTTTCTCCTTCAAAATCATCCTCAAAAGGAATTTCGGACAAAACAGATTCCATTTCCTTTTCAGAAAATGGGACCTCTATCTTCTTTTCGGTTTTGAGTGCCCTATGTTTCACCAAAGGCGAGACGGTTATCTCCCCTATTTTCAACAAAAACTTATAGTAAGCCTGCAAAGAAGATATTTTCCGGTTAATGGTCCTGTTGGACACACCTTGATCGGAGAGATCAACGATCCAGCTCCTGATCAACGGATAGGATACATTCTCCAAATTCACCGCATCATGATGCTCTTTACAAAAACCAGCAAAGGACTCAATATCCTTTTGATACGCCAAAATGGTATTTTTGGAGTAATTCTTCTCCAACTCCAAATAAGAAATAAAAGCTGACAAGGACATATTCCAAAGGTAGCAATAGAATCCCGAAACCTATAAAAAGAAAATCCCGCTCCAATTAAGGAACGGGATCACTATATTTTATAAGAACTTTTAAAGACTATACTTCTTCTTGATCTCTAAGACCCTGAATGTATTGTGCTTTTTGTATCTGCGCTCTACGTTTTACAGAAGGTTTAGTAAACTGCTGTCTTGTTCTTAACTGACGCATGGTACCTGTTCTGTCGAACTTACGTTTGAAACGTTTTAAAGCTCTATCGATGTTTTCTCCTTCTTTTACTGGTATAATTAACATGGGCTACAACCTCCTTTCTTTTAGATTTTTGGAGTGCAAATATACGAATGATATTTAACGGTTAAAGAAATATTTTACTTTTTTGATATTTTCTACACCTTTGGTTTCTTGTACTCTTTTTTATCCACGATAATTTTGGCCAAAATTTCGCGTAAGATTTCGGAGGTACCCCCGCCAATTGGCCCAAGCCTACTGTCCCGGCTCAACCTTGCCATTGGATAGTCTTCAATATAACCGTACCCACCTAAGAACTGAAGACAATGATAAATAACCTCATCGGCCATTTTGGTAGATTTAAGTTTGGAAATTGTAGCTTCTTTTACCACATAGGTTCCTTTTTCCATTTGCGCGATCGTCGCATAATTGAATTGCTTGCACAGCAACATATCGGAATATAGATCAACCAACCTATGTCTTAACGCCTGAAATTGATTTATGCTTTTACCAAAAGCCTCACGCTCGGACATATACTGCAACGCATAATCGAGAGCATACTCCGCCCTTGCATGGGCATTCACCCCCATTACCAAACGTTCCAATGCAAAGGCCTCCATGATATACGAGAAACCTTCATTTAAATTTCCGAGCAAATTGAAAGCCGGCACCTCAACATTATCAAAGGCCAGTTCTGCAGTATCCGAAGCCCTCCATCCTAATTTATTCAACTTATTTGCGGACACCCCTTTGGCATTCCTGTCCACAACAAACATGCTTATGCCCTTGTGGGCCGCATGTATATCGGTCTTTGCAGCAAGAATAATGTAGTCGCCATAAACACCGTTGGTTATAAAAGTTTTGGAACCGTTCACTATGTACACATCACCTTTTTTCTCGGCAGTGGTGCGCATAGCGGCAACATCACTGCCCCCAAAAGGCTCGGATACTCCCAAACAGCCAATTTTATTCCCAAGTACACTGGGCTCTAAATACGCTTTTTTCTGCTCATGCGTGGCCAACTTGTTCAAGTATGTCATTGCCAAATATTGGTGCGCCCACATAGCAGCGGCAAAACCACCTGAATTTATCTTTTGCAGCTCTTCAAGAAAGATAACCGTATAGAAAAGGTCCAAGTTGAGACCGGAGTAATCTTCTGGGGTCATCAAACCAAAATATCCCATTTCCCCGAACTTGTTCCAGATATCCCCATCTATTCTCCCCGATTCCTCCCATTTTTCTATATGGGGAACAACCTCTTTTTGCAAAAAATCCTTTAGACTCTCCCGGAATAAATTATGTTCTTCCGTGAAGTACATATCAATCATACCACCTAATTTATAAAGACAAATATAAGGCTATTCTATCTAGTTTTTCTGTTGGAAATCCATCAACATAAGTCAATTCTTCAAATGTTTTGAACAAGCCGTTTTTCTCCCTATACGCAACAATTTGTGCTGCCAGTCCACTCCTTATATATATAAGTTGGGACAATTCTTTTGCCGAAGCAGTATTTAGATTGATTTTTTTGACCTCAGGAACCTCTAGCACTTGAAAAGCCCGCAATGTTTCTTCTACAACTTCTGGTTTTAATCCATAAACATCGTACAATTGTTCGTTCGCCAAAAAACCACCAAGCCTATCCCTGAACTTTATAATTCGATTGGACAATGTTTCTCCGATTCCGTAAACCGACATCAAGTCCATTGCCGAAGCAGCATTCAAATCTTTGACTTGAACCCTGTTTTTAGGTTTGGACAAGGCTTTCTTTTGAAATTGATTATGTTTCTTCCAATCGGGGAATTGAAAATATGGCGACAAAATCCCCAATAAAGAATCCGAAACTTGGGTAACGACCTGAAATTCTTCTGAAGAATTCACAAACTTTCCTTTCTTCCTAAAAGCTGACAACCTATCCAATTCTTCAATTGACAGTCCCAAAATGTAGCCTTTATGGTCCGAAATGTAATTGGGGTTAAAAGGATACATTTTAGTGGCGCCTCTACGCTGTTTTTCCACAATAAGACTATCCATGGTTTTTTGTTCCTCAAGATTGAGGGCCAAACTACTTTTTGGACGAGAGGGATTTGCTCTTAACCAGAAAGAAACCAATTGCAGTACAAGAACCACCAACAAAAAAAAGAAAATCCCACTCCGTTCTTGCTTATTGAACCTGAAGTGGGATTGCTTTCTCATATTTTAAGGTATATTATTGACTCTTCAATTTTTTGAAAAGCTGTCCAGCTTTTAATTTCTGTAAATAACCATCCAGGTCCTTGCGCACTTCGCCGGACATTATGTAGAGTCCAATGATATTCGGGAAGGACATGGCAAGTATCATCATATCCGAAAAATCCAATACAGCCCCTAAACTTACCGAAGCACCTACCACAACAAACACCAAAAACAACATCTTGTAGATCATCTCGGAACGCTTGCTCTTCCCGAAAAGATAAGTCCAGGCCCTCATTCCGTAGTAAGACCAAGAAATCATGGTTGAGAATGCAAAAAGGAATACCGCCAATGCCAATACATAAGGGAACCAAGAAATTTGGCTACCAAAAGCATCGGATGTCAACTGTGCACCTGCCATTCCTTCTACTTCGTGCATTCCTGTAAAAATCAACACCAAAGCTGTTAGAGTACAAACCACAACGGTATCGATAAATGGCTCTAGTAAGGCAACAAAACCTTCGGACGGTGGATGGTTGGTCTTTGCCGCACTGTGGGCAATGGCCGCAGAACCTACACCTGCCTCATTGGAGAAGGCCGCTCTTTGAAACCCAATGACCAATACCCCCAAAATTCCTCCTTTTAGGGCCGAAGGGTTAAACGCTCCATCCACAATTGCAGAGAATGCCGGTCCAATATTTTGGATATTCATTATAATTACCGCCAATGCCGCAACTATATATATGGTTGCCATGATCGGCACTACTTTACCTGTTACTTTGGCAATACTGCTAATTCCACCAATGATAACTACACCTACCAGAATAGCCGTGACCACTCCGAACCAAAAGCCATTGCCGGCCAAGGCAGGAAACTGCCCGGCCAATTGCTCAAAAGACTGGTTTGCCTGGAACATATTGCCCCCACCAAAGGAAGCTCCCACTGCAAGCATGGCGAACACTCCCGCCAATACTTTACCAAAACCTTTCATATTGCGCTTTTCCAGACCATAGCGCAGGTAGTTCATTGGACCGCCGAATACACGGCCATCAGGCAATATATCCCTGTATTTGACACCAAGGGTACACTCCACAAATTTGGAGGACATACCCAAGAGTCCACAAACAATCATCCAAAAAGTAGCTCCTGCACCACCCAAGGATACCGCTACGGCAACACCAGCTATATTACCAAGACCAACGGTACCGGAAACTGCTGTGGCCAATGCCTGGAAGTGGGTTACTTGCCCTGGAGCATCCGGGTCATCGTATTTTCCTTTGGCAAGATCAATGGAATGTCTGAACCCACGAATGTTAATGAAGCCCATTCGAATTGTAAAGAACAACGCTCCGAGGACCAACCAAATTACGATAAAGGGAATACCTTTTATGATCGGATCTCCGTTAGGATGGGTCATGGCAATGGGCTCATCGTACTTGATTTCGGCAAAGTAATGTGCTCCTTGTTCAATAACATGTTCTTGGTTGTCCGAATTGTAGATTACGTTGCCCTGCTTTACTCTCTGCAAAAGCTTTCCTTTAGCTTCGGATTTTATAACGATATCTCCTCTTTTATCACTGGTGATCACGGCAATATCTTCACCTTTGGCCACACTGGCCTTATCATCCTTCAGCCACTGTTTTAAAACGAATTTATCCTGGGTCTCGTTGCTCCAATCGGGAATACCGATCAATTTTACGTCGGCATAGGCCACTGGATCGTATATTCCGATCGCTGCGAAGGGGTCCCAGAAAAGAACAGACCCCAATGCACTTACTGCCGGGGTCATGGTTCCATTGAATACTTCTGTGATCGATTCTGTCTCTACTTTAAATTCTTTGGTAATCGAATTACCTGCCGCGTCGGTCACTGTAACACTATACGGTATACCTTCTACCAGACGTTGTGCCGATTTGGACTTGAGCGGCGTTTCCTGATTGCTCCATTTGTAGGTGTAGGGCTCCACTCCCCCATCCACTGTTAGCTCTATAACACCATCATTAATGTTGTCGGAGACATTGTAGGTTTTGCCAACTACGGTCAATTCCTGTGAAAAACCAGTGGTTAGCGCAAAAAAAGACAATAGAAAAAGAAAATACTTCATATATTGAGATTAGTTAGTTTTTGGTATGGTAAAGTCAGCAATATCCAAAAAAAAATCAACGCTATCAAATTTTATGTTTTTTTAACTATCCGATCTGAAACATTTGATTTAATTTCCTTATCTGTTCAGGTCTGCCCAAAACAATTACCTTGCTCTTGGGCTGCAAAACCATATCGGCTTCCGGGTTTATAACGTACTTTCCTTGTGGGTCCACGTACCCGATTATGGTACATCCTGTTTTTCTGCGAAGATCAAGATCGCGCAAGGAGTTACATTCCATTTGGTCGGTAAAATCCTCTATACTGACTTCTTCTAAATTTGTGGTATGCTCGCCCTCAATGGATAGTTGATCTAAAAAAGTGATCAAGTTGGGCATTACCACCAAGGAGGCCATGTGATCCCCTCCGATTTTGTCGGGCATTATTACTTTATTTGCTCCACCAAACTCCAATTTTTTAACCGAAGTTATCTGTGACGCCCTACTTATTATGAATAAATCTGAGTTTAATTGCCTGGCCGAAAGCACAATGAACAGGTTTGCCGAATCATCCGGCACGGCGGTTATAAGATATTGGGCACGATCTATTCCGGCTTCGAGCAAAACTTCGTCCTCATTGGCATCGCCTTCCACAAACAAAATATCTTCTTCATGCCGTTCTATGATCTCCCTATCCCTTTCGATCACCACAAATGGTTTTCTATAAGCGGTCAATTTTTCTGCGGCCTGCATACCATTCCTACCAAATCCACAGATCACAACATGACCGGAAAGACTATCTATTTGCTTTTTCACTCTCTTCTTTTTTAGTAGTTCCAACGAATTTCTTCCCAAAATATATTCGGACACCACTGAAATGGCAAATCCAAATATAAAAACACTGGTTACAATTAAAAATACGGTAAAAATCTTAGCATTGGCATCCAAAGGCCTTACTTCCGAAAAACCTACCGTGGTCACGGTAATAATCGTCATATAAATGGCCTCTATCCACGTAAAATCGGACAGCATTTTATACCCTATCACCCCAAAAACAAGCACCACCACCATTAAGGTGAGGGCTACAAGTATTTTGGAGCGGAGCAGTCTAATCATTCTTAAAGGTCAAATACAGAAGTTCTTTTTGTATAAATGAGGTCTTTGATCCTTAACCAAAAGGCAATAAAAAGATAAAGGGCGAACCCAAAGCCCAAGGTAACAAATGTTAGATAGATAAAACTGGTACGCACCACTCGGGCACGGATACCAAGTCTTTCCGCAATTCGCCTACAGACCTCGAAGCCTCGCTTTTGAAAGTAGTAAAGGGTATTATAAAACAAAGACATGGTTAAAATTAGAGATTTCTATTCAATAATTGTGCGCCAATGGCGCATTGCATACATTTATTTTTGGTACAATAATTATTGTACAGCTCCAATTGTGCTTGCGTTTCCATAGCATTGGTCGCCTTTGACCCAATTTTGCCAAAGTTTTGAATAACGGAATTTTTCTCGGCAGCTACATGGGACATCAATCCGATCAGCTCCTCGTCCCATTGTCTTCCCACATATTTTGAATAGCAAAATTTAAGCGGCACCAATGCATTTATGATGATCAAATCTATGAAATTCCTAGATAGCTTTTTATCTCTTTTGTTGGATGGTTTTCCAAAGGTGTAGTGCTCTTCCCAATACCGTCCTGTAGAAACCTCCAAAGTTTGATAAATATCCTCTAGGGTTGTGAAATTTATCAGGTTTGAAAAAAGGTTATGGTTCCCACTGTACAAACTGGTCAACTGCGAAACACGTATTGTGGGAAAATTTAATGGTCGTAATCCATAAAACTCCGGCTTTGTAAACGTATCTTCCAAATCAAATTTTTGCTTAAGATACCCATACTCTTTGTTGAGTTCTCTATAGTACGAATCCGTGCAATCATCCGCATGTAAAAGTCCAAAATGGCCAAAAAGCAAAGCTTCCAACTGCAATGGTTCATTGGTGGTTTTTCGAACGACAGAAAAATCCAATTGCTTTGCCCGATCCAGGAAATATGTTCCATTTACCTTGGAGCCAAAACTTTTGGCCAATACCATAAAAAGAACAGCCTCCCAATCGTTTTTGGATGTTTCCAACAACTGCAAGATCAATTTGGACTTATTCTCCAGTCGTTCAATAAACAATCGTTGCAGCCAATTTTCCAGAATAAAGGCATCTACATCCTTAAGGTCCTTTTCACAATTAACAAAGGTGGGACGGGAATTCTCGATCAAGTTCCGATATCGGCCCAATAGCTCGGTGGGCACATACCGCTTTACTTCTAACGTTGGGATTCTGGAACCGTCCTTTCTAAAAACAGCAATGTCATCCTCCCATACTACATGAAGGATGACATTGTTGTAATTTTCATTTGTTTCGTGATGGTGCACGTACCAATCCGATGATTTGGAGTGCATCTCCACATTACCGGCCCACAACTGTCCGTCAATTTCCACTTGAGCATTGAAAAAATCGGGCCCTGCCAACATATTCTGGAACCCTGTGGACTTGATCGAAACCGTTTCGTTGTTACCGGTATACAATGGTTTTGCCGAAAGCTTGTTATGCTTCCAAATAAAATACAGTAGGTCTTCTCGCATAGATTTGGGACTAGGGGAGGTCTACTCTGCTACGTCGCCATCCCACTCCATAAAGCCACCTTCCAGGTTATATGCATTTTCAATTCCAACACTGTTCATAATAGCACAGGCTTGCGCACTTCGGTTACCGGATCGGCAATAAACGTAAAAGTTTTTGGACTTGTCCAATTCCTCCACTTTGTCCAAAAATTCCTGCCCAAGATATATATCGATATTGGTCGCGCCCGGAATATACCCCTCTTCGAACTCTTCAGGGGTTCGTACATCCAAAACAAAGGCGTTGTCATCGTTTTGTAGTTGCTCCGCCCATTCTTCTTGTGATAAATCTGCCATTTTTAATAATTTAGGTTCTGCAAAAATAAAAATCCGGAGCATTACTCCGGATTTCCAATCGTTTTATTTTCAAATAGCTTACTTTATTCCGCACCCAATGGCCTTGGTTGTTTTCGGATTTATTTCTTTGCCGGAAAGCATGGCGTCGATTGCATTTTCCACAAATCGTTCTTCTACCTGGGTCGCATCTTGATAATTATCGTCTATGGCTCCGATATACACGACCTCATTCCCCGAAAGTTTTTTCTCCAGCAGAAAAACATGAGGTGTTCTTGTTGCTCCGTAGGCTGGATAAACTTTTTGCCCTTCATCCAATAAATAAGGAAACGTAAATCCTTTTTCCTCAGCACGCTCTTTCATTTTTGCAAAGCTATCCCCTGGCTTGACATTTGGATCATTGGGCATAATGGCCACTACCGGAACGCCTTGTGTTTTGTATTTGGCATCCAACGCAATAATCCTATCTTCATAAGCTTGAGCATAAGGGCAGGTATTACAGGTAAATATCACCAAAAAGCCTTTGGCATTTTCATAGTCGGACAAGGACACCATTTGCCCGTTTACATTTTTAAGGGAAAAATCGGTGGCCATGTCGCCAATTTGATACCCATTATCCAAATTATGTTCCGTTGCCGCTTTAAACCCAACTGCAAAAGCTGCGACAAACAACAGCAAGGGCAGAGCCCAACGTAAAATCCTTAAATTTTTCATGATTGCTTAATTTATAAATTTGTTCAATTCCTCGTTCAGTTCTTCGTAAGTAAAACCGCGTTCGTAAAATGCTCGCTTATCCTTATTATATATTAAGGTTGCCGGAATTCCCCCGCCCCAATCCTGGGAAACTTTTGGTATCCAGTCGTTCTGTTTAGGGTCGTCCAAGATAACAACCCGGGATTGTATCTTCTTTTTTTCCACGAAGGGCTCCAATCTGGTCTTCCACATATTTGGCATGTCCAGATTTACCAAAATTACCTCCACATTGTTGTCCGAACGTTCTAAGTTTACTTTTTCGAAATGGGGCATTTCTTCGATGCAGGGCTGACACCAGGTTGCCCAAAAGTTTACAACGTACGTTTTACCATCATCTTTATTGAGCAAAGGTTCAAAAGCTGCAAAGTCGTATACAGGAAACTTGACCTCCTTGTTTTTTTCAGCTTCCAATTCAACCATTTCGTTCTCAGTGGATTCAACATCCTCATTATTTTGATCTTTCTTTTCCGCACATCCCCATAAAACAACAAGCATGGAACCTAAAAACAATAACCTCTTCATTATCTGATTTTTATACCATTAAAAATACGTAAGGTACAGTCCAAAACATAAGGTTTAACAAAAATTTATCTATCCAATATTTGGATTAACCTACATGATCAACATACATTTGTATATACAAATATTGTTTGTACATGAATGTTGAGGAAACCATAAAAACATCAAAAAAAATTCCTTTGGAACCAAGGACGTTGATTCATTTGCAATTGGTACACAACAAAATCAATGAATCTATGAACGCCGCTTTAAAACCATTTGAGGTCTCCCTTCAACAATTTAATGTATTGCGCATTTTAAGAGGTCAGAAAGGCAAGCCGGCCAACCTATCTACTTTGAACGAACGCATGGTAACCAAAATGAGCAATACCACACGTTTGGTGGACAAACTTTTAGCCAAAGGGTTTGTACATAGGAGCGTATGTCCGTCCAACCGGCGAAAGATAGAGATATTAATTACGGATTCCGGACTTGATACTTTGGAAAAAATCGATATCTCCCTCGGAAAAGCACACAAAACAATCTTTGAAAACTTTACCAAAAAAGACCTGGAACATTTAAACGATCTATTGGATAAATTTTAGAATTAATGAACACCGTTATTGAACATAGAACATGGCGCTACGCCACTAAAAAATTTGATGCTGCAAAAAAAGTATCGGACAAGGATTTGGAAACCCTTTTGGAAGCGACTCGTTTGAGCGCTTCCTCCTACGGTTTGCAACCCTATCACATTTTTGTGATCACCGATTCCAAACTAAAAGAACAACTAAAACCTGTTTCCTGGGGCCAAACACAGATTACCGATGCCTCGCACATATTCGTCTTTGCGAATGCTACGGATTTTGGCGATGAGTTGGTGGACGACTATTTGGAAAACGTTAGCAAAACAAGAGATATTCCTGCCGAAGGCTTAAAGGGGTATTCCGATTTTATGAAATCGAAACTGATCGGTTTACCGAAAGAAATAAAAAACCATTGGACCGCCAGACAAGCTTATATCGCTTTTGGCAATTTGATGCAGGCCGCGGCCGAATTAAAAATAGACACTTGCCCCATCGAAGGTTTTGAATCCGACAAGTACAATGAAATCCTCGGCCTTTCGGAAAAAAACTTGAATGCAGCCGTTGTTCTAGCAGTGGGCTACCGTTCAGAAAAAGACGAAACCCAGCACTTGGCCAAAGTTAGAAAATCGAACAAAGAATTATTTACACATATATAACACCTTAACAATTAACAACAGAAATTAAACAATCATGAAAAAGACAATTTTAAGTTTAGCATTGATTACCCTTTTTGGAGCTTCGGCCATCGCCAACCCCATTAAAAAAGAAACCAAAAAAGTAAATACTTCCGAAAGTAGCGTAGTTTGGAAAGGCTACAAAGTAGGTGGATCGCACACAGGAACCATCGATCTAAAATCCGGGGTATTGGAATTTGACGGAGAAAAATTGGTAGGTGGAGAATTTGTAGTGGACATGGGCACCATAAACGCCACTGACCTAGAAGGTGATTATAAAAACAAATTGGACGGTCACTTAAAGTCCGACGACTTTTTTGGAACTGCCAATCACCCAACGGCCAAATTGGTTTTCACCAAAGTAAAATCTACTGGAAAAAACTCTTATGATGTAACCGGAGACCTTACCATAAAAGGCAATACAGAACCTGTATCTTTTGTAGTCTCTGTGTATGGCGATAAAGCTACTGCTACATTGAAAGTTGACAGGACAAAATACGACGTAAAATACGGTTCTGGCATTATTGGCACTGCCAAGGACAAATTGATCTACGACGAATTTGATTTGGTAGTTGACCTACAGATGTAAGCAACTACAGTTTAGTGTGTGAAAATCCCGTTCAAGAATTCCTTGAGCGGGATTTTTTAATTTAAACATAACTTTGTTGTACCATAAAAAATTCCTTCCTATCTTTGACTCAATGATTAACAGAATAGCAAATAACTGGTGGTGGATAAACTTACGTCAAACGTCGTGAGCTAAGTCCCCATTATAACCATACAAGAGGCTTGTCATCACGACAAGCCTTTTTTAATTTATATAAGTACCCAATGAGTTACACGCTTAAAACCCATTACAAAAAAATCCTCGCGGACACCATTACCCCCGTGAGCGTTTACCTAAAGATCAGGGACAAATTCCCCAACAGCATACTTTTGGAAAGTAGTGACTACCATGCCAACGACAACAGTTTTTCGTACATCTGCTGTAACCCGATAGCATTCATCAAGGTAGAGGACGAAACCATTGTACAAAGCTTTCCCGATGGCAAAAAGGAGGTAACCAAAATTGCCTCCGACACCGACATCACTAAAGTAATCCACAACTTTAGCAAGCAATTTAATACCACGCAGAACGGGTTTAAATTTATCTACAATGGCCTCTTCGGTTATATGGCCTACGATGCCGTTCGTTACTTTGAGGATATCCAATTGAATAAAAAAGATGGCTCGGTAAATATCCCCGATATCTATTATGCCGTGTACCAGAACATAATCGCTATCAATCATTTTAAAAACGAAGCCTACCTTTTTGCCCACTGCTATCAGACCGAAAGCAATGTTGAAGAAATAGAACAACTCTTTAACGTACGTACTTTTTCATCGTATAATTTTAACAAGGAAGGCGACCCAAAATCCAATCTAAAGGATGAAGATTATAAAGAGCAGGTCGAATTGGCAAAAAAACATTGTCAACGTGGCGATGTGTTCCAACTGGTGCTCTCCCGAAGGTTCCAACAAAAATTTAAGGGAGATGAGTTCAATGTATATAGAGCACTAAGATCTATTAACCCCTCCCCCTACCTTTTTTATTTTGATTATGGCAACTTTAAAATATTCGGAAGCTCGCCAGAGGCCCAATTGATCGTAAAAGATGGCAAGGCAGAGATTCATCCCATTGCCGGAACCTATAAACGTACCGGAAACGATGAAAAAGATGCCGAACTGGCAAAAAAATTGGCCCAGGACGAAAAAGAAAACAGCGAACACGTAATGCTGGTAGATCTTGCCCGAAACGATTTGAGCCGTAACGGAAATACCGTAAACGTGGAAACCTATCGAGAAGTACAGTACTTCTCCCATGTCATTCATTTGGTATCCAAAGTAACTGGCCTTAAGAAAAAAGACAGTACAACCATGAAAGTGGTGGCCGATACTTTCCCGGCAGGAACGTTGAGCGGTGCTCCCAAACACATGGCCATGCAACTTATCGAGAAATATGAAAAAACAAGCCGTTCCTATTATGGAGGTGCCATAGGTTTTATGGATTTTGAAGGCAACTTTAACCACGCCATTATGATCCGCACATTTTTGAGCAAAAACCACGAATTGTATTACCAAGCGGGAGCAGGTCTGGTAGCAGCCTCCAATCCTGATGACGAACTCCAAGAGACCTATAATAAATTGGGTGCATTGACCAAAGCACTGGAAATCGCCGAAACAATCTAAGCATGGGAAGAAATATTTTAATGATAGACAACTACGATAGTTTCACCTACAACTTGGTACACTATCTGGAAGATTTGGATTGTGAGGTCACCGTAAAACGGAACGACCAACTCACTTTGGAGGAAGTGGAGCCATTTGACCATATTGTTCTCTCCCCTGGACCAGGAATACCGGAGGAGGCGGGACTCTTAAAAGAAATCATCAAAACGTACGCACCCACCAAGCACATTTTTGGAGTGTGTCTGGGGCTACAGGCCATTGGTGAAGTGTTCGGGGGCCACTTGATCAATTTAGACCAGGTATATCACGGAGTGGACACTACCATAACTGTGACCAAGGACGACCCCATATACAATAATATGCCGAAAACGCTTCAGGTAGGCCGATACCATTCTTGGGTGGTGGACCCAAATGTACCAGATGATCTGGAAATCACCGCAGTGGACGAAAATGGGCAGATAATGTCCCTACGGCATAAAAAATATGACGTGACCGCGGTACAGTTTCATCCCGAATCGGTGCTGACACCCCAAGGCAAAAAAATGTTGAAAAATTGGCTGGAAAGCAAATAATATGCAATTCCTGAAGTACCCTGAGCGAAGTCGAAGGGAAAGCAGGAATCCAAATAAACCCAATTGAATAAATTTTCCGCATCATGCTTCGACTCCGCTCAGCATCCGTTCGGAATCACAAATAAAGAAAATGAAAGAGACCTTAAATAAACTTATCAATCACGAAATACTGCCCAAAGAGGAAGCCAAACAGATATTGGTAAATATTGCCAAAGGCGATTACAACACCTCCCAAATTGCGGCCTTCTTAACCGTTTACATGATGAGGAGCATCACCATAGAAGAACTCGAAGGATTCCGTGATGCACTTTTAGAGCTATGTTTGGCCGTAGATCTATCGGAATACAACCCCATCGACCTATGTGGAACGGGAGGCGATGGCAAGGACACCTTTAACATTTCCACCTTGGCTTCATTTGTTACCGCTGGAGCGGGAATCCATGTAACTAAACATGGTAATTATGGCGTTTCCTCTAAATGTGGGAGTAGTAACGTAATGGAATTTTTGGGAATCAAATTTAGCAATGATGCCGATTTTCTAAAGAGAACTATCGAAGAGGCAGGAATTTGTGTACTGCACGCCCCCTTGTTTCACCCAGCCATGAAAAATGTAGCCCCAATCCGCAGGGAACTTGCCGTGAAGACCTTTTTCAATATGTTGGGGCCCATGGTGAATCCTGCATTCCCAAAAAATCAGATGGTAGGAGTATTTAATTTGGAATTGGCCAGGATGTATGGGTATCTATATCAGAACACCGATAAAAAATTTACGGTCTTGAATGCCTTGGACGGTTATGATGAAATATCGTTGACCGGAGACACAAAAACCATTTCCAACCATTCCGAGGGTATGCTGAGTCCTGCAGATTTTGGGGTTAACAAAGTTTCTCAAAAAGAAATAGTTGGCGGTGAAGACGTTGCGGATTCCGCCCAAATATTCATGGATATTTTACAAGGCAAGGGCACAGATGCTCAGAACAATGTTGTTTGTGCCAATGCCGGCGTCGCCATAGCCACCGTAAAGGGCATTGCACCAAAAGAAGGTTTTGAAGAAGCCAAAGAATCCTTATTGAGCGGCCATGGATTGGTTGCCTTAAAAAAATTACAAGAATTGAGTAAAAACTAAATATAGATTACTAGTCATTCCTGCGAAAGCAAGAATCCAAACAAAACCAATTTTAAAAAAAATACCGTCCCATTTGCGGATTGACAAAAATATAGGATGAACATACTAGACAAAATAGTAGCCGACAAGCGTAAAGAAGTCGATTTAAAAAAATCATTGATTACCATATCCCAATTGGAAACTTCGATATTGATGGAACGAACCTCTATTTCGTTGGCTGAAGCATTACGCCAAAGCAATTCCGGCATTATTGCGGAACATAAACGTCGTTCCCCTTCAAAATCGGTCATTAACCAAGGACTAAGTATACAGGATGTCGCCAAGGGCTATGCCGATGCTGGTGCCTGCGGTATGTCTGTGCTCACCGATGGCAAATATTTTGGCGGCTCCTTGGATGACTTGATCCTTGCTCGAGCAGCTACGAACATTCCAATTTTACGAAAAGAATTCATCATAGATGAATACCAGATTGTGGAAGCCAAAGCCTATGGTGCCGATATAATATTATTAATTGCCGCCATTTTGTCCAGGGAAGAGATAAAAACCTTATCGGAATTGGCCAAAAAACTTGGATTGGATGTACTATTGGAGGTCCATAATGAAGTAGAGCTGGAAAAATCCCTAATGCCCAGTTTGGATATGCTGGGAGTGAACAACCGAAATCTAAAAACTTTCGAGGTGAGCTTGGAAACCAGTAAGACACTATCCGCCAATATTCCGGATGACTTTGTAAAGGTATCGGAAAGTGGAATCAGTTCCGTGGAGGCCATCAGAGAATTAAAAGAATTTGATTTTCAAGGCTTTTTGATCGGCGAAAATTTTATGAAAACGGACAATCCGGGAGTAAGTGCTTCCGGATTCATTAAAAAATTAGAAGCGTGAAACTAAAGGTCTGCGGCATGAACCATAATCCCGAAGCGGTAGCGACTTTGCAACCCGACTATCTGGGATTTATTTTCTGGGAACCCTCCTCCCGTTATTTTTCGGGAGAAATGCCAGACTTGCCACATTCCATCAAAAGAACAGGGGTATTTGTTGATGCGCCATTGGAGGAAATTCTGGAAAAAGTAGAAAAATATCAATTGGATGCGGTACAACTGCACGGAAAGGAAGCCCCAGATTACTGCCAGGAACTAAAAGAAAGAATTCTGTCAATTCGAGCGCAGTCGAGAAATTTAGAAGTCATCAAAGTATTTTCCATTAAAGATGATTTTGATTTTGGCATCCTTAAAGATTACGAAGACGTCTGTGACTATTTCCTTTTTGACACTAAAGGAAAATTGCCCGGGGGCAACGGTTACACCTTCGATTGGTCGGTCTTGGAAAAATACCCATCTCAAAAACCTTATTTTTTAAGCGGTGGCATAGGTCTGGATTCTTTA
Organism: Flagellimonas marinaquae; assembly: GCF_023716465.1. Lineage (NCBI taxonomy): Bacteria > Pseudomonadati > Bacteroidota > Flavobacteriia > Flavobacteriales > Flavobacteriaceae > Flagellimonas > Flagellimonas marinaquae. Next base: position 445,284 of record NZ_CP092415.1, read on the forward strand.
GATAAATTAAAAGGATTTTTAAAAAGTCCTGCATCTACCATGTGTTATGCCATCGATGTGAACAGTAAATTTGAGTTAGCCCCGGGACAAAAAAATATTGAAGAACTAAAAACTTTCAGAGCATCACTGGAAAGTGATATGAACTAAAAAAAATGTCTATGAAAAGTTATCATGCAGATGAAAAGGGATACTACGGTGAGTTTGGGGGAGCATTTATTCCCGAAATGCTATACCCCAACTGTGAGGAGCTTCGGCAAAACTACCTCCGCATAATGGAGGAGCCTTCTTTTAAAGAAGAGTTCCAACAATTGTTACGGGATTATGTGGGTCGGCCCACACCACTGTATTTTGCCAAACGTCTATCCCAAAAATACAATACCAAAATCTATCTAAAACGCGAAGACCTTTGCCATACCGGTGCCCATAAGGTAAACAATACCATTGGCCAGATATTAATGGCAAAAAAATTGGGCAAAAACCGGATCATTGCAGAAACAGGTGCGGGTCAACATGGAGTGGCCACAGCTACGGTTTGTGCATTAATGGGGATCAAATGTGTGGTGTATATGGGGGAAATCGATATTGCCCGCCAAGCACCCAATGTAGCTAGAATGAAAATGTTGGGAGCCGAGGTAAGACCTGCCACATCGGGCAGTAAAACATTAAAGGACGCCACCAACGAAGCCATTCGCGATTGGATAAACAACCCCGTGGACACCCATTACATTATTGGATCGGTCGTAGGTCCCCATCCCTACCCCGACATGGTGGCGCGTTTCCAATCGGTAATTTCGGAAGAGATTAAAAAACAGTTACAAGAAAAAGAAAGTCGGGAAAATCCTGACTACGTTGTGGCCTGTGTCGGTGGGGGAAGTAATGCAGCCGGTGCTTTTTATCATTACTTGGACACCCCAGAGGTGGGCATTATTACAGTTGAGGCCGCTGGTAAGGGAATTGATTCCGGTGAGAGTGCCGCTACTTCCGCTTTGGGAAAAGTGGGCATTATACACGGCAGTAAAACCTTATTGATGCAAACGCAAGATGGACAGATTACCGAACCCTACTCCATTTCCGCAGGATTGGATTACCCTGGTGTAGGCCCTATGCACGCCCATTTGTACGCATCGGGCCGTGGAGAGTTCATTTCCATTACCGATGATGATGCCATGAAGGCCGGATTGGAACTTTGTAAACTGGAAGGTATAATCCCAGCCATAGAAACTTCACATGCCTTGGCCATTTTCGAAGAAAGGAAATTCAATCCAGATGACGTGGTGGTGGTCAACCTATCCGGGCGAGGAGATAAGGATTTACAGAATTATATTGATTATTTCAGACTCTAGAGATCAGAAATAAGAAATTAGAAATATTTCGTGCATCTTATGTCTGACATCTAACACCTAAATACTATGAACAGAATCAAACAAAAACTACAGGAGGACAAAAAAATCCTTTCCATATATTTTTCAGCTGGTTACCCCAATTTGAACGATACCGTAAAGATTATCCAAGATTTGGAAAAGAACGGTGTCGACCTCATTGAAATCGGGCTTCCCTTTAGCGACCCTTTGGCCGATGGACCTACCATACAAGAAAGTTCCACGGCTGCCCTAAAAAATGGAATGAACACTGACCTGCTTTTTGAGCAATTGAAAGACATCCGCAAATCGGTGTCCATACCGTTGATTTTAATGGGATATTTTAATCCAGTCCTCCAATATGGAGTGGAAGCGTTTTGTGCAAAATGTGAGGAAATTGGGGTCGATGGGCTTATTCTTCCCGATCTACCGTTGGATGTGTACAAAGAAGAATATGAAATCATCTTTAAAAAACATGGATTGATCAACGTTTTTCTTATTACACCACAAACCAGCAACGAGCGCATAAAAGCGATCGACGATGCATCCGAAGGTTTTATTTATATGGTGAGCTCGGCAAGTACCACAGGAACAAAGCAAGGTTTTGGTCCCGATCAGACCAACTATTTTAATCGCATAGCACAAATGGACCTTAAAAATCCGCAGATCGTTGGCTTTGGTATCAGCAATGCCGAGACATTTGGGCAAGCTACCCAACACGCAAAAGGTGCGATCATTGGTTCGGCCTTTATAAAACACCTAACAAAAAATGGAGTGGACAAGATTGATCACTTTGTAAAGCAAATTCGTTAATTTTCCACTTTAAAGATCAACATTGATTTGTCATGAAAAAAATACTGCCCATAGTAACCTTATGCCTTACTTATTCTGTTTTTGCCCAAGATGAAGTGGCCATTAAATCCCAGGTCGCCGATGCCATTAACGAAATACGAGAATTTATAGCTATCCCCAACGATGCTCTGGACGCAGCCGACATAGACCGTAACATAATGTGGTTAAAGCGCAAGTTTGGCGATAGAGGGTTTAACTCGGCAGTATTGGAAACCGATGGTCTTCCTTTGTTTTTTGCCGCCACGCCCATGAGCGGGGACAAGCCAACGGTTCTTATTTATATGCATTTTGATGGTCAATCCGTGGACCCGTCCAAATGGAACCAACCCAACCCGTACAATGTGGTATTAAAGGCCCCGAAGGATGATGGTTTTGAAACCATGTCTTTTGATGAACTTGGAGACGACATCAATTATGATTGGCGTTTGTTCGGAAGATCTACTTCGGATGATAAATCGCCGATCGTGATGCTTTTGAACGCCATGGACCTACTTAAAAAGGATGGTAAGGACATACCTTTTAATATAAAGGTGATTTTGGACAGTGAAGAAGAAAAAGGCAGTAAACCTTTGCCGGCAGCTGTGAAACAATACCGTGAACTCCTTGAGTCGGATTTTTTAATGATCGTGGATGGACCTGTACACGCGTCCGAAAACCCTACTGTAGTTTATGGTTGCCGTGGTATTACCACTTTGACCCTAACCACATACGGCCCCATTAAACCGCAACATAGCGGACATTATGGCAACTATGCTCCAAACCCAGGTTTTCAGTTAGCACAATTATTGGCAACCATGAAAGATGCCGAAGGAAGGGTAACGATCTCCGGCTATTATGACGGTATAACTATTGACAAAACCACCGATTCCATATTAAAAAGTGTACCCGATAACGATGCGGCCATTGCCGAAAACCTCCAATTTAAAACTTCGGAAAAAGTAGGAAGTTTTTACCAAGAAGCCCTGCAATATCCCTCTTTGAACATTCGCGGATTAAGTTCTGGATGGGTTGGAGAAAAAGCACGCACCATTGTTCCCGAAAGTGCAACAGCGGAACTGGATTTAAGATTAGTGGTAGAAAGCGATGGAAATCGGCTAAAACAATTGGTGAAAGATCATATAGCCCAGCAAGGCTATAAAGTTTTAGATCACGAGCCTTCCAAAGAAGAGCGTTTGCAATTCGATAAAATTGTTACCGTAAAAGAGAGGGGTGTTACGGATGCGTTCCGTACGGATCTAAATGACCCATATGGTATTTTTATAGTAAATACCTTAAACAACAGTTTTGACAAGGAAGTCATTCAAATACGCACCATGGGCGGTACGGTCCCCATATCCCCCTTTGTGAACGAATTAAAGATTCCTGCCTTTATTGTTCCCGTGGTAAACCCCGACAACAACCAACATAGTCCCAACGAAAATATAAAGATTGGCCAGTTGGCTTATGGAATAAAGACATTTTATAGTATTCTATCCAATAAAATCGATTAAAAGAACTCCCGATATTGTAGTACCCTAAAATCCAGTGTATTGAATGCTGGATTTTTTTGTTTCATTTGCTTGTAGGCCTGTAAACTTCCCACAGCTCGGTTGGCAGCTCCCGAAGGTGCAGTCAGCGAAACGGTTTTAATGGTTCTCGACTGCCCTCGCACTGACGTTGTACTCGGAGTGATTGGCAACTCCAAATGATGAATTCGGGGCACGTCGTCGGAGACCACATCGAGTTTTAAGTTATACTCCTTTAGTTGCCTGCGAAAGAAATATTCGGGACCATTTTTACTATTCCCGCCTGTAAACAAAAGGGTATCGATATTCGGGTACTTTTGTAAATATCCGACTAAATCACGTAACACAACATTTTGCATTCCGATGTCGGATGCATCTATTTTTTCCCTATCGGCACTTTCCACAATATCGCAAACCCCTATTTTGTTCTTGATCAAGAACTGTTTTCGCTGTTGTACCGCCTCATCTGTAGTTTCATAAGTTAATCCCAGTTGGAATATTTTATCCAAAATGGGCCATAACTGTCCGTTACAACTGCCATAGCAAAAATCCACATCTTGTGGTTTTAGGTCACCTGTGGTAAACCTTGGGGGAGGCAGGGTACCTACGATCAATTTAGTGGCCTGCGATAACAAAAACGGTTTATAAGGATGTGTATGTTTAAAAGGTAGTGTAGTCAAAATCCAATTTTAATAACCTTCATTTTGAACCACATCCGGGTTCAGGCTCATTTCTCCCTGAGGTATGGGCCAGATGTATTCGTGATTTTGAAAGTCCCTTGCCAACTCTGGGTAATTTTGATTGTATTCCAATATCTCGGACTCAAGAGCATTCATTCGAATAAGGTCATCCTTAAATTGTCCTTCCAAACAAAACTCCAAACGTCTTTCCTTTAAAATTAGGCTAGAAAACTCTTCTTGAGTCAACCCACTTTGAGCATCATGCTCCAAATCGCCAAAAGCTCTTCTTCTCACCAAATTCAAAGCATTATATGCTTTAGCTGTAGGGCCATTCAGCTTATTTTCGGCCTCTGCTATCATTAGATACACGTCAGCTGCTCTTAAATAGGGGTAATCAAATGACTCTGAATTCAATACACTGATTTCCTCGACTTCCTTTATAAATTTATATGGTCGCCAATTTTCCATTAAAGTTTCATCTATTAAATTCCCATCATCAAACGAAAATGTGGCTATATTTTGATGAAATCTCGAATCGCTATTTTCAATCGGAAAACTAACCGGTTCGGAGGGTTCCATTTCTTTCTCAAAATAGGAATTTATAAAATTAGGAACCAACAATAAACGATCGCTTAATGAAATACCCATAGGCCCCCAAGAGACACTATAATTGCCCGAGTTATCAAAACCAATACCGAAAATAACCTCTGTATTCGAACTTTCATTTTGGATTGAAAAAACATCCGAATAGTTTTCTTCCAAAGTATAACTCCCTACAACTTTCTCCAATTCCAATAACGCAAGACTATATTTATCAGTTTGATTCATAGGAAAACCTGCCATCGTAAGGTAAACTTTTCCAAGTAGAGCAGTGGCAGCTTCCTTTGATGCTTTTTCTTTGCCCAATCCAGAGGACAAATTCTGCTGCGCAAATGTTAAATCCTCTACAATTTGTTCAAATACAACTTCCCTACCTTGTTCAAATGTTGGCGGGTTATCAGGGTCTACACCAGCTGTAGTGACCAAAACAGGATTTCCGTAAAGTTTAACCAAATTGAAGTACAATAGTGCTCGCAGGAAACGAAACTCGGATTCTAAGTGAACTGTATTCACTTCCCCATTCAATGCTGAATCTAAGTCAGTTAGCTCTTCCAAACCTATATTCGTAAGATTAATAACTCTATAATGCTCTGACCATACTTCGTTGATTACATAGTTACTCGAATGAAAATAGTAATTATCCAAATCGCCAAATCTACCCATCGAATTAGGGTTTATCCTGGTCACACCTGTTCCAATATCACCCCAATAATGGGAATAACCATTGGCATCGAACAAAAATTCTGTTTTCAACTGGTCATATATATTCTTCAAAAAAACATCAAAGTCAATTGGAATTTCTGAAATAGGGTCAGGCGCCATAACAGCTTCGATGACCACTACTTGATTTTCTTGCACATTTACATCAACTGAGACGCTGACATCAGAAAACGAAGGGGTGAGAATAACCTCATATTTTCCAATGGGTATATTGTTGTATACAACCTTTCCCATTGCATCGGTTATTTTCTCTTTAGTTTTAGGTACAGTGGTAACAGTAACATCTGGCATAGCGGTTCCGCTTTCGTAAACCGCCATTACTTCCAAAGTGCCCAATTGTTCTAATTCCATTCCTTTATCCTGGTCATTGGAACAGGAAAATAAAAACATTGTAAATACAATTGACAGATTATGAAATAATCTTCTCAAATGAGGTAGTTTTGTCATTTGATAAACTTGAAGCTAGGATTATATTGTTTATTCATAAAAATACACAAAAAATTTCCCCTAAGCCGAATTTCTGCTGGCATTGATATTTCCATATAAGGAACGAGTAACGATTTTCTCGTACAATTCTTTGTATTCAGAATTTTGTGTGATATGGTACAGGGCATTTTGCTGTATCACCAACAAGGGCAATACAATTTGCTCCCTTATTTTAACGGATTCCCGCGATACGGCTTCATCCTCCATCAAAATCTTATCCCCCGAAATCTGCAACAGCATTTTTTTGGACAACTGGAACTCGTCGTTCAAAATGTTCCAGAAAGCTCCGAACTCTGGATCTTCCTTCATGTAACTCGTCAGGTTAAAATTGGACTTGGCCAAGGACATCATACTGTTGTGCATCAAAGCTCTAAAAAATGGGACATCTTTGTACAACTTTTTCACTTCGTTCAGTCGCCCTTCTTCTTTTAACTTGTTAATGGCCGTACCCAATCCAAAATAACCGGGAACATTTTGTTTTAACTGGCTCCACGACCCCACAAAAGATATGGCGCGTAAATCCGAAAGCGTTAGCTGTTTTTTGTTTCCGCGCTTTCCTGGTCTACTGCCAATATTGGCCTTGGTATAATATTTTAATGTACTTCTGTGCTCCAGGTAGGGCATAAATTTCTCGTGCTGTTTTAAAGCATCGTATTTGTCGAAACTGAGTTCCGAGAGCTCCTCTATCAATTTACGTTGTGCCGCGGAGATAGTGAGTTCCTTGCCAAATAAGTTATTGCTCAATCCAGCGGTGAGCAACTGCTCGGAGTTGTGGATAAACTGCTCTTTGGTCCCATAGGTACTGGTAATGGTCTGCCCTTGAATGGTAAGCTGAATCTCATGATTGGCCACATCCTTGGTCTGTGCGGCGTAGAATCTGTGTGTTTTACCACCACCACGTGCTGGCGGTCCTCCCCTACCATCAAAGAAAATAGCGGCGATACCGTTCTTTTTACAGACTTTGCTCAAGGTTTCCTTGGTCTTTAAAATAGACCAGTTGGCTTTTAGGTACCCCCCATCTTTGGTACCATCCGAAAATCCGAGCATTATGGTGTGTACGTCCCTTCTTCTTTCCAGATGTTGCCTATATTGTGGAATATCGAACAAGGTTTGCATCACTTTTTCTGAAGCGTCCATACCTTTCATGGTCTCGAACAGTGGAACAATGTCAAATGTGATCTTTTTCTCGTCCCATCCACTCCACCTAAACAAACCGAACACGAACAAGACCGAAAAAATATCTTCCGAATTACTGATGATGTATCGGTTGCAGCCTTCTTCACCGTTTTTTTCTTGTATCGCTTTTAGGTTTTGGATATTCGTAATGGTGTCCTTTACAATCTCATCTTCAAAGTCCTTTGGGTCGAGATTAAAATTTTCTTTGAGCAAGAGCCTTACCAGTTCCCCTTCACTCAACTCGTGTACGTTTTCCTTGATAACTCCATGCTTTTTTAGCACAGTTTCCACGGCCAACAAATGCTTACTGTGATCTTGACGGATATCCAAGGTGGCAAAATGTGTCTTAAAAATATGTACCTTATCCATAAACTGATCCAACTCGTCCAAATACAATTCGTGATAATTGTCAATCAGTTTTTCGCGGACACCATTTAAACAGGCGATGATTTCCTCGTAAGAAACAAGCACATCTGGGTTGAACATGGCTTTGTACAGCTTATCGCTCAACGCATTGATGTCTACCTGCATATCCTTGAATGTAAGTTTTTTGCGAAGGCCCTTCAATTCGTTATAATAGCATTTCATTAAAGTAAGCCTTAATTCATCCGCCACCTGTTTGGTGATATCGGCCGTTACGTAGGGGTTCCCATCACGATCGCCACCAGGCCAAAATCCGAGTTTCATCAGGTTGTAATTATTAAACTTATCGTCCCGAATATTACTTTTTACATATTGGTACAATTCGCCAACGGCATCATAATACGTATTACGAAGTATGTAGATAATGTTTTTTGCCTCGTCCAAAGGCGTTGGTTTTTTTGCATTGATCAGTGAGGTAAGCCCCAATTGCTGCAAGGTTACGTCAATATCATGAATCCTGTCCTCATCGATCAAAGTGCGCAATTCTGCAATAATATCCAATATGGCGGGGGTATAGAACTGCGTTGGATGCGCGGTCAGAACGATTCGCGCACTAAAGGTGGAGAGTTTTTTGGAGACCTTGTCCCAGTTTTTGGTGCGGTTCACCAATTCAAAATAATCCTTAATGGTCAAAGAGCTACTGTATTTTTGAAGTTTGGAGAAGGCCGAATCCTCCACACTATCGTAAAGTACCACTTGGCGTTCCACATACTGCACGATCTTGAACATAAAGTCCAACCGCTCCCGTTCGTCTTTGATATCCACAAAATTGGTAAAAAACACCTCTAAAATCTCTTGGGGATCTTTACCTTCTTTTAAGCCTTTCTCGCACTGATCTAGCAATAATGGGATAAGAACCCCTACATTTTCTATATTGTTGTAGGGCAAGCTCAAAAAAAGACTGTTGTAAATGTTGAACTTATTGGTTACCGTTTTTTTAAATTCCTCTAACCGTTTAGTCTGCTGCATGTATTTATTTTAAGTTGATGTTATCATGGACGAACACCCAAAGTTCGCGAATTATACGTAACCTTTGGGTTAAATTTAAACGTATCACAATTTGAAGCACGTCGTACCTTATTGTAACAACGTGATTGGTTGTGACAACTTAAAAATTACTTTGATCTTACCAAAGTTTTATCGAATAAAAACTGGCTGGTCTTTCATTACGGTGTGTTCCTCGCTGTACAAATAGCCATCATAATCAAAATTCTTGATGTCATCCAATGTTTGGGCACCGGAATCAATAATGTACCGTACCATAGATCCACGTGCTTTTTTGGCAAAGAAACTGATGATTTTGAGTTTATCGTTCTTCCAATCCTTAAAAACCGGCGCTATTACCGGCACTTTAAGTCTTTTGGCATCTACTGCACTAAAGTATTCGTTGCTTGCAAGGTTTACAAATAGTTCATCTTCCTCAAGTTCGTTGTTCAAGGCATTGGTAATTTGATCTTTCCAAAACTCGTACAGATTTTTTCTACGGCCTACCTTTAACTGCGTCCCCATTTCCAATCGGTATGGCTGCATTAGGTCCAATGGTTTTAAAACACCGTACAGGCCGGATAATATCCGCAGCGTACTTTGCAAACGGTCCAATTTATCTTCGGGAATGGTATAGGCATCCAGACCTTGGTACACATCTCCGTTAAAAGCATACACTGCCGGCCTTGCATTGTCAACGGTAAAGGGCAATTCAAAATTTTGATTGCGCTCCCAGTTCAAATCCGCAAGTTTATCGGAAATGGACATAAGTTCCGATAGGGCTTTGGGCTTCTTTTTCTTTAATACCGCATTTAGCTTTTCGGCTTGTTCCAAAAATTGGGGCTGACTATATTTTGATGTGGGCAAAGTGGTTTCGTAATCAAGTGACTTTGCCGGTGATATCACAATTTTCATATGGTTCCATTTTTTGTAAAAATAACTAGGATTTTACTTATTTGGACAGATGGGCCAATGGTGTTTTCAATCTTAGGATCGAAGAAACCTATGATTCGTGATGCTTAGCATAACCGCGCCATTTTTCGATACACTGGACCATATCTTCGGGCAGATCGGAATCAAAACGCATAAACTTGCCTGTTACCGGATGCTCAAAGCCCAATGTTTTGGCATGCAAAGCTTGCCTTGGCAATACCTTAAAAGCATTCTCCACAAATTGCTTGTATTTGGTAAAGGTGGTCCCTTTTAAAATTCTGTCGCCTCCATAGCGCTCATCATTGAACAAGGTATGGCCTATATATTTCATGTGGACCCGAATTTGGTGGGTTCTACCGGTTTCCAGCCTGCAGGACACCAGTGTAACGTATCCAAAGCGCTCCAATACCTTGTAATGTGTCACAGCTTCCTTTCCTTCATCTCCCTCCGGAAAAACCATCATCTGTAGGCGGTTTTTGGGGTTTCGTGCAATATGCCCTTCAATGGTACCTTCGTCTTCGGTTACATTGCCCCAGACCAAGGCCATATATTCCCGTTCACTACTTTTTTCGAAAAATTGTTGCGCCAAGTGGGTCATTGCTGCTTCCGTTTTCGCAATTACCAATAATCCGGAGGTATCTTTATCGATCCGGTGGACCAGACCAGGTCTATCCGAACTATTATTGGGCAAATTTTGAAAATGGTACACCAAGGCATTGATCAAGGTACCCGAGTAATTTCCATGCCCCGGGTGCACCACCATGCCTGCCGGTTTGTTCACCACCAAAAGTATGTCGTCCTCATAAACAATGTCCAATGGTATATCTTCCGGGGTCAACAAAAACTCATAGGGCGGATGCTCGAACATAACCTTCACCTCATCCCCTGCTTTTACCTTGTAATTTTGTTTTACAATGGAGTCGTTTACCCAAATATGGCCTTTTTTGGCCGCTTGTTGAATCTTGTTACGAGTGGCGTTCTCAATAAAATTCATCAAAAATTTATCCACTCGCAAAGGGTCTTGGCCCTTAGATGCCACAAAGGCATAATGCTCATAAAGATCATCCTGAGAAAGTTCGTCCTGGTTTTCCGAAATATCCATAGTTAGTTGGAGTCCGCCTTTACCCTTGCACTGCCGGGAATGGTCCCGTTTCCACAAATTAATTCCACCTTGGAGGTTTTGGGCAATCTGTCGCCCGGCTTTATATACTTCCCCTTAAACTTCATGTTGTACACCATGTCCTTGCCCAACTCATCAATATAGGTAACACGCTCCACATCCAGCCCTACGGCCTTTAGCATAGATGCAGCATTACGTTGGGTAACCTGAATGATATCAGGTACACTTACCTTTTTATATCCTGATGGATTTACCGTAAAATAAATTTTACGGTTGGCCTTTACCTTGTTGCCAGCAGGAGGGTTTTGTTCCAAAATTGAAAATCTTGGATACTCGGGATTGTAGTTGGATGAATCCAAAACCTGATATCTGAGACCAGCTTCCTCCACTGCTTTTCGCATTTCCATAACCGACATTTTGGAGAAATCCGGCACCTCCACAAATTCCCCGTGATTGGTAGTTCCCTTGAGCCATTGCAATGCGACGAACACCAAAACAACTATAGCTATTGCCGCCAATCCAAGTTGGATAAAAAAAGTCTTGCTCTTTAAAAAGTTGAAAAAATTCTTCATGTATTTCACCTTAACGGAACAAATATAGGAAAGCCCACCCTTTTTTCTTTATTTTGGCTTTGTGATAATTTACCGATAAATGAAAAAAAACATTGCCATTATAATGGGCGGCTATTCCAGCGAACACCATATTTCCATAAAGAGCGGAAACGTGGTCCACAAATATCTGGATACAAATAAGTACAATGCCTACAGAATTATAATCACCAAAGAAAACTGGTATTATCTGGACAACACCGATGAAAGGCATACATTGGATAAATCCGATTTCAGTATAACCATTGATGGCAAAAAAATTCTTTTTGATTGTGTTTTCAACGCAATACACGGCACTCCTGGCGAAGATGGACTAATGCAGGCCTATTTTGAACTTTTGGGCATTCCGCAGACATCCTGCAACCATTATGAGGCTGCACTCACCTTTAACAAACGAGATCTTTTGAGCGCTTTGAAACCCTATGGAATCCCTAGTGCCACTTCCTTTTTTGTGAACAAAGGCCAGACCATCGACGAAAATGCCATTGTAGAAAAAGTTGGGCTACCTTGTTTTGTTAAAGCCAATAGGGCCGGGAGTAGCTATGGCGTATCCAAGGTCCACAAAAAAGAGGATCTAAACCAAGCCATTGCCAATGCCTTCAAGGAAGATCACCAGATCATTATAGAATCCTTTTTGGATGGCACAGAAGTTTCCGTCGGGGTAATCACCTATAATAAAAAGGTTACCGTATTGCCGGCCACAGAAATTATTTCTGAAAACGATTTCTTCGATTTCGAAGCTAAATATATGGGCAAATCACAAGAAATAACTCCAGCCCGTATTTCCGAAAAACAAGAGAAGAACGTTAGACAGTTGGCCGAATTTATTTATACGACCTTGGGACTAAAAGGGTATACCCGAAGTGAATTTATCTTTATCGGTGATGTACCCCATTTATTGGAGATAAACACAACCCCCGGACTAACGGAGGAAAGTTTATTGCCGCAACAGGCGAAAACTGCGGGCATCTCCCTTGAATCGCTTTTTGATAGCGCCATTGTTGAAGCTTTGCGATAGAAACCGTATTTTTAAAAACCTTATACCACACCATGAAACGCGCATTGTTCCCTGGGTCTTTTGACCCACTCACATTAGGCCATTATGATATTATAAAAAGAGGAGTCACCCTTTTTGACGAATTGGTAATTGCCATAGGTATAAATGCCGACAAAAAATATATGTTCTCCTTGGAGGAACGAGTTCGGTTTATCGAGGAAGCGTTCAAGGATGAACCAAAAATCAAAGTGACCACCTACCAAGGTATGACGGTCGACTTTTGCAAGAAAATAGATGCCACGTTTATATTGCGGGGATTGCGGAACCCGGCGGATTTTGAGTTTGAAAAAGCAATTGCACATACCAACCGCAAGTTATCGGAAATAGAAACTGTTTTTCTATTGACCTCCTCCGGAAAGTCCTTCATAAGCTCTTCCATTGTGCGGGATGTTATCAGGAATGGTGGGGATTACTCAGGATTGGTACCCGAAACGGTCATGGTAAAACCATAAATTTCACGATTTCAGGGGGAACAAACCTATTTAAGTCTTTTCTTACAATTTATTTTTAGATGAAACATTGTCCATTCAGGATAACACAACACTTTGGGACAGTTTCACAACAATAAATCAATTAGATAAGCCAATAATTTTACATTGGCATCAATTAATAATAGCATAATGTTTTAAACCTTCCCCCGAGTTTGAAAACAGTTAAAAGAATCGACCAGTTTTACTTATTGAAGCAATTGCCCTCGGCAACCGCGCTTCTTGATCAAAAAGGCATTTTGCTGGATGCATCCAGTGCTTGGCTCGATATTTTTGGATTGCCCCCACAGGACAACACCTCCAATACCAATGTTTTTTCCCTTTACAAAGAGATTCTGGATCTAGAGCTGCGACTGGCAGAACAAAAATCGTTCACATTAGAGCACCAATTGGAAAACCCAGCGGGCATCCGGTACCTAAAAAGTAGTTTTGCCCCCTGGTTCGATGATAAGGAGAATGTGATCGGTGCCATAATCCAGACCGACGATATTACATCAGAAGTAAAAAAAGAAGAAGAGATCAAATGGCTGAACACCATTTTGGACACCAAAATGGAAGTATCGCACACTGGTTGGTGGGAGTTTGATGTGATAAAGGAGGAACTTACTTGGTGCAAAGAGACCAAGCGTATTCACCAAGTTCCCGACTGTTTTCAGCCCACCACGATAGAAGCCATCGATTTTTACAAAACAGGATACAGCCAGAACAAGATTTCTATGCTTTTCCATAACTCCATAGTCAATCATCAACCATTTGATGCCAAAGTAGTATTGGTAACTTTTGAAGGCGAAGAAAGATGGGTTCGGGTGACCGGCAAACCAGTTCTTAAGAATGGAGAAGCCATTAAGATATATGGAACCCTTAAAGATATTCACGAAAAAGTGTTGGCCGAAACCAAGGTCCAGGAGCACCAACAACTTTTAACTACCTTGGTGGACAGTCTTCCGCTGAACGTTTATGTGAAAGACTTGAACACCAGAAAAATACTGGTCAACAAAAGCGAATGTAACTATCTGGGCAAAACAGCAGAGGAAATTATCGGAACCACCGATTTTGACCAATACGATGAGGAAACTGCCAAAATTTCGAGGGAAGAGGACCTTAATGTTATGAAGAACCTCACCCCTATCATCGGAAAAGAGACAGTAAGCATATTACATGGTAAAACCACCAATTACTTAACCTCAAAAATCCCTTATTTTGACCTAGAAGGCAAGGTCTGTGGACTTATAGGGGTCAGTTTGGACATTACCCCCATGAAAAGAAAGGAGGAGCAATTGCGGGATTTGATCAAGGTTACTTCCCTGCAAAACCAGAAACTTATCAGTTTTGCACATATTGTTTCCCATAATTTAAGGTCCCACTCCGCTAATTTTTCCATGCTCTTGGAGTTTTTAAACGCTGAGAACGATCCAGAGGAACGGCAAGGCATTATAAAAATGTTATCGCAGGCCTCGGACAATTTATTGGAAACTTTGGGCAACCTAAACGAGGTCGTGGACATTAACACAAAAACCTCTGAGACCAAAAAACCATTGAACCTAAGGCGTAATATCATCAATGTTTTACAAAACCTATCCGCCTTATTGCAAAAGAACGGCTCTCATGTAATCAATAATGTCGCGGAGAACATTCAAGTAAATTGTGTTCCGGCCTATCTGGACAGCATTATTTTAAATCTTGTTTCCAATGCCGTCAAATACAAAAGTGAGAACAGGGAATCCTTGATCACAATAGACGCGGTCCAGTCCAAAGAGGGCGTGCTGTTGAGCATATCGGATAACGGGATCGGGATAAATCTGGAAAAATACGGGGACAAAGTTTTCGGCATGTACAAAACCTTTCACAATAGAAAAGATGCCAAAGGTTTTGGGCTATACCTTGTAAAAAATCAAATAGAAGCCATGGGCGGAAGTATAACAGTGCAAAGTGAGGTAGATAAAGGCACTACATTTAATGTGTATTTTAATGAAGAAAGTTAGTTGTATTTTTATAGTGGACGACGATCCAATTACCGTATTTGGTATAAAAAGAATGTTGAAATCCGCGGTGGAATGTAACGATATCCAGATTTTCCAAAATGGATTGGAGGCCCAAGAAGCTTACAAAGAACGGATGGAAAAAGGATTGGCCGCGCCCAATGTAATCTTTTTGGATATCAACATGCCCATAATGGATGGATGGGAGTTCCTTGAAGCTTTGATAAATACCGATCCAAAAGAACATATTACAGTAAATATGATTACTTCTTCCATAGACCCCTTGGACTATAAAAAATGGAACGGCTTTAAAAACAGGTGCCCGTTCAACCTCAATTTTAAGAACAAACCGATCTTTAAAATTGAAAGCAACGAACTTGGCTTCATCGAGATAGCCTCATAAACTATAATATTCTGTATTTTTGGCACAAACCAGCACTTAATGGTGCCTTAACGTTCCCGAAATATTTTGAAGCACTTAGTACTCTTTTTGGCCCTAGTTCTTTTTATCTCCTGCGAATCGGAAACACAGGACGAAAAATCTTCTTACCCTACCCACTTTGAACTGTCGGACGGGAAGGAAACGGCAACCTATCAACAAACTATCGAT
Organism: Flagellimonas marinaquae; assembly: GCF_023716465.1. Lineage (NCBI taxonomy): Bacteria > Pseudomonadati > Bacteroidota > Flavobacteriia > Flavobacteriales > Flavobacteriaceae > Flagellimonas > Flagellimonas marinaquae. Next base: position 460,863 of record NZ_CP092415.1, read on the forward strand.
TATTACATTCGACTCGCGAAGGAATTTCCCGAAATCAACTTGCACACCATAGGCACAACGGACAGTGGTTATCCTTTGCACATGGTCACCTATAATCCTGATGGAGATTTTAATTACGAGAATATTCGGAAGGAAAAAACCATCATACTTATAAATAATGGAATCCATCCCGGAGAGAGCGATGGAATCGATGCCACCATGATGCTTTACAGAGATTTTGCCACCGGAGAATTAAACCTGCCCCAAAAAACGGTCTTGGTAACCATTCCCATATACAATATCGGCGGCTCACTCAATAGAAATTCAACCACAAGGGCCAACCAAAACGGACCTGAAGAATACGGCTTTCGAGGTAATGCACAGAACTACGATCTTAATAGGGACTTTGTAAAAATGGATACTCAGAACGCTAAAACGTTCGCGCAAATTTTCCACATGGTAAAACCCGACGTTTTTATAGACAACCATGTAAGTAACGGTGCAGATTACCAATATACCCTAACGCACCTTTTTACCCAGCACAACAAGCTTGGTGGAAAAATGGGCCAGTACCTGCACAAAACCTTAATGCCAAACCTAGAAGATTCGTTATCGGATAAAGAATGGGACATAACCCCCTACGTGAACGTTTTTAACACACCGCCAGAGATGGGGTTCAGTCAATTTATGGACCACCCAAGGTATTCCACCGGCTACACCACACTTTGGAGCACATTGGGGCTCATGGTAGAAACCCATATGCTAAAACCATACAAACAACGTGTAGAAGGCACCTATGATCTAATGCACAGCCTTATAGAAATCGTGGAGGCTGAGCACGAGAACATAAGAACAGTTCGCAAAGAAACTTTGGAGAACAATCTGGAACTCTCCGAATATTACTTTAATTGGGCAGTGGATACGACCCAGACCTCTATTCTAAATTTTAAGGGATACGAGGCGGAAACCCTTGTTAGCGAAGTCACCGGCCTACCAAGATTAAAATACAATCGGGAAAAACCCTTTACCAAAGAGACCGTATACATGGACCACTATTATCCCGTGGATACCGTTATCGTTCCTGCCGCATACATTGTAAAGAAAAGTTGGAAAAAGGTAATAGAGCGATTGGATGCCAATAAAATACAATACACACCATTAAAAAAGGACACCACATTGTCCGTTGAAGCCTATAAAATCACTGGTTACGATACCCGTAGAGCACCATACGAAGGGCACTACCTCCACTCCAACACCAAAGTAGAGGCCAAGACAAAGCAAGTTCAGTTTAGGGAAGGAGACATATTGGTCCCAACCCAACAGCCGGGCATTCGTTATTTACTGGAAACTTTGGAACCACAAGGTGCGGATTCTTTTTTTAATTGGAACTTTTTCGATACGGTTCTTCAACGCAAAGAAGGATTTTCCCCTTATGTTTTTGAAGACGTTGCCTTGGAAATGCTCCAAAAAGATTCTATTCTATTACAGGAGTTTGAGACCAAAAAAGAAGGAGACCTCAATTTTGCCAATAACTGGTATGCGCAACTTAATTGGATTTTTGAACGTTCGGAATATTTTGAAGAAGCCTACCTTGCCTATCCCATTTATCGTATAGAAAAAAATAGCGATGCGTCAAGATTGCTTCCTAAATAAACGGCCAATCCTCAAACAGAATCTTAATGTTATGGTAAGAATTTTTTAAAGCCTTTTTGGTCTTTCGGGGGCCCTTCCATTTCACTTTTTTGATTCCTTCGGACTTTTCCGCCACTAATTTGCCGGCATAATCGGTGGACATAATAAACCAGTGCGTCTGCTTTAAACGATACTCTCCGTTTCTTTTAAAAACATGAAAAGTTGTACGTAAAAACCGTTCAATCTTTAGATTTTGCACGCCGGTCTCTTCCTCTACTTCACGTATTGCGGCATTTTCTATGGACTCTCCTTTATCCACTTTTCCTTTGGGCAAATCCCACTTTCCGTTTCTAAAAATAAATAGGACCTTACCTTTCTTATTGATCACAAAACCACCACCAGCGACCACTACAGGGATTTTATGCATAAAAAGCTTTAGGATCTCCGTTTCATCCGGATGGTACAGATAGGCCTTCCTTATCTTCTTTTTGGACAAAAGTCTGATGGCCTCAACGATCGAATCACCATCCAAAGAAAACAAATTACCATTGGAATCCTCGGGGCGCTCGTTTGTTAAAATCAGTGGAGCCTCATTAACAAAAACTTCATACATTTGCGCAATGGTTTTAGATAAGCAAATCGCAAAAAAAACAGCTGAGCTGTTGCTGCAAATTAATGCAATTAAGTTGGAACCTGAAAATCCATTCACTTGGGCTTCGGGCTGGAAGTCTCCCATTTATTGCGACAATAGAATTATGTTGTCCTACCCTATGATCAGAAACTTTGTTCGGGAAGAAATGGCAAAACAGGTAGAAAAGCTCTACGGAAAACCGGACGTAATCGCCGGAGTTGCCACTGGGGCCATTGGCATTGGCATTCTTGTTGCCGAAGCCCTCGGACTCCCGTTTGTATATGTTAGGCCAAAACCAAAGGAACATGGTAGACAAAACCAGATCGAAGGACACTTTGAGCCAGGACAGAGCGTTGTGGTGATAGAAGACCTGATCAGTACTGGCAATAGCAGCCTCAATGCGGTCAAGGCCTTAAAAGAGCAAAATGCAGACATTAAGGGCATGATCGCCATCTTTACCTACGGCTTTCCCGTGTCCGCCGAGAACTTTAAAAAAGAAAACGTGGAACTGCATACGCTATCGGACTACGAAAACCTGGTAGAGCAAGCATCAGAAACCAACTATATCAAAGAAACCCAATTACAAACCTTATTGGAGTGGAAGTCCAACCCACAAGAATGGAAATAATTTTTTACCATGCACATTGAATCACCAAAAAAGAAACTAGCCAAAAGCAACAAAGAAGTATTCGAATTTTTGACCGACATCAAAAACTTTGAAACTTTAATGCCGGACAATATTGACAAGTTTGAAGTATTGGACGAAAACACCTTTAAATTTGCCCTAAAAGGTATGCCCGAGATTGTACTCCGATTAAAGGAACAAAACCCGCACGACAAAGTTGTTCTGGGAGCGGCAAGCGATAAACTTCCCTTTACCCTTACCGCAGATATTACCGCATTGGAAGAAAACGAAAGCGAAGTGGGACTTAGTTTTGAAGGAGAGTTCAATGCCATGATGGCCATGATGATCAAAGCACCCATAACCAATTTTATTGGCACTTTATCCAATAATATGGATAAAATAGGTCAGTAAAGCAGCGTTACTTCCTTTAGGTCGAATTCCTTAAAAATTTCATCTTCAAGTTCGAGCACCAACTTTCCCGATGGTGACACCCCTCGCACGTACCCAACGAACATACCCCCAATTGGGGAGCTAAAAGTGGATGGTTTATCCTTTCTAAAAAGGATTTCTTCGTATGCAGGTAACAATTGGCCCACAGTCTTTGCCTCGATCCCATTAAGGTGATATTGTATCCGCTCCAGTATTTTTTGGAGTAACTCATCCAGATCATAATCTTTACCCGTGATCACTTTTAGGGAAGAAGCCTTTTCCAGACCTTCAAAAATAGTTTGGTTAACATTTAACCCAATACCAATAATGGATTGGGCAATAATGGAACCTTTGAGTACATTTTCAATTAAAATTCCACAAATTTTTACAGAACCTGACATAATGTCGTTCGGCCATTTCACCTTCACATTGGGCACTCCCAAAGCTTTTAGCACATCGCTCACGGCCATGCAAATTGCTATATTCAACACAAATTGATGCTCTACACCAAAGGCGTCAAACCTTCGCAACACGCTGAAAGTAAGGTTTTTTCCCCCTTCGGACACCCAAACAGTCCCCATTTGCCCCCTGCCTTTCAATTGTTTATCGACCACTACTACGGTGTAATCCGGCGGATCTTCCGAACGCAGCAAATTCCGTAAAAACAAATTTGTGGAGTCCGTGGCATCAAGTTTGAGTATTTGAAATTGTTTTCCCAATATGGCAAGCCTTTATGATTTGTTAAAAACTAAGGCTAAGAAAACAAAAAAAACATAACTTTGTAAAATCTAAATTTTTTGAATGCAGAAAACGAAAGCTAGCGCAGATGAGTTGATTGCCTTGATTCTGGAGGGAATAGAAGATGTTAAAGGAGTTGATATAAATCTACTGGACCTAAGGGAAATCGAAAACACGGTTTGCGACTATTTCATAATCTGTAACGGTACTTCCAACACGCATGTAAATGCGATTGTCTCATCCATACAGAAAAAGGTCAGCAAGACTTTACATGATAAACCATGGCACATTGAAGGGTCCGAAAACGCCGAATGGGTGCTAATGGACTATGTAAATGTTGTTGTGCATGTATTCCAAAAACATATTAGAGAATTCTATGATATTGAAGGACTCTGGGGAGACGCCAAAGTCACAATGGTAGAAAGCAGTTACAATTCTTAAGAAAAAAATGGCAAAAGAAAACAACCCAAATAATGCTCCAAAAAAACCACGTTTTAGTTCGTGGTGGATATATGGTGTGGTAATCGCATTGATCATTGGTTTCCAATTTTTTGGAGGCAACAGTTTTTCGAGCACGGAAAAGACCACAACCTCCGAATTACAGGAATTTTTACGGAACGGTGACATTTCAAAAATAGTCATCATAACCAACACCCGTCAGGCCAAAGTTTTTCTTACAGAGGAAGCTTTGAACAAAGATGTGCACAAGGGAGTGGCAGAAAAACCACTTTTACCATCTGCCGGATTGGTTCCCCAATATGTTTTGGATTATGGCGATCTGCAGATTTTCCAAAACGAAATAACGGAGATAAAAAAAGAAAACAACCTCGATACCATCGTCGAGTTCGATACAGAATCCAATGTTATTGGAGAAATATTCCTGACATTGCTTCCTTTCGCACTGATCATCGGCATCTGGATTTACCTAATGCGTAGAATGTCCGGTGGTGCAGGCGGTGGCGCTGGCGGTCAAATTTTCAATATTGGAAAATCAAAGGCCAAATTATTCGACGAAAAAACGGATACACGCACATCTTTTAAAGATGTAGCTGGTCTCGAAGGAGCCAAAGAGGAAGTACAGGAAATTGTGGAATTCCTAAAAAACCCTGACAAATATACCTCCTTGGGAGGTAAAATACCTAAAGGCGCACTATTGGTAGGACCTCCCGGAACAGGTAAAACCTTATTGGCAAAAGCTGTTGCTGGTGAAGCCAAGGTCCCCTTCTTCTCTTTATCCGGTTCCGATTTTGTGGAGATGTTCGTGGGCGTGGGTGCATCCAGGGTCCGTGACCTCTTTAAACAGGCCAAGGATAAGTCACCAGCCATCATATTCATTGATGAAATCGACGCCATTGGACGTGCAAGGGGCAAAAACAATTTTACAGGTTCCAACGATGAACGCGAGAACACCTTGAACCAGTTGTTGACCGAAATGGATGGTTTTGGCACCAATACCAACGTAATTGTACTTGCCGCGACCAACCGTGCCGATGTACTGGACAAAGCATTGATGCGTGCAGGACGATTTGATCGTCAGATTTATGTAGACCTGCCAGATCTTAACGAACGAAAAGAAATCTTTGAAGTTCACCTTAGACCCATTAAAACGGCAGAAACCTTGGATTTGGACTTTTTGGCCAAACAAACACCAGGTTTCTCAGGAGCGGACATTGCAAATGTTTGTAACGAAGCTGCCCTTATTGCGGCCCGTAAAGAGAAAAAGGCGGTAACCAAGCAAGACTTTTTGGATGCAGTGGATAGAATTGTAGGCGGTCTTGAGAAGAAAAACAAAATCATTACCCCAGAGGAAAAGAAAACCATCGCGTTCCACGAAGCTGGTCACGCAACCGTAAGCTGGATGTTGGAACACGCTGCACCCTTGGTTAAAGTAACGATAGTACCCCGAGGACAATCGTTGGGGGCCGCTTGGTACCTTCCGGAAGAACGTTTAATTGTGCGTCCAGAACAAATGTTGGACGAAATGTGTGCCACCATGGGAGGTAGAGCCGCCGAAAAGGTAATGTTCAATAAGATTTCCACCGGAGCTTTAAGCGATTTGGAAAAAGTGACCAAACAGGCCAGGGCCATGGTTACCATATATGGATTAAACGATGAATTGGGGAACATCACCTATTACGATTCATCCGGTCAGAACGAATATGGCTTCACCAAACCTTATAGCGAGGAAACAGCACAAAAAATCGATCAGGAGATTTCCAAGATCATCGAGAAGCAATATCAACGTGCCATAAAATTGCTCGAGGACAATAAGGACAAGTTGACCGAATTGGCCGAAAGACTTTTGGACAAAGAAGTTATTTTTAAGGATGATCTGGAAAAAATATTTGGCCAACGTCCATTCGAAAAGCAAGAAGAAGAACTAGAGCCAGCTAAATAAAAAATATATTAGGAATCATCCAATCAAAACACAATTATTGATTAGATAGACAAGCACAAGTGCCATAAATGGGAGTTTTTAAAAAACTATTCGGAGGAGGAAAAAAGGTTTCCAAGGAGACTACGGAAACCCGTGGTGACCATATGCCGGATTTAAAAATTCCCGTTGATGAAAAATTTACCATCTATTTTAAAAAGAACGGTGGTAAATTTATCTATTGCGAAGATTTTGCAGAGGTATCGGAAGCCTTGGAGAACATTGTTTCCGAGAACGATTGGCAAGACCATCTGTTTTTTACTATGGACCCAAGATTGGAAACTCGTTTTGCCACGGAAAAAATAGACTTTACCCACAATCGAAACGAAAGCGAGATTTTCTTTACCACTTGCGAACATCTAGTGGCTCATAATGGCTCAATTTTGGTGTGTTCCAACCAGATAAAAGAAAAGAAATTGGATGAACTTCCATCCAATTTAGTGGTATTTGCCACTACCAGCCAACTAGTGGATTCCATAAGCGAAGCCTTAAAAATTATCAAGGAACGCTATCAAAAAAATATCCCGAACAACATCACCACTTTAAAGCACTTTCAGCCTACAGCGGAAAACAAAGACGATTTCCTTTCCTACGGAAGTGCCTCAAAAAATGTATATCTTTTACTCCTAGAAGATTTTTAAATACATGAGAGAGGTATTAAGACGCTCCATTACAGGGGTAATTTATGTTGTACTCCTACTGGGCGCGGTTTTTTTAAGTTCGGACGCATTCGATTTTTTGTTTATGACCTTTGGTTTGGGGTGCCTGTACGAATACAAGCGGATCGTACGCCTTAAAGGTTATTATGTATTCGTGGCTTATTTGGCACTCTGGTGGGTTTTTATTTATCTGACCCAGAACAGTGCAGCGATCAACCTGCTCATGTTTTTTACCATAACAGTGGATCTGGCCCTATTGGTATTTCTCTTTACCAAAGCTCCCAGAAACTTTACTCCCGTTCAGAAATTCTTGATCGGTCTGCTTTACATTGGTGGAGGTTGTATTTTTTTGACCATGATACCCTATAAAATTGATGAATTTGCTCAATTCTTGATCATGGGCATCTTTATTTTGATATGGGTAAACGATACTTTTGCCTACCTGGTAGGAAGAACTGTGGGAAAAACTAAACTTTTTCCTGCCGTTTCACCAAAAAAAACCATTGAAGGTTCTGTAGGAGGTCTTATTTTTGCACTGGCCGCGGCCTATTTTTTATCGTGGTACGAAACACGGCTTTCGTTAATCGAATGGATGGCAATGGCATGTTTAATTGTGGTAGCAGGAAGTCTAGGGGATTTGTTGGAATCTAAATTTAAACGCATGGCCGGAGTTAAGGATAGCGGAGCTATTTTACCCGGACATGGCGGAATTTGGGACCGATTGGACAGCTTGGTCTTTGCTGCACCTTTTGCGTATTTGATCTTAAATATATTCACCTATGTTTCATAAAGAGGGGCAAAAAATTATTATCACCACTTTTTTTCTAGTGGTAGCCGGCGTTTTGGCCGCACAATATTTTATCGATATTGAATGGATCAGATATGCCGTTCAGATTGTCGCGCTGGTCATATTGATTGCCATCTTACAGTTCTTTAGAAACCCAAAAAGATTGGTGACCCCGACTTTTGATGAAATATTGGCACCCGTGGACGGTAAGGTAGTGGTAATCGAAGAAGTTGAGGAACCGGAATATTTTAAAGGAAAAAGAAAGCAGGTTTCCATTTTTATGTCGCCTGTTAATGTGCACGTCACAAGATATCCCGCAAGTGGTACCGTTACCTATTCCAAGTACCATCCCGGAAAATATTTGGTGGCATGGCATCCCAAATCCAGTACCGAGAACGAACGGACCACCATAGTGCTCCATACACCAAAGTTTGGGGAAATAGGATACAGGCAAATTGCAGGAGCATTGGCCAGAAGAATAGTGAATTATGCCGAGGAAGGCGAACAAGTTACACAGGGCGAAGATGCAGGTTTTATAAAATTTGGCTCTAGAGTAGACCTATTGTTGCCTCTAGATTGTGATATTACCGTTAAATTGAACCAAAAAGTGGTTGGCGCACGTACATGTATTGCATCCTTAAGACCAAAAAATGATTGATGAAGAGCTACAAAAGAGATTCAACGATGCTGTTGACTTTGTAAACGACTACACTGATCCTTTGCCTGCGGATCTTTTGTTGAAGCTCTATGCGTACTTTAAAATTGCCAACAAGAATTTCGAAAACCCCGGTAGCAGAACGCCACTAATAAACGCGTTTAAAGCCAATGCACTGTTCCAAGCCAAGCGAATAAGTGTTAAGGAGGCCATGGAAAAATATGTGGAACTGGTAGAAAAAGAGTTAAAATCGCTCTAGGCCGCCAAATCTGGGCGCACCAACGATTTTTCAAAATAAGTAAAATAGACAGCCCCAAAAATAGTTATCAAAAAATAGAGTGCAATTAGGTAACTCCCGATTGAAAAGTAACTATTCACCCCAAACCAATCATTGGTAATATAAATAAAGACCAATCCTCCAAGTCCACGAACTACTTCGATCCAAATCGCATATTTTTTTCGGTCCATTAAGGTTGTATATCCATAAATCCCAACAAAAATAAAGGCACCGAACAGCAATAATCCATCAAAACCAATTTCGGAATAACTGTAGAACATGAACAGCATTAAAAAGGTGGTCACGATCAGTTGAAACAAGGCGTATGTTTTTAAAGTTGATGTTACCTCTGGTTGATATTTGCTAAAGTTGTACACATTTTGGATTATGGAAATGGGGTACTTTTCCTTTACGTCCTCTGGGCGCCACCCCGTTGGCATAAACCAAATCCGAATTTTATCCCAATAACTTTTGGTGCGCCATGCATCCTGCATCAATCGCCATAAATGTTGAAAATTTATAATAATAGGATTCCATGTGTTAGCCGGTTTTAACACCCCATATTGCGGAGGAACTTCATCCAACTCCTCTTGAAAAGTTCCGAATATTCTATCCCAAATACAAAATATCTGTCCGAGGTTTTTATCGATATATTCTGGATTTATGGCATGGTGTACCCGGTGCTGGGAAGGGGTAACTATCACGTATTCCAAAATACCCATTTTGCCAATATGTTGTGTATGATACCAAAATTGAGCAAACAAGTGAATAGGCGCCAATATGGCAATTACGGTGTTGGGCACACCCAAAAGTGCAGCTGGAATCAATAAAAGTGCATAATACCCCAAAAGGTTCGATATAGGTTGACGAAGGGCACATGCCAGATTAAACTCTTCGCTACTGTGATGGATTACATGCTGGTTCCAAAAAAAATTTATCCTATGGCTTAATCGGTGATTCCAGTACCCTGCAAAATCCAAGGCAATAAAAGCCACGACCCAAACCAACCATGTTGCCTTGATCTCTATCAAGGCCAAATGATCCAATAAAAATGGATAACTGACAAGGATAACCACAAGTCCAAGTGAATCCTTTACCACATTGGTAAGACCGGAACTCAAACTACTCACGGTATCCATGAGATTGTGCTTCTGATCCTTTACATAACGGCCATAAAGTATTTCGATAAGAACAAGGCCTATAAAAAAAGGTGTTGCATATAACAAGGCAGTCGCATACGATTCCATTTCAAAAATTTAAATTTTGCTCGATGCAAGAATGGGATTAACTGCCCTTAAGTTAATCTAAATTTTTAAATAATTGAATATCATTGGCATCGGTAAGATCTGGAATATGTTCGGAACGTGGAATACAAAGGACGCTTTGTGTTTGCTCACTGACCAATATGGCCACAGCCCTTGGCAATTCTTTTTCATTACGTACAGGATCAATGGGACAATTTTTTACGAACGGATATATTTCTTCCCCGGAAAAACTAAAAATGTTCATGCTCACCCTTAACTCACCGGAAGTGTCTCGATATTTGGGAACATCTTCTACTTTTGGCTTTTCAACAATTCGCCGAAGAAACCCATCGGAGGAAATATCCATTACGGCAAACTTGGCAATGCGTTCTTCGGTATAATCAAATCCAGAGCTTGCATAACTGATCAAGGCATGGGGAGCCTTTCTATCTTTCCTTAAATCTTTTAGGGCTTCCACCGAATAGAGATTATCCCCATTACAAACCGTAAAGGCAGTCTGCTTCAATTCTGGGTACTGATCCATACATTGCTGAAGGGCATCGGCAGTTCCCAAGGGCTTTTCCCTACCTTCGGGAACCGATTGTACCGCCAAAAATACTTCCAGATTTTTGGGAAGGTCCCCAAAATCTTTAAATTCCTGAAAAGCTTTGTTATCACTGCTCGTAATCAAATACAATTTCCGGTATCCTGCATTAATGGCATTTTTAACCAAATAATACAAAAATGGCCTACCTTTTTGTCCGACAGGAATTAAACTCTTATGGGGAATATTGGTCATGATTCCTTCCCCTCCTTCTGTCTGCAAACTTTTTTTCATTCGGGAGGATGCACCACCTACCATTATAACCAAACTCGTATTCTCCATTCCCATTAACTTGTTAATTCTACTACATAAACATCTTTGGCACCATGCTCTAAAAATGCCTGTTTCACCTTACCCTCAACATCTTCTGTAACCATGGCCACCATACATCCTCCTCCACCGGAACCTATAATTTTTGTTCCCACGGCACCTGCCCTTCGGGCGGCATCCATCATTTCCACCATTTTCTTCGGCGTGTTCTTTATCTGGTCCTGAAGAATTGCTTGGTGTTGATTCATTAAATCTCCTAAAACCTGAATATTTGGATTTGGATTTGATAGTTCTCTTTTTGCCTGTATAGTGATGTGATAGTTGTACAAAGTGGAATACCAATAATCTTGAAGCTCAACAGGAACCAACGCCTTATATTTTTCGTAGTCGTCCAAGGTCGATGTTTCCACCTCAAATTCAGGATATTCCTTTTGAACCGCTTGAACAGCCTTATCCGCGTATACTTGAGCGTTTTTCAAAACTTCCAAGGTTTTTTTGGGCACTCCAGACTCGGCCACCAACAGTTTGCCCAAATTGGCATTTAAACGTATGCTTTCCCCACTTTTTGTATCGATATAAATAAGCCCTTTTTGCGCAATGGTGTATTGGTCCATCAAGCCACCGGGTTGATCAAAAAACAGCACTTCTGCTTCGTAGGCCCACCTTCCGATTTGATAATCACTGACCTCCCCGGATTTACCTTGTGTTGCCACCAAAAATCGAACCCAGGCCACCACTATGGCCGAGGAACTGGACAATCCGGCATTTACGGGAATATTCCCCGATATTTCCATATCGTATCCTTGTTCAAAGGAAAATCCTTGATTTTTTAAAATGGACATCACGGACCGATAGTAATCACCAGGTTGAATATCTTTCAGGTCGTCATCAACCGAAATAATAACCTCTTCGTTCAGGTCCAATAATTTTAACCGATACTTTTTATCCTGGTTTGCAACAGCTTTAACATTGATATATCGATCTATTGATCCGGCAATAACGGGAAGCCCCAAATAATCTTGATGATCCCCATAAAAACAGATTCGGGCAGGTACTTTTAATTCAATCATTAATTATGGTATATTTAACTTATAATTTCCAATGGCGCGGTATCCTTCCAATTGCCTCTTGTAAAATCCGGGAATGGCTGCGGTGCTCCACCACTGGCCACAGAGCGCTCGCTCAATGGCGAAACGGCACTCCACAAACATCCTTCGTAAACGTTTTGGTCCAAGGGCAATCCTTTTTGCAGACATTCCACAATCCGGTACACCATAATACCGTCCATTCCCCCGTGCCCGCTTCCTTTGGCCGCCACGTTCAATCTTTTGTATAGTGGGTGATCATATTTTTCATACAATTTTTCGAGCTGTTCACCCTGTACCCATGAATGATGATCTTTTGTAATTCCGTCCACACCACCTTCCAAAGCTACACGGGTAGGGAATCCTGCCAATATACCTTTGGTGCCTTGCACCAGGTTCAATCGGGAATATGGCCTTGGGCTGGTTTCGTCCCACTGGACCAGAATAGTTTTCCCAAGGGTCGTTTTAATTATGGAAGTATTTAAATCACCTCCTTTAAAGTCAAGCTGGTTCCATTTATGGTCTTCTGGATACTTCTTTTCCGCATAGAGTTCCCTTCCTCTTGATGGTGTCGAGAAGGAGACAAGACTTCCAAAGGTATCATCTTGTCTGGCCAAGTTCATGTATTGGGACACAGGTCCTAACCCATGGGTAGGGTACAGGTTTCCATTTCGGTTGGCATAGTGATGGGTTCTCCAAGATCCCGTACCTCGCTCCTGTTCTTCCATTTGCCATCTCAGTTCGTGAATATAGGCAGCCTCACCATGTAATATTTCTCCAATCAAGCCTTTTCGGCACATATTCAGGAACATCAGCTCGTCGCGGCTGTAATTAACGTTCTCCAACATCATACAATGCTTTTGGGTCCGCTCACTGGTATCCACAATATCCCACATATCTTGGATTGTAGTTGCCATGGGCACTTCTACAAAGGCGTGAGCACCATTCTCCATTGCACCAATCGCCATAGGAGCATGGTTTGCCCAGTTGGTCGCGATGAACACAACATCGGGTTTTACTTCCTTGAGCATTGTTCGCCACTCATCCTCACTTCCCCAATATTGAGCTATATTCTTGTGCCTATTTGCACCGGCCGCTTCTTTTACCCAACGGGTTTTTTCATTTACCAGATCTTCGTACAAATCACATATGGCAACAACTTCCGTCCCTGCCAAAGCAGCAAAAAATTTAGCATGGGTTCCTCCCCTGGCTCCAACTCCAATAAATGCAGCTCGTACGGTTTCTAATTTAGGTGCCGAAAACCCACCCATGTAGGTTGATGATAACGGTCGCTCGTAATTTGCCCTTAGATATCCCGGTGCCAAGGACACAGCGGCCGCAGTCAACGAAGTTTTTTGGATAAAACTTCTTCTATTGAGGTTTTTCATATTCATTTTCGGAGTTGGTTATCGGGCTCCAAAGTATAAAAAAAAAGAAAAGGGAAGCAAGCTTCCCTTTTATTAATCTTTTTGATGTTTATCCAAAACTATTGCAAACTGGCCAAACTTTTTTCCAAGGTCTCTATTTTGGCTTCGGCATCTGCGGCTTTTTTGCGCTCCATGGCAACGACTTGCTCCGGTGCATTGTTCACAAAACGCTCGTTGCCCAATTTTTTTTCTACGGATTTTAAAAATCCTTTGGTATAATTGAGCTCTTCGGTAATCTTTGCAATCTCCGCCTCAACATCTATGGCGCCGCTGATCGGAATAAAATATTCGTTGCTTTTTACCCTAAACGTCAAGGCACCGTCCAAACTGGCATCCACCGACTCCATTTTGGTAAGGTTTCCGAGTTTCAGAACTATGGCATCCATTCCCCCTCCTATTCCTTCGGCATTTATCATAAATAGCTCCAACGCATCCTTTTGGGGAATGTTTTTTTCTTTTCTGATGGTCCTGACACCTGATATTACTTCGGAAGCAAATTCAAACTCGGCTATCAACACACCATCCACTTGTTTGGCCTCTGGCCATTTTGCCACGATCAAAGCTTCTTCCGGCGAACGCTCCGCTATGTGTTGCCATACTTCCTCCGTCAAAAATGGCATGAATGGATGAAGTAATTTCAAGTTTTCCTCGAAAAGACTTAATACCTCATCATACGTTTTTTGATCGATAGGTTTTTGATATTCCGGTTTTACAATTTCCAACAACCACGAGCAGAAATCGTCCCAAACCAATTTGTAGATGGCCATCAAGGCATCGGAAATACGATATTTGGAGAAATGGTCCTCTATCTCGACCAATGTTTGATTAAACTTGGCCTTGTACCATTGAATTCCTTTTTGCGCTGCTTCGGGCTGTGGAATATCCGCTACTTCCCATCCTTTTACCAATCGGAATGCGTTCCAAATTTTATTGGCAAAGTTTGCCCCTTGTTGGCACAGTGCCTTATCGAACAGCAGATCGTTACCGGCCGCAGAACTCAACAAAAGTCCAACACGGACTCCATCGGCACCAAAATTCTCGATCAATTTTAGGGCGTCGGGCGAATTTCCAAGTGATTTGGACATTTTTCGTCGCTGTTTGTCCCGAACCAATCCAGTAAGGTATACATTTTCAAACGGTCGTTTTCCTCTGTATTCGTAACCGGCCATGATCATTCTAGCGACCCAAAAGAATAAAATATCGGGACCGGTCACCAAATCGCTGGTGGGGTAGTAATAATTAACCTCTTCGTTGTCGGGTTCCAATATACCCCCAAAAACACTAATAGGCCACAACCAAGATGAGAACCACGTATCCAACACATCGGCATCTTGGCGCAAATCGGATTGCTGGATTCCCGGCTTTTTGGCCTTTGCCAGTTCCAATGCTTCTTCTGGGGATTCGGCCACCACAAAATCTTCTTTTCCGTCACCATAATAATAGGCCGGGATTTGTTGTCCCCACCATAATTGACGGGATATGTTCCAATCACGGATATTCTCCATCCAATGGCGATAGGTGTTATTGAACTTGGATGGGTACAACTTTACATCTGTGGACTGCAAAACACCCTCTATAGCTGGTTTGGCCAGGTTTTCCATTTTAAGGAACCATTGGTCGGACAGCCTAGGCTCAATTACGGCCTTGGTCCTTTCCGACGTGCCTACTTTATTGATGTGCTGCTCTGTTTTTACCAAATAACCTTTGGCTTCTAGCTCTTTTGAGATTTCTTTTCGAACCACAAACCTGTCCTTGCCTTCGTAGTGCAGCCCAAAGGAATTAAGGGTAGCATCCTCATTAAAAATATCGATTACCTCTAGATCGTGCTTATCTCCAAGGTTTTTATCGTTCTCGTCGTGAGCAGGGGTAACTTTTAGGCACCCGGTACCAAACTCTACATCTACATATTCGTCTTCAATAATAGGAATTACCCGATCGCAGATTGGCACAATCGCCTTTTTCCCTTTTAAATGACGGTATCTTTCATCGTTGGGATTAATACAGATCGCGGTATCTCCCAATATGGTCTCCGGACGCGTTGTGGCAATGGTCACTTTCTCGTCGGAACCTTCTATGGCATAGGACAAATAGTACAGGTTTCCTTGTCTTTCCTCATATATCACCTCTTCATCGGAGAGCGTGGTCTTGGCCTCAGGATCCCAATTTACCATTCTGTACCCTCTGTAAATCAAACCCTTATTGTACAAATCAACAAAAACCTTGATTACCGAGGCTGACATATCGTCATCCATGGTAAATTTTGTTCGATCCCAATCGCAGGAGCAACCCAGTTTTTTTAATTGTTGAAGAATTACACCGCCATACTCGTTCGTCCAATCCCAAGCATGTTTTAGAAATTCCTCTCGTGATAATTTGGATTTATCGATACCTTCTGCCTTTAATTTGGCAACCACCTTTGCTTCGGTGGCAATGGATGCATGGTCCATACCGGGCACCCAACAGGCATTTTTACCCAAAAGTCTTGCTCGTCGGATCAATACATCCTGTATGGTATTATTGAGCATATGGCCCATGTGAAGGATTCCGGTTACGTTCGGCGGAGGAATTACTATGGTGTAAGGCTCCCTTTCGTCCGGTTTTGAACTAAAATAATCGTGCTCGGACCAGTAGGCATACCAGTGTTCTTCGACCCGTTTTGGGTCATATTTTGATGGAATCTCCATTTTTCGGTACAGTTTTTGTTTAATTGGACTGTGATTGGGTTTTTTGAAGGGGAAGCCAAATGTTAATTTTACGCTATTCTTCGGATGAGAGCCAATCCAGAAATACGAAACAAAAATAAGTAACGTTATTCTATAACAAAAGAATTTTGGATGCAGGTATCAAAACATCTACATTTGAAGTTCACCCAAAAACCAAAAATGATGAAAAAAACTGTACTCATGCTGTTTGTAGGGCTTTTATCCTTAGGGATTTACGCTCAAGAAACCGCTAAAATCGAATTTAAGAGCGAGACTATTGATTACGGGGAAATTGAAAGAGGCAGTGATGGTATCCGTGTATTTGAGTTTACCAACACTGGAAATGTTCCTTTGGTGATCAGCAATGTTAGATCTAGCTGTGGCTGTACAATTCCAAAAAAACCGGAAGAGCCTATTATGCCAGGAAAAACGGGCAAAATTGAGGTGAAATATGACACCAACAGGGTTGGTCCGATCAGAAAGGCCATAACGGTTACCTCGAATGCGGACACACCTACAAAGGTTCTAAAAATAAAAGGGACGGTAAAATCCCCAGGAGCCAAATAGATCAAGAAAAGAACAATAAATAAACCCCAAAGACCTATGGTTTTTGGGGTTTTGTTTTTACTGTTCGTCAAATACTTTTTTGAGGACAAAGGAGAACAATAGATCTTGATTATATCTTTCTATCAACAGTTTAATACGTTTGCCCTCCTTGTCGTTTATCATTTTAAGAATTTCCTGAAGCTTATATTTATGTACATTTCTGCCATTCACCGCCAAAATAACATCACCTTCCCTTAAACCGGCCTCAGCCGCAGGACTACCGGCCCGAATACCGGACACCACTATTTCCGGCACCAAACTCAGTCTTGTTTTGTTTTCCAGCAAAATTTGCACATTCCCAAAAGTACTGCCGTTCTCGTTCTTGACTACCCCGTTTACCCCGGCAATACTTTCCGCAATGTAGCGCAGACCATTATGTTTAAGGTCTATACCTGCCAAGTTATATTGAAACGGCTCCTTGAAATTTCCATTCTTTTTCAGGGTTACCAATCCACGGCCATAATCAAAAATCATATTAAAACGCTTAAGAACCTCTCCCCCCAGGCTTCCGTTTCGGTTGCCCAAGGTATCCAAACCTTGAAAAGATTCCCTGTCCGGGAATGCCACTTTTGCTTCTTCTAGTTCAAAATCCCCTATACGAACCCCATTGATTTTACTTCTTTTGCCAAAAATATCACCACTTAACCCTCGCCCTAAATGGTCATCATAGCTTTTTTCGGGGATTTCCAGTCCTTTTTCCGGTTCAGGGAACAACCAAAGTGCATCACTACTTCCAGTATCGACCAATAGTTTTACCGGAATATTGGCTGTATCCTTCATAAGGACCATACCCTCAATATAGGCTTTTCGTTTGTCCACCACTAAAGGAATGGTCTGTGCCCTTTTGCTCTCTCTATACGTGTACGTTTCGGGATTATGCAATTTTAATCTGTTTGCTCCGTAATTTACCTCAACGATAAAATCGCGGAATAGGTCGTAACCCATAATTCCATGTACGGGAATTCCAAGAGATGTGGAAAAATTGATATTTCTATCCATGACCACATACAGGTCTTGCGAAAAGTTATTTGCTTTTCCGAACTTGAAAATATTGCCTTTGGAGCTCAATGCTTTCATGGGCTCCCCATCGCCCAGTCCCCTTATGGTAACTTCGGAAACATTGTTGATCGATACGGAATCCGATTCGGAAAGGTTAAAGAGTATTGGCTTACTTACCCCGGAATCCAGAATAAATGTAAGTTCCGTTCCATTAATCTCGACCGGAACTATGATCAGATTATTGATAAGCTCAAATCTGATTTTTTCAAATCTTTCACCTTTGGGCAATCTAAATCCTTGTGCAACCACCCATAGGGGCACAAATAGTAAAAGTGTAAAAAATATAGATTTTTTCCTCAACATACTTACAATCAACTTACCATATGTATTAAATATACAAATAAGAGGGTAAAGTATTACGGATTTTAACATTTCGATAATCAAGGAATTAAATGTAAAAGTTGTTGTTTGCAATAACAGGTTTTCTCATTTTTGTCAAAAATTTAACCCATGCCAAGTATCTCCAATAAAGGAAGACAAATGCCTGCGTCACCAATTCGAAAATTGGTTCCCTTTGCGGAAGCAGCAAAAAAAAGAGGTGTACATGTTATCCACCTGAATATTGGTCAACCCGACATAAAAACTCCAAAAGTTGCGCTGGACGCGGTAAGAAACCACAACATTGAGGTTTTGGAGTACAGCATGACACAAGGTTCCGAAGCCTATCGAAAAAAGATCGCCGATTATTATGCCAAACAGGATATTAGGGTAAGTGCCGACGAAATTATTGTGACGACAGGAGGCTCGGAAGCACTCTCTTTTGCCATGGGGACCATAATGGACAACGATGACGAAATTATTATACCAGAGCCTTTCTATGCCAATTACAACGGATTTGCCACTGCCGCGGGGGTAAAGGTAAAACCTATTGTATCTTCTATCGATGATAACTTTGCACTTCCTCCCATCTCTAAGTTTGAAGAGCTCATCACGCCAAGAACAAAAGCAATCCTTATTTGCAATCCGGGCAATCCAACAGGCTACCTATATAGCAAAGCAGAGATTGAGCAATTGGCAGAATTGGTAAAAAAGCACAATCTGTTTTTGATCGCCGATGAAGTTTACAGGGAATTTGCTTATGATGGCCGTGAACATTATTCCATTTTACAGCTGGAAGGCTTGGAAGAAAACGCCATTGTCGTGGACTCGGTATCCAAACGTTACAGTATGTGCGGCGCACGAATCGGCTGTCTGATTTCCAAAAACATCGAGGTTATACAAACAGCTATGAAGTTTGCACAGGCCCGTTTATCCCCTCCTACCTTTGCTCAAATTGCCAGCGAGGCGGCTCTGGAGACACCACAGGAATATTTTGATAATGTTATCACCGAGTATGTTGCCAGAAGGGATACCCTTATTTCAGAACTAAAAAAAATAGACGGCGTAAAAGTAGCTGTCCCCCAAGGCGCTTTTTATTGCGTGGTAGAATTGCCCATAGCAGATGCCGATGATTTTGCTCAATGGCTCCTGGAAAATTATGAACTCGACGGGAGTACGGTTATGGTGGCCCCAGCAGCAGGATTTTATGCTTCGCCCGGATTGGGAAAAAATCAGATCAGAATTGCCTATGTGCTAGAAAAAGAGCAACTTGTAAAAGCAGTCCAAATCTTGCGAAGCGCCCTAAAGAAGTATAAAGATTAGTGGAAATCCAAGAAAACATATCCTTAAAAAACTATAACACCTTTGGTATAGATGTTAACGCTAGATTTTTTGTTGAGATTACCGGACTGGTTCAATTACAAAAGGTACTTGAGTTAAAGGCATACCCTAAAAAGTTTATTATAAGCGGTGGGAGCAATATGCTGCTCACCAAGGATATCGATTGTCTGGTAATCCACATTAAACTCAAGGGCATAACCGTTGTTGAGGAAGATGAAAACAGTGTAGAGGTAAAAGTTATGGCCGGCGAAAACTGGCATAGCCTTGTAATGTGGAGCTTGGAACAGGGTTATGGCGGTCTGGAAAACCTATCCTTAATACCAGGCAATGTAGGCACGGCGCCCATACAGAACATAGGTGCATATGGTGTTGAACTAAAAGATGTGTTTGTTTCCTGTGCCGCCATGAATATAGAAACCGGCGAGCTTGAAGGGTTCAACAATGAAGCCTGCGAATTTGGTTATAGGGACTCTATTTTTAAGAACCACGCCAAGGATAAATACATTATTACTTCCGTGACTCTAAGGCTCACTAAAAAAAATCATGCCCTACATACGGGGTACGGCTCCATAGAAAACGAGCTAAAAAATAGGGAAATTGTGCATCCTACCGTTAAAGATGTATCGGACGCCGTTATTGCCATCAGGGAAAGTAAGTTGCCCGACCCAAAGAAAATTGGAAATAGTGGGAGTTTTTTTAAGAACCCGGTGATATCGAAAAAAGCATTTGACAAGTTTATAAAACTCCACCCCAATGCCCCTTATTATGAGCTGGAGGAGAATAAATATAAAATTCCTGCTGGCTGGCTGGTCGAACAATGTGGATTTAAGGGAAAACGTTTCGGCGATGCAGGGGTGCACGAAAAACAAGCCCTTGTCCTGGTAAATTATGGCAATGCCACCGGGCAAGAAATTCTAGATCTATCAAAAAAAATTCAGGAGAAAGTAAAAAACACTTATAAAATTAAGTTGCAACCAGAAGTAAACATCATAAAATAACCCTCGCATTGCTAACAATAACGAGGGTTATACCAAACCAAACTAACCAAATTTATCTATGTTGTAAGGGCATAGCGCCCATAAATTCATTGTAATACACCAAAGTCGAAAAGCATTTTCTACTTTAGCTTTGTTTTATATACGAGATAAATCCTATTTTAGACTTTTGCCCCTTGAAAAAATTACCAAAACATCTTAAATGAGCACACTGATAGAGAGACATATTGTTTCATTGTTAGCGGAAAAAGACGACAAGGCCATTTCCCTATTGTATGAAAACTACGGCGATACGCTCTTTGGTGTGGCATATAAAGTGGTAAAAGATGAAGAACTTGCACAAGATGTGCTGCAAGAAAGTTTTATCAAAATCTGGAAAAAAGCAGATACCTACGACGCCTCAAAAGCCAAATTGTTCACATGGTTGTTCCGCATAGTGCGCAATACGGCCATAGACAAGCTTCGCAGCGTTGCAAATAAATCCGATAAGGAAATCCAAATAGATGTTTCCGACGTATATAATGTAGGAGTCAAAGGAATAAATCCCGAACATCTCGACATCCAAGAAAACTTGGATAAAATTGAAGACAAATACAGAATTGTTCTAGAAGCTCTATTTTTTGAAGGAATGACGCAGCAGGAGGCAAGTGAAGAACTGGACATTCCATTGGGTACGATTAAATCCAGATTAAAAATAGGACTTCGCGAACTTGGAAAAATTTACGGAACCACTATGTCCTTGCTCCTTATTCTAAACCTATTGTCATGAAGGAAAAAGTAAAACTATTTTTAGAATCCGACATTTTAGAAAAATACCTATTGGGCGACACCACCAAGGATGAGACCCAAAAGGCGGAAAGGTATATTGCCATGTACCCCGAAGTAAGGGAAACCTACGATGAGTTGCAAAAGAACTTGGAAACCTTCGCTAATTTATATGCTAAAAAGACCCCAGAAGGCCTTAAGGAAATTATAATTGCCAGCGCCAAGAAAGAATCCATGGTAAGCAAAAGATTCTTCCGTTACGCTATTGCTGCGAGTGTTGCCATCATGATTTTTGCCGGGTCATCCATTTTCTTCTGGAACCAGAACAAAACCCTTCAAGAAGAAAATACCATGGTGACCAACCAGATCAAGTATTTGGAAAACAACATGAAAGACCAATTGGCGGACATGCGAAACCAATTTATTGTCTTGAACAATCCGGCGACCAAAAAATATCAGGTCAAAGGACAAAAAGAAGGCAAAGAGCTTAAGGCCATTGCCTATATAAATCCGGTAAAAAAGCTGTCATACATCAATGTGAGCAATGTTCCTGAACTTCCCGAGGACAAATGTTTCCAAATGTGGGCGGAGGTGAATGGTGAGCTCGTAAACCTGGGGGTCATCAAAAATTTTGATGAAAAAGACAAACTCCTTGCCCTACCCTATGCCGATAATGCCGTAGGTTATATCACCATAGAGCCAAAAGGGGGCAATAGCGCCCCATCCGTGGACAACATTGTGGCAAACATTAAATATTAAACCCCGGTTTAAAGAAACCTTAAACTTTCCGACCTATAAAAGGTATTTTGTACCTTTGTAAAAAGTTGGAACATGAAGTTAGCATTAGTTACCATTGGATTGTTAGCCATAGGATTTGCAGGAATCGCGATCAAGATTTGGGCAAAAAAGAACGGTGAATTTGCCGGTACTTGCGCAAGTCAGAACCCTTTTTTGAACAAAGACGGACAGGCCTGCGGGTTTTGCGGAAAACTTCCCGAAGAACAAGATTGTAAAAAAGACACGGTCACCGATACCCCTTAACGCCTCGCACCAACAATAAGGCAATTCATTTTTTTTTGGAAAAACCTGACGAATCCATCAAGGAAATCATACAAAAGGCAAAACAAGGCAACCAAATTGCCTTTAGTACCCTTTTGGATACTTTTTGGAACGATGTTTATGGTTTTCAGATGCTCCGCACCAAAAATGAGAACGATGCCGAGGACATTACCATACGAACATTTTCGCGGGCTTTTGACAGAATCGACACTTACGACGAGTCCTATGAGTTTAAAACTTGGCTCATTACCATTTCCAAAAATCTTCATGTAGATCTTCTGCGTAAACGAAAAAGAAGTCTAATGAACGAAATGGAATCACGGGGAGACGAAGTTAAAAAAGTGTTGGACGAAACCCCTACCGCCGAAGACCGACTGATCACAGAACAAAACCTGGCCCATCTTCTTCAGCATATCAAAAAACTTAAGCCCCATTACCAAAAAGTAATCAACTTGAGGTATTTTCAGGAGTTGAGCTATGCCGATATTGCCAAAGAATTGGACGAACCGGTAAACAATGTGAAGGTAAAGTTGCTCCGGGCAAAAAAACTTTTGGCGGAAATCATCAAAAAAAAGTGACCCCAATCAAGGACTAAAGTTTACTTGCCAGTTTCGTATCTTTGTAAATCTAAAATTGTTGTATGAGCACTAGTGTTGCAGAAAACGTTCATCCGCCCAAGGGAAAGCCAAAATGGCTAAGAGTTAAACTCCCTACTGGAAAAAAATACACCCAGCTCAGAGGCTTGGTGGACAAGTACGACCTCCACACCATTTGTACCTCTGGTAGCTGCCCGAACATGGGAGAATGCTGGGGAGAGGGCACTGCCACTTTTATGATCTTAGGAAATATTTGCACGCGCTCCTGTGGTTTTTGCGGCGTTAAAACCGGAAGACCGGAATCCGTGGACTGGGCAGAGCCGGAAAAAGTGGCACGCTCCATTAAAATAATGAATATCAAACATGCGGTCCTAACATCGGTAGATAGGGACGACCTTAAGGATATGGGCTCCATAATCTGGGCAGAAACGGTAAAAGCCGTTAGACGAATGAACCCAGAAACAACCATGGAAACCTTAATTCCAGATTTTCAAGGTATTGCTACTCATTTGGACAGAATCCTTGATGTTGCCCCAGAGGTAATATCGCACAACATGGAAACTGTAAAACGATTAACCCGCGAAGTTAGAATACAGGCTAAATACGAACGTAGCCTCGAAGTACTTGATTACTTAAAAAAGAACGGGGCCAACCGAACCAAATCAGGAATAATGTTAGGTCTTGGTGAAGAGGAACACGAAGTCATCACAACCATGGAAGACCTAAGAAAAGTCGATGTGGACGTAGTTACTATTGGCCAATATCTACAACCTTCAAAAAAACACCTTCCCGTAAAGCAGTTTATCTTACCGGAACAGTTCAAAAAATATGAGGAAATAGGGTTAAAAATGGGCTTTAGACATGTAGAGAGCGGAGCATTGGTCCGGTCATCCTACAAAGCCCATAAACACATTCAATAGC
This sequence comes from Flagellimonas marinaquae, assembly GCF_023716465.1. Lineage (NCBI taxonomy): Bacteria > Pseudomonadati > Bacteroidota > Flavobacteriia > Flavobacteriales > Flavobacteriaceae > Flagellimonas > Flagellimonas marinaquae. The sequence goes on from NZ_CP092415.1 coordinate 484,701, forward strand.
ATCGCGCACTCTAAATCATGAAAAATATAACGGTTGGCATCAATGGTTTTGGCCGTATCGGCAGAACACTTTTCAGACTCTTGCTAAAACATCCGAACATCCAAGTAGTGGCGATCAACGATTTGGCCAATACCAAAACCCTCGCCCATTTGCTCAAGTACGACAGTATCCATGGCCCAATAAACGCCAACGTAGGCCAAGAGGGAAATCATATTGTGGTGAACGAAAGGAAAATACCGTTGCTAAACCACAAACACCCCAAAGAAATCGATTGGAAATCCTATGGGGTCGACGTTGTTGTCGAATCCACGGGTAAGTTCAAAGCACGCGAAGATCTGGAGTTCCATGTAAAAAATGGAGCTAAAAAAGTAATACTATCGGTCCCGCCCGTAGATGAAACCATTAAAATGGTGGTTTTGGGGGTAAACGAGGAAATCATCCAAGCGGATGACACCATTATCTCCAATGCCTCTTGCACAACCAATAATGCTGCTCCAATGATCAAGGTAATCAACGAATTGTGCGGAATTGAACAAGCCTACATAACAACGGTACACTCCTATACCTCCGATCAAAGTTTACACGATAGCCCACATCGAGACCTAAGAAGGTCCCGTGCCGCAGGCCAGTCCATAATCCCAACAACCACAGGGGCCGCCAAAGCCTTAACAAGTATTTTTCCGGAATTGTCCGATGTTATTGGGGGATGTGGAATTCGGGTTCCGGTACCCAATGGTTCTTTGACCGACATCACTTTCAATGTAAAAAACGAAACCAGCATTGAAAAAATAAACACTACCTTTAAGGAAAAGGCCGAAACCGATCTTAAGGGCATCCTCAATTATACCGAAGACCCTATCGTTTCTATCGATATAAACAATAGTTGTTATTCTTGTACGTTTGATTCTTTGATGACCTCCGTGATCGGTAAAATGGTAAAAATCATTGGATGGTACGATAACGAAACTGGGTATTGCTCCAGAATTATCGATTTAATAGCTTTGCTCATTAAGAAAAACTACGTTTGAATATTGACCTAGGTAACATTAAAGTAGCCAAACAACCGCTATTGCTCTTGTGCATTTTATTATGCACACAGCTCTTTTTTGGTCAAAACGAAAGTAATTCCACATCCGACGTAAAGTCTATTTTTGATACATTCATGACCTATCGTCACCAGAATAAAATAGACAAGGCGCTGGAAACATTGGACCAAGCCGCGAATATTGCAGAAAGTAACGAGGACACAAAGCTCTTAGTGGACACCTACCACCAATATGCCCGTTTATTCTTAGAACAAGGAGATGTGGACACTGCTATATTCTATCTGGAAAGAGCAGGGGATTTTTTAAAGGACACCTCCTATTCCTACGGTCAAGCCTTCCATCTATTCTTGGATGGTGCACTTAGATTTGATGAGGGCAACAACTTCCAGGCGCTAAAACAATTGGAAGAATCCAGGAAACTGAGCAACAACAGAAACCTTACCAACAACATTCTATTGCTCGAGGCCTATATCTATTCCAACATAGAAAAGTTTGACGATGCCATAACCAACCTACACGCACTTATTGTTAATTCCGATGATAAGGAAAGAACGTTCTTGGCAACAAAAGCAAATCTTGAACTGGCCAAAATCAGTGTTATCCTCAACGACCTGGAAGAAGCCACAATCCATGCAAAGGCAGCACTGGAACTAGCCGAAAAACATGGTTACGCACAAGAAATAAAAAATGCATACGAGCAATTGTCCCTTATCTACGAATCCAACGGAAACTATAACGAGTCTTTGATGTATGCCAAAGGTCTGGCCCAAATAAAGGACTCCATATTTAATATGGAAAAAGCAAAATTGGATGCTTCCACTGCGGACAAAATCCGTTTCGATCATCAAATGAACGAACTCAATAAGCTGCAGGCCAAGAACGAAGAGTTGAGCGAATCAAAAAACCGTTCCGAAATCACGGCAATTTTAACCTCCGCATTTTTAACCATCATCTCGCTTTTGGCAGTTTCGCTTTTCCGGAACAATCAGATCAAATTAAAAACCAACGACCTTCTTTACACCAAAAACAAAGAATTGGAGCTGGCCAGGGACGCAGCGGTCTCGGCCATGGAAGCAAAAACCAACTTTTTGTCCACGGTGACCCATGAGCTAAGAACTCCTTTATATGCGGTAACCGGGCTCACCCATCTTTTACTTGAAGAAAATCCTTCGGAACATCAAAAAGAACATTTAAAATCCTTAAAATTTTCTGGGGAATACTTGCTCAATTTTATTAACGATATCCTTCAGATCAATAAAATTGACGCAGACAAACTTGAGCCGCTGAGCATAGAATTTAAACTCGACAAAGTACTGAGCGACGTTATGGAATCGCTCCAACAAAATGCCCATGAACAGCGTACCGAGCTTGTTTTGGATTATGACCCGACCATTCCCAAAAAACTATTGGGCGACCCCATTAAACTTTCCCAAATTTTTATGAACCTTGTGGGCAACGCCCTCAAATTCACCAAAAATGGCAAAGTAGAAGTAATTGCCAAACTCCTTAAAAAAGAAGAAGACCAAGCAAAGCTCTATTTTGAGGTGAGGGACAATGGAATCGGCATTTCGGAAGACCAACAACAGAATATTTTTGATAGCTTCGAGCAAGGATCTATCCAAATTAACAGGGAATACGGGGGAACCGGTCTCGGACTAACCATTGTTAAAAGCTTATTGGGCCTTTTTGGCAGCACCATACAGTTGGAAAGTGAACTGGGCCAGGGAAGTTCTTTCTTTTTTGAAATGGATGTGGATTTCGAGAGCAAGGTCGGCGAAGAGGTCGCGTTTGAGCTCAACCCAGAGGAATTTCAGTTCAAAGGTTTACACGTATTGGTGGTCGAGGACAATAAGATCAACCAGGTAATCACCAAAAAAATGCTTACCAAAAAAGAGATTACCTGCGATATTGCCAACAATGGAAACGAGGCTATAGATTTGGCCAAAAACAACACTTACGACGCTATTTTGATGGATATTCACATGCCGGGGATTAGCGGCGAGGAAGCAACACGACAAATACGCAAGTTCGACCAACGCATCCCCATAATCGCACTAACGGCAATATCTTTGGACGACAGCCTTGATAGTTTTTACGAAGCAGGCTGTGACGATGTGGTCACAAAACCGTTTAAACCTGAAGTGTTTTACCAAAAAATCGGGGAAAATATCTTTAGAAGAAAGATGGAAGAAGGTTCCGTTTAAAGCAATCCTTCGATCGATTTCTTTAAAACCTCATCATCACCAGCAGAAAAGCTATGGGCAACTTCCAAATAATAAAGATGCTCTACCCTACCGTCTAATCGAACAAAATCCTTTTCCGTGGTCAAGATCAGTTCAAAATCTTTAAATTGATCAATGTCGTTGTCCGAAAAATGATGATGGTCCCCAAACTCAAAATGCTTGAAACCAACGCCTTGGGACTCTAGGTATTTTTCTAGCGGCCTTGGTGATGCGATACCCGTTACCAAAGCAATATTCTTTTCACCCAATTTAGCTAGCGGAAGCTTGTTTTCACAGCCATCGCTTACAAAATCTTGGTATTTTAGTGATGCAAACAGCACTTTTTGATGTTCCATGGGTCGCAACTTGGCCGTAATAATCTTTCTTTTATGCTCCTTTAGCAACTCGGGGCACTTGGTTACAATTATCAAATCCGCACGTTTTGCTTCTTTTTTGCTATCCCGAAGCCTGCCCGTGGGCAAATACCAATCGTTCACATATAAGTTTTGATAAGTAGTGAGCAAAATAGAAAATGTCGGCTTTACCTTTCGGTGTTGGAAGGCATCGTCCAGCACAATGATTTCCGGCTGTACCGAGCTTTCCAACTGCTCAATACCATTGCGCCTATCAGCATCTACCGCAACGGCAACTTCAGGAAATTTTTGATGGATTTGATACGGTTCGTCACCCAATTCCAAAACCGTTGCCCCTGTACCGGCCATATAAAACCCCTCGGACTTACGCTTATAACCACGACTTAAAACGGCAGCTTCCCGCCCCTGCAACAAACGCAGCAAATATTCTGTCATCGGAGTTTTGCCCGTGCCGCCTACGCTTAAGTTTCCAACACAAATAGTCGGAGTAGAATAGGATTTTGAAGAAAAAATACCCATATCGAACAAGAGGTTTCGAACACAAACCACCAGACCGTAGACCAAGGAAACCGGAAACGCTAAAATGCGGAGTACTTTAAGCATTGAACGAAAATATAATATTTTATCTTTAGCACACTTAACAATTTTAAAATGACCGTTAACGAAATAGCAAAAACGCTAGAGGAATTGGCCCCTTTGGCCCATGCAGAGGATTTTGACAATGTAGGTTTACTGGTGGGCAACCCCAAAATGAAGGTCAAGGGTATTTTGGTCACCTTGGACACTTTGGAGAATGTGGTGGACGAAGCCATTGCCAAAAATTGTAATTTGATCGTAAGCTTTCATCCCATTATATTTAAAGGTTTAAAAAAACTTACCGGAAGCAATTATGTTGAACGAGTGGTGCTCAAGGCCATTGCCAACAACATTGCCATTTACAGCATGCATACGGCACTGGACAATAACAAAATGGGGGTCAATGCCAAAATCTGTGAGGTCCTAGGCATTAAAAATCCAAAAATCCTGATTCCAAAAGCCAAGAGTATTAAAAAACTGACCACATACGCTCCCTTGGCAGACGCAGAAAAAATAAAAACATCCCTTTTTGAGGCAGGGGCCGGCGAAATAGGCAAATACAGCAATTGCAGTTATAGCCTGGAAGGTATCGGGAGTTTTAAAGCAGAGAGCGGGGCCGACCCATCTGTAGGAAAAGTTGGGGAAGTCCATTTTGAAAAAGAGACGCAAATCAATGTTATCTATTCCTTTGAAAAAGAAAGTGCTATTTTAAAAGCGCTCTTTTCATCCCATCCATACGAGGAAGTGGCCTATGAGATTATCACCCTCGAAAACACCAATCAAGATCTTGGAATGGGCATGATCGGCACATTGGAGACAGAACTAACGGAAAAAGCGTTTCTGCTAATGGTCAAGGAGCGGATGAACGCATCGGTCGTCCGCCATTCCGAACTCTTGGGAAAAAAGGTAAACAAAGTCGCTATTTTGGGCGGTAGTGGTGCATTTGCCATAGAAGCTGCCAGTAAATCCGGTGCAGATATCTATGTAACTGCCGATCTAAAATACCACGATTTTTACCGTGCAGAAAACCAAATGGTGGTCGCCGATATTGGGCACTTTGAAACTGAGCAGTTTACAAAAGATTTATTGGTTGATTATCTTACGAAAAAAATTCCTAATTTTGCAGTCTCTTTATCGGAGAGTATAACGAATCCCATCAAGTATTTATAAAATATATGGCGAACAAGAAAGAAAACACTGTGGAGGAAAAGTTGAGAGCACTATACGATCTACAGCTTATTGATTCCAGAGTGGATGAAATCCGCAACGTTAGAGGCGAATTGCCTTTGGAAGTACAAGACTTGGAAGACGAAGTTCTTGGTCTTAAAACCAGAATGGACAAATTAAAAACGGATGTTGAGACCATCAACTTTGAGATTACTGCCAAAAAGAATCTTATTGAAGAGTCCAAGTCGCTGATCAAAAAATATAGCGAGCAACAAAAAAACGTGAGGAACAGCCGTGAATTTAATTCCCTGAGCAAGGAAGTGGAGTTCCAAGAATTGGAGATTCAATTGGCCGAAAAGAACATTAAGGAGTTCAAAGCGCAAATTGAACAGAAAAAGGAAGTAATTTCCCAGACCAAAGAAAAATTGTCCGAGCGCGAAAGCCATTTAAAACACAAAAAAGGCGAATTGGATGCTATTCTTGCAGAAACCGAAAAAGAGGAAAAAGCGCTTTTGAAAAAATCTGAAGAGTACGAAGAGCAGATTGAAGAGCGTTTGGTGAAGGCCTACAAAAGAATCCGTCACAATGTAAAAAACGGTTTGGCCGTGGTTCCTGTAGAGCGAGGTGCTTCAGGTGGTTCCTTTTTCACGATTCCTCCACAGGTTCAGGTAGAGATAGCTTCGCGCAAAAAAATTATTACAGACGAGCACAGTGGTAGGATTTTGGTAGATCCGCTACTGGCCGAAGAAGAACAAGAAAGAATGGAAAAGCTTTTCGCAAAGCTTTAATCCTAAAACTTGAACTAAAATATAGAAGCCACCTTAAAAGGTGGTTTTTTTTTATGTAGTTAATCAAAATAAAAAAGCGATGAGCAAATCCCGACCCAGTAGATAGCTGAGTATTGCTTTTACCCTTTTCAGAAACCAAATTGGTTTTTCGGAAGAGTTCAAGGTATTCGCGAAATTAATATCCGACTAAATAATAGGCTTCTTGATTTCGGGGGAAAAGACCATTGACCTGACTTGCCTATAACAACTCCAGAATCATTTCTTCAACTTCCTTGGAATCCCACTTTTCTTCAATATTCGGTATTTGCATCACTTGTTTCATAATAGCTTCCTGCATATCCCCAATAGCAAGAGCTTCGGCGTAGGGCCTGTCCGAAAATGTGACCCGACTGTAAACAGGAATCCATTTCTCCGGATGTAGGGCCGCAAAATGCTTTTCAATTTTTTTCTGTAGCAAAAACTTAGGGTCTGCCGTTTTACGGCTCATTTCCACAAAATTTCGATAGCTCAACTCAGCAATGGCATCTGCATTGGGCTTACGTTCCTTTTGGTACTCGGAAAAAATAGCGTCCCAATCGTCCCCATATTTCTTCATGAGTTTGTTAAGGATAAATATATCCTCAAAACCGGCATTCATGCCCTGACCATAAAAGGGCACAATGGCGTGTGCCGAATCACCGACCAGAGCAACTTTGTTCCAATAGGTCCAAGGATAACATTTCATGGTCACCATGGCGCTGGTTGGGTTTTGAAAAAAATCTTTGGTCAAATTCTCGATTTCCTTGCGTACGTTGGGAAAATACTCCTTAAAAAATGCCTTCGCCGCATCCACAGTGGTTAAACTTTCAAAAGACACCTTCCCTTCAAACGGTAAAAACAGGGTACAGGTAAAACTACCATCAATATTGGGCATGGCAATGAGCATAAACTCACCTCGCGGCCATATATGAAAAGAGTTTTTATCCAGCTTATGGGTTCCATCCTCGTTGGCTGGTATGGTAAGTTCCTTATACCCTACATCGATAAAATCTTGTGAATAATCAAACCTACTCCTACGTTGCATTTTGTGGCGCACTCTGGAAAACGCACCATCGCAACCAAAAATGATATCGAACTGATATTCCGTCCACTTTCCTTTTTCGGTTTCCCCCGTATAAATTTTAGCTTCGGGCAGGTTAACGTCCCACACTTTTTCGTCGAACCTGAACACCGTTCCTGCTTCTTCGGCCAAATCGATCATCCGTTTGTTCAAAATACCGCGAGAAATGGACCAGATGGCCTCCCCTTCCTTCCCATATTTTTGAAAATATACGGGCTTATCGTTAACGTGCATGGCCCTTTTATCCAACGGAATGGCTATATCCTTGATCTTTTCACCAATACCTACTGCATTAAGGGAGCGCCAACCCCTATTGCTCATGGCCAAATTAATGGACCTGCCAGAAAACTTGATTGTCCTAATATCCGGCCTTCTATCAAAAACTGTGACCTTGTGTCCAATTTTTCGGAGATAAATCGCTAACAAAGAGCCCACCAATCCGGAACCGATGATGGCTATATTTTTTGGAGTCTGTACCATAAATGCCCACTGGGCCAAATTCTAATTAAATAGTAAAAATAAGCATTTTGGCCTTGAACAGTTCCAAATAATGGTTTCCCTTCCATTTTCAATTATTTTTGTTTAATAATTTTGTATTTTTATTAAACATTATTGATTGGGTTGGCACATCTTAAAACATATTTACCTCTAAAACATTGCCCGGTTTGCCAAAGACCTTTTGCTTGGCGAAAAAAATGGGCGAAAGATTGGGAAAACGTAATTTATTGCAGCGCACACTGCAGAAAAAACAAGAACAAACATGACAACTAGCCTAATTTGGTTTGGAAATAATTTACGGGTACACGACAACGAAGCTTTGCATCTGGCCGCCAAGGCCAATAGGTTAATAGCCCTGTATTGTTTTGACCCTAGGCAATTCGAAACGGATAAATTTGGATTCAAGAAAACGGAACGCTTCAGGGCAAAATTTCTATTGGAAACGGTTCAACAGCTTCATGAAAATTTAAAAGCACTCAATATCACTCTTTATGTTTACCAAGAAAAGCCAGAGGATGTTATACCTGATTTGGTGAGGCAATTTATTATAGATGCCGTTTTTGTACAGAACGAATGGACCTCTGAAGAGAAACAAACCGTACAAAATGTTCAAAATCTATTACCCAAAGGGACTGTTTTGCATAAGACCTTCGACCAATTCCTATTTCATCCCGATGACATTCCCTTTGCCTCCCCTGCACAAATCCCTTCAATATTCACACTTTTTCGAAAAAAATGCGAAAAATATTCCTCGGTGAGACAATGTTTTACTTTGCCCAAAGTATTTCCCATAGAAAATCAAGTAGACCCCAACACTAAAGTCCCAACATTGGAAAGTCTTGGGTTCTTAGATTTTAAAACAGATTACAGGTCCGCCTTTCCGTACAAAGGTGGCGAGGAAAATGCCCGAATGCGCATACAACATTACTTTTGGGACACCAAAAAACTGGCCTACTATAAAAAAACGAGAAACGGACTTACCGGCACCGATTACAGCTCCAAACTCTCACCCTGGTTGGCCAATGGAAGTATTTCCGCTCGAACCATCTATTGGGAAATAAGACGATTTGAAAAGGAAATAAAAAAGAATCAGGATACGTATTGGTTGGTTTTTGAGCTGATTTGGCGTGATTACTTCAAATACATTTCGTTAAAACACGGAAATGATATTTTTAAATTGGAAGGCATTCTTCACAAAAAATATGACTGGCACACAATACAAGATGTCAAAATGGCATGGATCAACGGGGAAACCAATGATGATTTTGTAAACGCCAATATGATCGAACTAAAACAAACCGGATGGATGAGCAACCGTGGCAGACAGAACGTGGCCAGTTTTTGGTCCAAACACCTACAACAAGATTGGCGAATAGGGGCCGCCTATTTTGAATCGATGCTCATAGACTACGACGTACACAGCAATTGGGGCAACTGGATGTACAACAGTGGTGTGGGCAACGACCCGCGAAACAGAACTTTTAACACAAAACGGCAGGCGGATATGTACGATCCCAATAAAAAATTCCGATCGCTTTGGCTACAACCCACTCTTTTTTAACCGATGAAAACACTTCGACTAATCCTTGGTGACCAATTGAACCTATCACACAGCTGGTTCGATAAAGTGACCGACGACCATACATACCTAATGGCCGAAATGCGCCAAGAAACCGATTATGTAAAGCACCATATTCAAAAAGTGGTCGGCTTTTTTCGTTCCATGAGGAATTTTTCAAACACTTTAAAAGAGGAGGGGCACCATGTCATCTATTATAGGATAGGTGATGAGAAAAATCCTCAAAACTTGCCCGAGCTCATCAAAAAAGCCATTTCGGAACACCAAATTGAAAAGTTCGAATACCAATTGCCCGATGAATACCGATTGGACCAGCAGCTCAAGGAAATCGTAAAATCCATTACCATTAGTTCGGAGGTTTTTGACACCGAACATTTTTACACCAAAAGAAATGATCTGGAAAATCACTTTAAAGGAAAAAAACAATTGTTGATGGAGAGTTTCTACCGCATGATGCGAAGGAAACATAACATTTTGATGATCAATGATCAGCCCGAAGGCGGTAAATGGAACTTTGACCAAAGTAACCGTAAAAAATGGGACGGATCGCCAAAAATTCCCAAAGAACTATCTTTTGATACCGACGTTACCGAACTGTTGGAAGAAATTAAAAATGCGGATATAAAAACCTTCGGAAACATTGACGCCAAAAATTTTCACTGGCCAACATCGCACGAGGAATGTAAAAAGTTATTGACGTTTTTCTGTTCCAATCTGTTGAAATATTTTGGTGATTATCAAGATGCATTGCATACTCAGGAAAAATACCTGTTCCATTCGCGCCTTTCCTTTGGCATGAACAGCAAAATGCTGTCACCCCAAGAAGTAATCCATACCGTATTGGACCATTACCATGCGCATAAAGATGACATCCATATCTCGCAAGTGGAAGGTTTTATCCGTCAGATACTAGGTTGGCGGGAATACATGCGGGGGGTATATTGGAAGGAAATGCCGGGATATGCCAAAGTGAACAAATTGGAGAACCGCAACCCGCTCCCGGATTTCTTTTGGACGGGCAAAACCAAAATGAACTGTTTGCACAAGGCCATTACCCAAAGTTTAGACGATGCGTATGCCCATCATATTCAACGGCTCATGATCATTGGAAACTACGCCCTTCTCACTCAAATTGACCCCGATAAAGTGGATGCTTGGTACCTTGGCGTATATATAGATGCGATCGAGTGGGTGGAAATTACCAATACCCGGGGCATGAGCCAATATGCCGATGGTGGCATTGTGGCGACCAAGCCTTATGTAAGCAGTGCCAATTATATTAATAAAATGGGCAACTATTGTAAGGAATGTAGTTATAGCCATACTAAAAAGTCGGGAGAAAAATCCTGTCCCTTCAATTCGCTTTACTGGAATTTTTTAGAAGATAAAAAAGCGTTTTTTAAGGACAATCAACGTATGAACATGATGTTGAGCTTATTGAAAAAGAAGAATAAGGAAGAACTCAAGGATTTACAGGATAGGGCCAGGAAAATTATTGCAAATCCGGAGCTATTCTGATTTTAACAAGTCTTTATGATCTATTGGCATTCTTGTTGCCGTATATATTTAAAATATTCCGCTTCGGCGCCTATATATAAAAAGTCCTTCACAATACGTTGCGAAGGACTTTTCACTTTATAGAAATCTTGGGTTTATTTCAATATATCATCTACGATGCCATACGCCACAGATTCTTCTGCACCCATCCAATAATCACGATCAAAATCCTTCATTACCTTGTCAAAAGACTGCCCACAGTTTTCCGCCAATATTTTGGCACCCAACTCCTTGGTCTTTATAATCTCTCTGGCCTGAATCTCGATATTCGATGCCTGCCCTCTTGCACCACCGCTAGGCTGATGGATCATTACGCGGGCATGGGGCTGAATAAATCTTCTGCCCTTTTCGCCTACGGATAATAGAATGGAGCCCATTGAGGCCGCCAATCCGGAACAAACGGTAGATACAGGGCTTTTGATCTGTTTAATGGTATCGTAAATGGCAAACCCGGAAGTTACGTAGCCTCCGGGGCTATTGATAATCAATTGAATCTCATCATTGTTCAACATATCCAAATACAGTAGCCTATCGATTACATGTTTGGCAGAATCATCATCTACTTGTCCCCACAAAAACACTTTGCGGTCGTTTAATAACTTTTCTTGGATCAATTCCTGAACTTTTCCTTTTTTTGAACTCATTTTTTTACGTGTTGTAAGACTTCAAAAATAATCAAATTCCAAGGAAGTTACCGCACTTGTTTTATACAATGGACGGATTAAGATTTTATCTGTACTTTTTGTGATACCACATCCTTGATCGGAATCACAAATTCTCCGGCTCGGGTCTCTAAAATAAGGCTATTGTTTTCGATGGCCTTGATGGTCCCTTCGTCGTCCCCGATCACAATTCTGTCTCCAACGGCATAGGTCTTTCTTGTATAGAAGGACCTCATGATATCTGCAATAATTTCTCGTGTTCCCAGACCTACGCCCAATGCAAATGCCAACAGAAACGCCCCCAATATCATGGTTATATTATTGGTTATGATGGTGGTATCGACCCCTGCTTGGTTCAACGCCGTGATGGACATAAAAATGACGATAATGTAAAACAGCAGGTTACTTACCAAGTTGGAACCTCCCAACTCAAAGGATTCGAATAGTTTTTTTACCGTTTTTTTTACCAAACTGCCTATATAGAACCCTACCATTAAAAGTACCAATGCACTAAAAAACCTGGGCAGATAATTGAGGAGGTTGCCGATTTCCTGGGATATGATCTGAAAATTTAAAATATCGGCGGCCAATATTAGGAAGACCAAGATCAGAAACCATTTGGCAAAGCCCAGTACAATTTTGGAAAGATCAATCTTAAAATCGCTCTTACCAGTTATCTCCATGTCGTTTATTTTCTCGTTGAGTGCATCTATTTTGGTAATCTTGAGTACCTTTTTTAATAGAAATGTCACAATTTTAATAGTCAACCATCCAATAATCAAAATTATGATCGCCCCAAATATTTTGGGAAAAGCAGTCGCTATTTCCCTTCCTATCGTAGAAAGAGACTCCGATGCTATTGCCTTCCAATTGTTTATTGTTTCCATATTTATAATTTTTATTGTGTCTGTTTATTTATCGATTATCTCCCAAGGTTCTAAATAGTTTGCGCAAAGCATTTCCCAAGTTTATTGAAAACAATGAGGCCAAGTCCATAATCAATTTTGCCGCAGCTATATCGTTCATTACTTTTTTCTTCATTTCCGGAGGGGTCTCCTTTAAAGTTGCCTCCAGTTCTTTGAATGGATTTTTATGGTGCTTTGCCATCTATTCCAAAGTTTTATATATTTCCAACAATCTTTCCTTTGCCCGTTTTAACCGCATTTTTACTGCACTTTCCCCAATCTCCATTAAATCTACAAGTTCTTTTATGCTCGCCCCGTCCTGGTATTTCAGCAACAAAATGGACTTATCTTCCACTGCAATGAGTTCCATGGCTTTCTTGAGCTTGTCCGTTTTCATTTCGAACAAACTCTCATCGGAAACTTCTTGGGTCAGCTTATATTCGGAGTTTTCGACCTGTACGGAATTATCCTGTATTTTTCGTTGCTTATTACGGTTAACATAGTTCACACAAAAGTTATAGGTAAAGGAATAGAGCCAAGTAGAAAACTTCGATTTTCCTTTAAACGTTCGAAGTTTGATAAAAAGCTGGAGGAACACATCTTGCGTTAAATCCTCCGCCTCGTCCTCAGATTTTGCAAAACCGTAACATTTATTGTACACCATTTGCGCATAGCGGTCGTACAACTTACCAAAAAGCATGGTATCGTTGTCCGCTACGATCTGTTTCACTAATTTCTCATCGGAATAACGAGAATAAGGGTCTTTTGAATCCAAAAAAGCTTTATCGTGGTTATTTATAAGAATTAGAAACAGCTTTTTTAAAAAAGTCACTCTGGAAACAGTTTTTTGGTTGATGTTCGGACAATGGTCAAAAATAAGAGATTTTCCTAGTATATTTGGCTAAAAACCAGATATGAAGACCAATTCCCTCTTAGCTCTATTTGCCTTTTTAATGTTCGCTGCCTGCAAAACCGAACCAAAAAAGACCGAGGCCGCCGAAAAAGAGACCGAAGTTGAAAAAACCGTGCCCGAACGCATTGCAGAGGCCCATGGTTTTGAACAATGGGACATGGTAAAAGGCATCACCTTTACCTTTAATGTGGATAGGGATTCCATGCATTTTGAGCGCAGTTGGGATTGGAAACCCAAGAGCAATGTCGTATCCGCCATTTCTGGACCGGACACGCTTACCTACAACCGTAATGCCATGGATAGTATCGCCATAAAAACCAATAGTGGTTTTATTAACGATCGGTACTGGTTATTGGCCCCTTTTAATTTAATGTGGGATTCCAATAATTACACCTACGAGCACACCACAGATGCTGTTGCTCCCATTAGCGAAGAGCCCATGCAAAAACTTACCATTGTATACGCGAACGAAGGTGGTTACACCCCTGGTGATGCATATGATTTTTACTTTAAGGACGATTACATTTTACGTGAATGGGCCTATCGAAAATCCAACCAGGAAGAACCTAACTTAGTTTCCACATGGGAGGATTATGTGGAGATGGAGGGGCTTAGATTGGCCAAACAGCACAATCGTCCAGAAGGTGGCACAAGTTTATATTTTACGGGCATTTCTGTTAAAAAAGACTAATGCTTAGTTTATAAACACATGGCAGCAACTCGAATTATTTAGATGGCAACTGTTTACCATATACCGTTGTCTTTTCTTTTAAAGTTTTTATTGGTAACATTACTCGAACCCCAAATTTCAGCCTAGGTGCAAAACGGGTCAGCACGTGAATTTTTCTCAGCCAACTGAACGGTTAAATAAAATATTTGTTTAAAATAACCTCCTTACATTAAGAATGTTACACACATTCGGTAAAATTTACGTGTATGAATTTAAGTGATTCATTGTAGTATTAAGCTTGTTTTGATAAATTTAAGTGCTAAAACACTACAATGACCCCCGTTGAATCCGTATTTCAGGACGCTTCTATTCCCTTTACCATAATAAACCAAGAACAGTCCATTATAGATTATTCCACACAGTGGCTAAACTCGTTCAATTTGGATTCGGACATCATGGGCAAGAATTTTTTCGAAGCCATGCCCCAATTGCCCGAAGAACTAAAGATCGATATCAACTATTGTTTGGAAGGCATTAAAACCCGTTCCGATTCCAAAAGGATCGTACAAAAAAACGGGGACTCCATTTGGTACGATTGGAAAGTTAGCTTGCTGAGCGATCAGGATGGAAACGATGGCCCAAAAATCTTGGTTATCCTAGAAAACATAACACATAAAAGGCTTGAAGAGGAGCTTTTGATCAAGTCGCAACAAGTGGCAAGAATTGGAGGATGGGAGGTTGATCTGGTAAAAAACACCTTGTATTGGTCCAAAATTACCAAAGAAATCCATGAGGTACCCGAAGATTATCTTCCAGATTTGGCCAAAGGAATCTCCTTTTACAAAGAGGGGTACAGCAGGGATACCATATCCAAATTGGTAAAGGAGGGAATAGAGCAAGGTAAAAAATGGGATGTTGAACTACAGATTGTCACCTCCAAAGGAAATGTTGTGTGGGTACGTGCCATTGGCGAACCGGAAATGCTCAACGATAAATGTGTGCGAATTGTTGGTACTTTTCAGGATATAGACGGCAGAAAAAGGGCTCAACTCCTATTGGAAAACAGTAGGGCATCTTTAAAAGGTACTTTCGATAATTCGTCCATTGGAATGGCTCTGGTGGCCAAAAATGGCAAATTTATAGACGTCAACTCCAGTTTGTGCGAGAGCCTTGGGTATACAAAGGAAAACCTGCTAAACCTCAATTTTCAAGATATAACACATCCAGACGATCTAGAGATAGATCTTAAATTGCTCAACGAACTTGTAAAGGGCAAAAGGAATTCGTACCAAATCGAGAAAAGATATTTTAATAACAATAGACAGCTGGTTTATGTAATTCTCACAGTTACCGCAGAACGTAATATCGATGGTGAAATCTCTCATTTTATTTCTCAAATCGTTGATATCTCCACCAGAATAAAGGCAGAAAAAAAATTGAAGGGGCTACTTGAACTGACCACGAACCAGAACAACAGCCTTATGAACTTTGCCCATATTGTTTCCCACAACCTAAGGTCGCATGCGGCAAACCTAACGATGATAAGTGATTTTGTCACCGATGAATCCTTGGCCGATGATATTCGCAAAGACAGTTTAAAACTATTGACCCAAGCATCTCAAGGGTTGAATGAGACCATTTCCCACCTAAATGAAGTGGTTCAGGTAAAACTGGAAACTGATAAAAAATTAAAATCCATACCCCTCAAACCTCTGGTTGAAAAAGTATTGAACGATATTCGAGCGGTAATAGATGAAAACAATGCGGATATATTCATCGATATTCCCGACAGCATACAAGTAAAAGGTGTTTTAGCCTACATGGAGAGTATTGTTCTCAACTTGGTCACCAATGCCATTAAATACAAAGACCAAAGCAAAAACACCACCAAAGTGGCCATTACGGCAACAGATAACAACGAAACAGCGGTTCTACAAATAGAGGACAATGGCCTAGGAATAGATCTGGACAAATACGGGGAAAAACTCTTTGGCATGTACAAAACATTCCATGGCAACGAAGATGCAAGGGGAATCGGTCTGTTTATAACAAAAAATCAAATAGAATCCATGGGCGGTAAAATTGTGGTGGAAAGCCAACCGACCATTGGAACCATCTTTAAAGTTACCTTACTAAAACAATGAGCATGAATTTATTGGACGTAGCATTTATTGTCGATGATGACCCTATTCACCAATTTGGAATGAAGGTGTTATTGCAGAGAATTAAATTTTCCAATGAAGTACTTATCTACCAAAATGGGCAGGAGGCCATAGATGCTTTAACACAACGAATGGAAAAGGGCTTAAAATTACCCTCCATTATTTTTTTGGACCTCAACATGCCTATAAAAGACGGTTGGGGGTTTTTAGATGATTTTGTTGAGATCCCTCATCAAAACAGAGAAAAAATAGTGATCTATGTGGTGAGTTCTTCCATTAACCCATCCGATCAAGAAAAAGCAAAGAAATATGCTGTGGTGAGCAATTATATCGTTAAACCCATCAATAAAGATCAATTGACCAATGTTCTCGATGATTTGGGTTTGATCGACAAAGTGTAAAAAATTCCAACAGACTCTATTTGCCAATTCCGATATTTATGGTTTTCGCCTTCGATGAAGAAAGAGTGTGATTACCAACACCAATAAAGCGAGACAGAGCAGCAATAAAAAACTATAGTTCAACGATGCACTTTCCGCAATAAACCCAAGAACTACGGGACCCAACAAAAACCCCATGTAGCCTGCCCCTGCAATAAAGGCCACTCCTTGAGAGGAATCTACACCTTTTACATTCCCCCCGATTCGGAACAGTTCCGGCACAATAACCGAAAACCCAAGTCCGTTTAAGGCAAAGCCGATAATGGACCACGTGGTGTGCTGTGTTAAAACCAGAACAAAACCTATGGCCGCAATCATGGCGCCTAGGCCAACAATTTTTATGGGACCTATTCTCTCACTGATCCCATCGCCCAAAAATCGACCAAGGGTCATCGTGGTGGAAAATGCCAAAAAACCGGCCCCAAACAATACTTCCGGTGCCATGGTCATTTCCTTAAGATAAAGTGCGCTCCAATCCACAATGGCACCTTCAGCCCCAAAACACACAAAACCAATTATTCCCAGAAGCAACAAGGGCTTAAAAAGTGTTAAACTAAAAGGCTCTTTTTCCACCGGGGCAGCTACGATTTTAATATAGTGTTTTCTAAACACCAGATTAACCATAAGCACCAGCGCTACGGTAATGGCCATGTGCCAAACTGGGCTTCCGATCACTGGGATCAAAAAACTGCCCAGACCCACTAGAATACCTCCCAAACTAAAAAATCCGTGGGCTGCCGACATTATATTTTGTTTATCTTCCTTTTCAATCTCGGTCACCAAGGTGTTCACGGCAATATCGATAAATCCATTACTGGCCCCAAATAAGTACAAGGCTGCCATCAACAAATAATAATTGGGTGCCATAAGGGGCAACATGGCCATTATGGAAACAAATATGACCCCATACCAAGTAGCTTTGCCAACACCTAGTTTATTAATTATTTTGGAGGCCATTGGAAAAATGGTAAATACCCCGAGGGACAAACAGAATAGGGCAATCCCAAGGTCCGCCTTATTTATATCCAATTTTTCTTTTACGGTCGGAATATATATGGCCCAGGTACCAAACCAGACATTTAAACTGGTGAATACCCATGCAGCTCCAAAGTACCTGGAGTTTGTAAGAATGAGCCATAGGGATTTCATATAGGGGTCAAATTGAAAAAGTTATCAAGGATGTTTATTTGTCCTGTATGCCTTTTTTTAAGATCTGTCCAAATCGGTACATATCTTCGAACGAGCAATATAAAGGTGCAGGAGCCAAACGAATCACGTTTGGTTCTCTCCAATCGGTTATTACACCGTTCTTCATCAAATAATCAAAAATGGCCCTACCCTCTCCATGTAAAAAAACAGAAAGTTGGCATCCTCTGTCCTTTGGGGTTATAATTTCGAATGTGCTGTCCACTTCCTTATCTATTTCGTGCAACACAAACTCCAGAAAGGCCACTATGGTGCGCTGTTTTTCTATTAGGGCATCCATACCCACTTCCTCAAACATCTCCAACGAAGCCAAATATGGTGCCACCGAAAGTATGGGCGGGTTGCTCAATTGCCAGGCGTCGGCACTCTGAATGGGGTCGAATTCGGGCTGCATTAAAAAGCGTGTCTCTTTTTTGGTTCCCCACCACCCTTCAAAACGAGGAATATCCTTTTTGCCCAAGTGTTTTTCATGTACAAAAATTCCAGATGCGTTGCCCGGTCCACTGTTCATGTATTTATAGCTGCACCATGCCGCGAAATCGGCTTCCCAATCATGTAGGTTCAATTTAATATTGCCCACGGCATGTGCCAAATCCCATCCAACAAAGGCACCGACATCCTTACCCGCCTTGGTAATGGCCTCCATATCCAAGACTTGGCCATTGTAATAATTTACTCCTCCCATTAGTACCAAGGCCAACTCATCCCCTACCTCGTTGATCTTTTGGATTATATCCTCGGTACGCCAAGCATGTTCGCCTTCCCGTTTTTTTACCTCTACAATGGCCTCTTTTGGGTCCAAACCATGAAAACGTACTTGACTTTGCAGCATATATTGATCGGATGGAAAAGCCTTTTCCTCACAAATGATCTTAAAGCGTGATGTGGTAGGTCGATAAAAGGATACCATCAACAAATGAAGGTTTACCGTCAACGTATTCATTACAGAAACCTCTTGAGGCCTTGCTCCCACAACGTTGCCCAGGCCATTGGCCAGTCGTTCATGGTAATCCCACCAAGGTTTATCGGCATAAAAATGTCCTTCTACGGCCAACTCCTTCCAGTCTTTCATTACCTCGTCCACAAACGTTTGGGTGCGTTTGGGTTGCAGCCCAAGGGAATTCCCTGTAAAATAGATTACATCCTTTCCGTTTACCTGAGGATAGTGGAATTCATTTCTGTAGTGGGCCAATGTATCGGAAGCATCAAGCTGTTTGGCAAAATCGAGCGTGTTTTGGAACGTCATGCTGTAATGGTTTGCATCAAAAATACGATTTGTGGAGGTAATGTACACTAATGGAATTTACGCCAAGCGCATTTCTATAATGTGCTTTTTAAAACCCACTTTTTCATACGCTTTTATGGCCGAAAGGTTGTCGTTGTATACTGTTAACCTGATTTCCTTAAAACCTGCACTCTCCGACCATTTTTTAAGTTCGTCCACGATCATTGCATTGATCCCCTTACCTCGATACTGTTGATCGGTGTACATAAAACCGAGGTAGGCATAATATTCGTGGTCCAGATAGTGCCTCGCCTTTTTTGGAATGGCATACCCCGATGCCACCACCTTCTTCTCTATTTCGGCCACCACAATGCATGCTTGCGGATCTTGGATCATCGCCTCGATATCGTAGTAACTTACCGCACCTTTCCTTATGGTAACATCAAAAGGGCGTTCCGCATTGATTATTTCTTGTTCAAATTTTAGCAACAACGGGAGGTCGTGCATTGTAGCAGGTCTAATATTTACCTTATGTAACGGCATAGTCTGTTTTATTTAAAGAGCTGTTCCAATGTAGTTCTTTTCCATATTTTTGCGAAAAATTTATCATGCATTTCCTATCACCGGTCTTGGAGAATTATATTGCCAACAATACCGAAGACGAACCTATCCTGTTGCAAGAACTTACCCGCGAAACACACCTAAAGGTGATACAGCCCAGAATGATCACTGGACATTTTCAAGGCAGAGTGTTGAGCATGCTTTCTAAAATCATCAATCCAAAATACATTCTTGAGATAGGCACATATACCGGATATTCCGCATTGTGTTTGGCCGAAGGGCTTCAAAGAGAAGGAGAACTGCATACCATTGAGGTAAACGAGGAACTCCATCGCATGCAGAGCAAGTACTTTGATAAAAGTGGATATGGCCCCCAAATAAAGCAGCATACGGGAGATGCCCTGGATATTGTTCCCAACTTGGAACAAACTTTTGATTTAGTTTTTATTGATGCCCAAAAGGTGAACTATGATAGCTATTTTGAAGCTGTACTCCCGAAAACAAAGCCGGGCAGTATTATCCTATCAGACAATGTTCTATGGTCGGGCAAAGTGGTAGAACCCTTAGAAAAATCGGACAAGGCCACTGCGGCTCTTTTACAATACAACCAAAAACTCAAGGAAGACCCAAGGGTAGAAACTGTTTTATTGCCGATCAGGGATGGACTGACTTTGAGCCGGGTGCGATAAATCGTTGATAAATCCAAAAGAAGAGTGTTCCGCTCAACACGCCTACTATGGTACCCACCAAAATATCAAAAGGATAGTGCACCCCAACATAAATACGGCTCATCGTAAAAAGTATGGGCCAAACAAAAAAGAACATCGCCCATTTCATTTTTTTTCTCAAGAACAAAAATACCAAGGTCGTTATCGCGAACGAGCTGGATGCATGGCCCGAAAAGAAACTAAAATCTGTCGGTGTTTTTAATATTCGGATCAGGGAATTGATTTCTTCTGTATTGTTCGGCCTTAATCTCGCTACAGATATTTTGGTAAAATGTGTAACAAGGGCAATAAACAGTGCCAATCCCAACACGGTCAAAAATTTATGTAGTGCCTCTTTTTTTGGAAAATTGAGGTAAAACAATATCACAAATAGTATAAATAGGGGTATCCAGGTGGTAAATTGGGTAGCCGTGGACCAAAACAAGTCGTACTTTTCTATGCCCAGACCATTGAGATAAACAAAAGTGTCCCTATCCCATTTGAGCAGTTTTTCCAGCATGGGACTTACTTATTTATGTCGCGTTTAATAGAACCGGAAACTTCCTCCACATTTTTCTTTACATCATCGATCTCCTTTCGGATATTCTTGGTAAAGTCTGTATCCACATCGGCACTTTTTTGGATTTCACGTTTAATATCATCCGTGGCATCCTTAAGTTGGCGCATTCCTTTGCCGAGCCCCCTGGCTATTCCAGGTATTTTATCCGCACCAAACACCATCACCACTATAAATAGGATGAAAAATATCTCGGCTCCACTAATGAATAGAAATTGCATGGCACAAATATAATCAGAACTTCATTTCAAAATAAAAAAAGCCCTGTGAAATCACAGGGCTTTTTGGTATGGCTTAAATCTTATTTGTCTCCTTTGATATTTTCCTTGAATTTATCAAAATCGGACTTTTCATCTTTCTTGGGCCAAGAGTTGTTTGTGGTATCGATATCTGCAGTTTCCAATTTTGGATCTACTACAATTCCTACCAATTCCTTTTCTGTTGCCATTACTCTTTTCACCTCTGCGTCGTTCTTTCTCCAAATTTCAGGAGGATAAGTAACGCTTTCAGTGGTGCCGTCGGCGTACGTGTACTCAACGATCAACGGCATAGGGATTCCCCCTGGTTTATCAAAAGTGATTTCGTAGAAGAACTTAGGTTCTTTTACCTGAGCTCTTTCGGCTGCCGTCATGTTATCCATCATAAACTCCTTAAGGTTCTGAGAAGTCTCTGTTGGTGATTTTCCTTTAAGTTCTGGCGCAAAGTCCTCGCTATCCTCTTCTGCCAAATAGACCAATGGAGGAAGATCGGCTTCGGTAAGGTTTCTGTCCGCCATATACTTTTCCATTTCTTTGGTCGGTTTGTTGGTAACGTAGTATTTTTTTACTCCTTTCACCCCTATATCCACATAATCGGTAGTGTAGAACCAAGATCTCCAGAACCAATCCAAATCCACAGCGGAAGCATCTTCCATGGTACGGAAGAAATCCTCTGGGGTCGGGTGCTTGAACATCCAACGCTGTGCGTAGGTTTTAAAGGCGTGATCGAACAATTCCTTGCCCATTACGGTTTCCCTTAAAATATTAAGTGCAGTAGCTGGCTTTGCATAAGCGTTAGGACCAAGCTGATATACATTCTCTGGATTGGACATGATCGGCGATATAAAACTTTGATCGCCGGCCATATAAGGCACTATTTTGGCCGCCTCTCCTCTTCTTGATGGATATTTTTCGTTGGGGGCAATGGCTTCTGGGAAAGTTTGTCCAAATTCCTGTTCTGCCAAGTATTGCATAAAGGTATCCAAACCTTCGTCCATCCATCCCCACTGACGCTCATCGGAATTAACGATCATTGGAAAGAAGTTGTGGCCCACCTCGTGGATGATCACACTGATCATTCCGTATTTGGTTCTATCGGAATAGGTTCCATCTTCGTTAGGACGACCATAGTTCCAGCAGATCATGGGGTACTCCATACCTTGGTTTTTCGCGTGTACGGAAATAGCCTTGTGGTACGGGTAATCAAAAGTGTGCTTGGAATAGGTCTGCAGGGTTTGAACCACTGCTTTTGTGGAGTATTCTTCCCAAAGTGGATTTCCCTCTTTTGGGTAAAGTGATACTGCCATTACATCTTTGTTCCCGATTTTCACGGCTTGCATGTCCCAAATAAACTTTCTGGAAGTTGCAAAACCGTAATCCCTAACGTTGGTCGCCTTGAACTTCCAAGTCTTGGTATCGTTGGAAAAGCTTTTTTCCGCAGCTTCTGCTTCTTCTTGGGTTACAATGATTACAGGCTTATCGTAAGATTTTTTGGCCTGCTTGTAACGCTTCATCATTTCTTTGGAGAAAACCTCTTCGCGGTTTTGAAGCTCACCTGTCGCATCCAGAATATGGTCTGCGGGAACAGTAATACTTACATCATAGTTTCCGAATGGCAGAGCAAACTCTCCGCTGCCCCAGAACTGATGGTTTTGCCAGCCTTCCACATCGCTGTACACAGCCATACGAGGAAAGAACTGTGCAATTACGTATGCACGGTTTCCATCTTTTTCGAAATACTCATAACCTGAACGTGCCCTATTTACGGTATGATCGGGAATATTGTACCACCATTTGATGGAGAACGAAATCTTTTCACCACTCTTTAGCGCTTGCGGAATGTTAATGCGCATCATGGTTTGGTTAATGGTATAGGACAATGGCTTGCCATTGGCATCCTTTACCGATTCAATGTTAAAACCACCGTCAAAAGGCTCACTTATGTAAGTTTGGGCAAAATTACCTGCTGTATAGGCAATGTTAACACCATTTCCATTGCGCAAGGGCGACTTGGAATCCTTGGCACGTACGTTTTGATCTAACTGTACCCAAAGAAACTCCAAATCATCTGGTGAGTTGTTGTGGTACGTGATAGTTTCCTCGCCATTGATCTTGGCGTTTTTATCGTCCAGGTAGATATCCATTACATAATCTGCCTGTTGTTGGTAATAATCGGGACCCGGGGCACCTGAAGCCGAGCGGTACGTGTTCGGAGAGGAAAACTCCTCGTACAATTGTTTAAACCTACTTTGGTTGTAGTGACCTGGTTCCCTTTCTTCTTTAACGTTCCCTTCTTCCTGGGCCATGACCACGGCCCCGAACAGGAACAATACGGAAGCAAAGCAATACTTAATTTTGTTCATCTTCTAATTTGATTTTATAACAGCGAAAAATAACATATTTTAACCGAACGTTAAGAATATGTCATAAGTTTAACATTCCTTTATTGTTCTCTTTGATCAATACAAAACTTTTCTTTTTCCCGTTCCACTTAATGTGCACCACGTTTTTCTGCTCTTCGAACAAATCGGTGAGGACTTCGTTTTGGATGGACATGGTCTTTACTTCTGTTAAATTTACATTAGGAATCTCCAAATAACAGATGGCCACATCGGTATCGTATCTTTTACCCAAAAAAGAATATTTTACCGGTTTCCCATTGAGGGTTACCACGAATTTAGACCTAAAGTATTTCTCAATATACCCATCGGCCAAGTTGGATTCATTAGGGGTTGCCAATTTGGCTTGGATGCCGTAGCGCTCAGAAAGAAGCTTATCCAGGTCATCGATAAAAATACGGCTGGTAATCTGAAAGGCCTTATCGTCTTCCGAATATTCGATATTGGTAACGCTAACGTAAAATTTATGTGCCGTAGAGAAAGACAAAAACAACAGTATGGCGAAGGGCAATATCAGGATTTTTGTGTTTTTCAAATGTTTCATGTAGTGCTAGACTTTATATGGTACAACAATGTTACTGTTTTAAACGACTATCTGCAATTTACCTGCCAAACTAATCTAAAAACATCCCGACCATTCCCAAATTGACAAGTTCAAACAACAAATCCAAAAAATCAATCCAAATCATTGTTTTTACGATAGGCCCTGCTCTTGTTCATGATCACATCCCAAATCCTTAATTTATCCTGAGATTTTACCGCTTCTTGAAAATTCTCGTCCACTTCGCAGAAGTACATAAAATCATCAATTTTTTCCATTGGGATTTTTAAGGTGGCCACAAAAAGTGAGTCCGCATAAAAACCTTGAACTTCTTGGGTCTGGGCGTAGTTTTTTTCCAGCTTTACCCTGTTCTTGAGCATTTTTGTTCTGCCCGTAATGGCATTTATGATCGGGTTTAGGCTAACTGCCCCTCCTGCTCCTCCGAACCCGCCGCCGCCCATTACCCGCATTGCGGAAGCCTCTTGGAGCCTTCTTTCACTTTGTGTGGGTATGGACCTGTGCGCATTGGGCAATTGCAATGCTTCGGCAGTTACATCTTTTTCCAAAACAACCCGGTCTACATCGCGGCTCAAATCACCTGTTAGATCATAAGGGCTCACCACCACTTCCTTTAATTGGTTCACAAACTCTTGTAATGGCACCTCGATAAAGTTGGACCGAAACAAATCTGGGGTAATTGGCAAGGTTTTTCTTAGAAAATGTACAGCTGAGAACACCAAGGTATCCTTCTCATGGACCATTATGGCGAACCTACCTTCCAAATCGGTAATTACGGCATCTTTAGTGGTGATGTTCTGTACAACCACACCTACGACATCCTTATCCGTACTGGTCACCTTTCCTTGCAGTAATTTGCTATCCTGCTCTTGGGTGAAACCTGTTAGAGCAATCAAAAAAAGCAGTAATGCGAGAAGGCATTTTTTCATTCCTCGTTCAAGGTTGCCAAGTATTCTTTGCTCTGAGTAACCAGAAAATCGATCAATTGAAACTCATTTTCTTTTCTGAGCAGGGTCTGCGAAGGAATCCTATCGTCACAGTACAACAAAAAGGCATCTATTTTATCTTGGGGCAACCTTAGATCCGCAACAAAGAACTCATCATCATAAACATGGCGCAGCACCTCACTTACCTTTAAAGGTGCTCGTTGTTGTCCGTTTACTTCTTGGGATTTAAAAAGGGCCTTGAAGATGTTCACAAAATTGATTCCGTCCTTCATTCCGCGTGTGGTTCTCGAATTGGCGATATTTTCGACCTCGGTACCCCGGTCTATCTCATAATCGAATTGCTTAAAATCTTCATTTTTTACCTGCAGAAAACGTTCTTGCTGATCTGGCGTAACCACCACCTCGTCCAACTCCCGCACTTTTTCGGTAACCTCTACGACCAAACGATTGTTCTGCAATATCTCCGGGGTAACGGTTATCACCTCCAACTGATAGTTCACCGCGGTAAACACCAACTGATCCCCATCTTTTACTGCAATAACAAACTCCCCGTTCTCATCGGTTATGGTTGCCTGGCCGCTGGTTGAATTGATCACGTTCTCGTTGGGAACATTGGAACTTCGGTACAAGACCTTGCCCCTTAACATTTGACGGGAATCCTGCGCAAAGGACCAGCCACTCACGAGCAAAGCGAACAAAATCAAGAATGTATTTTTCATTTCTGGGCGTTTAATGTGTTAAAGAAAACCCTTGACAAGGATATAAAAAATTAAGCGGTTCTAAACTTTTGTTAATTCTATTCCTACAAATATACCAAAGGGAATTCCATTCACCCCCGAATTACGTGTTTCGACGGTAATTATTAAAATAATTGCCACATAAAGTTAGCTTTGTTTTTTACGTTTGGAAAATCCTCAAATAACAAACACTGTGAAAACTTCAATTGTCTACACGATCATAGCCCTACTTATGATCAACACCCTAAGCGGTCAGGTAAAAATCGGCAATAACCCGGAAAGTTTAGATCCCGCTTCTGTTTTGGAACTGGAGAGCAACACCAGGGTTTTGGTGATTACCCGTGTAACCGATGCGCAAATGAGCGTGATCAACCCATTACCGGGGGCGTTGGCGTACAATACAGACCAGGATTGCCTGCATTATTACGATGGTACACAATGGGTCAATATTTGCGAGGAGTTGGACAATTCCTTTACAGTGAGTACACGTGCAGACTATTTGAGCCAATTAAATCCGCAGGCAAGGGACAGTACGGTGATCATTACAACAACGGTAAATCCGGACGACAGCGTTAACTACAATTTTGAAGTGGCACAGATTACCGGGGCCAATATTGTGAACACCTCCATAAATGGAGCTTCCAAATTGCAGGACGATTCCGTGACCAGTGCTAAATTGGCAGACGGTTCGGTAACCCTCGAAAAATTGGCGGATGCCACAACAGGCCAACCCGGAGATCTGTTTCAGTGGAACGGCATCAACTGGACCTTGATCAACGAATCAGCATTGGGAATTACCGAAAAAGATAGTATTGTAGGGAATGAAGTGGTAGGACCAACCGATGCCACCCTTCTATTAAGTGGTACTGGAAGTCAAACCGATCCACTAACTCTAGATGTTGCCGCATTGGGCATCGACACTGCTGAATTGGCGGATGATGCGGTGACGACCACCAAAATAGCCGATGGAAATGTTACCGATGCCAAACTCGACAAAACAAATATTCCACTTAGTGGGTTTGGAGCTGCGGGAGCAGCTATAAACTTAGGCAACCAAATTATATTCAATTTAGGAGACCCTACAAATCCATTGGATGCCGTAAACTTACAAACGTTGAATGCAGCTATTTTGGCCTCCAACCAAACTATCGTAAGTGCAGATGCGGGTAACTCCATCTCAGAAAGCGGAACAGATGGTGGTGCATTCTACGACGATACAACCATTCAGAACGGAATCACTACTAATACCACGGCAATAGCAGCCAACGATGCTGATATCCTGCAGAACCAGAACGACATTGCAAACAACACAACAGCAATAGGAACAAAAGAAGACGTTGCGAATAAATCCAACGATGGCACTCTCGCAGACAACTCAGCTACAGATTATCCAACCGAACAGGCGGTGAAAACTTATGTCGACAATGAAATCACGGCTTCCAACCAAACTATCGTAAGTGCAGATGCGGGTAACTCCATCTCAGAAAGCGGAACAGATGGTGGTGCATTCTACGACGATACAACCATTCAGAACGGAATCACTACTAATACTACGGCAATAGCAGCCAACGATGCTGACATCCTGCAGAACCAGAACGACATTGCAAACAACACAACAGCAATAGGAACGAAAGAAGACGTTGCGAATAAATCCAACGATGGCACTCTCGCAGACAACTCAGCTACAGATTATCCAACCGAACAGGCGGTGAAAACTTATGTCGACAATGAAATCACGGCTTCCAACCAAACTATCGTAAGTGCAGATGCGGGTAACTCCATCTCAGAAAGCGGAACAGATGGTGGTGCATTCTACGACGATACAACCATTCAGAACGGAATCACTACTAATACCACGGCAATAGCAGCCAACGATGCTGACATCCTGCAGAACCAGAACGACATTGCAAATAACACAACAGCAATAGGAACGAAAGAAGACGTTGCGAATAAATCCAACGATGGCACTCTCGCAGACAACTCAGCTACAGATTATCCAACCGAACAGGCGGTGAAAACTTATGTCGACAATATTACAGAGGAAATAGCAAATGCAGTACAAGTGAATGCTACGGACGGAGCAGCTGGTCTCTACAATATAACAGATGGAACAGTAGATTCAAATTCTATAATTCAACTAACTGTACAAGAAAATACCTCTGGAAACCCTATAATGATTCAACTTGTGAATCAAACCCTAGGTAATTTTTCAGTACAAATTTATGAATTTGTTTCTCCAGGCTTCGCTCCAACTGCAAACAATGCGAATTGGCAATACATTGTTATAAATCCATAAAATGAAAACCCTCCTCCACATAGCGTTTTTGTTATCGGTCTGTTCTGTTGTGGCCCAGAGCGGGTTGTACCATAATGGAAATATGCAGGTGCACAATAATGCCAATATAGGTCTGCACACCGATTTTATCAATAATGCCAATTTTAATCCTGCTACCGGATTGGTTGGGTTTTACGGTAATGAAGTGATCCAAGTATCCGGAAATGTTTCTCCCACTCTGTGGGATACCGAGATCATGAGCCGCAGCAACGTTTTTTTTCAAATCCCTGTTTCGGTGCGGAACAACGTTAATTTTATAGACGGTAACTTTTTGAGCCCGGCCAACAACCAGGCCGTGTACCTCAATTTTATGGACCAAGGTTTCTTTACCGGGGAAAGCAACGAATCCAAAGTAACCGGTTTCGCGGCTGTGAACAACCGCGATATCTTTTCATTTCCTGTTGGCGATCAAGCACAATTACGACCACTAACATTGCTCTCCGAAACCACGACCCCTTTGGCCATTTGCGCCTATTTTTTTGAAAATCCCTCCAACCCCTCTTCCATACTGGAAAGTTTTGACACGGACCAAAAGGTTCAGGAAATCGGAAAAGTAAGCGAGCGTGAATTTTGGATCTTACAAAGCGATGTTCCTGCGCAGGTTTCGATTGCTTGGAACGTTAGGAGCGGTTTGGGCACGATTCCAAATGCCACCATGGAGTCCATAATTATTGTAGGTTGGAGCAAAGCTGAACAAGAATGGGTCATTATCGGGAATTCCGCCACAAGTGGAGATATTAATCGAGGTTTTATTACATCGGAAACCTTTGTTCCCAGCGAGTATGCCGCCATCACTTTTGGCACCATACCCTTGCCCACCGATACCTTTGCCGTGAACAATCCCACTTTGGGCAATTATTTTTTAAGCCCCAATGGCGATGGCATCAACGATTCCTGGATTATCGATAATCTGGAAGAATCTCCCAACAACAGCGTTCGCATCTTTAACCGCTACGGACAAAAAGTATTCGAACAAATCAACTATACCAACGAGTTCCATGGCATTGCCAATACCGGCACGATGATTTCCAACCAAGGAATAGGATTGCCGGAAGGGGTATATTTTTATTTGGTAACCCTGGAAGATGTAGAGCTGGAATACACAGGTTTCCTTTTTTTGGACCGTTAAGAACCTAGCTGGCTTTTGCTCAATTTTCAAAATAAGGAATTAAAAATACTTCTTAACTTGGGGGCAAAATTCATTTCATGAAAAGAAGGACTTTTATTAAAACCGCTTCAGCATCGGGCTTGGCCTGTGCCATTCCTCCCATTTTCCCAACTTTTAACCACTTGGATTATTCCACCGAGGAACTTATGGGCAAGGCGAATATTGAGCTTTTTGGAGAGGGAATCAACTTGCGCGAAGAGGCGTACGAGTCTTTTTTGGAAATGAAAAAAGCAGCCTATTCGGACGGCTTCGACATTAAAATTGTTTCCAGCTACAGGGACTATTACCGACAGCGCAGTATCTGGGAACGTAAATATCTTCGATTTACCGAAGAGCAGGGCATGGCTCCATTGGATGCCATTGACAAGATCATAGAATATTCCACCATTCCCGGAACCAGCAGACACCATTGGGGCACCGATATCGATATTATTGATGGGCATCCCAAAGTCAACGGAGATGTCTTGGTCCCCGAAAAGTTTGGAGCGGACGGCCCATATGAAGGCCTAAAATTATGGATGGACGAACATTCGGAAAAATATGGTTTTTATCTAACCTACACCAACAATCCGCGCAGGCGTGGCTTTAAGTACGAGCCATGGCATTATAGCTACGCCCCGATATCGATTTCCATGCTCACGGCTTATAGAAAACTGAACATTTTAAAACTTTTGCAAAAGGAAGAGTTTATTGGTAGCGAACATTTTACCACGGGCTTTATAAAAACCTACGTCCAGGATAATATATTGGACATCAACCCTGTACTCCTATAAGGCTTTTTTCGTATCTTGAAACATCAAGAACACTAACCCATGAGAAGAGGAAGTTGGCGCATTCGCATCCTAATTGGTCTGGCCATTGTTGCCTTTGCCTTTGTACGAAGGTGCAGCAACCAAGAGGAAAACCCATACACCGGTAGAACCCAGAACATAGACATGACGGCGGAGCAAGAAATTGCCATTGGCCTACAAAGTGCACCAGAAATGGCACAACAGCACGGAGGCCTGTATCCCGACGAACGTCTGCAGAATCTGGTAGATGCCGTGGGACAAAAGTTGGTCAAGAGCAGTATTGCCAACCAAACCCCTTATGAGTACGATTTTCATTTATTGGCAGATGATCGCACCGTAAACGCCTTTGCCCTTCCTGGCGGACAAATATTTATTACCTATGCTCTCTTTTCACAACTTAACGAAGCGCAATTGGCCGGTGTACTAGGTCACGAAATTGGACATGTACTCGGACGGCATTCCGCAGAGCGTATTGCCGAAAGCACATTTTGGCAAACCTTGGCCACGGGAGCATCGGTCGGTGGCGATATGGGCAATCTGGTTGCCGGTATCGGGCAAAACACCCTGCTAACCAATGGAAGGAACGATGAATTGGAAAGCGATGAACTTGGCGTGTTGTTCATGATCGAAGCTGGGTACGACCCTTATCAAATGATCGAAGTAATGAAAATTCTAAAAGCGGCGGCAGGGCCCAATAGGGTCCCAGAATTCCAAAGCACCCATCCGGACCCCGAAAACAGAATAGAAAAAATACAAGAGGCCATCCAAAAATATTCAGGTCGATAGAATTGGCGTTTTATCGATAAAACAAGGCGGTTGACAATAATTCTGTACCTTTGAACGAACCCCGAATCCTACTATAATGTTCTCTTGATCTACCATGCTGTAAAAAGAGAGAACACATGGGAACACTATTACATTTTAAAGATCTCTATTTAGAGGCATTCGACGATTGCAGACCAAGCTTTGTAGTATTCTTTTTAAAAGGATATTCTATATTTTGCGCAGCCATGTTCGTATTGGCCGTATATGCATTTTTGTACAGAGCTTTTACTGGCTTTGAATTCTAAGCCGCGAGAAACACTCTTTTGCAAGGACACTAAATATGTAAATGAGCAAAAAAGCCCATCCAAATTGGACGGGCTTTTTTCGTTAGACGAATAAACTCCATTCTATTTTTTCTTCATAGCAGCTTCCAGTACGGCTTGGGCTTCTGTAGCATTGGATAGTTTGGCATATTTGATTGCTGTCATTCCCCCGTCGCAGCGTTTTTTAACATCCGCACCGTTATCAATAAGAACTTGCAGTACATCGGCCTTATTGTAGCGTGCGGCATAATGGATAGGTGCCTTGCCCAATGATTTTTGGTTGACATCCTCTCCAAGTTCAATAAACTTTTTTACAGTTTCTACATCGCCTTGCATAACCGCTTTGCAAAAAGCACTAAGATCATCCGGCGATTCCATTTCGATTTCCACATCTGTTTTGATGGTTTTCAGCTCGTTGGCAGAAATACCGCTTAGGGCCAACATGCAAAATGCAGCCACTGTAAAGATTGTTTTTTTCATGATGAATTGTTTTTGATTAATGAATTTACTAGTTATAAAAGTAGACTGCCTTAAAGGCAAGATGTTACAGGATTAACAGTTATATAACTAAACTTTAACAATGCCTCAAAAAAATCATAAAACTATTAACAAATTAGCAATCAGAAATTTAACGAAAAGCTAGGGGGTCCAAGCAGATCATTTTATTTTTGCAGAACAATTTTTAATTATGAGCAAAAAGGTAATTCTTATGATTTTGGATGGATGGGGAAAATCCCCGAATCCAGAAGTTTCGGCCATTGCAAAGGCCAATACACCATTTATAGATTCACTGTACACCAAATATCCCAATGCCGACCTCCACACCGATGGAATGAACGTAGGACTTCCCGAAGGGCAAATGGGAAACAGCGAGGTAGGACATATGAACCTTGGCGCGGGCAGGATTGTGTATCAAGATCTGGCCAAGATCAATAAGGCCGTAAAAGAAGATACCTTAAAAAACGAGAAAGTGCTCAAAGAAGCATTTGAATATGCAAAAGCAAACCATAAACCTGTCCATTTTTTAGGATTGGTCAGCAATGGTGGTGTACACAGCCACATCGACCATGTAAAAGCATTGATTAAGGCCGCGGACGAAAACGGCGTAAAACAATCGTTTGTACATGCCTTTACAGATGGCAGGGATGTGGACCCAAAAAGCGGAAAAGGATTTTTGGTCGACCTTAACCAATACTGCTCCGACAAAAATACCCGATTGGCCACCGTTATCGGTCGTTATTATGCCATGGACCGCGATAAGCGTTGGGAACGGGTAAAACAAGCTTATGATGTTGTTGTAAATGCCAATGGGGAAAAAGTTCAGGATATTGGCGAGGCCATGCAAAAAAGTTATGACAATGGTATTACGGACGAATTTATAAAGCCCTTGGTCCTTACCGATTCCAACAATGAGCCCATTGCAAAAATCAAAGATGGTGACGTGATCATTTTCTTCAATTTTAGGACGGACCGCGGTCGTGAGTTGACCCAAGTCCTGAGCCAGCAAGATTTCCACGAGCAAAACATGCATAAGCTGGACTTGTACTATGTGACCATGACAAATTATGATGAATCCTTTAAAGGAATCAAGATTATTTTCAACAAGGAAAACATAAAGGACACCCTTGGTGAAACCTTGGCCAAAAATGGTAAAAAACAAATTCGGATAGCTGAGACCGAAAAATATCCCCACGTTACTTTTTTCTTTAATGGTGGACGCGAGGAACCTTTTGATGGAGAAAAGCGCATTCTTTGTCCATCGCCCAAAGTTGCCACCTACGACCTCCAGCCAGAAATGAGTGCATACGAAATTCGGGACGCTATTGTTCCGGAACTACAAAAAGGTGAAGCCGATTTTGTTTGCCTCAATTTTGCAAATCCCGATATGGTTGGTCATACTGGTGTAATGGAAGCTGCCATTAAAGCCTGCGAAACTGTGGACGAATGTGCAAAAGACGTTATCAATGCAGGTTTGGAAAACGGTTACTCCACAATTGTGATAGCAGACCACGGAAACTGCGACACCATGGTAAACCCGGATGGGAGCCCAAACACGGCACACACAACAAACCCGGTGCCCCTTATTCTTGTGGACAACGAGATAAAAGTGGTTAAAAATGGTGTTCTGGGTGATATAGCTCCGACGATTCTAAAAATGTTGGAAGTACCACAACCCGAACTCATGACCCAAAAACCTTTGGTTTAATACAAATGGCTTTAAATCCATAGAATCAATTTATCTTTGCAGCTATGATCAAAGTAAAGACAGCAGAGGAAATTGAATTAATGCGCGAAAGTGCTTTAGTGGTTTCCAGAACATTGGGCATGTTGGCCAAAGAAATTAAACCCGGGGCCAATCCATTAAAACTGGATAAAATGGCCGATGAGTATATTCGTGAACAAGGTGCGATTCCGGGATTTTTAGGAATGTACGACTTCCCGAACACCCTTAATTGGAGCCCCAATGCACAAGTAGTCCACGGTATTCCCAACAACGAGCCGTTGAAGGACGGGGATATTATCTCTGTAGATTGCGGCGCTGTAAAAAATGGCTTTTATGGAGATCATGCGTATACTTTTGAAGTAGGTGAAGTGGCCAAAGAAACCAAAAAGTTGCTCAAGGTGACCAAAGAATCACTCTACATTGGAATTCGCGAATTTAAGTTAGGCAACCGAGTGGGGGATGTAGGATATGCCATTCAAAAATATACCGAGGACCACGGCTATGGAGTTGTCCGCGAATTGGTCGGCCATGGCTTGGGAAGGGAACTACATGAAGATCCCCAAATGCCCAATTATGGCAAAAGAGGACGTGGCAAAAAGTTTGTAAATGGAATGGTGGTTGCCATTGAGCCCATGATCAATATGGGTACCAAGCGCATAAAACAACTCAAGGATGGCTGGACCATACTGACCGCCGATGGCAAACCGAGCGCACACTTTGAACACGATGTGGCATTAGTTGACGGCAAACCGGAACTATTGTCCACTTACCAATATATTTACGAGGCTCTAGGAATTGCCAGCGATGAAGAGGATGAATTCCGTAGCAAGAAGTTGGTGCTTTAAGTGAGTTTCTGATAATAATTTGTCCATTCGAGTAATTTTTGGGAGTGTAACGGAGAAATTTTTATCGAGAATTAAAGTATAAGAACAAAACTCCAGTTCTCGATACTTTTTCCTGAGCGGAAAAACTCGAACTGACATTTTACATTCAAACTTTACCATCGGTAATAATCATTTTATCAGTGTCAAGCATATTTAAATATTTCCTTAATCTAATTCCTCGTCCTTTACTCATCCGATTGAGCTATTGGGTGCGACCGTTGATTGCATTTTCCCTAAAGGGAAAAACATACACCGACCCTATCGATGGAAAAAGTTTCAGGAAGTTTTTGCCTTACGGATACGAGAATCCTCGCGAAAATGTACTTTCCCCCTCCACCCTCTCCCTGGAACGGCACCGTTTGTTGTGGCTATATTTAAAAAACGAGACCAAATTCTTCAACCAACCGTTAAAACTCTTGCATTTTGCACCGGAACAGGCCTTTTACAAGCGCTTTAAAGAGTTGGAAAATTTGGAATACACGACCACTGACCTTAATTCCCCTTTAGCAGATGTGAAAGCGGATATATGCGACCTCCCTTTTAAAGATGACACTTTTGATGTAATCCTTTGCAACCATGTCCTGGAACACATACCCAACGACACTAAAGCCATGCAAGAACTATTTAGGGTAATGAAACTTGGCGGATGGGGCATATTCCAGATTCCACAAGATATAAATCGCGCAAAAACATTTGAGGACAACACCATTACCGACAAAAAAGAACGCGCCCATGTTTTTGGCCAATACGATCATGTCCGCATTTACGGAAGGGACTACTTTGACAAGCTTCGCAGTGTGGGATTCAGGGTTGAAGAAGTGGATTACACCAACACACTTTCAAAGGAAGATGTAAAAAAATATCGTTTGGCCAAAGGGGAAATCATCCCGCTCGTAAAAAAGTGATCATTTCTTGACCAAAGCTTCAAAACCTGGTGTAAAAAAGTGATCATCTCTTGACCAAAGCTTCAAAACCTGGTGTAAAAAACTCTTGGGTCTCACCATTCCTATCCAAATAGATGATATAGGCCTCAAGTTCATCATGATTCTCAAGTACAGCCTTGGAATCCTCCAAATCCATTGCCATAAAAGATGTGGCAAAAGCGTCGGCAACTGCACAGGTCTTTGCCACGACACTTGTGGCCAAAACATTCGAGTTTTTGGTAAATCCTGTTTTCGGGTTTATGGTATGCACATATTTCTCACCTGTTTCGGGATCCACCCTAAACTTTCTATAATTTCCGGACGACGCCATCGCAACGTCTTTTAAAGCAACTATTTGTTTTAACTGACGGCCATTTTCCACTTGGGGATCATCGATGCCAACCGACCATTGCTTCCCCGAATCAAGATTTTTTCCTCTGG
The DNA here is from genome assembly GCF_023716465.1 of Flagellimonas marinaquae. Lineage (NCBI taxonomy): Bacteria > Pseudomonadati > Bacteroidota > Flavobacteriia > Flavobacteriales > Flavobacteriaceae > Flagellimonas > Flagellimonas marinaquae. Next base: position 520,388 of record NZ_CP092415.1, read on the forward strand.
CAAGGACTTCCCCTCCTACTTCGACCAAATAATTTTTAATACCTTTTTCATCGAGCATAGCTCCCAGTCGGTCTATGGCGTATCCTTTCGCCACTGCATTAAAATCGAACCGGATGGATGGGTGTGATTTGGTTATGGTATTATCCCCGTTCAACTGCACCTTGCCCCATCCAACATAACTCAATAAACTATCCACGCGCAAACTATCGAGTTCCATCTGATCTCCTGGACCAAAACCCCATGCATTGGCCAAAACACCTACAGTAGGGTCAAAATAACCGTTTGAAGCATTGTGAACCTTACTGGATATCTCGAATACCTCTTTAAACATTTTATCCACCTGTATAGTGGAATCCCCTTGATTGATCTTTGAAATATCAGAATCAGGAATATATGTGGACATGGATTGGTTCAAAACCCGGAACACAGAATCGATTTCTTGTTGATAATCCAACTCTTTATCCGCAATAAAAATTATGGAGTAGGTTGTTCCCAGTGCGTTGCCCCGTGTTTGGTTTTTTACGGTTTCGTTGGTCCTACAATTAAAAAGGAAGACCATTAACCCAAAAAGATAGACTGTATTCTTCATGCTATATTTCAATTAATCCTTGGTAATCCACTACGTATTCTTGATCCAAATAAAGTGGCTCTGTTCTATCCGATGCATTCCATAGCCCAACCCCGGCAAAATAGGTCTTGGCCTCAAATTTTTCGGCATGATCTTTTACTGTTAGCATCAACTCGGGGTCATATTCTCGTGGATTTAAGGGAAACTCCACATTTCTTACCACAATAAAATGCAAAACCTTTTCCTTTAGGCACACATACTGTGGATTCTTTTTGAGCTTGCTATTAATGGCCATAAATTCAAAACCATCTGCTTCCAGTTCCCGACCCACTATATTCATGGCCAGATTGTGCAACTCCTGTTCCGTTAATTCTCTTCCCATAACAAAAAAACCGATGCTTGGAGCATCGGTTTGGTTTTATTTATACCTCTCGACAATGCTCGAGGTGATTAATAAACATTGGTACTATCCTCCAAAGTCATCAAATCTGATATTCTCATCTGGGATACCAAAATCTTCTCCCATTTTTTGAACGGCCTTGTTCATTAAAGGAGGTCCACAGAAATACAGTTCAATATCTTCAGGAGTTTCGTGATGGTTTAAATAGTTATCGATTACACAGTTGTGAATGAAACCTACAAAACCATCTCCCTCTTCATCATTAATATCTTTTTTTACTTTCCAGTTATCTTCTTCCAAAGGTTCGGAAAGTGCCATATAAAACTTGAAATTAGGGAACTCCTTTTCCAATTGTTTAAAATGGTCGATATAGAATAGCTCTCTCTTGGAACGTCCTCCGTACCAATAGGTCACTTTTCTGTTCGTCTTTAAGGTTTTGAACAAGTGGTACAAGTGCGAACGCATCGGTGCCATACCAGCACCACCACCAACATATAGCATTTCAGCATCGGATTCGTTGATGAAGAATTCACCGAATGGCCCGGAAATGGTAACTGGGTCTCCCTCTTTCAAACTAAAAATATAAGAAGAGGCAATACCGGGGTTTACATCCATCCATCCATTCTTCCCACGGTCCCATGGCGGAGTGGCAATACGAACATTTAACATAATTTCCCTTCCTTCGGCCGGGTAGGAAGCCATCGAGTAGGCCCTTTCCACCGTTTCTGGGTTCTTCATGACCAACGGCCATAGGTTGAACTTATCCCACTCAGCTTGGAACTTATCCGGAGTTTCATGCTCTTCTGGGTGGGCAGTAATATCAATATCTGAATATTTCACTTCGCAAGGCGGTATTTCAATTTGGATATATCCTCCTGCCTTATAGTTCATTTCTTCTGGAATCTCAACTACAAATTCCTTGATAAATGAGGCCACGTTATAATTACGAACCACTTTGGCGTCCCATTTTTTGATACCGAACACTTCTTCTGGAATGGTAATTTCCATGTCCTGCTTCACCTTGACCTGACAGGCCAAACGAGCTCCATGTTGCAACTCTTTTTTAGAAAAATGGGGAGTTTCTGTTGGTAATGCCTCGCCTCCTCCAGAAAGCACATGGCATTCGCATTGGATACAAGTTCCACCACCACCACATGCTGATGGCAAAAATATTTTTTGATTACCCAAGGTAGTCAACAAAGATCCTCCAGACCCTACTTCCAGTTCCTTTTCACCATTGATCTTAATGGTCACTGGCCCTGATGGTGACAGTTTTTCCTTAGTGAACAACAAAAGTGCCACTAACAATAACAACAAAACAAGAAATGCTACTACGGTAATAAGTATAGTACCTCCGGTACTGGCGGCTAATATCATCTTTATTTGTTTATGGCTTCGTTATATGAGATTGCTTTTTCGTTATCCTCAATCTCTTCTTTAATTTCTTTTTCTTCCTTAGTGGTTTCCACTGTTGTGCTCTGGGTTTCCTCTGGCGGCTCATTGTCACCGGTAAGCATACCTCCAAAACTCTGGAACCCTATCCCCATTAATCCTGTAATGATGAATGTGATTCCCAAACCACGCAATGGTGCCGGTACATTGGAATATCGGATTTTCTCTCGAATGGCGGCAATGGCCAAAATAGCCAAAAACCATCCTATACCAGAACTGATTCCATAATTAAGAGCTAACCCTATATTTGGAATATCTCTTGTCTGCATAAAAAGTGACCCACCCAAAATAGCACAGTTTACCGCGATCAACGGCAAGAAAATACCTAGTGAGTTGTACAAAGAGGGAGAAAATTTTTCCACCACGATCTCTACCAACTGTACCATTGTTGCAATGGTGGCAATAAATAGAATAAATGATAGGAAACTAAGGTCGTAATCTGCATACTCAGGCCCTAACCATACCAATGCTCCATCTTGAAGCAAATACTTATCCAACAACCAGTTTAAAGGTACTGTAACACCCAAAACGAATATTACAGCAGCTCCCAATCCTACAGCGGTAGAAACTTTCTTGGATACGGCCAAATAGGAACACATTCCCAAAAAGACCGCAAACACCATGTTGTCTATAAAAATCGACTTAAAAAATAGTTCTAAATGCTCTAACATGCTCCCTAAGTTTATGCTTCTTCAATTAATGCCCTGTTTCTAGAACGTTGCACCCATATTATGATCCCCACAACAATCAGTGCTGCCGGTGGAATGATCATAAATCCATTGTTCTCGTAACCGATGGCGTACAGTCCTGTTTTTGCAATGGGATCTCCCAGTACCTTGATTCCAAAAAGTGTCCCAGAACCCAAAAGCTCCCTAAAGAACCCAACAATTACCAAAATCACACCATATCCCAACGCGTTTCCTATACCATCAAGGAAAGCTCTACGAGGGCCGTTTCCAAGAGCAAATGCCTCAAAACGTCCCATAATAATACAGTTGGTAATAATAAGTCCAATAAATACCGATAGGGTTTTGCTCAAATCGTAAGCGAAAGCTTTCAACACCTGATCCACCACAATTACCAAGGTCGCTACGACCACCAATTGCACAATGATCCTAATTTTCGAAGGAATAATATTTCGTATCAACGAAATGACCACGTTACCTACTCCCATTACAAACAATACGGATATTGCCATTACAACCGAAGCTTTAAGTTCTGCCGTAATCGCCAACGCAGAACAAATACCCAAAACCTGAATGGTAATAGGATTGTTATCCGTTAACGGATCTTTTATAAGATTTGCATCTTTTTTTGATAATAGCGCCATATTAATTGGTTCTTATGGTTTCTAAATAAGGTTTGTAAAGCTTAAGGCTTTCTTTTATCATTGCCGCTATCCCATTACCGGTAATGGTTGCTCCTGCCAAGGCATCCACGGCATTATCTTCTTTATCGTTGTTCAATGGATCATTGTTTCCTTTTGCCACGGCAATACCTTCGTAAGCTCCGTTGTTCAGGACAGATTCTCCTTTAAAATCATCCATAAAAAAGCGCTGGTTAATGTTGGATCCAAGACCTGGTGTTTCTCCTTTGTGATCAAAAAAGACACCTTTAACTTCCATATTTTCATCCAAAGAAATGTATCCCCATATTGCATCCCAAAGTCCTTTGCCGTACATGGGTATGATATAGTATTTCTCTCCGTCTTTCTCACCGATCAACAAAGGAAGTTCCGCATCTTTACCGGATTTGGCGTCCGCCAATGCCTTTTGAACATCGATCAGATATGCATTTTCTTTTTGAACCACCTCTGTGCCATCCCAAACCAATTGCTGGGTGATGTACTTTGAAAATGCTCCCTCCACATCGGTTGTGGGAACAAAGGCAACATCGCCATCGCCTTCATTTTGATTGACACCCATGGCATAAAGGATATTCTGTTGCTTTTCAAAGCGCTCGTTCTCATCAATCCTAGGCTTGAGGCCGGTTGCCAAAAAGGCCAGTATAGAACCTACAACAACCACCATGATCGCTGCAAAAATTACTGTATAGCTATTCTTTTCCGTATTCATTGCCATTTCACTTAAGCTGTTTCCGTTTTTAATGAATCTACCTCATCCGAAGCTTTAGGGTATATGGTAGCCGACTTCAATCGCTTCAATCTCTTTTTAACATTGCCCTTAACCACATAATGGTCAATTGTCGGAGCAAATACGTTCATCAGTAAGATGGCCAAGAATACGCCCTCTGGGTAGCCAGGATTGAAAACCCTTATCATTACCGACAGGAATCCTATAAAGAAGCCATAATACCATTTGCCCTTGTTGGTCTGGGAACCTGTTACCGGATCGGTAGCCATAAATACGATACCGAAAGCCAATCCACCCACCAATAAGTGCTGCCAGTATGGGAAACTCATCAACGTATAGAACTTACTATATTCTGGAAGCCAACCAGCCTCAACAACTCCATTGAAAATCAAGCCCATTGCCAATGAACCGATAACGGCACTCACCATAATTCTCCAAGAGGCAATCTTGGTGAATATCAAAAAAAGACCTCCCAACAAAATCAACAAGGTGGACGTTTCACCGACCGAACCAGGAATAAAGCCGTAGAACATATCGGACAAGGAGTAACTGTAATCGGCACCTTGTGCCAATGAACCAAGAACGGTTTCTCCAGAAATGGCATCTGCAGTTCCGGCTCTTTCAACTGCCTCGTGCACCCATACCTTATCCCCACTCATCCATGTTGGATAAGCGAAGAACAGAAATGCACGAATCGTTAATGCCGGGTTAAGGATGTTCATCCCGGTGCCTCCGAACACTTCCTTACCGATCACAACCCCAAAGGCAACTGCAATCGTAAGCATCCAAAGTGGGGTATCCACAGGAATGATCAACGGTACAAGCATACCGGTTACCAAATAACCTTCCTCTACTTCGTGTCCTTTTATTACAGCGAACAAAAATTCGATGGCCAGACCCACACCGTAGGATACGATCACCAACGGCAATACGGTGGTGATTCCGACCAAAAAGTTGTCCCAGGTCAAGAAATGTTCCATAAGGGAGAAACTTTCCGGAAATCCATTGATCGCTGAATAGTGCTGATATCCTGCATTGAACATACCAAATAGCAAGCATGGCACCAACGATAAAATTACCGTGTTCATGGTACGCTTTAGATCGTCCGCAGCTCGAACGTGCCCTCCCGAATGGGTAGTTTCGTTCGGCATATAAAGAAATGTATGCAGAGCATTAAAGGCAGGAGCCATTTTTTTGCCCTGGTACTTAAGTTTTAACTGATGTAGTTTTTCTTTCATTCCCATATTATCCAAGTTCTTTTTGCAATAAATCCAATCCTTCCCTGATTATTTGCTGGTGCGGTTGTTTTGATATGCATATGAATTCTGTCAAAGAAAAATCCTCTGGAGCGACTTCGTATAGACCCAACTGCTCCATCTCGTCCAAATCTTTAATCATACAGGCCTTTAAGAGTTGAAGAGGGTAAATATCCAATGGAAAGACCTCTTCATATTTTCCTGTTACAACAAAAGCTCTGTGCTCCCCGTTGGTATTGGTATCCAAATCGTATTTCTTTTTGGGCTGCAACCAAGAAAAAGTCAAAGCCCTAGTAGACGATATTTTATTGAAAATAGGCTTGTTCCATCCAAAGAACTCATAATCGTCCCCTTCCGGAATTGCCGTTACGGTATTATTATAAAATCCAAGATAACCTTCCGTACTGGTTTTTGTACCTGTAAGCACATCCCCGTTGATCAATCGAAATCTATCCTGTTTTACACCACTGGCATACAAAAAGGTAGATATTTCCGCACCGATCTTGGTTTTGTAATACTTAGGCTCTTTAATCACAGAGCCAGCCAGCGCTACAATTCTTTCCGCATTGAACTTGCCCGTTAACAACAACTCGCCCAACATTACCAAATCTTGCGGAGAAATGGTCCAAACGGTCTCACCTTTATTGATCGGATCTATTTTGTTGATCTGCGTTCCAACCAATCCGGCAGGATGTGGCCCGGAAATCTTATGAAGCTCAACCCCTTCGATATCATTAAATGGTGATCTGTTGGATTTCCCAACGGTTACATGGATTTTTCCGGGAGTAAGTTTGCCAAGCCCCAATATGGCCGCCTGAATTTCTTGCTCCTTATCCTTGAGGATAAAGTCTGGATTGGCCGCCAATGGCGCTGTACCGTAAGCCGAAATAAAAATAGCCTTCGGGGTAACGCCCGGGTCGGCGATCACATCGTAGGGCCTTTGCTTTATAAAAGGCCAACCACCACATTGCAATAGATAAGACTTGATCGTCTCCCCATTTGCAGTGTCCAAATCCGGCACCTTGTTTATTACATAATCCTGTTCTTTGTCGGCAAGGATCTTTAAGGTTAAGATTCTTCTCCTTGCTCCCCTGACAATTTCCACAAGTTCACCGCTCACTGGGGAAACAAAGTGCATTTCTTCGTTGTTCTTGTTATAAAAGAGGGGCTCCCCCGCCTTTATATCCTCCCCTTGTTTTATCAACATTTTTGGAGTGATACCATGGAAATCATCTAGGTTCAGGGCATAAACGTTACTAGTAACGGCTTTGGAAATAGTCTGCTCTGCTGCCCCAACGAGGTTGATATTCAACCCCTTTCTAATCCGGATGTCTTTAGACATATTGTTGTAGACCTTTTGTTATCAAAATCGGACGCAAAAATAGTACTAAAAGGATTGTTTTCATAATTATTAACTATAAAATTGGGATTATACCGAGCTTAGTTCGCTGGGCATACTTTTTGTTTAACTTTACCAAAAATTGTTACGTTTGATGCGTTTTACCTACTTTGTGCTGTTGTTTATATGGATGGGCCACTATGCTTTTGCCCAAGTAATGAAGGAAGTCAACCCTCCTGAAAACATAAAAACCATTGTATTTAAAGGACCTACGGACGATCAATTCCCGGTGGTGAAACTAGGGGAACCCATTACCTTGGAATTTGATGATCTATTGGCCAACGAACAGGACTACTATTATAAGATAATCCATTGCGATTACGACTGGACCCCTTCGCAACTTTTAAAATCGCAATATCTTTCCGGAGCGGACAACCAACGCATTATAGATTACGAAAACAGCTATACCACTCTGCAGCCTTATTCCAATTATAGGCTCACAATACCGAACGAGAATGTAAATCTCCGGGTTTCTGGAAATTATTTATTGGAAATCTACAACAGTTACGGGGAACTTCAATTTTCTAGAAGATTCGTGGTCTTTCGGGATGCGGTCACTGTTGCCGGCACAGTAAAAAGATCTAGAGATTTCAATTACATCAACACGAAGCAGGTAGTGCAATTCAACATTAATACTGCCGGCTTTCGGGTAGTGAACCCCAAAAAAGAAGTAAAAGTTGCAATTTTACAAAACCATCATTGGCCCACTACATTGTACCATATTGCACCCCAATTCACCATTGGTAGCGAATTAGTGTACAAATACGATCAAGAAACCAGTTTTTTCGGAGGCAATGAATTTTTGAATTTTGACACCAAAGACCTTCGCTCCCCTACTTTCGCTATCTCCAAAATTGAAATGAGGGAGGTATACCACCATTATTTATTTACCAATCAATATCGATATGATCGCGAATACACTTACTTTCCCGACATTAACGGTGACTTTGCCGTTCGCACGCTCCAAGGTGACGACGTTTCAAGGGAGGCAGAATATTCAAAAGTCCATTTTAGCCTACCTTACTCGGATAAGATTGGACTGGACCAAGTGTTTGTAATCGGAAAATTCAATAATTACGCCTTGGAAGAGGAGAACAAAATGACCTTTAACGAGGCTACTGGAAAATTTGAGACTTCTTTAATGATCAAACAGGGCTTTTACAATTATAAGTATGTCGTTCAACGTGAAGACGGCTCCCTGGACCCCCATTTGGTAAGCGGCAATTTCCATTTTACCGAGAACAACTACTTAATTCTGGTATATTACCGCGATTTTGGCGAAATGTACGATAGCATCATCGGAATTGGCTCTGTAAACTCCAGAAATATTAGCAATTAATTATATTTAAGATTAAATTATAGGGCAACATGGGCAAAAAAGGCGGTTTGATCACAAAAGGTCGATACGAGCTTCAGTTTAGAGGTGTAGAATGCCTTAATTGCGGACACCCCCTGGATGTAAGCGATAGATATTGCCCCAACTGCTCCCAAGCAAATAGCACCAAAAAACTCACGCTCAAAGATTTTTTTGACGAGTTTTTTTCCAACCTCATCAATTACGACTCAAGATTATTCAAAACATTATCGGCACTGTTACTAAAGCCAGGCCGAATGACCAGGGATTATGTAAATGGCAAACGAGTTACCTATACCAATCCATTCCGTTTTTTATTGAGTGTGGCCTTTGTTTACTTTTTGATGGTGACCTACAACAACCAGTTCGCCAATTTGGATGAAGCCGCAAAAGATTTTGATGGCACTATATATAATGGCGCTTTTGGCGTTGACCTAAACTCAGGAGATTTAAAAATTGATAGTGTGGCATTGAAAAAACAGTCCGATCAAGCCATAACACGATTGGACTCCATACAAAAAGCAAACCCCGAATTCCTTTCTGGACTCTCAATATTGGACTCCTCACAAATACATGGACAAAACCCGGTCGAACAGCAACAATTCATGGACACTTTGGGCACATTTGTGAACACCATGAACCAGATAAAAAAACGAAAGGATTCTTTTATGCATGCCAATCCAAAAGCCTATTTTAACACACTCGAGGAAAAGTCGGGAATAGAGGCTTTCTCGAAAAAAGCAGAGTTTTTTGGATTGTACATTAAAAAAGATACCCTTTATAACTTTGAGCAGGCCCAAACGCGGTATAATATTAAGGAGAGCACCACCAATAAAATGGCCTTTAATTTTTCCAACAGCATATGGAAGGTAATGAGCAGACCTGGAACCTGGATAAACGACACCATTTCCAAGCTCCCATTTGTTATATTTTTCTTTATGCCCGTGTTCACCCTCTTTATATCTTTGGTTTACATCAGAAATAAATATACGTACACCGATCATCTCATATTTAGCTTTCACAATCAATCACTCTTGTTTATCTTGCTCATCCTTAGTCTTATATTGGATTCAATTTTCAATATAGACAGTGCAGGGATCTTCTTGATCATATTCGGTATCTACCTATATAAGGCAATGCGAAATTTTTATGACCAAGGCCGATTTAAAACTATTATTAAGTACATCTTTCTGAACACTATATTTATGATCTTGGCCTTTCTGACCATCATAGTTACGTTTACAGGAAGTGTTTTTACCTATAACTGATATGTTCACACAAGTTACCAAAGGAATTAAAGTCTCGGTCAGCACTACTTTTGAAGGCACTTTCTTTAAAAACTACAAAGTACACTATGCATTTGGCTACACCGTAACCATTGAAAATCTTGGCAAGGACACCGTTCAGCTTACAGCCAGACATTGGGATGTATTCGATGCCCTCAAAGAAATGGAAACCGTCGATGGTGAAGGCGTTATAGGAAGAAAGCCGGTTATAAAACCCGGAAAATCCCACACCTATAGTTCAGGATGCCTCTTGGCCTCACCTGTGGGCGCCATGCGCGGACACTACCACATGGTAAACTTTTCTACCGCTGAAGAATTTGAGGTAGAAATCCCCACTTTTAAGTTTGCAGCTCCCTTCGCTATAAACTAATCCACATCATTTTATAATCGCAACAGGTTTCATTACCTTTGGTCGCATTGTAAAACATAAAAATATAACTATGGGAAAAGGATTTTTTCAAGTTCCGACCGCTGTCAACGAGCCGGTATTAAGCTATGCTCCAGGTTCTCCAGAACGAGAAGAAGTACTCGAACAATATAAGGCGTACTACAATGGCAAGGTGGAAGTACCACTTTACATTGGGAACGAAGAGATAAAAACAGGCAACACAAGACCCATGTCCCCGCCGCACGACCACAGGCACATTGTGGGACACTACCATTTGGCGGAAAAAAAACATGTGGAAAAGGCCATCGCCAATTGCCTTGAATCCAGAAAGGCCTGGGCCGACCTGACCTGGGAACAGCGTGCCGCCATTTTCTTAAAGGCCGCAGAACTGATCGCAGGGCCCTACCGCGCCAAAATGAACGCCGCCACAATGATCGCGCAATCCAAGAACATTTATCAGGCTGAGATAGATTCCGCCTGCGAAATTGTCGACTTTCTGCGTTTCAACGTGGAGTACATGTCACAGATATACAGCGAGCAACCGGAATCCTCCGAGGGAATCTGGAACCGTGTGGAATACCGCCCCCTCGAGGGCTTTGTGTACGCCATAACCCCGTTCAACTTTACCGCCATTGCAGGCAACCTGCCCGCCAGCGCCGCCATGATGGGGAACGTAGTGGTATGGAAGCCGAGCGACAGCCAGATATTCTCCGCCAAGGTAATCGTCGATGTGTTCAAAGAGGCAGGATTGCCCGATGGCGTGATCAATGTGGTCTACGGTGACCCGGTAATGGTTTCCGATACCGTATTGTCAAGCCCAGACTTCTCCGGAATCCACTTTACCGGCTCCACGGATGTGTTCAAATCCCTTTGGAAACAGATCGGGAACAACATACACAGGTACAAGACCTACCCCAGAATCGTTGGGGAGACCGGGGGCAAGGATTTCATTATTGCACACCCGACGGCAAAACCCAAGCAAGTGGCCACCGCCATTACCCGTGGGGCCTTCGAGTTCCAGGGACAAAAATGTAGTGCGGCATCCAGGGTATATCTTCCCAAATCCACGGCCAATGAAATCTTGGAATTGGTGAAAGCTGATATAGCCTCCTTCAACAAACCTGGCTCACCGGAAGATATGGGCAACTTTATCACCGCTGTGATACACGAAGGTGCATTTGACAAATTGGCCAGCTATATAGACAAGGCCAAGGCCGACAAGGATGCAGAGGTAATCGCAGGGGGCAATTACGATAAATCCGTGGGCTACTTTATAGAACCCACCGTGATCCTGACCACCGACCCGCAGTACGAGACCATGTACACCGAACTGTTCGGGCCCATTGTTACCGTTTATGTCTACGAGGACAAGGATTGGGGCGAGACCCTAAAACTGGTGGACGGAACTTCCGAATATGGACTTACCGGCGCCGTGCTTTCCGCGGACCGCTATGCCATAGATGAGGCCACCAAGGCCTTACAGAACTGCGCGGGCAACTTTTACATCAACGACAAGCCAACCGGTGCCGTTGTGGGACAACAGCCTTTCGGCGGCGCAAGGGCCTCAGGGACCAACGATAAGGCCGGGTCCATGCAAAACCTCTTGCGATGGGTATCGCCAAGGTTGATCAAGGAAACTTTTGTTACCCCGGAGGATTATCGATATCCTTTCCTGGGTTAAGCAACAGACGAAAAAACTGCACAAAGGCCGTCACTCTTAAAAAATGACGGCCTTTTTTATGCACTGAAATTACCATTCCATTGATTGTTAACCGAAATTCCGTTAACCTCTTTTAACAAACCCAAGCATTGATCACAAAGACATTTTCAACACCTCAACAGATTCATTTAATGTGATTTACACACATAAACAAAATAGCACAGAGCATCAAAACACAATTTCAATGTAAATTTTACGTTAACTAATTGTAAATTAAACGTAATACAACTATATTTGTATGACATAAATCAATTAGTTATGATAGATAGAATTAATGCATGGACGAGATTGATGGCAAGAAAATATCAGCAATTGTGGCTCTACGCCAAGAATTACGCCAGAAAATGCAGATTGGTATATAAGAGAATGTACAGTATCTAAACTAGCCTTTAAATTTTTGAGGCAGGTACACTACCTTTTTGGTCTCAAAAAACTGCTCTTCAAAATACTCGTTTAAATCAAAGACCTGAACGGTCTCATAACCTTTCAGTTCATCAGAGAGATCTCCGCCCTTAAGGTAAAGAATACCATTTTTACGTTGATGGGCGGAATCTTTTTTGATTTTCCCCTTGGTCCAATGAACAAAGGTGGGCATTGCGGCCACTGCACGACTCACAATAAAATCGAACTGCCCAGGGATATCCTCCACACGGGAATGGTGGGTTTGTACATTCTGAAGCCCGAGTCCTTCCACCACCTCGTTTACCACTTTTATTTTTTTGCCTATGGCATCAACAAGGGTAAATTTCACGTTCGGAAATAATATCGCCAAAGGAATTCCCGGAAATCCACCGCCTGTACCTACATCCAAAACACTGGACCCCTCATTAAATACCTGGATCTTTGCGATTCCAAGAGAATGAAGCACATGCCTCAGGTACAGCTCATCGATATCCTTTCTGGAAACCACATTTATTTTTTGGTTCCAATCATGGTAGAGCTCTTCCAACTTGGCAAATTGCTCTTTTTGCTCATCGTTGAGCGTCGTAAAATATTTGAATATAAGTCCCGAATTCATTCTCCAAACGTTAATTTTACAAATTTAATACTTTTAACGTGCTTAACACCGTTCTAACACAACAGTGTAAGCTCGAAAGAAGCATTTTAATTACATTTGTAAAAAACTTTTTTTATGGATAAGAATACCATCCGGTTTTCACGAAAGGATTCCGCACAATTTTTCAGGACACTGAACAAGAGAGTGAACGAATACTTTAAAGAAAACAACCTCAAGAAAACCGGGAACTGGAAACTTCACTTGAAAACCATAGTGATGTTCGCCATCTTTTTGACCCCTTATTTCTTAATGTTAACCTTAGACTTGCCTTTTTGGGGCTACCTATTGCTCTCCATAACCATGGGAGTTGGGATGGCCGGCGTTGGGATGAATGTGATGCACGATGGAAACCACGGTGCCTATTCCAATAAAAAATGGGTAAACAAACTCATGGGAAGCAGCATTTACATTTTGGCCGGAAATGTGTACAACTGGCAAGTACAACACAATGTTCTGCACCACACATACACCAACATCCATGAGCACGACGAAGATATGGAAGCAGGCAGGATCTTAAGGTTCTCCAAGCATGCAGAGTGGAGAAAGCACCACAAATTCCAACACTATTACTCTATTTTTCTTTACGGATTATTGACATTCAATTGGGCAATAACCACGGATTTTCAACAAATGTACCGTTACATGAAGAGAAAATTGAGCTATGGTAAATTACCCAATCCGGTAATCAATTGGAGCACTTTGGTAATCACCAAAATAATCTACTTGACCATCTGGATCATACTTCCATTGATTTTTGTTGATATTGCTTGGTGGCAGGTATTGCTAGGCTTTTTTATTATGCACTACGTAGCTGGAGTAATACTTAGCGTGGTATTCCAATTGGCCCATATTGTGGACCATGCCGATACACCGTTACCGGACAATGAAGGAAACATGAAAAACACCTGGGCCATCCATCAATTGTTCACAACCGTGAACTTCGGCACCAAAAATAGAATAGTCAACTGGTTTACAGGAGGATTGAACCACCAAGTGGAACACCACATCTTTCCCAACATCAGCCATATACATTACACAAATATTTCCAAAATTGTGAAACAGACCGCTCAGGAGTTCAATTTACCGTATCACGAGTACAAAACTACCAGAAAAGCTATAATTTCACACTTCAAACACCTTAAGGAGCTAGGCAAAAAACCTACCCTTCAATATCAGTAAAAAAGAAGTACAAATGAGCAACCATCTATCTGACAGGATCAAGAATATGTCCACGTCAGCAACCTTGGCCATGGCAGCCAAAGCCAGAGAATTAAGAAGTGAAGGAAAGGATATTATCGGATTGAGTTTGGGCGAGCCGGACTTTAATATTCCCGATTTTATAAAAGATGCCGCAAAAAACGCCATCGACGAAAACTATAGCAGTTACACCCCTGTTGATGGATACGCCGAACTAAAGACCGCTATCTCCAACAAATTTAAAAGAGATAATGACCTTGACTATGGATTGAATCAAATTGTGGTCTCCACAGGCGCAAAACAATCCTTGTTCAATGTGGCGATGGTGGTTTTAAATCCGGGTGACGAAGTAATCCTGCCCGCTCCATACTGGGTAAGCTACAGTGATATTGTAAAGTTGGCCGAAGGAGTACCTGTGGAAGTTCTCACACAAATCGATACCGATTTTAAGATGACCCCCGCTCAATTGGAAGCTGCAATTACACCTAAAACCAAAATGATCTGGTTTAGTTCACCCTGCAACCCAAGTGGTTCGGTATACAGTAAAAGCGAATTGGAAGGTCTGGCAGAAGTGCTGAAAAAGCACCCAGATATTTATGTTGTATCAGATGAAATTTACGAACATATCAATTTTGCGGGTGGCCATGTGAGCATTGCCAGTATCGATGGAATGTACGACAGAACCATTACCGTGAACGGGGTATCCAAGGCGTTTGCCATGACGGGCTGGCGAATTGGTTACATCGGCGCACCGGAATGGATTGCCAAAGGATGTACCAAATTACAAGGGCAAGTGACAAGTGGTGCCAACGCCATTGCTCAACGAGCTGTGATCACCGCATTGGAAGCTCCAGTGAGCAAAATCCAATATATGATCGACAAGTTCCACGAAAGAAGGGATCTTGTTTTAGAATTATTAGGGGAAATAGAAGGTTTTAACCTCAACGTGCCCGAAGGCGCATTTTATGTGTTTCCGGACATATCCGCTTTCTTCGGCAAAACCTTGAACGGTGTTGCCATTAACAATGCTTCCGATTTCTCTTTGTATTTATTGGAGCATGCCAATGTGGCCACGGTAACAGGTGAGGCTTTCGGAAACCCGAATTGTATCCGAATTTCTTACGCGGCATCCGAAAAAGAACTAAAAGAAGCGATTGCCCGTATAAAGGCTGTGCTGTAAAATATGGGGTAGCTTTGCTGAACTTTGATTCCGTATTTCGCCGTCCATTTAAAAAAACCTCCCGAAAATAAACTCCGGGAGGTTTTTTAATTAAGTCTTTCTCCAAAAATATGGGGTAAGTACAATGAGTACGGTAAACAGTTCCAATCGTCCCAAAAGCATCAAAAAAGCGCACCACCATTTTCCTGCTGCAGGAAGGCCATTATAATTGCTCACGGGGTTTAAACTGCCCAAAGCTGGGCCTACATTTCCCAAAGAAGAGGCTGAACCGCCAACTGCAGAAATAAAATCCAACCCCAAGAAACCCAGCACTAAAGAACCGATTATGAATAGGAGCATATACAGCACAAAAAAGGCGATTACATTATAGACAATGTGTTCTGTTACGGTCTTCTGGTTGTATCGTACCGGTATCAACGCGTTGGGATGCAAGGTTCGCTTAAATTCCAGAATACCGTTCTTTATAATCAAAAGGTGACGCATTACCTTGATTCCACCAGCAGTGGAACCTGCGGAGCCTCCAAGAAACATCAATCCAAAAAAGAAAACAGTTAAAAATGGAGTCCATGATGTAAAATCCGCCGTAACAAACCCTGTTGTGGTAATCACCGCGATTACTTGAAATAAGGTGTGGCGAACGGTACTTTCCACCTTGCCCAAAACCATGGGATGAAAATCGGAAATAGGAACATCCGCCCTAAAATACACGCCCAATGCGGCAATTATAGTGAACACAACAATGAATCCGAGATAATATTTAAACTCTTCGTCCTTGAGGATACGTTGCACCTTACCGGTCAAGGCAAAGTAACTGAGTACAAAATTACTACCTGCCAAAAACATGAACAATGCGATAATGTATTGAATGAGTGGTTGATCGTTCCAAAAGGCAACGCTGGCATTTTTGGTGGAGAACCCACCTGTGGACATAGTGGCCAATGAGTGGTTTATGGCATCGAAAAATGACATGCCCGCAAATTTCAGCAAGAATGTTTCCAGTACAGTGTACCCTACATAGATCAACCATAACCTCTTAGCGGTATCCGTGATCCTTGGGTGAAGTTTATCCCCTCCCGGTCCCGGTGCCTCTGCCGCAAACAACTGCATGCCCCCAATTCCCAACAGCGGCAATATGGCTATGGCCAATACAATAATTCCCATTCCCCCGATCCAATGGGTAAGGCTTCTCCAAAGGAGAATTCCTTCGGGAAGCGCCTCGATATCGTCCAAAATTGAAGCGCCGGTAGTCGTGTAACCGGACATGGTTTCGAAAAATGCATCGGTTATGGATGGTATGGAGCCGGAAAAAAGATAGGGCAACATGCCCGATAGGGACATTACGACCCATCCAAAAGTTACTACGATGTAGCCTTCTTTGCGTTTCACCTCCTTTTTATGTCCCCGGGTGTAGAACATGGCCATCATTCCAAAAAGCATGGTCACAATTGCGGCCAGCATAATATCCATGGTCACACCATCTTTATAAATGCCACTGGCCAAAGCGGCCACAAGCATAAAAGAGCCATTGCACAGCAACAATAGCCCCATTATATGGATTATGATTCTTGTATTGAGCTTCATTATAGAAACAACTTTTCTATGCGCGGTATGGCCTTGGGCAAACAGCACACCACTACCTTATCGCCTTCGGCTATCCTAAAATCACCAAGAGCAATAATCCCTTCCCCGTTACGGATCACACCACCAATACTTGCTTCCCTCGGAAAATTAAGTTCCCGTATTATTTCTCCGTTTACCAGGGAGGTGGCCTTTACTTCGAACTCCAAAATTTCTGCGTTCAAGTTGTTCAATCGGGTCAAGGCCAGCACCTCTCCCTTACGGATGTACCTAAAAATGCTATTGGCGGCCAACAGTTTTTTATTAATGAGCGTATCCACTCCAATGGATTGGGACAATTGGAAATAATCCATGTTTTCCACCAGTGCGATGGTCTTCTTTATTTTTTTATTCTTCGCCACTAAACAGGACATTATATTGGTTTCGGAATTTCCGGTTACGGCTATAAAGGCATCCATGGATTCCAAATTCTCTTCTTCCAACAGCTCTACATTTCTACCATCTCCATTTATTACAAGTGCGTGGGGCAGATCATCCGCAATATCGAAGGCTTTTTCCTTATTCTTTTCTATAAGTTTTACGTTGAACTTATTTGAACAAAGGTCCCTTGCCGTTTTGTATCCTACCTTGCTCCCGCCGAGTATCATTACGTTCTTAATATCCTGCTTTTGCATTCCGGACAACTTGTACAACTCCTCCACTCCTTTGTCCGAGGTAATAAAATATACCTGATCGCCTTCTTTAAAAACCGTATCCCCTCTGGGAATCAAAGTAAATTGAGTTCCCGTACGCTGTAAAGCTATGGGCATAAAGTTGAGTTCGGGAAAGATTCGCGCCGCTTCTTTGACCATTTTACCCACAAATGGTGCGTTCTTGGGCAAAATAACGCCGAACATGGTCAATAGGCCTTCTTCAAATTGATACGTATCGTTGAATGCGGATTGATTTAACATTAACTGTATTTCCGTAGCCGCCAAGCGTTCCGGAGAGATCAATTCATCGATACCCAACTCCTCAAACTTGACCAGCTCGCGGTTATCCATAAATTCCGTATTCGAAATTCTGGCAATGGTGCGTTTGCACCCCAACTGTTTTGCCAAAACACAAAGGGTTAAATTGGTAGTTTCGGAAGCTGTTACCCCGATCACCAGATCCGACCCATCCACTTGTGCATCTTGTAACACTTGGATGGAAGTTGCATCTCCTCTGAGCACTCTAATGTCCAAATGATTATCTGCATAGGACAATCTTTCTTTATCGGTATCGATCAAGGTAATCTCCTGCGCTTCATAGGACAGTAATTTTGCCAAATGAAACCCCACTTCACCAGCACCTGCAATAATGATTCTCATTAATTAAAATAGGATGTGTTCTTAAATAAACTCTATTTGACCGTAACAAACAACACAAGGAATGGCATGCGATACGTAAATTACATATTTACAACCAAATACGGTATATGATTCCTTTTTGTGGGCAAAATTACACAAATATTTTTGTCCGCATCCCTTATGCTAAGTTGTATATTTGCGAGCAAATTAACGCAATGTCTAAAAAGGTTACCCCATACAAAGAATCCGAACTTGGAAAAAAAGAACAGGTAAAGCAAATGTTCGATACCATTTCCAAAAATTACGACGGCCTTAACCGAGTAATTTCTTTTGGAACGGACATAAAGTGGCGGAAACGAATCGTGGCCTACCTTAAAGACAAATCCCCAAATTCCATTCTGGACATTGCTACGGGAACAGGCGATCTCGCCATTGCCATGACGCAAACCGGAGCAGAAAAAATCGTGGGACTTGATCTTTCTCCGGGCATGTTGGAAGTAGGAAAGCATAAAGTGGTCAACAAAAATCTACAATCCACCATTGAAATGGTGGTGGGCGACAGCGAGAACCTTCCTTTTGAGGATAACTCCTTTGATGCCATCACGGTTGCATTCGGGGTTCGGAATTTTGAAAATCTGGAGAAGGGTCTACAAGAAATTTATCGTGTATTGAAACCACAAGGACATTTTTTGGTCCTGGAGACCTCCGTACCCACCAAAACCCCTTTCAAACAGGGATACAGGGCGTATACAAAATACATATTGCCCACCATAGGAAAACTGTTCTCCAAAGACAGGTCCGCCTATAAATATTTGAGTGAATCGGCATCAGTTTTTCCACATGGCGAGGCTTTCAACAATATTTTGAGAAAAATCGGGTTTATAGGAGTAGAGAACAAACCACAGACCATGGGTGTAGCATCCATTTATGTCGCATCAAAATAGATTAATGAAAAATCTCCTTATCCTTTTTGGACTGATAGTTTTGTCCGGTACCAATGTTGTTGCCCAATTTGGTGGCGACCCTATCTTGAACCTTCAGAACGAGGATAAGAAATTTTTGAACTGGGGCTACTACCTTGGTTTTAATCAGTACGATTTTCAATTTGAGTACAAAGAGGATGTTGGCCGGGACATATTGGTGGATAAAACTTTAGGGTTTAATGTAGGTTTGATCGGCGAGCTGAGGATAAACGAGTTTCTTGATGCCCGTTTTGAGCCAGGTTTGCTCTACACTTCAAGAACACTAGGATTTCCCGGATTTTCCACGCAAGCAGAAGCAATTCGCGAAGTGCGCTCGACCTATATTCGCTTTCCTTTTCTGTTAAAAGCCAGCACACGTAGAATTGGCAATTGGAGGCCTTTTATTGTTGGTGGCGTGTACACATCCATCAACCTGGGGAGCAACGAAGATAGTTTGGACGACAACAGCACCGGTCAGTTTCGGATGAAACAAAATGTTTACGGGTACGAAGTTGGCTTCGGCATCGATTTTTATACAGAATATTTTAAGTTCACTCCATCCATCAGAGGGGTTTTTGCCCTGACCGACGAATTGGTACCGGACAATGACCCGAACAGCCCATGGACAGGAAATATAAATGCCATGCGCACCCGAGGGATTTTCATCAATTTTACTTTCGAGTAAACCATTTATCGCCTTCTAATTTCGTTTAGCAAGATACCTGTTGCCGTGGCAACATTTAAGCTTTCGGTACTGGCAGATCCAAATTGAGGAATGGCTATTTTAGAAGTAATATACTCATCCACTTCATCGGAAATGCCATTGGCTTCGTTACCCATTACCAATATTCCTTTTTGTGGAAGATCAAGCCCATAAACAGAGGCGCCGTCCATAAAAGCCCCATAAACAGGGAGTGATGTATTTTTAAAATAACCGATCAAATCTGTGTAGACAACATTTACCCTGGCAACCGATCCCATAGTCGCTTGTAGAACCTTGGGATTATAGCAATCCACCGTATCCTTGGAACAAACCAATTGCTGTATTCCAAACCAATCGCACAACCGGATAATGGTACCCAAATTGCCCGGGTCACGAACAGCATCCAAAACCACTACCCAATCTTGCAGGTCATCAGTCCCAAATTCAATCATATAAAAAACACCGAGTACACCATTGGGATGTACCAAACTGCTCATTTGCTTTAAATCCCTTTTGGAGACCAATTCCGCATCCCCGAATTTTTGGATCTGATCGGCTTTGTCCACAAAAATTTTGAACGGCCGTATTCCCGCTCCCAGCAACTCATTTACAACTTTTTCCCCTTCAACAACAAAGAGTCCATGTTGAGATCGGTACTTTTTTTGCTTTAAGCTAACAACTAGTTTAATTTGGTTTTTTGTAACCATCTAAATCGTGTATTTTTGGCGTCTATGAGGGGTTCTTTAGGTCTAATCTGTAACTGGGCAAAAATAGGATTATTGTTTCTTTTGCTATGCATTTCGGGTTGCAATACCTTAAAAAAGGTTGGGGAGGATGAATTATTGCTCACCAAAAACTCCATTTTTGTTGATGATGAAAAAGTAAACAACAGTGAAATAAAGGGCCTAATTTCCCAGAAACCCAACAGCAGCGTACTGGGCTACCCTTTAAAATTGAATCTCTATAATCTGGCAAAGGAAAATCCAGACTCTTCTTTCCAGGATTGGCTTAACCGAAAAGAAAAAAGGGAGAAACGCCTAAACAAACTACTTTCCGAGAAACAGGTAAATCGATTACGCGAATCTTTTATGGTCTCTGGAGCCAGTGAATTCCTAAAAAGAATTGGCGAACCTCCGGTAATTATCGATACAGCGGAAACCAACAAGTCCATTAGGAGACTTAAAGCATTTTACAACAGTAAAGGGTATTTTAACAACGAGGGGAATTACGAAATAGTCGATGTAAAAAACAAGAAAGCTTCGATATCGTACCACATAACATTGAACAAACCCTACATCGTAGATACCGTTCAAAAAAATATTACTTCACCGGAACTGGATTCCATCTACCTAAAGACCGCCAACAAAAGTTTGATCAAACCAGGAGAACAATTTGATCTGGACAAATTTACATTGGAACGGGAACGGCTTACCACTCTTTTTCGTAATTCGGGGGTATATAATTTTCAGGAAAGTTCCATTAATTACGATGTTTTAAGGGACACCACCGTTACTGCAGATGACCAACTAATGGACGTGCTGCTCAACATCAATAAATTTAGAAGCTCCTCGGACAGCACTGATGCGGGCACTCCCTACAAAGTGGCGCGACATAAAAAAATAAACATTTATGCAGACTATGACATAAACGGCACCACCGACACCCTTAAAAGCCTGGCCTACGAAAACTATAATATTTACTATAGCGGAAAGCTCAGGTACAAGCCAAAAGCGCTTACCGATGCCATATTCTTTAAAAAAGACAGTTTGTATCGTGATCTCGACAGGATAAGGACCTATCGCCAGATCACCAACCTCAATACCTTTAAATATCCCAATATTGAGTTTATACCAGATTCCACTCAAACACAACTGGAATCCAACATATACCTTGCTGCCAAACCAAAATATTCGCTCAACCTAAATTTTGATGTAACCCACTCCAACATCCAACAAGTAGGAACCGCTTTTAGTGCTTCGGTAATTACCCGAAATGTTTTTGGGGGTGCCGAAACATTGAACGTTTCTGCAAGAGGATCCATAGGCCTGCTAAGTGATGCCTCCCTATCCAACGAAACCTTTACTTCTGAACTTGGCGGGGACATCAACATAACATTTCCCCGTATCTGGTTCCCGTTGAACACCGAAAAGATCATACCCTATTATATGCTGCCGCAAAGTCGTTTATCGGTAGGTACCAACTTCCAGCGGAACATTGGCCTGGACAAACAATCCCTAAATTCCATTTTATCCTATAATTGGTCCCCGTCCGATCGTCTTAAAAACAACATCGAACTGCTGAATGTCGAATTTGTACGCAACGTTAACACAGACAACTTCTATAATGTGTACCGAAACACTTTTTCCAATTTGGACGATATCGCGGATGATTTTCAGGACGACCCCCAATATTCCGAATATTTTAGTGCGGTGGAAAATGAAGGAGATGAACCACGACTTGATATCCCCACGGGTGCCAATAATTTTGCCCAAGATGTATTGAATGGGACACTTACCGTAACCGAAGATGATTTTCAAACCGTAAACAGTATAGAGGAAAGAAGAAGGAGATTAACAGAGAACAACCTCATTTTCGCTTCCAATTTTACACATACCAAAAACAGTAAATCCGGAATAAACGACCTTGACTTTTATCAATACCGAATCAAATTGGAGAGTGCCGGTGGTATGCTGTCCATGCTCACCAATGTAATCCCTTTTAATAAAAACGAAGAGGGCCAGAACCTAGTTTTCGGGGTACCCTTTTCACAATATGCCAAAACCGAGTTCGATTATATACGACACTGGAAAATTGGAGAATCCCAGGTAATCGCGTTCAGAAGTTTTACAGGACTGGCCATTCCCTACGGTAATTCGGACAACGTGCCCTTTGTTCGCAGTTATTTTGCAGGAGGTTCCAACGACAATAGGGCTTGGAACGCTTACGAACTGGGCCCTGGAAAAACCGACAACATCAACGACTTCAACGAGGCCAATCTCAAGCTGGCATTTAACCTGGAATATAGATTCCCGATCGCCGGCGACGTAAAAGGCGCTCTTTTTGCAGATGCAGGGAACATATGGAACGTTTTCGATAACGAAACCAACCCCGATGCCACATTCAATGGTTTTTCATCATTGGGCGACTTGGCCCTGGGAACTGGTCTCGGGCTTCGTTACGATTTCACCTACTTCGTATTTAGGCTGGATGTAGGTTTTAAGACCTACAATCCCGCCAAAGTTGGATCCGATCGCTGGTTCGATGGTTATAACTTTAAAAGAGCCGTCTTCAACATCGGAATCAATTATCCTTTCTAGAGCAAATAATTTATTACTTTTGTTTCCTATTTAACTCGAAACCACTAATAATATGTCCCACAATATTAAGCCCGGTGTTGCTACCGGTGACGAAGTTCAAGCAATATTCGATCACGCCAAAGAAAATGGATATGCCCTACCAGCGGTCAATGTAATCGGATCGGATAGCATCAATGCCGTAATGGAAACTGCAGCAGCGTTGAACTCACCCGTAATCATTCAATTCTCAAACGGAGGCGCCCAGTTCAACGCAGGCAAAGGACTTTCCAACGAAGGTCAAAAAGCAGCCATTCTTGGAGCAGTGGCCGGAGCAAAACACGTTCATCAATTGGCAGAGGCCTACGGTGCAACCGTGATTCTGCATACAGACCACTGTGCCAAAAAATTGTTGCCTTGGATAGATGGCCTTTTGGATGCCAGCGAAGCACATTATAAAGAAACAGGAAAATCTTTGTTCAGTTCGCACATGATCGACCTTTCCGAAGAACCCATCGAGGAAAACATCGAAATCTGTAAAGGATATTTGGAGCGAATGAGCAAAATGGACATGACCTTGGAGATAGAATTGGGCATTACCGGGGGTGAAGAAGATGGTGTAGACAATACCGATGTGGACGACTCTAAATTGTACACACAGCCAGAGGAAGTAGCCTATGCCTATGAAGAACTTTCCAAAGTAAGTCTAAGATTTACCATTGCAGCTGCTTTTGGGAACGTACACGGTGTATACAAGCCCGGAAACGTAAAATTGACACCTAAAATCCTTAAGAACTCCCAAGAATTCATCACAGAAAAATATGGCGTGGAACACAACCATATCGATTTTGTATTCCACGGAGGTTCCGGTTCAACAGTTGAAGAAATCAGGGAAGCTATTGGTTACGGTGTTATTAAAATGAACATCGACACCGATTTACAATATGCTTTCTTGGAAGGCGTTAGGGATTACATCCAAGGTAAATCGGCATACCTTCAGGCCCAGATCGGAAATCCAGACGGTGACGACCAACCCAACAAAAAGTACTACGACCCTCGAGTTTGGCTCAGAGAAGGAGAAAAAACCTTTAGCGAACGCTTAAAAAAGGCCTTCGAAGACCTAAACAACATTAACACCTTATAAACCTTAGTTTAACTAAATATTGATTCCATGTCGTCTTGGTTTAAAAGAAAGGAAAAAGGAATACAAACAGCCACCGAGGAGAAAAAAGACACTCCCAAAGGGCTTTGGTACAAATCCCCTACCGGAAAGATCGTAGAAGCAGAAGATCTTGCCAAGAACTTTTACGTAAGTCCGGAAGATGACTATCACGTGAGGATAGGTAGCAAGGAGTACTTTGAAATACTTTTTGATGACAACAAGTTCAGTGAGCTCGACACAAAAATGACCTCCAAAGACCCCTTAAAGTTTGTGGATACCAAAAAATACTCCGACAGGCTTAAAGCAGCCCAAAGCAAAACAGGCTTAAAAGATGCCGTTAGAACTGCGGTTGGAAAATCGCAAGGAAAGGACATCGTTGTGGCCTGTATGGATTTTAGTTTTATTGGAGGCTCCATGGGCAGTGTTGTTGGTGAAAAAATATCGCGTGCCATCGATGTCGCCAAAAGGAAAAAAATCCCATTTGTGATGATTTCCAAATCTGGAGGGGCACGTATGATGGAAGCAGCTCTATCCTTGATGCAGTTAGCAAAGACATCGGCAAAATTGGCCCAATTGGCCGAAGCTAAAATACCTTACATATCGTTATGTACAGACCCTACAACGGGTGGTACAACAGCTTCCTATGCCATGTTGGGCGATATAAATATTGCAGAGCCAGGAGCACTGATCGGGTTTGCAGGACCTCGAGTGGTCAAGGATACTACGGGGAAAGACCTTCCCGAAGGGTTCCAAACCTCCGAATTCCTGAAAGAACATGGTTTCTTGGATTTCATTACCCATCGAAGGGATTTAAAGAAAAAAATCAACTTATACATTGATTTGATCACCAATCAACCCATAAGAAATTAAAAAAAGCCCCGATTATCGGGGCTTTTTCTTTATAATATATCACTCCATCAATTTCTAAATCGGCGCAAGACCACTTCCTCTTCCGCACCATCAGAATATGTTAGAGTTCCCTTGGCATCACAACTGCCATCCCCAAAATCCAAACTTACCGAATTGCCAAGTCGGGATATTTCCAATACTCCGCTCACAATAAATCGACACGACAACTCTCTTCTCAATGGCGTGGTAACTTCCTTCACAAACTCGTTTCCTTCTCTACCGATATAAGTTCGCTTTCCAGTAATCAAAAAAACATTGTCACCCCAAAAACCGGATCCATACCCCTCTATCCACTCCCGAGTTCTGGTCCCGGTAAACAAAGCTGTTTCCCCGCTAGGCCAAGTTGCTTCAAAAAATCCGTTCGAGGTGCCTTGTGGATTTCCATTTTCATTACTTCTTACCCTAAGAATTTGCGCCTCCCCATCGATTGCCACTTCATTGAAAGTAAAACCGTCCAAAGTCATCTCAATGGTATTGGACGCGGCCTCCAAGTCCAAAGAGTAACTTAAATTAACCGTTCCACTAACAGTATTTCCGGTAGATAGTTCGCATCCTTCGCCAAAATCCAGGACGACTTCTTTTGTATTCTGCGTTAGAACAACGGATACTACAACACAATCTGGCATATAACCAGAAGCATAATTCATTTTTGACGTACTTCCGATTTCATCTGCAGTATAGACATCTTCGGCAATGGCCATAAGCTCCTCTGAAACCATTTCAGTTTCATCACTGTATTTTAGCTCTGTCGAGGAAATTACTTCCGCACTGGTTAGATCTTCTTCAACCGAGGATTCTGTACTGCACGAAACATAGGTCAACATTAAACTTCCCAGAAGGATCGGAGCAATTCCTTTAAACTTCATTTTTAGTTCCTTTCTCATAATACTTGAATTTAATAGGTTTGCCTCTTTGACTTGAATGACAGCAAAAGGTTTAATTTTATGTTAAAATTCGTAGATTAAAAAAAAGAGCCTATCTTTGCATGCTGATTGAAGGTCAATCAATACATAAAAATCATTTAAATAATATTGGAATGTATTTAACGAAAGAAGTTAAAGCCGAGATTTTTAAAAAATACGGCGGCTCAGAGAGCAACACAGGTTCAACGGAAGGACAAATTGCATTGTTCACGCACCGAATCAACCATTTGACAGGTCACCTAAAAAGGAACCATAAGGATTTCAACACCGAACGTTCGTTGGTGGCATTGGTAGGTAAAAGACGTAGTCTTTTGGATTACCTAAAGAAAAAAGATATTGCAAAATACCGTACCTTGATCAAAGAACTAGGTATTAGAAAATAAAAATACAAGGGGAGGCATTGGCTTCCCCTTTGTTTTTGTTGAATCGATTCTCAACAACCAAAAAGTCCCGGGAAATCGGGCAAACACAAAAAGCTACAAATAGTTTTTCATTGGTCAAGTGCCAAAGGCACACACAACAACAACACAACCCGACCGCCCGGAAGGCGGTAGACCAAATGTTTAACGACCCGGAATAATATTCGGGTAAGATTAATTTTATGATTCCAAAAACATTCAAAGAGGTCATAGACCTTGGTGACGGTAGAGAGATTTCTATCGAAACCGGAAAATTGGCAAAACAGGCCCACGGTTCTGTAGTTGTACAATCCGGCAAATGTATGCTATTGTGTACAGTTGTTTCCAACTATAAAGCCGCAGATGTCGACTTTTTGCCCCTAACCGTGGATTACCGCGAAAAATTTGCTGCCGCAGGGCGCTACCCTGGCGGTTTCTTTAAAAGAGAAGCAAGACCAAGTGACGGTGAGGTATTGACGATGCGCTTAGTGGACAGGGTATTGAGGCCATTGTTCCCAAAAGACTACCATTCCGAAACACAGGTAATGATCCAATTGATGTCTCACGACGAAGACGTTATGCCCGATGCAATGGCCGGTTTGGCAGCATCAGCCGCCATTCAACTTTCGGATTTCCCATTCGAATGTGCTATTTCGGAGGTTCGAGTAGGTAGGGTAAACGGTGAGTTCATCATCAACCCAACAAGGGAGCAATTGAAAGAATCCGACATTGATATGATGATCGGTGCTTCTGCAGATTCTGTTATGATGGTAGAAGGTGAAATGGACGAGATTTCCGAAGAGGAAATGGTAGAAGCCATCAAATTTGCACACGAAGCCATTAAAGTACAATGTGTAGCTCAGGAAAAATTGGCCGAAGCTTTCGGTAAAAAAGAAGTTCGCGAGTACGAGCCAGAAGCCGAGGACGAAGCGCTTCAGAAGAAAATCCACGACATGGCCTACGATAAGGTGTATGAAGTGGCCAAAGCAGGTTCTTCCAAGCATGAGCGTGGTGAAGCCTTTGCCGCCATTAAAGAAGAAATAAAAGCATCTTTCTCCGAAGAAGAGTTGGAAGAAATTGGCGACTTGGTTTCCAAATACTACCATAAGACCGAAAAAGAAGCCGTAAGAAACCTTACTTTGAACGAAGGGCTTCGATTGGACGGACGTAAAACAACAGATGTTAGACCGATCTGGTGCGAAACAGACTATCTGCCATCCGTACATGGTTCAGCCATCTTTACAAGAGGAGAAACACAGGCATTGGCAACGGTTACCTTAGGTACTTCCAGAGAGGCCAACCAAATAGATATGCCATCTTACGAAGGTGAAGAAACATTCTATTTGCACTACAACTTCCCTCCTTTCTCAACTGGCGAAGCACGACCAATCCGTGGTACTTCCCGTAGAGAGGTTGGACACGGTAACTTGGCACAACGTGCACTTAAAGGAATGATTCCAGAAGATTGTCCTTATACTGTTCGTGTAGTATCCGAAGTATTGGAATCCAATGGTTCATCCTCAATGGCAACCGTATGTTCGGGTACCATGGCGTTGATGGACGCCGGTGTTCAGTTGAAAAAACCTGTTTCCGGTATCGCCATGGGATTGATCACCGATACAGAAACTGGTAAATATGCCGTACTATCCGATATCTTGGGAGATGAAGACCACTTGGGAGACATGGACTTTAAAGTAACTGGTACTGCGGATGGTATCACTGCTTGCCAAATGGATATTAAAGTAAAAGGACTTTCTTACGAAATCTTGGTAAAAGCTTTGATGCAGGCCAAAGACGGAAGAATGCATATCTTGGGCAAACTAACCGAAACAATTGCCGAGCCAAGACCCGAAGTTAAATCCTACGCTCCAAAAATTGTTACCAGAATTATTCCTGGAGAATATATTGGAGCATTGATCGGCAAAGGTGGAGAAGTTATCCAAGAGCTTCAGAAAACAACCAACACTACAATTGTTATCAACGAAGACCCAGATACCGAAGAAGGTATTGTGGAAATCTTGGGAACCGATCAAAATGGTATCGATGCCGTATTGGCAAAAATCGATGCCTTGATGTTCAAACCTGAAGTAGGAAGTGTTTATGAGGTTAAAGTGATAAAAATGCTTGACTTCGGAGCAGTGGTGGAATATACAGAAGCACCGGGCAACGAAGTACTGCTTCACGTATCCGAATTGGCATGGGAACGCACTGAAAACGTATCCGATGTAGTGAACATGGGCGATGTTTTTGATGTAAAATACTTCGGTCTAGATCCAAGGACCAAGAAGGAAAAAGTATCAAGAAAGGCCTTGTTGCCAAAACCGGAAGGTTACAAAGAGCGTCCACCAAGAACCGACGGCGACCGTAAGGGTGGTGATCGTAGAGGCGGTGATCGTAGAGGCGGCAACAGAGATAGAAAGCCAAGAAGAGATTAGGTAAATCCTATCTTTATCCGATAAACTAACCCTAAGGCACTCGCCTTGGGGTTTTGTTTTTTGAGGAATTGTCAGCGTCCAACAATGTCCCTTCGAGCACAGTGGAAAACTTGCGGTCCCAATACGTAAAAATGAGGTTTTTTTAAAAAAGTGCTACCAAAATGTAACTTTTTTACTTTTTGAACGTATAACCTAATGAGCTCCGGCTCACAAACTTAATATGAAGGGAAATTTTAGATGAGACAGTTAAAGATTACAAAACAGGTTACCAATAGGGAAACCGCATCGTTGGACAAGTATCTACAAGAAATCGGTAAGGTTGATTTGATTACCGCCGATGAAGAAGTAGAGTTGGCACAACGCATTAAAGCCGGCGATCAGGTAGCCTTGGAAAAATTAACTAAAGCCAACCTAAGGTTCGTGGTATCGGTTGCAAAGCAATACCAAAACCAAGGGTTAACACTGCCCGATTTGATCAATGAAGGCAATTTGGGACTTATCAAAGCAGCGCAACGTTTTGATGAAACCCGTGGATTTAAATTTATTTCATACGCTGTTTGGTGGATCCGCCAATCCATTTTGCAAGCTTTGGCAGAACAATCACGTATTGTTCGTTTGCCATTGAATAAGATCGGCTCCATCAATAAGATAAATAAAACTTTTGCTTTCTTGGAGCAAGCGCACGAGCGTCCACCATCTGCTGAGGAAATTGCCAAAGAATTGGACATGACCGTGGAAGATGTGAAACAATCCTTAAAGAACTCAGGCCGTCACGTATCAATGGATGCGCCTTTGATCGATGGCGAGGATTCCAACCTTTACGATGTGTTGCGTAGTGGCGAATCTCCAAACCCTGACAAGGAGCTTTTGCACGATTCGTTACGTACCGAAATTGAACGTGCCCTGGAAACCCTTACTCCTCGAGAAGCTGATGTAATAAGACTTTACTTTGGATTGGCCGGCCAACATTCCATGACGTTGGAAGAAATCGGAGAAACTTTTGATTTGACCCGCGAGCGAGTTCGTCAAATTAAAGAAAAGGCGATTAGAAGGTTGAAGCACACGTCAAGAAGTAAGATTTTAAAGACATATTTGGGGTAAAACACCCAAAATCACCAACTAAAGTACAGTTAAACTATCCTTAAATTTGATTTTTGGCAGGAAAGTTGTATTTTAGTAAGATATAACAGTTTATCATGACTGTTCGTTTTTTGATTGATGAATAAACTCCGGCTGATTACCGGAGTTTTTTTCGTTCATGGATGGCCGTAATTGGCTAACTTTGTAACATGAACAAATCAATGATCGCCCCCTCGTTATTGGCATCCGACTTTGCCAATCTTCAGCAAGAAATCGAAATGGTCAACCAAAGCGAAGCCGACTGGTTCCATTTGGACGTTATGGACGGTGTTTTTGTGCCCAACATCTCCTTTGGTATGCCAGTGGTGCAAGCGATTGCCAAATATGCAAAAAAGCCGTTGGACACACATTTAATGATTGTAGATCCAGACAGATATATCAAGACTTTTGCGGATCTTGGGGTTCATAATTTATCCGTCCACTACGAGGCCTGTCCCCATCTGCACAGAACACTGCAAGCCATAAAAGCGGAAGGTATGAAAGCCGGTGTGGCGATTAACCCACATACTTCCGTAAAATTATTGGAAGATACCATTCAGGATATCGATTTGGTCATTGTAATGAGTGTCAATCCCGGTTTTGGAGGCCAATCCTTTATAGAAAACACCTATCAGAAAGTAGCGGACCTAAAGGAATTGATCCTTAAGAAAAATGCCGCCACTTTAATTGAAATCGACGGCGGTGTCAATGCCAACAATGCCAAAAAACTGGTAGATGCCGGTGCCGATGTGTTGGTTGCCGGAAGTTTTGTATTTAAAAGCGATAACCCTACCGAAACCATTAAAAAACTAAAAGCAGAAACAGCGTAATGCAGGAATTTGATGTCATCATCATCGGAGGTGGCCCTATTGGAATTGCATGCGGCCTCGAGGCCAAAAAACAGGGTTTATCCTATATCATAATAGAAAAAGGGACTATTGTAAACTCACTTTTCAATTATCCTGTGAACATGCAGTTTTTTTCTTCTTCGGAAAAATTGGAAATAGACGACATTCCCTTTATCAGCAAAGAGGCCAAACCCAAACGCAACGAAGCATTGGAGTACTATCGAAGAATTGTGACCTCCAACCAACTCGACATCCATCTATTTGAAAAAGTAACGGATACCATAAAGCACGGTGATTTTTTTGTGGTGAAGACTGACAAAAATGACTATCGGGCAAAAAATGTGGTCGTAGCGACCGGATTTTACGACTTACCCAACAAAATGAATGTTCCTGGAGAAGATTTATCCAAAGTCTCACATTATTACAACGACCCCCATTATTATGCCAGTCAAAAACTGGCGGTGGTAGGCGCAAGTAACTCCGCAATAGATGCTGCATTGGAATGTTGGCGAAAAGGCGCCGATGTATCCTTGATTATCCGTGGCCCAGAAGTAGGTTCAAGAGTTAAATATTGGGTACGTCCGGATATTATCAACCGAATCGAAGAAGGCAGCATAAAAGCATATTACAACTCCACGGTCAAGGAGATAAAACCAACGGAAATTGTACTAAATACCCCAGAAGGCGATTTAACGTTGGAAAATGATTTTGTTCTTGCGTTAACCGGATACATGCCCAACTTCGCCTTTTTGGAGAAACTTGGCATAACACTCTCCAGTGACCCCAAACGATTGCCGACCTACGATCCTGAAACGATGGAAACCAATGTTGAAGGTCTTTTTTTAGCGGGTGTGATCTGCGGAGGAATGGAAACCCATAAATGGTTTATAGAAAACTCTAGGATCCATGCGCCCATTATCATGAAAAGTATTGGACAAAAATTAAAGTCCACAACACCATAAAGAAGTTGATTTGCGTCAACATTTAAAGCTTTTGCAAAAGTGCTTTTACCCTAACATAAGTACCTTTAAACCAACACATAAAAAGTTTTTAAATGAATTTAAGTACGATGCAAAATGTATTTAGGGTCATCCTTGGCCTTTTAATGATGATGGCCGGAATAGCTCATCTCACTTTTCAAAGGGAAGAGTTTCAGGCCCAAGTGCCCCGATGGTTGCCCACAAGCGAAGCTTTTATGGATTTTATAGTGGTAGCTTCTGGTGTGATAGAAATTTTATTGGGGTTATCCATGGTTTTATTGACCAAATACAAAGCAAAAGTGGGCATTGCGCTTGCCTTTTTCTATGTTTTGATTTTTCCCGGAAACATTTCTCAATACACCAATGCCATTGACGCATTTGGACTGGACACCGATCTAAAGAGATTTGTTCGGTTGTTTTTTCAGCCCGTTTTAATTCTATGGGCCCTTTGGTCCACGAAAGTATTTGAACACCTTAAAGACAAAAACAAATAACCATGGAGTTTTACAATTTTGAAGCAGAACGATTGGACGGTACTACAGAATCCATGAAAACCTATAAAGGCAAAACCATTATTGTGGTGAATACTGCAAGTAAGTGTGGATTGACTCCGCAATACGAGGGCCTGGAAGACCTCTATACAAAATATAAGGACCAAGGATTGGTGGTTTTGGGGTTTCCATGCAATCAGTTTGGAAACCAAGAACCGGGAGACGCCAATGACATCAAGGAGTTTTGCCAAATAAACTACGGGGTCAGTTTTCCAATGTTTGCCAAAATCGATGTGAACGGCAACGACACACACCCGATCTTTAAATATTTAAAATCGGAATTAAGAGGATTGTTGGGAGGTAAGGTCAAATGGAACTTTACCAAGTTTGTAATAGACAAAAACGGAAAACCTGTAAAACGATTCGC
Source organism: Flagellimonas marinaquae (assembly GCF_023716465.1). Taxonomy (NCBI): domain Bacteria; kingdom Pseudomonadati; phylum Bacteroidota; class Flavobacteriia; order Flavobacteriales; family Flavobacteriaceae; genus Flagellimonas; species Flagellimonas marinaquae. The sequence goes on from NZ_CP092415.1 coordinate 553,297, forward strand.
GCCCATATCAAAACCAAAGGCCATGGAAAGTTTTATCAGTGGCATTTTATAAACCCTGCTAAACTACTTTTAACCGAGATTGAAGAGCTCCGGACTCTTTGAGCATGGTTCTACCATCCCTGAAGCTCAGATATGAATGGCCTTGCTTATAATTTAAAATGCTTATTTCGCATAAATGGTTCCAATGGCGGGCCACTTCGCGCCAAGCCCAGAACAGCGAATGTTTGGGGTCGTAAATATGGGTCGCCTCCCCGCCTGCCCCATTTATTTCGATAATACTGAATTTTTCTCCTATACAAAATTCCTCAAAGGTATTGCAAAGAACATCCAGTCGACCATAATAAAAGCCGCTCATTTGTGTGCATACCTCATTTATAGTATTGTTCAAATCCGCATTGATCAAATGACAGATGTCCACAAATTTGGCTCCTCGGGTGTGACTGCCGTAGGGCACCAGAACAAATTCTTTTCCCAAGGGGAGAACATTGTTTAACTGATCACCAAACTTTTGTTTTAGCACCTTTAATTGAAAATGGCTCCTCGGATTACTCTTTATCAACTGCAATAAGGTACTTTTACCATCACCCGTAACCGACAAAAATTCTTTGGACACGACCCCAGTAATCTTGCCTTTGGCCTCTCCGGGTTTTCGAACATAAAAAACACCAACTTCCTTCTGGAACGGAACAAATTCCTGAACCAAAAAATGGGAGGGACTCCATTTTACATATTTTTGAAATTCAACCTTATTATGGATTTTTTCCACGCCAAACGCCTTCATTCCAATATCGGGCTTGGCTATAAATGGAAATGCGATCCCGGATTTTAAAACCCGTTCCAATGCCTGGTCGGCCATCTCGTCCTTTTTTACAAATATTGTTCTTGGTATGTATTGGGCAGGAATCATATTGTAAATATCCATTTTGGATATCATGGCCATTCCCCCATTCTTCATGCCTGGATTGGCGGCATTAAAAAAGAATAAAGAACGTGCTCTTATCGAATAATAAAGCCAAACTGGAAACATCGGATAATAAATCAACCAGAAAGGCCAATATTCCCAATGTGTGATTTTATGCCAAGCGAGCTTTAATGGACCCATATAGTTTTAATTGATCAGTTGACCGGTGGAAAAGGGCACTTCATAATCAACTTTGTTGAGCAGGTCGAAATGATGCATTACAACATCGCTCTCTTTGTTCAATATGGCCTGTGTTACACTAAAGGTTTTTAAGCCCGATGCCCTATTGATTATAAATCCGTTCTCAAAATCGTCATGATTGTTCGAGTGAAAATCGACCACATCTTGAGAAGTTATGAAGGAGTTGCCTTTAACAAACTTTTTAAACAACGTTTGCCTGTGTTCGATTACCTTATCTTGGTAAAGTGTTGATGATGACCATATGTAATTTTTATCCTTGTTCAACGGCCTAAAGTATTTTTGATGGCCGTCCCAGCGAAACTCCAGCAATTCGGCTGTGTACAACACCAATGTAAAGGGTTCTATTCTCAATAGGTCAATTTCTTGCAACAAAGCTAAGGGATTGTCAGAAACAACAATATCCAAAAGCACCAGTCCCCTGCTCCTTTCATATTTTCCATTGGGCGGGTGACCCACAAAACCACCGTTCAGCAGCACAGCTACCGAACCGTTTTCATTTATGGCGAACCAGGTACCCCCCGCCTTGGGATCTTTTGGAAAAAGTACCTTCACCGAACCTATGGTTTCTTCTTGTGGCCGTAATGCCATAGGACGATCAATATGCTCGTCCCTGTTCGATGTAATAAAACGTTGTCCACCGGACGATATAAAACTTACTGTGCACATTCTTTTCTAATTTGTAAGGTGGAAGGAGCAACTCCAAAAGTTTCGGGCACTTTCTGGTCCGAAAAATGACATATCCCAATTTTGATCAACGCTTGATGATGAATGGTGTGTTCCAAGTTGTACATAACTTCCCGGTGGTAATTGGTATCCAATGTAAGTATTTCACCATTAAGTTCATAACTGATCTGAATGGCCTTGTTGGGCTTTTTTAAATGCATTTGTATAAAAGCCAATTTCTCAATGGCAAACGATAGGTCTTTTTCAATTTTACGGTCTCTTTTTCTTCTATCGTAGGACACATCTGCTTGATCATACCCCTTGATCAAACATAGGTAAAGCTCGATCACATGTCTTGTATGCTGACCTATACTGGCATTGGACAATATATTACATGATCGGGAGTAACAATCTTTAGGCAGTTCCAAAAGAACCTGTTTAAACTGTTCCAATGTATCCAAGGTTGATTTGAACATAGTTATTGTTTAATTATTTACGTATTTATATGCGAACAAAGCAACTCATCCAGCGATAGGATACAAAAGGTTGTCCACTCTCAGAAATCTCATGCCCTTAAAGATATTCAATTCTTGATATTCTCCCAGTTTATATCCGCTTTCGATATAAGGGAATTCGGTGATTGGTTCAACCAAAATTGGAGGGTATTGTTCTTTCCTTTGTTGTAGAATAGATAAAGTTTTCCACCTCTTATCTCAAAAGTTTCGGGATCTACATTAACCTTTTTTGAATTTACTGCGACAGCATAGGCACAATAACCCCCATACTGTGGTACGTAACTATTGGGTTGTACAACAAACTTTTCCAGATTTGCCTCGCTGACAAACTTATAATTTACCCCATCAAACATGGCGGTAAATTGGTCTTTGCCCATGGTCGCGATACCATCAAAATAGGCGACCACATCATATCCATGAGCTGCATACCCTTTTTTGGTATTATAATCTATGGATTGCCCTTGAACTAAAACACCTGTTAAAAACAGAAAAACCATTATTCGATACTTCATAAATTCTGGAATTTTTATGGTTCCTTATTGGTATTGAAGATTTTGTCTAAAAATAAAGGTGTTCCTTTCAAGATTAGAAAAAAAGATTTGATATATAAGCTATTACGAACAAAAAAAGCACGCTCTACTAGCGTGCTTTTTTACTAAACTTGTGACCCAGGGAGGATTCGAACCCCATCCGTTAGCCCTTAAGTTTATTGACTTGTGCCTTGCTTATGTTTTGTAACAAACCGAATTACAGACCACTTTGAGCAATCTCCTTTCGTATAAGCCAAAATTAATCAATAATTATCAAATAGGGATAAATATCTATCCAAGTAAGAACTATGTAAACTGTTAATCGTTTATTTGAACTTTACCATTTTCATTTTACCTAATAATCTATTAAATACCTGTTTTTAAACTCTTTGATTTGATTTTCCTCATAAAAAGGAACCCCTGGTTGAGTGCCAAATATTTGCTTTCCATCCATTCTCCAATGATATCGGTCCACCAGAAGTATGAATATGTTTTCACTCAAATCCTCATTTTGGTATGCTTTCAAAGCATATGGAAATAATGTGCTAAAAACTTCCAACTTGTTTGTATGTGTCATTATAACAGCTGCATTGGACGCAAATTTTGAACCAACTAAAGAAATTCCAGGATAACCATGTTTCCTACATATCTTATACAATGCCTCACTATTGGCATCATCCAAGATCCTTTGCTTTTCAATCAGGGTTTGGTCCTGAAGAAAATTCGGCAAACTCCGATATTCTTGATCTTTGGCAGACAAAGTTTTTATAGTGTCTATTAGACCAAAGTTCAACTGTTTTGCAGGGACATGGCTATCGGATACATTTTGTCCCATTTCTGCCTTATCAGGTGTTACCTTGGTTTCCATTAGATCAATGAATTTCTTACCCAACATTTCATGAAATGGAAGTTTTTCGATACTTCCATAATATCTTGAACTATCATCAATCAAACCTTGAAACTTAACATTGTTCTTGGCTTTACTTTTCAATAACAGAACTTCTACTTTGTCTATGTCTTCCGATAATAAACAATGGGCAAGTGCCAAGTTCCAATAATCGGCATATGTGGTATCCTTTGACCTGGACAATAGCCTAGTAGTATTTTCAAGAATCTTTTGACCATATTCAAGCTTGAACTCCTCGGTCATTTTTGGTGCTCTGATTTGACTTGCCAATATATTGGCGATGAATAAGAATAAAATAAATGTTATTTTTTTCATGAGCTTGCTTTAATCATACAAGGAATTTTATCGTTTTATTGAACTTTTATAAATGTAGGAAATTTAGTTCGGGCAAAAAGGATAGTAATAAGCTATACATAATGTCAAGAACAAGCTTTTCTATTTATTGTTTTGAGTCTCCTCACGTAAATCTAAATCCATTTGTAATTGTATTGCCCAAAATGCCCCATTTTCCATAGCCTTAGAGTCCGCAAGTTGAATTTCATCTTTTAGTTTTTCAAATTGATCATCAGTAAAGTCAGAATCTAGGTAAGCATCTTCTCCATTTTCTTCGAGAATCGTGTCTACGAAGTTTCTATAGGCTAGTAAACATTTAGCAAGTCTAGAAATATCAGAATTGAAAATCCTAGAGGAAAAATAATCTTCGTGATCCAAAAACTCAATTCGGTCACCCTGTTTGGTATTTACAACAATTGGGTCGCCATCACTACACGAGCCAATTACAACATACTTTTCGAATTCAGGTTCTAAAATGTCATAGACTTTGTTAAGCTTATGAACTCCATCAAATAAGTCCTCAGAGTTTTCAGAAAATGAAAGGAATGGAGAGGCACTGTCAGGCAAACCAGAGTTAACCAAAAATTCAATTGTTTCACAACATAACCCGAGCCCCCTTAATCTTTCGGCACTTATAGGGTTTAAATTGTCTTCAATAGAAGTCCATTTTTGCTTAAAATCTTCTGGTGTCATCAGCTTGTATCTAACTTATTGATATGGATGAAAAATACATCTATGCACACCCGATATGGCATATAACAGATGTATTTGATTATCTTCTATTGGAATCGTTTATTTGAACTTTAATTTAAAATAAAAAGGTGTAATCAATCTATCCATTCAATCTTCCAATCATTTTCAAAGATGTAACCTTTGACATCATTTTCAGTTTCAAGCCAAGTATCAAAACCCTCATCACCCTCAGGATCTTCAAATTCATTTATATAAAATCCTCCTGTATGCTCACGATCATCAATAAATTTCACAAACCATCCGAGGTTGTTTCCTTCTTTAATTTTGCCTAAAATACCATACTTGAGTTGCAATTCTTTTCTATTTTATTTCAAGGTTATCACAATCGTTTATTTGAACTTAGGTTACTTGGTGAATTTTGATTCAATGATTTTTCCATTTGCAATATCAACTAAAACAGTAAACCCGTTCCATGTTGATGATTGGATTAATCCATCTTTCCGTATAATCATATCATTTGAATAACAATCCTTTTCATTTGGCAATTCAGCAAACCAAATTAACTGTCCCTCCTGATCTTTTGCATAGATGTTACTTTCCCCCTCAGGATAGTCAATATAATTTTCACGAACAATATGAATTCCTTTAACTTGTAAGCTCTCGACTATTTCTGTATGTATGGCTTGAAGCTCCATCGTTTATTTGAACTTATCTATTAAGAATTGAATCTCTGTAATCAATCCATTTTTGTAAATCTCCTTTCGACTTTTCAACATCAAAGAAGAAAGGACTAGAACCATCTGAAGCTTTTAATTCAAGGCTGCTCAAAATATTTCCGATACATGGCATCGCAAGTTCATTTCCTCTTATATGCATTACGAAACCATTGAAATCCTCAGATTCACCCATGTTAAATTCAATAGAGAATTGTCCGTTCTCCAATATCCCCCATGATGGATTTGAAAAATCTACCGTAGGTTCAACTGTCTTGATCTTATCAATGATTTCTGACCTAAAACCAATTGATTTTGGTTCAAAGTCATCGGCAATCTCATCCAAAGAATCAAAATCTCCCCAGTCTTGCACGAATAAATCCCAACTCATTTTGATACAATCGTTTTATTGAACTTGTATTATTTCATTTTTAATATTTTCTGGAACATTTATCCAAACAGTTTCTTTGGTTAAACTAAGCTCGCAGAAGCATTCTTGGTGGACAACTTCAATTATATGATTATACCAATCAAAATATGTCCAATCCGATGGTTTGGGTGAATAAAGAGTTTGGTTTTGAGAGTCCCAATGAACTTGTGTTGCTGTTCTATATATCAGAGTGAACTTTTGCTCAGCTGGACTAATATTAAGACGGCCTAGGGTATCAATCTCTACTTTCTTTATTACATCTCTCTTCAACCTTTTGAATCGTTTATTTGAACTTTAAATTCTGTTATACTTCTTGCACATCAATTTTTACTCAATATTTATTTTTTGCAACCCAAAAGGAGTTTCTTTAAATAACGAATCTTTAAAGGTTAGAAAAAGTATTTCACTGTCATTTCTATTCATTCTCAGTAAATAGCTTTTAATTCCAATAGTTTTGATTTGAACACGAAGCTTTTTGCTAAGAAACAGTTTCTTATAAGAGATTTTAAGTATTTTTTCTTTTTCAACTTTACAACTTGACCTTCCCAATCAAATTCAATCCCATTTTCAAATAAATGAAAATCCGTTTCTGTCCATTTTTTAATATCCGATACTTTTGAGCCAATCCATCCTAAGACCAAAGAACCTGCGAAAAAGAAATAACCATGTTGAGGGATAATTGTACCATAGTAGAAAATGGACGCATCAATTGGAAGGTTTTTTCCAGTTCCAAGAATATACAGTGTAATCACAAATATCACCATGGCTACCAATATCCAAATAAGACCAATTTTTGATAGCCAATTATCTGTTCCATATTCTATGCTTACAGTTTCCTCCAAATTATAATACTTGATTGTCCGAATCGTTTATTTGAAATTTGTTGATTTTAGTTTTAGGCACAACAATTATTAATAAATGAATTCCTTTCCTGATATGAAATTGCCACCACCGATTATCACCAATCCGATGATAATTGAAATGGTCAATGCTATTATTATGATTGGACCAAAATCTAAAACATTTTCAGTTCCATCATTGTTGTATTTTATTTCTCGTTTAAACAAAAAGGAAATAAATAAAGCGATAAATCCAGTTCCAAAAACAATTCTTGCGAAGGTTCTGTTCATAGATTTATGATATCGAGCTTCTTCAAATCTTAAGAATTGAATATTGTTTTGTTCTAACGTATAAATATACTCGTCTTTTGAGCCTACGTTTATTTTAGTTCCTTTTTTTTACTAACCTTTTAAAATTTTTGTGCCTTATGTATTTGTAATCAATACCATTGATTACATATTTTCCTTTATCTGTATAAAGTTCAACCCAATAACTTGAAGCAGGTAACGATTGCTTTTTAAAGCTTGGCTCCCTTGTTAGGGTTAAACTAATATTTGTCAAATCGCTCACTAGTGGAGAAGGGGTCATCAAAAAGGTGAAACATATTAAAAGGAAAAAAACTATAGTCCCTCCTAAGTAAAATTTACGCTTTTCTTTAAATGTAAGCCCTTTCCATTTTCTTCCTTTATCAGACATTAATTAAAATTAATACAACCCTCTAAACTGATTTAATCGTTTATTTAAACATTGTTTTGACTCCTTTGTTTGTAAATCATTGTGATTTTTCAATTAGGACTGCATCTTTAGGTATTTCAAATTCACTGTTATCTATTTTAAGTGTTTCAATTTTAATAGCTTCTTGAGTTATTTTCATTCCTCCACTTAATGACTCGTATCTTAGAATAACAGATTTTGTAAGTTCCATAATCTTATTCAAATTGTCTTGTCTGTAGTTTTTATAATGATTTGGGTTTTGTTTCAGATCTGGTGCAAAATAACAAAGTAGTACAGAACCGTTATTTTTATCAGTAACAATCAATTTATCACATGCATAACCCAAAATATTATCTGAATTCCTTTCAATACTATATTCAAAATCAAAGTCACTAAATTTTCGATAATCTATAAAATAGAGAGTGTCAGATTTAATTTTCTCCTTGTAATAACAAATTGGATTTGATGAATTATATAACTCGTATGGCTTAAAATTACCGTTTGTGATTTTTTTGTAGGACCCTTCTTTGGTGATGATATTGGTTGTGTCTCCCATAAAAACCAAAAAGCTTTGTATATCAAATGAATTTCTCTCATCGATTTTTTCACAGGAATTCATGTATGTTATTCTACCCTCAAATTCTTGTGAAAATATTTGATTAGATAGAAGAAACAAAATGAGTAGTATAGCCTTTTTAATCATCCTATTATTAGTTTCTTAGTTATCATCATTGTTTAAATGTAGGAAATTTCCAAAAACCAAGAATTCAGTTTTCGGTGAAAGGAGAGTTAAACAGTCAATCAGATTTGATTTTCCTTTTGTGCCTATTACAATTGGCTTTGTCAATATCCTGTTTCTTGTCCCAAAACAAAATTCCACATTCAATACACTTTCTTCTGCCTTGGTACGCCAAATATTTATAGAGGGTCTTTTTAGAACCAACATCAATGAGTTTCATGATTTCTTCAATGCTTAACTTGTTGTCCCTGTAGTATCGTTCTGCCAACATTGCTTTGTTCAATGCCTGTTTACTGAGACCAGGCTTCCGACCAATTTTCAATCCACGTCTTCTTGAGCTTTCCATTCCTGCCCGTGTACGTTCAATAATTATATCTCGTTCCAATTAGCGAACAAATTGAAGATAAACCTTCCATGAGGGGATGTGGTATCAATGAAGCTTTCCTGAATACTCTTGAAGTGGATTCCTTTTTTTTCAAAGTCCTCAATGAGTTTAGTGAGATGTGAAAGGCTTCTGGCGATTCGGTCCAGTTTCCAGACTACGAGAGTGTCACCTTCACGCAAAATGGACAAAAGTTCATCAAGTCCCTTTCTTTCCGCTTTTGCTCCAGATGAAATATCGGCATAGATGTTCTTGGGTTTGATTCCTTCCTTTAAAAAGGCATCCACCTGTAAATCGTGTTTCTGTGATTTTGTACTCACTCTTGCATAACCGAACTTCATCTTAGGTGTAAAAAAGGGTATATAAGGTAAACTATTTAAGTGTACCGAAAAAGTAAACTCTTTGGAATCAGTGAACTTGTTTAAGAGTGAAAGTTCAAAAAAACGGTGCCTTAAAATCTACTGATTTAAAATGAAATTCCAATCAAAGGCGAACGCAACGCAGTGGAGTGCTGCAAGCCCCAAATCTTGCCAAACTAACCTTACTGAGCGAGGCAATTTTATCTATTAATACGGTATACTCTTCTCATCATTCGAAGTGATCCAATGGTTTGTTGGCCTCAATTTTATATCGTTCCAATCTCCATTCTGTTATTTTAAGCTTTAGATTGCTTTTCCATAGGTGCGATTTTGTTTTTTAGTGAAATTGCGCCAATTTTTTCGTCAAAAATTTCCAGTGTTTACAGGGCCTGCCAAAGGGTTTAATGTAGATTTCGGAAAAGTCTACTGTAGCCCCAATTTTTGCACAGTATTTCAAATACTATTCAATTAACTGGTTTTCAACTTTTTGAACACCCAAAAACAACCGTGATGGCGCAATTTGCGCATCACCCTCTTGCTATTCATTTTTTCACGCAAGCGTGAAAACCCAAATACCTTTCAATAGTGTATAGATTATCAATTAACTAAGTGGTGGTTGTTTCCTTGGAGCTATTAATTGAACTTATCTTTCCGAACATTATAAAATTGCAACAGGGACCAAGTGCAAAAGTTTGGGTAAGAAATGGGACTTTTGATACGTCTTGGTTTAAAAAGAAGGAGATCAGAGTTCCTTTTCAATGGTCAAAATTTCCAAACCTTTCCTTTGCAATATTTGTTTCTGACATTTTTTTGTCCAGTATGGTATCCAGTCCGTCCATGTCCTCACTTATCTTTCTGTCCAGCACCCGTGCATAGATCTGGGTGGTGGCCAATTTAGTATGCCCCAATATCTTCGAGACCGTCTCTATTGGCACCCCGTTACTCAAGGTAATCGTAGTTGCAAATGTGTGCCTTGCCATGTGAAAAGTGATATTCTTCTTTATTTTACAAGCATCTGCCAACTCTTTGAGATAACTGTTCAGTTTTTGGTTCGAGATGCTTGGGAATAATTTTTCCGGGCTCTTTTTCGGGTGGTAATGGTATCTCTTGATAATGGCTAGGGCAGGACCTATTAGGGGAAGCTTGAAGGCGTTCTTGGTCTTTAGCCTTTTGGTACTTATCCAATGTTTTCCATCTATTCCCAGAATTAGGTTATCCTCTCCAGTTCCATCAGATCACAATAGGAAATGCCAGTGTAACAACTGAAAACAAATAGGTCCCTGACAATGCGTAGCCGCTCAATACCCGTATAGTATTCTTGAATGTCCTGTAGTTCCTGCAAGGTCAGGAACTCCTTTTCTTTTCTTTCCATCTTTACTTTGAACCTGCGGAAGGGATCTCTGTCTATCCATTCATTGTCCAAAGCCATTCTTGTCATCTTGCGCAGGCGTTGGATATGCTTCATCGCTCCATTATTTGAGAGCTTTTCATGTTTATGCCTGGGATAGAGTTTGCGAAGGAACGTCTCAAATCCGACAATAAACTTATGGTCTAGCTGTGAAATTGGATAATCGTCGCTTTTATATTGTTCATTGATATACTTCAATAGGTAGTTCTGTGTCGTCCTGTAATGCCTCAGGGTAGCCTTGCACAAATTGTGGGCGCAATGCACATTGTGGTGCTCGAAGAGTGTCTTTATTTTTATATTACTCCCGTCTTCACCAAAATAGTGAGCCTTGACCATCTGTGGTGTAACATAGTGGGATTTAGATCTTAATTCTCGATAGCATTGAAAAAGTTCTGTTTCAACCTCCATCAGATAGGTGTTGATTTCCCTTGCCTCTTTGGTATGTCCCGAATCCCTCGACCCTTTTCTATCCCAAATTACTATCGGGATAGTATACTTCAAACTCATGTTAATCCTTTGTGAATCGACCGTGATACGGGCATAAATATTTACCATTCCGCCAACGCTCCTTGCTATACTTATCCAAAAACTAATGGAAAATATTGATCATGTTCTCATAGGATTTGTGTTAAATCCAACGATTTTAAACTACGAAAATCAAATGCCAAACATTTGTAATACTGTTAATTACAAATTAATTCAGTTAACATTATCAATAAAAATCTTACTAACCGAATTACAAACCAAAAAAGGTCAAATCAAACCATATCATATGATAGCTCAAAAAAGTCAAAACCTTGCAAATCAATAAGATATGCAAGGTTTTGTTTTTGTTTAAAACTTAAAAAGTGACCCAGGGAGGATTCGAACCCCCAACCCTCAGAGCCGAAATCTGATATTCTATCCAGTTGAACTACTGGGCCATTTATAATCTATGAACTCAATTTAGCCTTGACAATTGCAGAAATGGTCTTTCCATCCGCCTGTCCGGCCAATTCTTTGGAAACAATTCCCATTACTTTTCCCATATCTTGCATACCGGAAGCTCCAACGGCATCGATGGTTTGCACCACTACTTTTTCAATTTCTTCTTCTGTAAGCTGCTCGGGCAAAAACTTTTCAATTACGGCCACTTGCGCCAATTCGGGCTCTGCTAAATCATCGCGGCCCTGTTCCTTGTAAATGGCCGCACTATCCTTACGTTGCTTAACCAACTTTTGAACCAATTTGATTTCGTCCTCTTCCGATAACTCTGCTCCCGCACCTTTATCGGTCTTGGCCAACAAGATTGCCGATTTAACAGCACGCAAAGATTCTAGGGCAACGGTATCCTTGGCCTTCATTGCGGCTTTCATTTCTGTCATTACCTTTTCTTGCAAACCCATCTATTCCGATTTAGATCGCGAAGATAAAAAATAAACCCGAAAGTACGTCTACTTTCGGGTTTATGCCTTCCACAAAAATGGAAGTTAATTTAAACACTACTAATCAACATTATCGTGCAAAAAAGAATTATTGGAACGCAACTGTAGATCATCGTTGCTATCTTCCCCCAAGGTAGTCCTTGATACTTTCTGTTCTCTGGGAACATCGTTCAAATCGACACCCTGGCGCTTATAAGCGGGCTCCTTTTCAATATCGTCTATGCTATTCCTATTGTTTTGAAACTTGTAATTAAAGTTTTTCAACTTTCGCCTACGCTCATCTGCCCTATCTTTTAGGATATCGCTGATGGAACTGTTCATCGGATCTAAATTGGCCGTAGTTTCTTCGTTTTTACCGGCTCCTTGATCTTTTTCTTCTACCCTAATGGTCTTTTTCTCGAATACAATTTCGTTTTCGACCATTTTTGGTTCGTGGGTCTCTGCTTTTGACTTGGCTCCGGTCAGTTTTTCCTCCAACTCCATATACTCTTGCAAGTCATAACGTGTCTCCCCTTCTTTCTTGTATTCCAAAACGGGCTTAACTTCTACGTAGTCGTTTACTTCCACATCACCTAAGCCATCATCATCTAGGTTAAACGTTATGGTATGCTCTTTTTCTTCTTCTTCTACCTCATTGTTCAATGGCATATCAAAACTCAAGGTAAATTGGTCTTCATTGCTTTTTGTGGACACCTCTTCCGCATCAACAACGTTTATATTGTTGATTACATTTTTGGCCTCGATAATTACAAAGTCGTCCTCCACATTCTCTGGGACCACTTCTTCGTAAAAAACATTAAAGTTTCTGATATAGCTAGTGGTCGGTATCAAGTCCGGGTCTCTTAATTGTATTTTTTGAGGGACTATTTTGGGCTCCTCTTCCATTTCCAATGTATGCTTCACCACTTTTGGCCCTGGTTCGGTAGTTGGTTCTGGAGTTACCGTATTCTCCACATTCACTTCTTGCACCGAAGTGGATTCGGGAGTTAAATCCTGTTCTGCGGTTTGCTCATCCTCCAAGGTATAGAATACTTTTTTGGACTCGGTGTTCACAATATTATCTTGTTGATCTACATTAAAGCCTGTAGCGATCACGGTAACAGCAATTGCCTCTCCCAAGTTCTCATCTTCTCCTACCCCCATAATTATGTTGGCTCCATGTCCGGCTTCAATCTGGATGTGATCATTGATCTCCCCGATTTCGTCTATTGTAATTTCCTGCGTGCCGGAAACTATTAACAGCAGTACATTTTTTGCACCATTGATCTTGTTATCGTTCAGCAATGGCGAATCCAAAGCTTTCATAATGGCTTCGGTGGCCCTTGCAGAACCGGAGGCTGCAGCCGACCCCATTATGGCCGTACCACTGTTGGAAAGAACGGTCTTGGCATCCCTAAGGTCGATGTTTTGTGTATAGTGGTGCGTAATTACCTCTGCGATACCCCTTGCCGCCGTGGCCAAAACTTCGTCTGCTTTAGAGAAACCGGCCTTAAACCCAAGATTTCCGTATACTTCTCTTAGCTTATTGTTATTGATGACTATTAAAGAATCTACATTTGCGCGCAATTTCTCTATCCCCATTTGCGCTTGCTTATTACGCATGGCCCCTTCGAACTGGAACGGCATGGTAACTATACCTACCGTAAGAACATCCATTTCTTTGGCCAACTTGGCAATAACAGGAGCAGCTCCGGTACCTGTACCTCCACCCATTCCTGCGGTGATAAAGGCCATTTTTGTGTTATTGTCCAACATGGCCTTAAGGTCCTCCATACTTTCCAATGCGGCTTGCTCGCCTATTTCTGGATTGGCACCAGCTCCCAGCCCTTCCGTAAGGGATACCCCTAACTGGATTTTGTTGGGTACGGAACTGTTTTGCAATGCTTGTGCATCGGTGTTACAGATTACGAAGTCCACACCGTTGATTCCGGCCTGGAACATGTGGTTGATGGCATTGCTTCCGCCACCGCCCACGCCAATAACTTTAATTACGTTGCTTTTGTTCTTGGGCAAATCAAAAGCGATGTTGTCAAACTCAGTGTTCTTACTCATGACAGTCGTGTTTCTCTACTGGGGTTATTATTCTGCATTATCCAAAAAGTCCTTCAACTTTTCAGACCATTTGTCAAAAATGGATTTTCTCTCCGTTTGGGTCACCGTAGCTTTGTTCGCCTGTGCTCCCAAATCGTTTTCTTGGCCTACCAAAATTTCTTCTTCTTGGTGTACTTCTTCTTGGTGCACCTCCTGATTCTTCTTTTTTGCTTCCAAAGAATTCATCAGTAATCCTACCGCCGTGGCATATAGTGGACTGGCTACTTCTTCGTCCGAGTCCCCTGCAAGGTGCTCATTGGGGTATCCTATTCTGGTATCCATTCCGGTAATGTATTCGACCAATTGCTTAAGGTGCTTTAATTGGCTTCCTCCACCGGTCAAAACAATACCTGCTATCAATTTTTTCTTTTGTTCTTCGTGGCCATAGTTTTTGATCTCCACATACACCTGTTCCACGATTTCCACCACGCGGGCATGAATGATCTTGGAAAGATTCTTTAAAGTAATTTCCTTGGGTTCCCGACCTCTTAATCCTGGAATGGAAACTATTTCGTTATCCTTGTTCTCGCCAGGCCATGCGGAACCGAATTTTATCTTCAATAGTTCGGCCTGCTTTTCGATAATCGAGCAACCCTCTTTAATGTCATCCGTAATTACGTTCCCTCCAAATGGGATAACAGAAGTATGACGGATAATGCCATCCTTAAAAATGGCAAGGTCGGTTGTTCCGCCTCCTATATCGATCAAAGCAACACCGGCTTCTTTCTCTTCTTGACTAAGAACGGCATCTGCAGATGCCAAAGGCTCCAAAGTGATGTTGCCTAGGTCCAAACCTGCACTTTTAATGCACCGTCCAATGTTTTTAATGGATGATACTTGACCCACCACTACATGAAAATTGGCTTCCAAGCGCCCACCGTACATTCCCACAGGCTCTTTGATTTCGGATTGACCATCCACTTTATATTCTTGTGGCAACACGTGAATGATTTCCTCACCCGGCAGCATGACCAACTTATACACTTGGTTGCACAGTTTATCCAAATCCACGTGATCTATAACTTCTTCAGAATTTGGTCTTGTGATATAATCGCTGTGGTGCAAACTCCGGATATGTTGACCTGCAATACCAACCACAACGGAACCGATCTTTAAACCGGAATTGAGCTCCGCTTGTTCAACAGCTTGCTGAATAGACGATATGGTCTGTGTTATATTATTGACCACACCGCGGTGAACGCCCAAACTTTTAGAGCGCCCTATACCCAATATTTCAATCTTTCCATACTCATTTTCCCTACCAATGATAGCTACGATCTTGGTAGTTCCAATATCCAACCCAACTGAATAATTACCCTGTTCCATAATTTAAATTTTGGTGCAAACCACTTGATTGTTGAATTCCAAACTAACTGTTGCATAATCCTCCAAGGAATTGTCCTTGGCCGCCTTTGCATAAAAGGCCATAAAATTTTTGAACTTCTTGTTCAAATTGTCCACTCCTCCCAAATTCACAACAAAATTTTCCATGCGAAATCTGAGCTGATAATTTCCTTCTTCCTCAATATGTATCCCGATGACGTTCTTTCTCAGAAAATCATCTTGATTGATATAATCCAATATCACGTAGGCATCCTCGAGGGTTTTTCCTGTAATTTTTCCTGTAATTATTGGTACCCTGGCCGAATGATACTTTGACAGCGGCATGCGTTTGCCCTGATCATCCAAATAAAACTTGGAGACACCCTCTATTCTACCAATTGGCTTACGCTGAACAATCTTGGATACAAGCTCCCCATTTACAGTAAGATACACCTGGGCATTTTTGACCATATCGCTGGATAAAAGAATCTCCTCTATGGTATTCAAAACTAACTGTTCTTTGGGCGTATTTTTTAGTGGCCCGTAATTTTGTATTAACAATTTATTAACCGCATCCTCAGTTAAATACAAATTGCTTTCACCAACAAATTTTACAGTCACATTTTCGACTTTTTTCTGTTGATTTCTTTGTCCGGCAAAGCCATAGAGTGCAACTACGGCCACGGACAAAAATGTAAGTTTTATGTAATCCCAATTAATGCGCATAGCCCAATGCTTTTTTAATTTTTGGAACCTCAAGTCCAATATCCCCTGCTCCAAGAGTTACCAGTACTCCTGATTTGCAGCTACTTGCCTCCCCTACCAATTCCGATTTGGAAATCAGCTTTTTATTGGGGTTCTTTATTTTTTCCAACAGCCATTCCGATGTTACTCCCTCAATGGGTTCTTCCCTGGCCGGATAGATGTCCAGTAAAATGACATGGTCAAAATTCGAAAGACTATCTGCGAAATCATCGGCAAAATCCTGTGTTCTTGAAAATAAATGTGGTTGGAAAATTACAGTGACCTGTTCTCCTGCATGCATTTCTCGGACGGCTTGATGCACTGCATTGATTTCGGTCGGATGATGTGCATAGTCATCTATAAAAACAAAATCCTTGGTATTTATCTGATACGAGAATCTACGCTGAACCCCTTTAAATGTTCCTAAAGCCTTTGCAAGGGCATGCGAGGAGCAACCGGTTTGTTCCGCCATTGCAAAAGCGGCCAATCCATTGAGCAGATTATGTCTTCCCGGCTTGTTGAACGTTACTCTCTTGATTACTTCCGAGGGCGTCACAATGTCAAATATGTAGGCTCCTTGTTCAATTTCGATATTTGTAATGCAATAATCGGCTCCATCTTCTATCCCAAAAGTGGTTCCCGCCAAAGGCAACCCCTTTCTCAAAAATAACTTTCCTTCTGGTTTGATTTTTCCAATGAACTCATGAAACGATCGTTCCAACTCCTCTTTGCTACCATAAATATCCAAATGGTCAGCATCCATAGATGTGATGCATGCGACCGTCGGTGTCAAACGTAAAAATGAACGATCAAACTCATCGGCTTCAACAACAGAGTATTCAGTGCCATCCAGCACAAAATTGCTATCGAAGTCTTCCGAAATCCCCCCTAAAAATGCAGTCATCGGCAAGTTACACTCCTTGAGCAAATGCGCCAAAATACAAGTCGTGGTTGTTTTACCATGTGTCCCGGCCACTGCTAAACAGAATGAGTCCTTGGTTATAATCCCAAGCACTTCAGAACGCTTTTTTATATCAAAGCCGTTGTTTTTATAAAACTGATATTCAGAATGTGATGTTGGAACTGCAGGAGTATACACCACCAAAGTTTGTGGGTGCTTGAACGTATCCGCAATCAAATCCACATTGTCCTCAAAATGAACCGAGATACCTAAGGATTCCAAACCTTCAGTTATTGGGGTTGGGGTTTTATCATAGCCGGCCACTTCTTTCCCTATAAAATTGAAATAACGGGCAAGAGCGGACATTCCGATTCCACCGATACCGATAAAATAAACACTATGTATATCCTTCAAATTCACTTCAACAACTTTTCAATTTCGTCCACAATATGTTCCGTAGCCTTTGGCATTGCCATTTTTTTAATGTTTGTTCCCAACCGTTCTCGTATGCTTTCGGACTTCAGCAATTCGGAAAACTTGCCTTCAAATACAGCATCCAACTGATTTTCCTTGATCAAAATGGCAGCTTCCTTTGCGACCAGTGCTTTGGCATTCTGGGTCTGATGGTCCTCTGCCACGTTTGGAGACGGTATAAATATCACCGGTTTACCTACCAGACAAAGCTCTGACACAGAGCTCGCTCCTGCCCTAGATATAATTACATCGGCTATTGAATAGGCTAAATCCATCCGGTTGACAAAAGCCGATACTTTGACGGCTTCGGAGTTATGTTTTTCGTAATCATCGAAATACAGTTTTCCACATTGCCAAAGTACCTGTAACTGGTTTTTTTGAAAAAATCCCAACTCTTTTTCGATCAACTGGTTAATTCTTCTTGCCCCTAGGCTACCACCCAAAACCAGAACAGTTTTTCTATTGTCATCTAATCCAAAAAAATTAGCTGCTTCTTGTTTATTTTCCTTCAGTTCTATCAAATCTGTTCTGATGGGGTTTCCGGTCTTCACTATTTTCTCTTTCGGAAAAAAACGTTCCATCCCATCATAGGCTACACAAATTTTCTCCGCTTTGCCCGCCAATAGTTTGTTGGTGATACCTGCAAAAGAATTCTGTTCCTGCAACACACATGGAACGCCAGAACTTTCGGCCATTCGCAACAAAGGGCCACTAGCAAACCCACCTGTTCCTATAGCAACATGGGGCTTGAACTCTTTTATTATTTTGCGCGCTCCTAACAAACTACTCATCAGTTTAAATGGAAACATGAGATTTTTAAATGTCAGTTTCCGTTGTATTCCACTAATCCACAATCCTTTTATTTCATATCCGGCCTGTGGCACTTTTTCCATTTCCATTTTATCCTTTGCCCCCACGAACAAAAACTTGGCATCCGGGTACCTCCTCTTTAGCTCGTTGGCAATGGCCACTGCGGGATATATATGTCCCCCTGTTCCTCCTCCAGATAGTATAAATCTATAATTGCCCACTTAATACTTCTAAAGGGTTTGTATCTTCTATGCCTTGGGATTGCTCCTCCAAATTTTCCTTTTTATTGCTTGCGCTCAAAACTATTCCTATCGCCATACAAGTCATCCAAATAGATGTTCCTCCCATACTGATCAACGGTAACGGCTGACCGGTAACAGGGAACAACTGGACCACCACCGCCATATTGATGAATGCCTGGAACACAATAGGCAGACCCACCCCAATCACCAGTAATTTCGAAAAAACTGTTTTGGACGAATGTGCGACTACCAGAATGCGAAAAAGCAGCAGTAGATAAAAAAACAGCAACGCTCCGCCGCCGAGCAAACCATATTCTTCGATAATAATGGCAAAAATGAAATCGGAAGTACTCTGCGACAATAAGTTTTTCATCACACTTTTGCCCGCTCCCTTTCCTACAATGCCCCCTTCCGCCACGGCAATCTGAGCCAATGTCAACTGGTGCAGATTGTCCTTGTCCGCTTGTTCCGGATGGATAAAGGTCTCTATCCTCGATTTCCAGGTTCCGGCACGTTGCGGCAATACTTCGGGCGCCTTGAACAGTACAAACAGGAACATTCCTGCCAATACAATCCCTGTGGCTACCATGGCAAACAAATACTTTAGGGGATATCCGCCCAAAAAACACAGAACCAGAGCCATAAAACTTATAATGGCTGCGGTTGAGAAATTTTCTGGCAAAATCAATAGCACTACCAAAGCTACCGGCAACCAGAGTGGCAGAATACTTTCCTTAAAAGTTATCTTTACGTCTTTGATCTTGGTCAGGTATCTAGCAATCCAAATCATTAAGACTACTGCCGCCAAGGTGGATGTTTGAAAATTGACCCCCACCAACGGAATTTTTATCCAACGGTTGGCCGTTACCCCACCTATGCGGGTTTCCACGGTCAAAGTATAGATCAGAAGCAGAATAACAATAGGCATAGCTATTATGGACAGCCCTTTAAAGTAATGGGTAGGAATTCTGTGTACGGCATAGATTATCCCAAAACCCAAAAACAGTAATACAGCATGCTTTACCAGGTGACCCAAGGTTGTTCCGTCTCCATTAACATAAACCAAATTGGTACTGGCGCTGTACACTGGCAAAAATGAGAAAAGCGCCAATAGGGCCACAACACCCCAAATGGCTTTATCACCTTTCAGATTTTTGAATACTCTCAACACTTTTTACAACTTTTTTACTGCGTTTTTAAATTGATCTCCCCTATCCTCATAATTGGAAAACAGGTCAAAACTTGCGCAAGCTGGGGACAACAAAACGGCATCTCCACGTTCTGCAATCTTATAGGCCACTTTTACGGCTTCTTCCATGGAAAAGGTCTCGACCACCAAATCGATTACATTCCCAAAAGCATCTTTTAACTTGGAGTTGTCCACTCCCAAACAAACAACGGCCTTTACTTTTTCCCTAACCAATGGCATAAGCTCGGAATAGTCATTGCCTTTGTCCACACCGCCTGCAATCCAAACAATAGGTCGTTTTATACCGTCCAAAGCGTAAAATGTAGCATTTACATTGGTCGCTTTGGAATCGTTAATGTATTCCACATGGTTTATCTTAAGTACCTTCTCCAATCTGTGGGGTACTCCCTGAAACGACTGGATACTTTGGCGAATAGTTTCTTTTCTAACTTTTACCAACATAGCCGCCATACTGGCCGCCATGGTATTTTTTACGTTGTGCTGACCTTCCAAGGCCAAAATATCTTCGTTCATCTCCAAGGTTTTATGTTCTAATTTCATTTTTATCTTTTTGTTTTCTAACCAAGCTCCCTCGTCCAGTTTTCTTTTTACAGAAAAGGGCAACAATTTGGATCTAACTGGGTGTTTTTTTAACCAATCAAGGATTACTTGATCATCGGCATCGTAGATCAGGTAATCATTTTCATCTTGATTCATGGCTATTCTGAACTTGGAAGCGATATAGTTTTCGAATTTATACTCATATCGATCCAAATGATCAGGTGTTATATTGGTAATAATGGCTATATGGGGCTTAAAATCCACAATACCATCCAACTGGAAGCTGCTTATCTCCAATACATAATGATCATAGTCCTCTTCGGACACCATTTTAGCATAACTATCTCCAATATTTCCGGCCATACCTACATGCATCCCTTCATTTTTCAATAAATGATAGGTTAGCATAGTGGTGGTGGTTTTACCGTTACTACCTGTGATGCCGATCAAACTTGTCTTGGTGTATTTTGATGCAAATTCTATTTCCGAAATAACTGGTACACCTTTTTCAAGGAGCAACTTTACCAACGGCACCTTGTCCGGTATCCCCGGGCTTTTCATAACTACATCGGCATTCAATATTTTGGATTCGGTATGCTTTCCCGATTCCCATTCAATCTCAAAATGTTCAAGAACTTTCTTGTACTTATCCTTTATTTCGCCTTTGTCGGATACAAAGACCTCAAATCCTTCTTTTTTTCCCAATATGGCCGTACCTACGCCACTTTCTCCTCCACCGAGTATCACCAAACGACCCATTATCTTATTTTTAGCGTAACTATGGTAATTATGGCCAACAAAATTCCAACAATCCAAAAACGGGTCACTATTTTACTCTCGTGGTAGGATTTTTTCTGATAATGATGGTGCAATGGCGCCATTAAGAATATTCGCCTACCTTCGCCATACTTTTTCTTGGTATGCTTAAAGTACCCAACCTGTAACATTACCGACAGTGATTCCGCGAAGAAGATTCCGCACAAAATCGGTATCAATAATTCCTTTCTAACTATAATGGCGATTACTGCAATGACTCCCCCTATGGTTAAACTCCCTGTATCCCCCATAAAAACCTGGGCCGGATAAGCATTGTACCATAGAAAACCTACCAGGGCGCCAACAAAAGCCGCGATAAAAACTACCAATTCCCCCACTCTGGGCAAGTAAAAGATGTCTAGATAATCGGAAAATTCAATGTTCCCCGATACCCAAGCAAAAATTCCCAGGGTCAACACAATAATAGCGGACGAACCAGCGGCCAGACCATCAATCCCATCGGTTAGATTGGCCCCGTTGGACACGGCTGTTACGATCAAGATCACTACCGGGATAAATATGAGCCAGGCATAATCTTCCGCTCCCTCTCCCATCCAAGAAATAAAATCTGCGTAATCCAACTCGTTGTTCTTAAAAAAGGGCACATTGGTCCGTACAGACTTGGTCTCTTCACCAAAAACATTTTCTACCCGAAAATTCTCGGTTATGGTTGTGGTATCTTTCTCCTTAATGGTAACCTCGGGATGGAAATACAGTGTCAAGCCAACAATCAACCCTAAAACAACTTGACCCATTACTTTAAAGCGCCCCTTTAATCCCTGTTTGTCCTTTTTAAAGGTTTTTATATAGTCATCTATAAAACCGATTATCCCCATCCAAATGGTGGTCACAATCAGTAGAATCACATAAATATTCTTGATATCAGCAAAAAGAATTACCGGCAACAAGGTGGACATAATAATGATCAACCCTCCCATTGTGGGTGTTCCAGCTTTCTGTTTTTGTCCTTCCAGACCCAAATCCCGAATGCTTTCCCCTATCTGTTTTTTTTGAAGCAAAAGAATGATTCGCTTTCCGTAGACCATGGCGATCAATAGCGATAACAATACGGACATGGCAGCCCTAAAGGTGAGGAACTGAAAAAGTCCTGCTCCCGGCAATTGATATTGTTTCTCTAAAAATTCGAACAAGTAGTATAACATGGACTACATTATTTTTTTAGGCTCTTAAGAGCTTCTTTCACTTCTTTAAAATCATCAAAATCTACCCGGACACCATTGGTTTCCTGATAGGTCTCGTGGCCTTTTCCGGCCACAAGGATTATATCGTTGGCCATTGCCAATTTACAAGCTGTATTTATGGCCTGCCTCCTGTTTTCAATGGACAACACCTTTCTGGTATTTTGAGGTTCCACACCCGTTTCCATTTCTTCTATAATGGTTTTAGGGGATTCCGTTCGTGGATTATCGGAGGTAAATATGGCTTGGTCGCTCATTTCTGAAGCGATATGACCCATAACCGGACGCTTTGACTTGTCACGGTCACCACCACACCCCACTACGGTGATGACGTTTTCATTTCCAGTCCTCAAGGCGTTGATAGTAACCAACACATTTTTGAGTGCATCCGGCGTATGGGCATAATCAACAATTGCCGTTATTCGCTCTTTTGATATATAATATTGAAACCTTCCATCCACATTTTCCAGCTCGCTCATCAACCTAAGGGTCTCCATTTTTTCTAGACCTAGTATATCCGCGGTGGCATAGATGGCCAACAGATTGTATGCGTTAAAATCTCCAATAAGTTTGGACCATAGTTCGTTCTCATCAACTTTCAACAATTGACCATTGAACTGTTTCTCCAAAATTTGTGCCCTGTAATCGGCGAAGGATTTTAATGCGTAGGTGTATTTTTTTGCCTTGGTGTTCTGCAACATAACAGGCCCGTTTTTATCGTCGATATTTACCAGCGCGAAGGCCGTTTTTGGCAACCCATCGAACAATTTTTTCTTGGTATCCCGATATTCGGCAAATGTTTTATGGTAATCCAGATGATCATGGGAAAGGTTGGTAAAGATGGCACCTTCAAAAAAAAGTCCCTCTGCCCTTTTTTGATGAATACCGTGAGAACTCACCTCCATAAAACAATACTCCACACCAACATCGTTCATTTTGGACAAATAATCGTTGATCGTTATTACATCGGGAGTGGTGTGTGTAGCCTTATGCTCGATATCATCCACCAGCACTTTAATCGTTGAAATAAGCCCGACCTTGAATCCTGCTTTTTTAAACAGATTGTACAGCAGGGTCGTTACCGTTGTTTTTCCGTTGGTGCCGGTTACCCCAATAAGTTTTAGGTTTTTGGAGGGGTTTTCGTAAAAATTGGATGCTATTACCGCCAATGCACTATTGCAATCGTTCACCTGAAGATAAGTGACACCGTTCACAACAAGTTCCGGCAGTTCTTCACAGACAATGGCCCTAGCACCTAAATCTATAGCCTTTTGGATGTATTCATGCCCATCTGTCACCGTACCTCGAATGGCCACGAACACATCGTCCATTTCCACTTTTCTGGAATCGAAGTGGATTTGGTTCACCATTACACCGGTATCCCCGCTCACTGCGGAAAGACTTACACCATATAATATGTCCTTCAATAACTTCATGAAAGCTCCAATATTATTTTCTTTACTAGATCAAGACGGGTGCCTTGATCAACAGATTGTTTCTTCACCTTTCCATTTCCATGCACCTCAACCTGAATACCAAGGTTCTCCAAAAGGGAAACGGCATCCATTCCACTCATACCCCTTACATTGGGCAAGGTGCTGTGTTTTTTTTGCACTTGTGCAAAATATTGTTGGTAGTCCTTGTCCAAATCGGAATCTTTAAAACTCCCACCGTCCACTTCGTCTACCATGGGTGAAATGGCATGGATCTTCTGGGCCATGGACTTAAATACCGGACCGGATACATCGGCTCCATAATACCCTTCTTCCTTATCTGGTTCGTGAATCACGACAATGCAGGAATATTTGGGGTTGTCTGCCGGAAAATAACCCGCAAACGATGAGATATAAGCCAACTTGTCCGGGTTTTTAGCTACGTAATTTTTCTGCGTGGTACCTGTTTTACCGGCCATAGAAAAATTCTTGGAGTATAATTTATGGCCTGTCCCGTAATCTTTCTCCACCACATCCTTTAATAATTGTTGCGCTTTTTTCACAGTTTCTTTGGAACAGATGGAGGAGTTGAGCACTTGTTTATCAAAACGCTTAACCACTTTGTTGCCGTCCTTTACTTCTTGGATCAAACGAGGTTTCACATATTCTCCATCATTGGCAATGGCATTGTAAAAAGCCAATGTTTGAATGGGTGTCAACGATACTTCGTAGCCATGGGACATCCATCCCAAAGATATCCCCGACCATCCTTTGTCACCAGGATAACGGATAACCGGGTCGCCCTCCCCTATAATGGGTAGATCCAACTTTTTGTGAAGCCCCATGTTCATTAGGCGGTTTACAAACTTTTCGGGCTCTTCTTTATAATTTTCATTAATGATTTTTGCGAATGCCGTGTTGGAGGATACGGCGAATGCCCTGGATACGGTAATTTTTCCATACCCGCCCCATCTGGAATCTTTAACCACACCATCATAAATTCGATACCTTCCTTTTTCCGTATCGATGACAGAACTGGTATCCACCACCTTATCTTCCATAGCAGCGACAAGGGACATCAATTTGAATGTAGAGCCTGGTTCATGTGACTCGCCAACGGCATAATTCAATTTCTCGTAATATTTTCCTTCAGAAGTTCTACCCAAGTTGGAAATCGCCTTGATTTCCCCTGTTTGGGTCTCCATCACCACTACGCAGCCATGATCGGCCTTGTATTTTTCCAGTTGCTTTAATAGTTCGTGATGCGCTATATCTTGAATATTGACATCGATTGTGGAAACCACATCCAATCCATCCTGTGGCTCCACAATATTGTCCAAACCAACGGGTTTCCACTGCCCTTTGGCTATTTTCTGTTTTAAGCGTTTGCCTTCTTTACCTCTTAAATAGGTTTCGCCAAATGCCCCATCGAGGCCTACGCGGGTATAGTAACCGTTTTCGTCAACACGTTCGTAACCAATGCTACGGGCGGCCATTTTACCCAAAGGATATTCGCGCACAACACGATGCGTTTCCACAAAACCTCCTTTATAGGGTCCCAGGTTAAAGAGCGGGAATTGTTTGATCCTAACATAATCCAAATAACCAACATTACGAGCGACCAGTTTATACCTATTGCCATTGGCCCTGGCCTTACGGAACAATTGTCTGTAATACGAAGATGGACGATCGAACAATTTGCCCAAAGAATCGGACAAGGCACCTACGTGGTTCTCAAAATTTTCTTGTGATACGGTCTTGGCATCGAACCTGATTTCATATTTTGGAACCGATGCCGCCAACAGACTACCATCTTCTGAATAAAGATTGCCCCGATTTGGTTCAATAGTGAACATCTTCTCGGTTTTGCTGAGCGCCAATTCCTTGTATTTTTCGCCCTGCACCATTTGGATATCCACCAATTTCACCACCACTGCTATGGCCAAAACAACAAGCCCCGTTGCTACGAGGTACAATCTGTTCATTATATTTTTTTCGGTGATGGCCACTATTCCGATGATTTAACTTTAATTTTTTTTGGTGGATTTTTAGAAGGCACCAAACCTTTTTCCGCTACAACCTCGCGCAACGTTGATTCCAATTTTAACTGTTGCACACTGGAACGAGCTTCAAAAAACTCACTTTTAAGTTTACGGACCTCCTCGTTCAATTGAGCGATCTCCAATACTTTTTTATCGGCATTATGACTACTGGAAATCATCATTGCTGCCAAAAACGAGGCAAACAACAGGAACATCCAATTCTTGGGAGCATCTCCGCTCACCAAAAATTTTCCTTTTAATATGTCCAGCAATCCTTTTCTCATTTTGTGTTCGTTTTGTTATTCCCATCTTCGCGGGAATCTACTATATGCGTTCCGCAATGCGGAGTTTTGCACTTCTTGCCCTATTATTGACCTTTACTTCTTCTGCTGATGGCTTTATCAATCCCCCTACTTTTTTTAACGGGACATTTATGTTCCCGTAAAAATCCTTCTCTGGCTCTCCATCGAATTTGCCTGCCCGTATAAATCGTTTTGCCAACCGGTCTTCCAAAGAGTGATAACTGATCAAGCTCAACCGACCACCCTGGACAAGCACTTCGGGAACTTGCTCCAAAAATTCCTTGAGCACCTCAATTTCTTGGTTCACCTCTATCCTGATAGCTTGATAGATCTGTGCCAAAATCTTGTTCTCTT
Organism: Flagellimonas marinaquae; assembly: GCF_023716465.1. Classification (NCBI taxonomy): domain Bacteria; kingdom Pseudomonadati; phylum Bacteroidota; class Flavobacteriia; order Flavobacteriales; family Flavobacteriaceae; genus Flagellimonas; species Flagellimonas marinaquae. The sequence goes on from NZ_CP092415.1 coordinate 579,590, forward strand.
TCATCTTGGGCAAAAATCGTTTGAGCACCCCTTTAAGGTCATCCGTTGTTTTGATAGGCTCTTCCGACCGGGACGCAACAATAGTTTTGGCCAAGGTATTTGCATTTCGCAATTCACCATACTGAAAAAGAACCGATGCTAAATCTTCTTGGGAATAGGCATTGACCACCTGATAGGCCGATAATTGGTTGCTTTTGTCCATTCGCATATCCAAATCTGCGTTGAACCGAATGGAAAAACCACGTTCGGCCTCATCGAACTGATGGGAGGAAACCCCAAAATCCGCCAAGATTCCATCAACTTTCCGAATGCCATAGAACTTTAAAAATTGTTTGAGATAGCGAAAGTTTTGATTGATCAACTGGAACCTACCATCTTCCAGCGCATTTTGGAGCGCATCTTCATCCTGATCAAAAGCGAACAACTTTCCACTTTCCCCCAATCTTTTCAAAATTTCTTTGGAGTGTCCGCCGCCCCCGAAAGTAACATCCACATACACTCCATCTTCTTTAATATTCAATCCGTCCACCGATTCTTTCAACAAAACCGGATTGTGATATGCACTACTCATCATCATCAAAAATCTCCTCGGCCAGATCGGCATAATCCTTCTCCCCTTCTGCCAAGACTTTTTCGTACATATCCTTGTTCCAGATCTCGATTTTATCAAAAACCGCATTTAGAACCACTTCTTTTTCGATTGCAGCAAACTCCACCAAATTTTTTGGGATTTGCAGCCTTCCCGAATCACCATCTATGCTCACCTCTTTCATTCCGGCAACAAAATTTCGGACAAACGCATCGTATTTGCGATTGATCTTGCTTTTCTTCATCACTTTCTGCATCAAAACATCAAACTCCGCTTTGGGATACAATTCCAGACATTGCTGAAAAACCGATCTTTTTATCACAAACCCATCTTGTAGAACAGGCAAAAGCTGATTCTTCAAAGAAATGGGCAATAAAACCCTTCCCTTGGAGTCTGCTTTGCAATCATGTTGTCCTATGATATGGGTCACTAGAAATCAATTGGTTAGTTAATACAACTCAAATATATAGATTTTATTTCCACATTTCTCCACTTAACACCACTTTTGTTAATAAATTCTCCACTTTTAAGAAAAAAGCAGCAAAACTAGGAGAAAAAATCAGAAGAGCAACATGGTCCTCTTTTTAGAAGAAGAACCACTGGATTAAGAAAAGTTATTTTAGATATGACAAAATCCTAAAATCTTTGTGATATGAAATTCCTATATTTGCCGCTCTTACTACCAACTAACTATTGATGGAGGAGCATTTAATCGATGATGGCAAATACCGGTATATAGAAAAAGGAGAAGGTACTCCTATGATTATATTACATGGTTTAATGGGAGGCCTGAGCAATTTCCAAGGGGTTTCCGAATATTTCCCCTCCATGGGATACAAGGTCCTTATCCCGGAACTGCCCATTTACGATATGCCCCTATTAAAGACTACGGTAAAGAACTTTGCTACCTTTTTAGAAGGCTTTATTGAACACAAAGGCTTAAAGGATGTAATATTACTTGGGAATTCCTTGGGCGGACATATTGGACTCCTACACACCAAAATGTACCCCGAAATGGTAAAGGCACTTGTAATTACAGGTAGTTCGGGACTTTACGAAAGTGCCATGGGGGACGGATACCCAAAGCGTGGCGACTACGAATTCATAAAAAAGAAGGCAGAAGATGTTTTCTATGACCCAAAAGTAGCCACCAAAGAAATCGTGGACGAGGTTTTTGCCACGGTAAACGATAGAATGAAACTGGTAAAAACATTGGCCATTGCCAAAAGTGCCATTCGACACAATATGTCAAAAGATTTACCGCACATGAACACCCCAACCTGTATTATTTGGGGAGAAAACGATACCGTAACCCCTCCCAACGTAGCCACAGAGTTCCACGAATTGTTGCCAGACTCGGACCTATATTGGATAGAAAAGTGTGGCCATGCCCCCATGATGGAGCACCCCAATGAGTTTAACCGTATTCTTGAGGCTTGGCTCAAAAAGCGTAACTTCTAAACATGAAAATTACATCGGCAGAATTTGTAATGAGCAACTCCAATGTTGCCAAATGCCCCAATGAACCCATACCAGAATATGCGTTTATAGGACGGTCCAATGTTGGCAAATCATCGCTGATCAATATGTTGGTAGAGCGAAAGGCTTTGGCAAAAACATCCGGAAGGCCAGGAAAAACCCAACTCATCAATCATTTTAAGATCAACAACAATTGGTTTCTTGTAGATTTGCCGGGTTATGGATATGCAAGAGTCTCGAAAAAAGACAAAAAAACCTTTCAGAAATACATTACCGAGTATTTTCAAAAAAGAAAGCAGTTGGTTTGTGCCTTTGTTTTAGTAGATGTTCGCCATGATCCACAACCGGTGGATTTGGAGTTTATGGAGTGGCTCGGCATTAATCAGATTCCATTCGCCATAATTTTTACCAAAGCGGACAAACTTAAGCCCAATGCAATAAAAAAACAGACCGCAGCCTATCTTCAAAAGTTATTGGATGGCGTATGGGAAGAAGCACCCCCACATTTTACCACTTCATCCTCCAACCGAATGGGACGAGAAGAGCTTTTGGATTTTATTGACGGGATCAATCAAGATTTTTTTCAAAACAAGAGCTGACTTCTTCTGCACCAACTCGGCCATTACACAACACCTATTCTATATCCCCAATACACAACTTGTTAATCTGACCGTCTCTATCTTGATATATCTCAGTGCAAATATGTTTTACAAAGTACTGGATTAATAAAAATAGTTAGCAAAGCAAACACACAATTCCGTACTTTAGACCACCTAAACCACAAAAATGCTATCCAACGATACACGATTCTCCCCTGCAGGATTTATTAAGATAATGTCATTATTGCACTTGGGCATTTCAGCAACGCCCATTGTTTTAGGAACACTTTTTTACTTCAACACTGATAATGCGATATTCGATATTTCCAGTACAGATGACTTTTTTTTGGCGTTAGTACCCTTGGGCGCTATTGGCAGTATCTTTTTTGGTGACTTGGTTTTCAAGAAAATGACACGCAATTTACCGGACAGCATAGATCTACGCACCAAGCTGGCAAGGTTCCAAACCGCCTCGATCATAAAATATGCCTTATTGGAAGGGGCTGCTATCCTCGGAATTGTAGTCTTTATCCACACACAAAACCTGATCTATTTGATCATTGGGGCCCTGGTGGTTTTTTACCTAGCATTGCTCCATCCTACCAAGCAAAAAATTGAAAATTCACTTTCCCTAACCGGCGAGGACAAAGCAAAATTTGACCGTGTAAACGCTCCCTTGGACTAACGGTCCTTTTTCAATTCCAATTTTTCCGCAAAATAGTCGCAGAAATCCTTCATGGTGGCCGTCATTTTTTCATCTTGGGTAGCCTTATAAAAAGTATCGGCCATTGTTTCCAAAGTTTGATGAAAAAATACCTTCATCTCATCTACGGGCATATCCTTGGTCCACAGGTCGATTTTTAGGGATTCTTGATTTTTACTGTCCCAAACGGACAACAACATGGCTTTGGCCTCTTCCTCGTTAATTCCACCATCTTGTGCCGACCATTTTAACTCCTCGGGCACTCTGTTCTCGTCCAGCCCAACCTTCAATGTAATCTCCGAAGTATGTTTTACTGCCATTTATCTTTTTGGTTTGTAATTTGATTGTTTTAGAATTTCATCTGCCGGCGTATCCAATAACTGTTTTAGACCTTCACCGTTTTTTTCCATATATGCCCTAACGATCTGCCAGCCCATATATCGCCCCAATCTTGGTGGTGACTCATTGTCCAGTTCCAATCCAAATTTGGAAAATGGAGCGGGATCTAAAAACTTTCTATCCAGACCTGCATCTGTACTGTACAATAATTCTCGCTCAACAAAATATTTCCACATTTGCTCTTCGTTTGCGCCGGCCCACTCCATTTCCTCATCGGAATATCCAATCTTTTGGGCATCAGTTGCAAACGGGATTAGTTTATCCTTTAAGTATAGTTCTTTACCGTAGTATACCATTCGGGAAAGTAATGTTCTGTTACGTGGATACGTAAGTACTTTTTTGGAAAATGCACTGGATACATCCGATACTAAATACTTTTTATCCAGATTTGATGCAATATACCGCTGTATCCCTTCATAAAAATGATGGTCTTCCCCGAGATAATTGTCCAGTCCTATCAACAACAGGGAATCTGTTAAGATGATCCTATTTTCATATCTCACATCCGAAGTTAAGGTTACCACGTGGGGCACTCGAATTCCCGGAAAATAATATTTTATATGTTTAAAAAGAGATTCAAGTTCTTCCGATTCCTTATCGAAATCGGGAAATGCCTTTTCAACTTCGTTCGATAATTCCACCTGAAGGGTATCCGTTAGTTTGGCCACCCAAACACTGTCCGTAAACTGTTCGGGGAACAAATATGGATACTTTGTTTTTAATTTAGGGATATCGGTCTCGGACGCCCTTGCAAATTCTTGGTCAAACCTGGAAACCTTTAAATCTATCGTAATTTTCTCGATTTCCTCTTCGGTTTTATCCGTTTCGGCACATGCTGCAAACAGAAAAACCACCAATACAGAAAAGCTTTTATAAAAGGTATTTCCAAAGTATTTCAACAAGCACTTCATTTTTAAGGGCACAGGGTTTAAATTTACAGGGCACAAAGGTAATTTATTGAATCTAAATAGTAGAACATGCAAACAGAAAAGGTAATCGACCATATAGTCAAGTGGCTAAAGGAGTATGCTTTAAATGCAAAATGCAAAGGTTTTGTAATCGGTGTTTCCGGAGGAATAGACTCCGCTGTAACTTCGACCCTTTGCGCAAAAACAGGTCTCGACCTTTTGTGTTTGGAAATGCCCATTCACCAAGGCAAAAACCAAGTGACCCGTGCAGACAGGCATATAGATTGGCTGATGGAAAATTTTTCCAATGTTTCCCGTCAAGCGGTCGACCTTACCCCCGTGTTCGATAGCCTCGTGGATTCCTTTCCAAAAGTGGAAAACGAAGAAGAGCGATTTATGTCACTAGCCAACACGCGCGCACGCCTGCGGATGACCTCCCTTTACTATTTTGCAGCTCTTGAGGGCTATCTGGTTGCTGGTACCGGAAATAAGGTCGAAGACTTTGGTATAGGGTTTTACACAAAATATGGTGATGGAGGTGTGGACCTAAGCCCAATTGCCGATCTTTTAAAAACAGAGGTTTATGAAATTGGAAGGGTTCTCGGGGTAAACCAAGATATTATGGACGCAGCGCCAACTGACGGGCTCTGGGGCGACAGCAGAACAGATGAGGATCAGATCGGAGCATCTTACCCCGAACTGGAATGGGCTATGGAAATGGATGATAAAGGAAAAAAAGCCGATGATTTTTCTGGCAGGAAAAAAGAAGTTTTTCTAATCTATAAAAAATTCAATACTGCCAACAAACACAAGATGATTCCCATTCCCATCTGTGATATTCCAACTAACTTAAAATAACACTTTAACCCAAAAACCCCAGTTTAAGACGAAAAAAACCATAGTTTTTCTGTGGTTTTAAGAAAAAAATTACAGTTTTACATGAATTAATTGTTATCTTGCCTGCTAGTTATTGTAGGTATTTAGCCACTAACCATTCATTAAATTAAACCTAACAAAATGATAAAAGTATTGATAGCTGATAACCATCCTGTTGTAAGGCTTGGTATCAAAAAGGTACTTGAATCCAGCACAGACATAGAGATTATTGCTGATGTTTCAACTACCGAGGAGCTTTTTAATACATTGAAAAACTTAACCCCCGATGTAGTGATTTTGGAAATGGACATTCCCGAAATCAATGGAATTGCTACCCTTAGAAAAATGAAAATGGAGTTCCCCGACATTAAAACTTTGATGTACAGCGGACAATCCGAAGATGTTTACGCTCTGAGCACGATCAGGGCAGGTGCTTTTGGTTACCTTTCCAAAACTGCCGACTTGGATTACATTGTATCTGCAGTAAAAAAAGTGAGCGAGGGGAACATGTTCATCACAAATGAACTGGCACAACGTCTTGCTTTTGATGAAAGTACCCAAAAACCGCGTAGGTTCTTTAGAAAACTATCGTCCAGAGAAGTAGAAGTTCTAAAACTATTGGCCAGCGGAAAAAGAAACAAGGAGGTTGCAGAAGGCCTCAACTTGAACGAAAAAACAGTAAGTACTTACAAAGCAAGATTGATGAAGAAACTGAATGTGGACAATTTGGTGGACTTGCTGCAACAGGCTAAAGCCCTGGAATTATATTAGGAATACCCAACCAAACCAACTATTGTGGTAAATCCCTTTCAATCTTGTATTGGAAGGGATTTAATATTTTAGGAAAGAACTCGGTTCAACTTAGCGTTCAACAACTTATTTAGTTGGAGATAGTTTACTATTTCTTCCAAAACCTCGGTATTGTCCCCTTGCTGGTCCTGGGTCTTTTCCTGTAGCTTTTGTATCCGATTTTTGATCAAATTACAACGTAAGGTCAAAATAGTTTCTCCAACCAACTGGGCCACCCCAATATTTTTCCCTTTCGGATAAATATCCCTTCGCTCCCAGTCGTGAAGTACATATTGCTCTTCTTCCATTAAAATGGAAGACACTTGCGATACTGTTTCTTGATCTAGTTCGGACAAAAATGTACTTACAGAAAAGTTGGTATCCTCGTTCAATTTTTCAATCAATTTATAATAAATGGTCTTGAACTGTTCGTTGGAAAGCTCAATTTCATCATCCTGAAGATCTAAAAATACTTTTTCATATACTTTCGCCTGTATGACCTCAGGTTCGAGCACGAGTTCACCTTCTTCGTTCTCCTTGAGTACTAAATCCTCAAATTCTTGTTTTTGATTTCCATATAACAGCAGTACTTCAATTATTTTTCGCTCCAGTTCGTACTGCACATCCACCTTTTCCACCACCCGATCAGTCTTCACAACTTCAAAGGCCTTTTGTTCCTGCTTTACTTTTTTGGCTGTATCGGTTTGCAGTTTTTTATCGATCTGGGCCAAAGTATTATAAAGCACATCTTCCGAAACCTGCATAATTTTTGCGCATTCCTGCACATAAATTTCTTGCCGAATTCGGTCCGGGATTTTACTAATACTATTAACAATATCCCTAACCGTATCTGCACGTTTTATAGGGTCGCTTGCGGCTTCTTCTGCGAGCAATGAAGTTTTGAACTGAATAAAATCCTTGGCATTCTCACTCAAGTATTGTACTAAATCCTCGTAAGTATTGTTCTTGGCAAAGCTATCGGGATCCTCGCCTTCCGGAAACGTACAGATTTTCACGTTCATTCCCTGTTCCAAAATCAGGTCGATTCCACGCAGCGATGCACGTAGACCCGCGGCATCACCATCAAATAGTACAGTGATATTCTTGGTCAACCGGTTTATAAGACGAATCTGTTCGGGAGTAAGGGCGGTTCCGCTAGAGGAGACCACATTCTCCACACCACTTTGATACATCTGGATGACATCCGTGTACCCTTCCACCAAAAAACAGTTGTCCTCTTTGGCAATGGCCTGTTTGGCATAATAAATCCCATAAAGCACCTTGCTCTTGTGGTAGATTTCGCTTTCAGGGGAATTCAGGTATTTGGCGGCTTTTTTATCATTGGAAAGTATCCTCCCACCAAAGCCCAAAACCCGACCACTCATAGAATGGATAGGAAACATTACCCTGCCCTTGAACCTATCGAATGTTTTATTTTCGCCCCCAGCCTGTTCCTTTACAATGGTAAGGCCTGTTTTCTCCAGAAATTCCAACTTGTACCCCTTCCCCAATGCTGTTCTGGTAAAAGCCTCCCATTCGTCCAAACTATAACCAAGACCAAACTTTTTAATAGTATCATCGGTAAACCCCCGTTCTTTGAAATAGGTTAGGCCAATCGCCTTTCCAGGCTCGGAATCCCATAGGGTCCTTGTAAAATACTTCTGGGCATACTCGGAGACCAAATACATACTCTCGCGTTCATTGGCCTGCTCTTTCTGCTCATCGGTCTGTTCAGTTTCCTCTACTTCAATATTGTACTTTTTTGCCAAATATTTAATGGCTTCGGGGTAGGTAAAATGCTCATGCTCCATTAAAAAGGCTACCACATTCCCCCCTTTTCCACTACTAAAATCCTTCCATATCTGCTTAACCGGGGAAACCATAAAACTTGGAGTGCGTTCATCCGTAAAAGGGCTCAATCCCTTAAAATTGGAACCTGATTTTTTCAATTGCATAAAATCACCGATTACCTCCTCCAGTCGGGCGGTTTCATATACTTGGTCTATGGTCGTTTTAGAAATCAAGGTATTCTCTTAAAAATAGCTGTTAAAGGTAATAAAAACAATATTTTCCATATTTCGAAATTCGACTGCCTATGTAAGATTTAGTATATTAGAAGCAAATTCTTACAATACCGATATTATCGGTACACGATAGTACAGAAATAAAATTATAGAGGATTATGATGCTGAACAAAACACAAAACTTTTGGATACTCACCGCCTTGCTATTTCTCTCCATCCAATTTGCAACAGGACAAATGGAAGAAAAAGCCAGACCTATCATCGAAAATGGTGAAGCACAGGTAGTCCAAGCTTTTTCGGACCCTAGTAAATGGATCCGTCATGATCTTTGGGTCGAAACCAGCTTTGATTCGGACGGAGATGGTAAATTAGACCGCATGCATGTGGGCGTTACACGGCCCGAACAGACCGAGACAGAAGGTCTACAACTGCCCGTAATCTACGAATCGAGCCCGTATTACGCTGGAACAGCAGGATTGGACAAAGGTATTTTTTGGGACGTAAAACACGAGCTGGGCAAACCTGGTAAACCAAGAAAACATCCCAATGTTACACGTTTGGGCGAACGTCCAATCATCTCCAACTCACAAATCCAAACATGGGTACCCAGAGGTTTTATCGTGGTACACTCATCCTCTCCAGGAACAGGTCTTTCCGATGGTGCACCAACCGTTGGTGGCCAAAACGAATCCTTGGCTCCAAAAGCGGTTATCGAATGGTTGTGCGGCAAGGCCAAAGGCTATACCGAGCGCGAGGGCAACCAAGAGGTTAAAGCCTATTGGTCCACTGGAAAAGTAGGTATGACGGGCACCTCGTACAACGGAACCATTCCTCTAGCTGCTGCTACAACGGGGGTTGATGGGTTGGAAGCCATAATTCCCATAGCGCCCAACACTTCGTACTACCATTATTACCGATCCAATGGCCTGGTCCGATCGCCGGGAGGGTATTTGGGTGAAGATATTGATGTCCTTTATGATTTTATACATAGCGGTGACGAATCAAAAAGGGAGCGGAACAACAGGGTGGTTCGGGATACAGAAATGAAGAATGGATTTGACCGAATTACCGGAGATTACAACGATTTTTGGGCAGGAAGGGATTATTTAAACCAAATGGGCTCCATGAAAGCTGCCCTATTAATGTCCCACGGTTTCAACGATTGGAACGTAATGCCCGAACACAGTTATCGCATTTACAAAAAAGCCAAAGAAATGGGACTGCCCGTCCAAATCTATTATCATCAGAACGGACACGGTGGACCACCACCTATCTCCATGATGAACCGCTGGTTTACGAGATATCTTTATGGGGTGGAAAATGGGGTGGAAAACGATCCTAAAGCATGGATCGTTCGAGAAAACGATAAAAAAGATAACCCTACACCTTATGAGGACTATCCCAATCCCAAGGCCGAAAACATCAAATTTTATTTGACAGCAGGAGCTCCGGCAAAAGGTAAATTGACCACCACCAAACCCAAAAAACAAGGAACGGAAACCTTGGTGGACAATTATTCTTTTTCAGGTTCCAGTTTGGCCAAAGCTGAGACCACAGAACACCGGTTGCTCTATATTACCCCACCTTTATCAGAGGACACCCATATTTCCGGTGTCCCCAAAGTCAAGATTAAAATGGCCAGCAGTAAGCCTGCTGCCAATTTATCCGTTTGGTTGGTTGCTCTACCTTGGACCGATGCTTTGAACACCAAAATAACGGACAATATAATTACAAGAGGATGGGCAGACCCACAAAACCATAGCTCGTTGACGAAAAGTGAACCTTTGGTCCCCAACAAATTTTATGAAGTGGAATTTGATTTGATGCCGGACGACCAAATAATTCCAAAAGGACAACAGATCGCCCTGATGATTTTCTCAAGTGACAAGGAGTTCACCCTATGGCCGGAGCCCGGAACCAAATTGACCATAGATCTGGACGGCACAGAGCTAACGCTTCCGGTAGTAGGTGGAAATCTATGATCGTCAATAGGGTAAACTGACTAAGATCATTGGAAATATTGAAATTATTCTTTGTATTTAAGGTTGTTTAACCAACACCTTATTTTACATGAAAGTTTTAATTATCTATGGCACTGTAGAAGGCCAAACTCGGAAAATAGCCCGTTTTATGGAGGAGGTCCTTCAGGAGAACGGTATGCAGGTAACCATTGCCAATGCAGTGGAAGAGCCTCCATCTCCCGATAGTTTTGATGTGGTATTGATCGGAAGTTCCATCCATATCAATAATTATAATACGCTCATCAAAAATTATGTGGAACAACATATTGACATCTTGAACAAAAAACCTTCAGTGTTTTTCTCCGTTTCAATGGCCATCGCCTCCAACATTAAAGAGGAGCATGAAGAAGTTGCAAAGGTGGCGCAAGAATTCTTGGAAGAGACCCACTGGAACGCAAAGACCATATGGCATATTGCAGGAGCGTTGAGATATACCCAGTACAATTATTTTAAAAAATTGATCATGCGCTCCATTGCAAAAAAAGAGGGCGGCTCCGTGGACACCACAAAAGATCATGAGTACACTGATTGGAACCAGGTAAAAGAAATGACATTGAATTTTATAAACCGTTTAAAATAACAACCCAAATGAACAAACACAGTTTCGACACCCTTTCACAAGCCGTGAACACATTAACGGAGGAAGGTTTCAAAGAGGATTTTGAAGCAGATGAATCGTGCATTAAAGCATTATATTCCAAAAAAGAATATCAGCCCAACGAGCTAAAGATCATTGATTCTTACCGATTTGAAGGTATGACGAATCCTAGCGATGAATCCGTAGTTTTTACGATTGAGGCCAACGATGGCACCAAAGGCACCATGGTTATGTCCTACGGTGCTTCTACAGCGCAAAACGAGGAACTCATTCAGCAGATTCCATGTGTGAAGAACTGATCAAACGAACAATGTTCCCACCGAAGAAGGTTGGTACAATAGCCAACCCGTTAAACTGAACCTACTTTTGTGGGCTTTTAACACAGCGTGGGGCACCACAGCGCTTTTAAACATTACGCAACGTGCGCCAATTGGCTGTACCAGAAAACTAGTACCGTTCTTTTCAAAAATTTCCAATTCACCGCCATCACCATCTTTCCAATCATCATTTAAATAAACGATCATAGAGATCATGCGGTTGTTCCGGTTTTCGAACTGATCTAAATGCTTATCGTAATGCCCTCCCGATGGGTAATGTGCCAAATGAAATTCGTACCCTGATAAACTCAGGTAGCAATAGCGGTTAAATATTAAAATGGTTTCATCCAGAACATCCCAATAGTTCTGCAATTGGACATCACGCTTTCTATCCAGCCAGTAGGTAAAGTCACTGCGTACCTTGGCATCTACCTGAAAATCGGAATGGGCACCTATTCCAGCCTCCTTAAAATTAGGGAGCTTTCCCAGAAAAAAAGATTTTATCCCGGAATAGAGTTCCTCCCGAAAAAAATTATCGATTATCACATAATCCTTACTGGAGATGTCGTCCATCCAGGACAACCAATCATCCAAACTGTGGTAAGTGCTCAATGTTTTAAAAATGTGGGCGAAGGTAATTCATATTTAAAAACAAAAATGATTTTTCTTTATTCAAATAGGAAAACTCTACCTTTGAACAACTGTAACATTAAAATATAATGATTCTTTTTTTTGGTACTAGAACTGGTAAAAAAGCAACTAAAGTCCTTAGAAATGTTACGTGTCCCTATTGCCATCAAACCGGGACATTGACCGCTGTTGCCCAACCGAACTATGCCCATTTGTTCTGGATTCCACTTTTTACCCTTAATACAATTAGGTTCGCAGAGTGTTCGCACTGTAAAAAAGTATATTACAAGGAGGAGTTTACCCCAGAGATGGAACAAGCGTTGTCCTTATAAAAAAACGGCCGGGTAAACCCGACCGTTGTGTAAAACCAAAACGATTAGATATCGAACCGAAGGCCCAGTGAGATATTGTTCTGTTTTATTTCTGCATCCTTAAAAATGGGATTTAGGTCGTATTTTATATAAAGCAGTACACCGTCTACGCCCAAATATCCGCTCACACCATAAATTAGGTCGCTTGTGTTGTAGTCCCTTTTTAGTTTATCCTTTACATTTTCCCCGTCCCTATTGTATTTTAATTTTTGGCGTGTTCCCAGATTAAATCCGCCATAGCCACCGAATCCCACTCTAAATTGATCGCGAATGGAATATCGTATGGTACGTTCTTTTTTATGAAATCGAGAGGGGCCCACCTCAAAATGAACAGGAAAAACAAGGTTGTCCATTCTTAACTTGGATTTATCCAGATCATACTCGAACTCTTGCAATACGGTCTGATCTCCGTCTTGCACAAAAACCTGATTGTCGTCCGGCTTTAAACCATTGAACTGAAACGAAAAACCGTAGTTAACACGCAGCCAGTTGGTATTCCGGAACACACGTGTCCGCCATTGCCAGCCCATCTCAAAAAAACGGCTTCCTCCAATTTTATAAGGAGAATCGGACAGGGACTGCCCCTCTATCAAAGCATTGTTAAAACCGATGGCCATAACAAAATCCGAGTAAGTTCGCCTATCGTATTTTAAGTCTCTTTTTCTTTGTCGGGAATTAAAAGTTACCGCCGGTTTTCCATCAATGAGCAATCCAATGCGCATTCTATCACCATAAATGGTATCGGATTCGGACAAGGTAAGTACATCTCCTTTGTTGCGCTCCAGCAAAGCGATCTTGTTCTCTATAATCGCGACCCTGTTCTCAATGTTCAGAGCTCTTTGCTTTGCCACTTCCTCCTTAAGTATTTTGGCTTCATTTTCGGTAATATCACCATCTTCCAATCTTTGGTTTATGTCCCGTACCTCAATCTTTAGGGCTTCTTTTTCCTGATCGATTATGCGTTGTTTTTCCAGCTTGAGCGTTTCGATTTTCTTTTGATAATCTTCTTGTGCAAAAAGAGATTGAGAAACTAGGAACAGGAGCAAGATTGCTGAATAAAATGTAATTGTTTTCATGATTGTTTTGATTTGCAACCCTCCTTCCCTCCTGTCCATTGTTAAGGACAGGAAGTATTGAAAGGTTTATTTTGATTGATGAATAACTTTATTGGTTTCGGTCCGCCACAGCAGTACGCAATTTTAGGTAACCGGATTTTAGTGCATCAAAGATCTGGTCACGGAAAGATTCGTCCAACTCATCCTCCACTTCGGCCAACAAGGACATGGCATCCACAGTCCCGCTCTCTGAAAATAGTTTGTCGGTTAAAATCTGTCGCTGTGCGGCACGCAGCAAGGAATCGACTTCGGCATCGGAAACATCTTGCCGTACACTTTCCATGAGCTCCACTTGTGCCACTACTTCTTCCACTTTTTGTGCGATCAACTTATCTGGGTTTAGGATCATGTCGTCCTTTAAAGGTTGTCTATTGTCCTTTGTGGCGATTGCAGTATTTGGATTTACATTGGGCAATGGTGTTTCTACCAGTTTTTGCATTTTAGTCACTTTCGACTTAGTCTCCGCAACGTCTATTTGGTTATTTTCTTTTGCCTTTATTTCTTCCGCCTCAATGACCTTCTCATTTTTGATTTCGTTTCCTACCATTTTCATTTGCTCTGTTGGGCCATTGTCCTTGGTAAAAAAGAACGCAGACACCAAAACGACCCCTACAACACTGGCGGCCACCGCGTACATAAACCATGTATTCCTTTTCTTTGGCACGGGTTGTTCCAATTGCGATGCAATCTTGTTCCAAGCCCCATCCGATGGGACAATGGTTCGCTCCTCGAGCTTTTGTTTGATATGTTTTTCAAGTTTAGCCATATCCCTTATTTTTTGTTCGCCGTTTTTGAATTGGGCGACATTCCTTTTAAACTTAAATTTTCTTGAAGCATTTTTCTGGCCTTGAAAAGTTGCGATTTTGAAGTTCCTTCGCTAATTGCCAACATCTCCGCTATTTCCTTATGTCCGTATCCTTCAATGGCATACAGCAAGAAAACGGCTTTGTATCCTTCTGGAAGACCATCTATCAAGTGTTGCACATACTCCATATCCAACAGTCCATCGGATATGGGTCCTAACACCTCTTCCCTCACTTCGACCGCATCATCATCGTAAACAACAAACTGTTTTTTACGTAGAAAGGAAATACTTTCCCTTACCATAATGCTCCTGACCCAGCCTTCAAAACTACCTTTATATTGGTAAGAGCCGAGATGGTTGAACATCTTGACAAAACCATTTACCATAACATCTTCCGCAAAATGAAGGTCCTTGATATACTGTCTGCATACCCCGAGCATTTTGGGCGAGAACTTCTCGTACAACAATTTTTGAGCCTGCTGATCTCCCTTGATCGATTTTTTAATCAGTTGCTTTTCGTTGTTATGTAGCGAGATGATTTTCAAAAAAAATGGTTTACAAAAGTGCTTCTATTTAAATAGACGGGATATAAACGTAAATGGTTGCCCGAAAAATAAAAATTTTCGACATTTAATTGATAACCAACCTTATAAACACCTATTTTTTACGGTCTACCACGTAATTTACCATTAGGGTGAGGGCACTTTTGTATTCGGAATCGGGGTAATTGTCCAAAATGGCCAACGCTTCATCCTTAAACTCCAACATTTTGGTAACTGCATATTCCAGGCCGCCTTTTTCCTTAACGTACTCTATAACCTCTTTTACACGTTTTTTGTTCTTGTTGTGTTTTTTGATGGAATTGATCAACCATTTTTTACTTTCCTTATCACT
This sequence comes from Flagellimonas marinaquae, assembly GCF_023716465.1. Classification (NCBI taxonomy): domain Bacteria; kingdom Pseudomonadati; phylum Bacteroidota; class Flavobacteriia; order Flavobacteriales; family Flavobacteriaceae; genus Flagellimonas; species Flagellimonas marinaquae. The sequence continues at coordinate 594,707 of NZ_CP092415.1, forward strand.
ATGGTTCAATGCATAGATCAATGGCAGTGTCATTTTTTGTTCCTTTATATCGATACCAGTAGGCTTTCCAATTTTCTCGGCACCGTAGTCAAAAAGGTCGTCCTTAATTTGGAAGGCCATTCCACAAAGCTCCCCGAACTTCCGGAAGGCTTCCACCTCATCCGAATCCGGTCTCACCGAACATGCCCCCATACTGCAACAAGCGGCAATAAGAGTGGCTGTTTTTTGGCGGATAATGTCGTAGTAAACCTCTTCGGTAATATCCAAAAGTCTCGCTTTTTCTATCTGGAGCAGTTCCCCTTCGCTCATATCGCGAACGGCATTGGAAATAATGTGTAGTAAATCGTAATCCTTGTTTTCCAGAGATACCAACAAACCCTTAGAGAAAAGAAAATCCCCGACCAGAACAGCAATCTTGTTTTTCCACAGGGCATTAATGGAAAAAAAGCCCCGGCGTTTGTTACTGTCGTCCACCACATCGTCGTGGACCAGGCTTGCAGTGTGTATCAACTCAATTATGGAAGCTCCTGTGTATGTACGTTCGTTGACTTCCCCGTTCAATAATTTGGCGGTAAGGAACACGAACATTGGGCGCATTTGCTTGCCCTTGCGGTTAACAATATAGTAGGTGATCCTATTAAACAGTGCAACCTTGGAAGACATGGATTTGAGGAACTTTTCCTCAAAAAGCTGCATCTCATTTTCTATGGGTTCCCGTATCTGCGAAACGATTTTCAACGTAGCGGTGTGGTGTTTGGTTTTAAAACCCTAAAAGTAGGGAAAATGCGAGAGTTGTTAGAACTAAATCGAAGTTTTAAGATAGAGTTCTAAAAGTATCGTTGTTTTACCTACCAATGTGGATGGCCAATCAAAAATTAAACTCTAGCTTTTGTTGGCCAATTGACCGCAAGCGGCATCGATATCCTTGCCTCGCGACCTACGTATGGTAACCGTGATGCCGTTTTGCTCCAAGGTATTCTTGTACATGTCAATGGCACTATTGGGTGCTTGTTGAAAGTCACCATCATCAATGGGGTTGTACTCGATTATGTTGACCTTGGATGGTGCAAACTTGCAAAACTTGACCAGTGCATCTGCTGCCTTCTGGGTATCGTTGATTCCTTTCCAGATCACATATTCGTAGGTAATTCTATTCTTGGTCTTGCTGTACCAATACTCCAATGCCTCCCTGAGTTCTTTAAGTGGAAATGTGGCATTAAAGGGCATAATGGAAGTTCGGACCTCGTCGATAGCGGAGTGCAATGAAACTGCCAGACCAAATTTGACTTCTTCGTCTGCCATTTTCCTGATCATCTTAGGCACTCCGGAGGTAGAGACCACAATACGCTTGGGGGACATGCCCAATCCTTCCGGGGAAGTAATTTTTTCTATGGCCTTGAGCACATTGTTATAGTTCATCAACGGTTCTCCCATACCCATAAAAACTATATTGCTCAACGGACGATCAAAATACAATCTGCTCTCGTTGTCTATGGCCACTACCTGATCATATATCTCATCCGGATTTAAATTCCTCATGCGTTTTAGACGGGCCGTTGCACAGAATTTACAATCCAAACTGCATCCAACCTGACTGGACACACAGGCTGTGGTCCGGGTTTCCGTGGGAATCAAAACGGATTCCACTATTAAGCCATCATGCAAACGAACGGCATTTTTAATGGTTCCGTCGGAACTTCGCTGCATTTGATCTACCCGAATATGATTGATAACAAAGTTATCTTCCAACATTTGTCGGGTTTCCTTGGAAATATTGGTCATGGCATCAAAATCGTGGGCCGACTTTTGCCACAACCATTCGTACACTTGGTTTCCACGAAATGCCTTGTCTCCCTGCTCCACAAAAAAGTTTCGGAGCTGCTCTTTGGTCAATGCGCGTATATCCTTCTTTTTGTTTTCCACTATCTAAAGATAAGGAAGAAAAAAATCCCGTTCACTTTAAGGTCAACGGGATTTTTCTTCTATGATTTTCCGTTTTTATAGAATCAACATCGCATCTCCATAGGAGTAGAAACGATATCCTTCCAAAATTGCCTGCTTGTACGCTTTCTTGATAAGATCGTGACCGGCAAATGCGGAAACCATCATCATTAAAGTGGATTTTGGCAAGTGGAAATTGGTGATCATACAATTGGCTATGCTAAAATCGTACGGAGGAAATATGAACTTGTTGGTCCATCCTTCAAACGTATTCAATGTATGCTCTGAAGAAACAGCACTTTCCAAGCCGCGCATAACGGTTGTACCTACGGCACATACTTTTCGCTTGTTGGCTTTTGCGTTATTTACTACTTCTGTTGCTTTTTCATCGATCACCAATTCTTCGCTATCCATTTTGTGTTTGGACAAGTCCTCTACCTCTACTGGGTTAAATGTTCCCAGTCCTACGTGCAAAGTGACCTCTGCAAACTGAATGCCTTTGATCTCCAAACGCTTTAATAAGTGTTTGGAAAAGTGAAGCCCTGCGGTCGGTGCTGCTACAGCTCCCTCGTGCTTGGCGTAAATGGTCTGGTAACGTTCCTCGTCTTCTGGTGTTACCTCTCTTTTAATGTATTTGGGCAACGGAGTTTCTCCAAGCTCCCTAAGCTTTCTTCTAAAATCGGTATAAGAACCATCGTAAAGAAAACGCAATGTTCTTCCTCTCGATGTTGTATTATCGATCACTTCTGCCACCAAACTTTCATCATCGCCAAAATAAAGCTTGTTACCGATCCTAATCTTTCTTGCCGGATCTACCAAAACATCCCAAAGTCGTTGCTCTTGGTTAAGTTCCCTAAGCAAGAACACTTCTATCCTAGCACCGGTTTTTTCCTTGTTTCCAAAAAGTCTCGCAGGAAACACCTTGGTATTGTTCAAGACCATTACATCGTCTTCATCAAAATAATCTACAATGTCTTTGAACATTTTATGCTCAATTTTTCCTGTATCCCTATGAACTACCATTAGTTTGGATTCGTCACGATGTTCCGCGGGATATTCTGCCAACAATTCTTTTGGCAATTCAAAATTGAAGTTCGATAATTTCATGTGGACTTTTTTTCGATTTTTTTTAAGAGGTGCAAATATACAACCTCGTGATAGGGGATGTCAAGTAATTTGATGATTAAATGTGATTTACAATTCTTGGACTGCGAACCCAAGGGTTTTTAGGTCGTTCCAAAAATCGGGATAGGATTTGGAAACCACTTCGGCATCGTTGACCACAAAGTCAACTTTCAGTGCTAGTGGGCCAAAGGCCATCGCCATTCGATGATCGTTGTAGGTATCCACGAAAACTCCTTCTGCAAGCTGATTTTGTGCTTGTAAGGTCAGGCTTTCGGAATCGATATCCACCTTGGCACCAAACTTGCCCAACTCTTTCTGCAGAGCAGCCAACCGGTCGGTCTCCTTAATGGGCAAGGTGTGCAAGCCGGTCAAGTGGCAGCCAATACCCAATCCCAAGCAGCTAACGGCAATCGTCTGAGCAATATCCGGGGCGTTGGAAAGATCGTAAGTTAAATGGTCGGCAATATCTTTTGATGTTTTCTTGAGTACAATGGTATTGTCCGTAAATATGGTCTCCACACCAAAATCCTTATAGATTTTTGCCAAAATGCTATCGCCCTGTAAAGAGTTTTGTTTGTACGACGATAGTGTTATTGCCGAACCTACATCGCACATGGCCACAATACTGTAAAAATAGCTGGCCGAACTCCAATCGGATTCTACCACCAAAGTAGTATCCACTACCTCTGTTTTTGGGTCGACTTTTATGGTGTTCGCCACAAAGGAAGTTTGGACGCCTATCTGTTCCAACAGGGCCAATGTCATTTTTATATAAGGAACAGATGTAATCTTGCCGATCAGTTCCAGTTCCAAACCATTCTCCAAGCTAGGTGCAATTAAAAGTAATGCGGAAATATATTGGCTGCTAATATTTGCAGGCAGGGATACACGGTTTTTTCCGAGCTTTTTACCAGAAATCTTCAGCGGGGGATAACCCGTTTCCTTTTCGTATTGAATATCTGCCCCGAGTGCTTGCAATGCTTCCACCAGCACTTTAATAGGCCGCTCCTGCATTCGATGCGAACCCGTGAGCACCACTTGTTTGCCTTGTTGCGATGCAAAATAGGCGGTTAAAAAACGCATAGCGGTACCTGCATGGTGAATATCCACCACTCCATTGGACTTGGCCAAACCCTTTTGCATAACTTCCCCATCGTCCGAGTTGGAAAGATTGGCTATTTTAATATTCGGAAAAAGCGCCTGCAACAATAACGAACGGTTTGTTTCACTCTTAGAACCAGTGATTGCTATGTCTTTTTCAATTTTTGTATTGTTGGGATAAGAAAGTTGGAGTTTCAATTCGTTAGGGTTTGTATGAATTGTCAAAACTAGAAAAAACAGCCCTAAAGTCCCTTTATAACCGAAACTTTATTTAAGCTTTTTGTTATTTTGATGACGGTCGTGATCCCTTTTGGTCTTTAAATCCAATTTTTTATCGAATGCCTCTTGTAAATCGATTCCGGTTTGGTTGGCCAAGCAGAGTACCACAAAAACAACATCGGCAAGTTCTTCGCCCAGATCTTTTGCTTTGTCGGATTCTTTTTCGCTCTGTTCACCATATCTTCTGGCAATAATACGGGCCACTTCGCCAACCTCTTCGGTAAGCTGGGCCATGTTGGTCAGTTCGTTAAAGTAACGGACCCCATGATTTTTAATCCACTCATCAACGGCCTTTTGTGCGTTTTCTATGTTCATTATTCTCTATTTTTTGTGTCCACAATAATGGTAACCGGACCATCATTGAGCAACTCCACTTTCATATCGGCGCCAAAAATTCCGATTCCAACCTTCTTTCCGAATTTTTGCTCCAATACCTGAACAAAACTCTCGTACACAGGAATGGCAACATCGGGTTTTGCGGCTTTTATGTACGATGGTCGATTTCCTTTTTTGGTAGACGCATGCAATGTAAACTGACTAACTACTATAATATCGCCATCAGTATCCAATACGGAGCGGTTCATCACCCCGTTCTCGTCGTTAAAAATGCGAAGGTTTAAAACTTTATTGGTCAACCAGTCTATATCTTCTTTTGTATCGGCATCCTCGATGCCCAGTAAGATCAAAAGCCCGTTTCCGATGGATGATATCATTTTGCCATCGACGGCAACACTTGCCTTTGATACTCTCTGTAGTACTGTTCTCATTTATCTTTCCCTGTATGGATTATCTTCTTCCCCAGTGAGCATTTGCACATAGCTCCGATAGCGACTTGCTGCAATTTCATTGTTCTCCAGAGCTTTTTTTACGGCACATTTGGGTTCGTCCAAATGTAAACAGTTATTAAATTTACACTCCGATTTTAACGCAAAAAACTCGGGAAAATAGTCTCCGATCTCGTGCTTGTCCATATCCACGATACCAAAACCTTTAATCCCGGGGGTGTCGATTATCCGTGCATCGAAAGACAGGTCGTACATTTCGGCAAAAGTGGTGGTATGTTGGCCTTGCATGTGCTGCTCAGAAATTTCGGCAGTTTTTAGTTGCATTCCAGGTTCCAAGGCATTTACCAATGTAGACTTTCCTACCCCGGAATGACCGGCGAACATACTGGTTTTCCCTTTCATTATTTCTTTTACCAAATCAACGTTCTTACCTTGTTTTGCTTCAATTTTAATGCACTTATACCCGATTTTCGTATATAGATCCATTAAATAATCCACCTCAAACCTTTCTTCTTCTTGGTAAACATCCATTTTATTAAAAAGTAGCACTACCGGAATTTCATAAGCTTCTGCGGTCACCAAAAATCGATCTATAAAACTGGTAAAGGTGGGAGGGTTGTTCAAAGTAACCAATAGGAATACCTGATCTAAATTGGATGCAATAATATGTGTTTGTTTGGAAAGCTTAACGGACTTGCGGACTATGTAGTTTTTACGATCGCCAATTTTGGAAATTATACCGATCGTCTCGTCACCAATAGTTTCCAGTTCAAGACTGACATGATCGCCAACGGCCACTGGATTAGTGCTCTTAATCCCTTGTGTACGGAACTTGCCCTTTATACGGCATTCGTAAAAGTTGCCTTCATTGGACTTTACGGTGTACCAACTTCCGGTCGATTTATAAACTGTTCCGTTCAAAATTTGTTAGTTTTTTTAAATACAAAGAAACAATATTCCTTTCGTTTCGTCGTATATCTTTATTTATAACATATTAATCATCAAAATTTAAACATGAAAAAAATCTTATTTGCCGCAGTAATCGCTTTGACCACTGCATTTAGTGTAAACGCACAACAGTACAAAGTAATTACCAGCGTTGAATCCATAGTGCCCAACGGGCTTGGTAGATCAAGAATAATCAACGCTCTGGAGGACAAGGATTATAAAGAATTTACCAGTGTACAAACAGAGGACGATAACACGAGAAACAAGTCCAAAAGAAACGAAATCCGTGTTAAAAATTTCGAAGAGACCAAATTGTTGAACTTTTACAATGTTGGCGGTATCCGTTTTCAGAATATTGCGGCCAACGACGCTATGATCACTTCCATGATCAACGATATGATCGCCAACGGATGGGAATTGGCCTTTGTTGTTAGCGGTGTTGAAAGTGAAGGAGGAAAAGGTGATGGACAAGGTATTTTTATTACCCGATATATCTTTAAAAAATAACTGCCTTTATTAAACCAATTAAAAAAGCCCCTTTTTTAAAGGGGCTTTTCCATTTTATAATTTATTTCTTTTTCTATCTACTTCCTTAAGATAGATTTTTCGAATTCTTAAATGGTTGGGAGTAACCTCCACGTATTCGTCCTTTTGAATATATTCGAGCGCTTCTTCCAAAGAAAACTTAATGGCCGGTACAATTTTGGCTTTTTCATCTGCTCCGGCAGAACGGACGTTCGAAAGCTTTTTGGTCTTGGTCACATTTACTGTCATATCATCTTGACGGGAGTTTTCCCCAATGACCTGTCCTTCGTAGATATCCTCTCCTGGATCAATAAAGAATTTACCCCTTTCTTGAAGTTTATCGATGGAATAAGGAATCGCCGTTCCATTTTCCATGGAAACCAAAGATCCGTTCAATCGTTGTGCGATATCGCCTTTTAGTGGTTGATATTCAAAGAACCGGTGCGCCATAATAGCCTCTCCGGCCGTTGCGGTCAACAATTGGTTTCTTAGTCCAATGATTCCCCTTGATGGAATTATAAATTCACAGACCATTCGGGAACCTCTTGCTTCCATACTGGTCATCTCTCCTTTTCGGATGGACACCATTTCTACAGCCTTTCCGGATACTTCTTCTGGCAAATCGATGGTCAAGTGCTCTACTGGCTCGCATTTTACACCATCAATTTCTTTGATGATTACCTGTGGCTGTCCAATTTGAAGCTCATAACCTTCCCTACGCATGGTTTCTATCAATACCGAAAGATGCAATACTCCACGTCCGAAAACCAGGAATTTATCGGCACTGTCGGTTTCTTGAACACGAAGCGCCAAGTTTTTTTCCAATTCTTTTTCCAAACGCTCTTTAATGTGCCTTGAAGTAACAAACTTTCCATCTTTACCAAAAAACGGGCTATCGTTAATTGTAAAAAGCATGCTCATTGTTGGCTCATCGATCGCAATGGTCTTTAGTTTTTCGGGGCTTTCGATATCGGCAACGGTATCACCGATCTCAAAACCTTCCATACCTACAATGGCACAAATATCGCCTGCCACGACCTCTTCAACTCTCAACCTCCCAAGACCTTCAAAAGTGTAAAGTTCCTTTATTCTTGTTTTAACGATGGAACCATCTCTTTTAACCAAAGAAACTTGTTGCCCTTCACGAAGTGTTCCCCTTTGTAATCTACCAATAGCAATTCGTCCTGTAAATGAGGAGAAATCCAACGATGTGATCAACATTTGAGTGGTACCTTCCTCTGGTTTAAATTCTGGCACGTGCTCGATTACCATATCCAAAAGTGGCTCGATATTTTCGGTTGGCTTTTGCCAATCCTCACCCATCCAGTTGTTTTTGGCAGAACCGTAAACCGTGGGAAAATCCAGCTGCCACTCCTCTGCGCCCAGTTCAAACATCAAATCGAACACTTTCTCGTGTACTTCGTCCGGGGTACAGTTTTCTTTATCCACTTTATTGATAACCACACAAGGCTTTAATCCAAGATCGATAGCCTTTTGAAGCACAAAACGCGTTTGTGGCATTGGTCCTTCAAAAGCATCGACCAACAACAAAACACCATCGGCCATGTTCAATACACGCTCTACTTCTCCACCGAAATCGGCGTGACCAGGGGTATCTATAATATTGATTTTTGTGTCTTTATAAACAACGGAAACGTTTTTGGATACAATGGTGATGCCACGTTCCCGTTCGAGGTCATTGTTGTCCAATATAAGATCGCCTTTGTTCTCGTTTTCTCGGAACAACTGGCAGTGGTACATTATTTTATCGACCAAGGTTGTCTTGCCGTGGTCTACGTGTGCAATGATTGCAATGTTCTTGATTTTGGACATAACCTAAATTTTAAGCCCGCAAAGATACTGCTATTTTTTTCTTGTCAGCACACCTTAATGTTATTTTTATCTTATTGATTTAGTGAGAGTTCCGAACCTACAAACCAACACACCAACGTTTTTCACTAATAATCCAACCAATACTTAAGTTGATAACCGGCTGTATAGCACCCTTGAACGGCCCTACATAATAACCTGCACCGGCATCTACAGAGAAACTAAATCCCGAATCGTAACTACGCTGAACCCCGTAGACCACACCGCCATAGCCATGTATCCCATCTACTAACCGACCTTCTACCGCTCGATCCCCGGGAGAAAAAACGGCAACACTCGGTGCAATATAATTCCCAGAGTTTCCATAAATAGATCTTCTGCGGCGCTCTCTTCCATTAAAATTGTGATAATATCTGTTTTGGACCGTTATGGCCGGGAAAAAATCAAAATCTTCTATGGGTTTGGAACTCGCAGGTTCCAGAGCGGCTTGGTATGCTACCCTAATATCCAAAGTACTGTTGACACCCAATGCCATTTCGTACTCAATACCAGGGTTGAAAGCATTGAGTTTAAATTGACGGATTTCGCAATTTTTACCATATTGGGCATGCATAAAAACACCTGAGAACAGGAATGCCAAAATAAAGAAGCAACGCATTGTAGGTTAATTTGGTAGTACTATAACCCCAACTTTATAAAAATAGTATGTTGTAATGCTGTTATTTAATCAAAATAAGGGTCTTTTTTCTTTCTTTTGGTCGCCACCCATCCAAAAGTAAAATTGAACAGTGGGCCATAACCATTTAGCACACCATCACCTTTATAATATCCCGCTCCCAGTTCCAGATTAAAATTGAACCCTTTTTCGTAAGTACGCTGGATACCGTAGACCATGCCATAAAATCCAAGGTTAAAATCGTCCGGTCCCTCCACATCCGTTGCAATCCGCAATTGCGAAAAAAAAATGGCCTGGGCCGCGGCAATGTAATTTCCTGAGTTTCCTGATGTATTTTTTCCCATCCTATCCCTCCTATTAAAATTATGATAGTAGCGATAGCGGTTATTGGAGGCCAAACCAAACACGTAACCTTCCTCATAAGTCGCCAGGGCCAAACCTAAATTGGTGGAGACACTCTGATTTTTAAACAACCCAAACTCATAGGTAAAGCCGGGACTCAATAGATTAAATTTAAACTGATGACGTTCCAAATGGGCCAAATCAAAAGTACCGCCGCGCTCCTGCCACTGCGCAGTGGATAGTACTGGGAATAAACAGAGGGCGAGCAACAGATATTTATAATTCATGGCTTATGTTTTATCCTCATAAATCTAAAAAGGATACCGTGGTTTAATACTATATTTGTGCAAACTTTAAGAAATGGACATCACCAAAATTCCACAGATAAAACATACCGAAAGCGATAATTTTTTCTTGTTGGCGGGCCCCTGTGCCATAGAAAGCGAAGATATGGCCATGCGAATTGCAGAAAAAGTTGTAGCCATAACGGACAAGTTGAGCATTCCATACGTGTTTAAAGGGAGTTTTAAAAAAGCGAACCGTAGCCGTATTGATTCTTTTACTGGAATTGGTGATGAAAAAGCCTTGAAAATTTTAAAAAAAGTTTCAGAAACTTTTAAAGTACCTACCATTACCGACATCCATGAAATTTCCGATGCCCACATGGCGGCAGAATATGTTGATGTTCTGCAAATTCCGGCATTTCTGGTTAGGCAGACGGACTTAGTTGTGGCAGCCGCGGAAACCGGCAAGGTCGTTAACTTAAAAAAAGGGCAATTTATGAGTCCTGAAAGCATGCAGCATGCTGTAAAAAAGGTGACCGATTCTGGTAACGAACAAGTTTGGATCACCGATCGGGGAACTATGTTCGGGTATCAGGACATGATCGTGGATTTTCGCGGAGTTCCCACCATGAGACAATACGCTCCTGTGGTGCTGGATGTTACCCATTCCCTACAACAGCCCAATCAATCATCGGGAGTTACGGGAGGAAGGCCCGCTTTGATCGGAACAATGGCACGTGCTGGAATCGCGGCAGGTGTGGATGGTCTTTTTATGGAGACCCATTTTGATCCCGCGAATGCCAAAAGTGATGGCGCCAATATGCTGGATTTAAGTTTGTTGGAAAAGTTGTTGACGGATTTGACTGCTATCCGAAATACAATCAATTCATTATAGCTCCATGTTTAAATGTTAAAATTTTAACTGTAAGCATTTGTTTATCAGATAGCTATATAAATCCTATGTTTACTATTTGTAATTAGTCTAAATATTCTTTGTTTGATTTAGCAACGGAATATACATTTGCACTGCAAATTTATTTAGACCAATTATAAATAAAAAATGAAACATCTACTCCTCATACTAAGCTTGGCTTTTTATTCCTTGGCACAAGCTCAATCAGGTAACATCTCAGGAAAAGTAACAGACCAAAGAAACAATCCTTTGGCCAATGTCAATATTGCCGTTTCCAACACGAGCTTAGGGACAAACACCAATTATTCTGGCAACTATGAAATACCCGACCTAGCCCCTGGCGCTTATACTTTAACGTTTTCTATGGTAGGTTTTGGTACACAGAACAAAACTGTTCGTGTTTACGCCGATCAAACCACAAACGTGCAGACCATTACTCTAGTAGAACGCCAAGAACAACTGAATGAAGTTGTTGTCGAAGGGAGTCAAGTGAACAAATTTTCTCGGAAGGCAAGTGTTTATGTTTCCAAAATGCCATTAAAGGATATTGAAAATCCACAGGTGTACTATTCCATTTCAACCGAATTGTTGCAAGACCAAGTGGTCACCAATTTTGATGACGCCCTTAAAAACGCACCCGGAATCGACAAACTTTGGGAGTCTACAGGTAGGGGCAACGATGGTGCAGGTTATTTCTCCCTTCGTGGTTTTGCCGTTCAACCTACTATGATCAACGGATTGCCCAGCTTGACCAACGGAAGTCCGGATCCGGCCAATATAGAATCCATCGAAGTAATCAAGGGTCCATCGGGAACTCTGTACGGGAGCAGTTTAATTTCCTATGGAGGTTTGATCAACATCAACACTAAAAAACCTTATTATGGATTTGGAGGAAACATCTCCTACACTTCTGGCAGTTATGGCCTTAATAGGGTAAGCGCCGATGTAAATACGACCTTGGGCTCCCAAAACAATATTGCTCTTCGTGTGAACACGGCTTACCACACACAGAACAGCTACCAGGACGCTGGGTTTAGAAAATCCTTCTTTTTTGCCCCTTCGTTGGCATTTCAGGCAAGTGATAGACTCTCTTTCAACATCAATACCGAATTTTATAACGGTAGAAGCACTAACCAAACCATGCTTTTCCTAGATCGCGGTTCACCTCTACGCGTGACCAATTTGGATGAATTGGGTTACGACTTTAAACGTTCGTACACTAGCAACGATTTATATATCGATACCCCAACATACAGTCTACAAGGTCAGATGAACTACATTTTAAATGATTCATGGACTTCCCAGACCGTTATATCGCGATCCAACTCAAAGTCAGATGGCTATTACTCATATTTATATGAAGTTACCTCGACCGCTGAAGCGGTTTCCGGAACACCCCTTGAGGACGGCATTATCTTGGCGCGCTACACCAGTAAACAAAACTCTGAGACATTGGGGACCGATATTCAACAGAACTTTATTGGGGATTTTAATATTGGAACCATGCGAAACCGCTTGGTAGTGGGCTTGGATTACCTCAAAACAAGAACTATAAACAACAGTACAGGCTATGGAAATCAAGGTTTTGCCTATGTTGGAAGAAACACCGATGAGTTCCAAACTGCTGCCCCTGCCCTGCACAATTACTTTGGAACACCTATGGGCACCGGCTTGTACGACTCTGGTGTTCTGACACAAGCAGGAGCGGATGCCGGTATCGCCACCTTGGCCAATCCAGGAGCGCAATTCAGTGAGGCGGAGCAAGAGGTTTTCAGTGCCTATGCCTCAAACGTAATTAACCTACTGCCGGAATTGTCCGCAATGGCCAGTTTACGTGTGGACCGTTTTTCTAACGATGGATACAATCAAACCGCGTTTTCCCCAAAATTTGGTTTGGTATATCAACCTATTTTAAACAAGGTTTCCCTATTTGCCAACTACATGAACGGCTTTAGTAATGTGGCCCCTGTTACCGAATTATCGAACGGAAACCAAGCGGTACGGGCATTAAATCCAGAACAGGCAGATCAGTTTGAGGTAGGAACAAAATTAAATTTGTTCCACGATAAGCTTTCTGCCACTTTGAGCTATTACGATATTACCGTGACCGATGTGGCGCAACGAATCGATACCGATGCCAACAACTACTTTTACACCCAAGATGGCGAACAGACCAGTAAAGGTTTTGAGGCAAGTATTATAGCATCTCCCATAGAAGGATTGAACATTGTTGCCGGCTATAGTTACAATGATAGTGAACTGGTAGAGGGTGATGCCAGCTTTATAGGATTTAGACCCGAGAGCGCCGGGCCAATGAACTTGGCCAACTTATGGGCAAGTTACAGATTTACCCAAGGTACTTTGGAAAACTTTGGACTTGGATTTGGAGGTAACTACGCCAGCGAGAACAAAATCTTTAATAGATCCAATGGTACGTTTGCAATTGACGAGTACACCATTTTTAATGCATCCGCCTTTTACGATGCCAGGGATTTCAGAATTACTTTGAAACTGGACAACATTGCCAACAAAGACTACTACAAAGGTTGGTCAACCATCAGCCCCCAAAACTTAAGAAGTCTTTCTGCCAATTTCACTTATAAATTCTAAGAGAACCAAATGAAAAAACTCATAGCAACATTATTGCTCATTACCCTGCCCGTACTATCGGCCTCAGCTCACTACCTGTGGATTGAGACCAACGGCAAAGGGGCCTTGGGCCAGACACAGGAAATCCGTGTACATTATGGAGAATACACCTATGGTGTGTTTGAAGAAGTAGAGGGCGAAGCCTTTCCACTGGTTTCCAAGTTTACCCTTTGGGCAATAGCTCCCGATGGCACAAAGACCCCATTGAGCACAGTAGCAAATGAGGACCATTATTTAGCGAGCTTTACACCATCTCAGAAAGGTGTGTACACCATCGCTTTGAACAATAATGAGATTAATGTGATCGATTATACCCAATACGATTTTGGGATTTTTAAGACCCACTATCATTCAACAGCAAAGATTTTGGTAGGAACCGATGGCGATACCAAAACCGCCAATCCCGATGGAATTGTGATAAAGCAGTTGGAGAACGATGGAGAGGTAATCAAGCTTCAAGTATTGTACAAAGGTGAGCCCATTGCCAAAAACGAACTTAAAGTCTATGTTTCCGACCTATGGTCCAAAACCTTGTTCACGGACGATAATGGAGAGGTTTCCTTTGCATTGCCCTGGAACACCAAGTACATTGTGGAGACCACGACCAAGGAAGAAATTCCTGGTACCTACAATGGAGACGATTATGAATTTATTTGGCATTGTGCCACTTATTGCATAAAACCCTAAGTATGGCCACAGGAATTTCCCTTCTTACTTTTATAGCGTTTTACCTGTTTTACGGCACTTCCAAAAAGATGGCCTCCGTAGGCGATCTGGGCTTTGAGAAATGGATCCGAAAGCATAAAAAGGCATCACAATATTTCAGTTTGGCCCTAATGATTTTATCATTAGGGCTTAGCTGCTTTTATTGGGGACTTGGTTCGGGAACGTTCACTTTTTTTATTTTGTTGATGACCGTGGCCAGTTTGGTTGTTCTTTTGGCTCCCTTACGTTTATTGAACTGCCGCCTTTTAGGCATTTTTTCACTTTGCTCCATCCTTTTTGAAACCTTATTGTTTTAACCTATGCCTGCCAATAAAAAATATTTAACCCCTTCGCCATGGCAACGATTAGCCAAAATATCCGCTGCTATTTTGGGCGGTCTTGTTGTGGCCGTATTGTTCCATTTGGCCCTGGCCAGTTGGTTCAACCATGTGGCAGTTATTATTACCAGCACTTTTACCGCTTTTATCCTTTGGGCCATTTTGATGGTTATTGCCTTTTTGGGCAAAAATGGCTGGAAGATATGGGGTATTTACCTGTTGATTAGCCTTGTGTTCTTTGTCATATTTTATTTTGGAAACCAAACCAACCCACTTGTTTAAACCATGGGAAACCGCATTTACAATATTTTGTTCCACACACATACCGTAAGCGGTATTGTGATCAGTGTAGCGCTCTATGTTATTTTTTTCACGGGTTCATTCTCCTTTTTCAGGGATGAAATTGCCAATTGGCAGCACGGACATTCCGTTAGTCAGGAAGATGCATTGCCCGGAAGTGTGGACGCGCACCTTAAAGATCTTTCCAAGGATTACAATTTATTCGGTCGTGATGTGGAACTGAGGCATTATTACAACGAAAGAAGTATTTCCGTCAACTTGGGAGCTTCCAAGGATTCCTTGGCTTCGGAAGATGCCAAAGCACCGGTATTTTTCTATTTAGATCCTGAAACCAAAACCAAAACGGCGGATTATGCAAGCAATTACCATTTGGGAGAATTTTTGTACCGCCTTCACTTTTTAGATCAAATTCCCTACCCTTATGGCAGAACATTGGCGGGGCTTGTGGCCTTCTTTTTCCTTTTTGCCATCATTACCGGTATCTTGGTACAATGGAACAAGATAGTTTCCAACTTTTACACCTTCAGGCCATGGGCCAAACTCAAAACCATGTGGACGGATGCCCACACTGCCCTTGGTGTGATTGGATTTCCATTTCAATTTGTATATGCCGTAACCGGAGCCTTCTTTTTATTAAAAGGTATTTTAATGCTCCCCATTGTAATGGGGTTGTATAATGGTGATCAAAACCAATTGTTTGAAGATCTTGAGTACAACCATCCCGTTTACGAATTCCAAAATCAAAAATTGAAAAATGCCATTAACTTGGACCAATATGTTCGAGAAATGAAAGAAGAATGGGGCGATTTTCGAGTTACAGAAACACACATTTTTAACTACGGTGACCAAAACATGCACGCTGCCATTAGCGGATACCTGGGTTACGACACCAAACTGAATGGTTTAGGATATCGTATTTACAAAATTGCCGATGGTTCCATTGCTCAGGAAAAAGTACCGATTGCCCCAACCTCATACTTGGATGGTGTAAAAAATATGATGTTCCGTCTCCACTTTGGTGATTACGCAGGCTACGGGCTACGAGTGGTTTCCTTTATTTTGGGGTTGGTGTCTTGCTTTGTGATCCTCTCCGGGATTATGATCTGGTTGGTGGCCCGCGACAAAAAGAACATTCCCGAAAAACGTAGAAAGTTCAACCAACAAGTAGCCAATTGGTTTATGGCCATTTGCCTTACAATGTTGCCCGTTACCGCTTTGGAATTTATTATTGTAAAGTTTGCGCCCACAGTGGACATGGGTTTTCTATACCAAACGTATTTTACAATTTGGTTGGTGGTAACAGTGTTCTTCATCCTTAAAAAGGATATTGCCTTCACCAACAAATGGACTTTGATATCTGGTGGGGTTTTAGGCTTATTGGTACCGATTGCAAATGGAATTACAACGGGCAATTGGATGTGGGCGGCCTATCAAAACGGATATCAACATATCTTCTTGGTGGATTTGCTTTGGTTGATTTTGGGGCTAGTGGCTCTCTGGATCGCTTTATTTAAACTGAACACTTCTAGAGAAGATCTTGCACCTTCCTAAATCTATTTTTTGTAAAACCCTTTGCTTTTGAGGGAATAACATTCCTGTAAAACTTCTACCAATACCTCTTGATCAATTTCTTCCAAAGTAAAATAGCGAAGGGACTTGACCACCTTTCGGTTTTCGACGACCATTTTATCCAAATGCAATGTGAGATGGGCCGAATTCCAGAACGCAATGTCCACGTACTTCTTTTTTTGGGACACATTTAAATAGCAAATGGGCCTTTTACCAGAATAAAAACAAGGAATGCTCCATTTGTATCTCATATCTACATCAGGAACAACAGACTCGATTACAGCTTTTAAGTGCAATAAAATGCTTCTGAAAGGTTCTTTTTGATTAATGATATAATCTTCGGCCGGGTTCATATAAACGACTTGTTTACGACTTACGTTTGAACAATTTGTTGATCAACTGCAGCAACAGTACCGCCACAAAACCGATACCCAACCCTAGTATAAAATCTTTTACCAAAGAAGGCAATCCCGGGAACAAGTGATGAAAGAATTCTACATTATGGCTAAAAATACCACCTGAAACCAATAATAAGGCCAGTGTTCCCACCACAGAAAGCGCTTTGATTATTTTAGGCAGTGCATTGACCAAAACCATTCCGACTTTATCAGAAAAACTATCGGTTTCTTCGTTTAAATTGATAAGTCGGTAACCGTAATCGTCCATACGAACAATCAATGCCACAATGCCATAAACCCCTACGGTAGCCAATAATGCAACTACAGATACCGTGGCAATTTGAATTGTTAAGGTTTCGTTCACCACAGTACTCAATGCTATGATCACTATCTCTATGGAAAGAATAAAATCCGTTACTATGGCCTGCTTGATTTTCTTCTTCTCCAATTCGGGCAAATCTTCTTCCGGAATTTCGATCGGATCATCCCCATCGGCATTATCCTTTCTATGAAAGATGTATTCGTACACTTTTTCTGCCCCTTCGTACGCCAAATAAACACCTCCCAACACAAGAATAACCGTTATTGCCGTGGGTAGATAAGCACTTAATAAAAAGGCTATGGGCAAAATAATCAGTTTATTCACAAAGGACCCTTTGGTGATGGCCCATAAAACGGGAATTTCCCTGCTGGATAAAAATCCTGTGGCTTTTTCTGCGTTGACGGCCAAATCATCGCCCAAAATACCCGCAGTTTTCTTAGTGGCGATCTTGCTCATAGAAGCTACATCGTCCATAAGTGCGGAAATATCGTCTAAAACTGCAAAAAAACCGGAAGCCATAATAGTATCATTAGGTTATAAATAATGTTAGAGTTTGATCGCAAAGTAAATAAATAGAAAAATAATCCGGGGGCAAAAGTCTAAAAATACCGGAGCTTCCTTTTATACGCCTTTTAAAGACATTAAGGTAGCTACCCAAATAATTACCGATGAAAAGAAAATACCAATCGTGTTGGCTGCAAATGCTTCTCTTTTTTTCATTTTGAACAAGTAAGCGGCAATACTGCCCGCATAAACTCCGGTTCCGGGCAGAGGAATCATTACAAAAAGAACGATGCCCAAAAAGCCAAATCGTTGAATCTTATTCCCAGATCCTTTTTTAGCTCTTTGCCCCACATATACAGCCGATTTTTTATAAAAACGCCATTTGATCAAATGACGGTTGATGTACTCCAAGAAAAACATCATTAACGGGAAAACCAAAACATTGGCCCCAAAGCACACTACGAACACAAGATATTCGTTGACCCCCTGGTACATTCCATAAGGAATGCCCACCTTAGCCTCACCGAATGGCGAAAGGCTCCAGAGCGCCGCTATAATAAGGTCTATGTGCAAAATACCGTTTTTTTAAGCCTACAAACCTAATAAGGAATTTACGTTTACCCCCTTTTTTAACCCTTAAAAATTTATTAATTGTGATTTATAGCGCTGAACAGCACAACGAATTTGGCGATTTGCCCCAAATGAAGCAATTACTAGGCTACTGAAGAAAATGACGACCCATTTATTTCCTGGTTAAAACCGGGCGATATGATCAAAAAATATTCTTTTGGAGTCTTGTCTGATATGGAAACCCAGTTTTTGTCCACATCCACATCGAAACAAAATTGGGCAAAATCGGTATCCACATCCAATCTGGACAACAGAAACCTCATGATTTTAGGTCTTAGACTGTACTCCAGTTCGATACAGGTTCTTTTCATTACTGGATTGTCATCTCCAGAAAACACCCAACTAAATTTCATTATCTTCAAGAATAAGAACATACAAGATACTAAAAAACAATACATTATCACTCAAAACAGATCATATTTTCGGGCAATGGTTATTCTTTACCGTCCACGTAATCTTGTAGGTAGGCAAACCTTTCGGTCAACTTGCCATTTTGGGTCATACGCGCCCTATCGAGTATGCCTTGTGCATCTTTGTTAAAAAAGGCCGGGATAACGTAATTTGAAAATGCCTCCCCGAATCCTACGCTGGCATCCCGGGGCAGTTCGCACGGTAAATTGTCAACCGCCATAACTGCTATGGCATCCTTATTTTTATAATCGGTTTCATTCTCACCAATAGGATCATAGCCATATACAGGGTCCGCTATGGTGGATGGACGGATGGTGGAGGCCACAGGACCATCTATATCGCAACTGATATCGGCTACTACCTTTATTTTGAAATCGGGGTGTTTGGCATCTTCCCGAGTGTACAGATAAGGCGCTCCATCTCCATAAAAATGTCCGGCAATATAAAAATCGGTCACCTTGGCAAAACGGAAAAAGTTGGACTCATAGGCCTCTGGGTTCTCAAAAAAGTCAGCTTTGTTCCCCCGTACCCCATCTTTACGTTTATTGTATTCCGAAGCATCTATCTGACAATAGACCGGGTATTCAAAATCATCTTTTAAATACTCCGTCACCCCAACCTGACGCAATCCCATGGCATGGAGCATTTCCTTGGCACCATTGCCGACTCTTCCCTTGCCTGTGAGCAATATTTTAATTTGGGGAAGTTGTATTTTTTTGAGTTCGTTGATCAAAGCCTGTTGGTCCACAAGTGTCTCGGCCTTTGGCAATTGGTAAAGATCGTGTTTAAGCCCAAAAGCCCTAAACCCATTGTAGGCACCCACAATCCCGGCGTATCTGCCAAAAGCTACCAATCTTGCTCCCTTTGTATTGGTGATCACCTCGTGATCGTAGAGCTCTATGTTCTTATCCAATATGGCTTTCAGCAAATCTCTGTTATAGGGCTGCTTTTTTATGGTATGGGAAAAGAAGAAATACTTTTTGTTGGGTATCAAAGCGTTAATGGGAACCTCTTTTACGCCGAGCAGGACCTCGCATTCTTCTAGGTTTTGAACTACTTGGAGTCCTTTATTGATATATTCTTGATCGGAAAACACCCGAATTGGGGACGATTCCACTAAAATTTCGGCTTTTGGAAATTTGGAGAGGACATTTTGACATTCCCCTGGCGATAGGACCACCCTAAGATCGGGCGGATTTTTGCGCTCCCTGATGATTCCGAACTTCATATAAAATTTGGTATAATTGTTGACCAAAATAAGGGTAAATGGCAGGGTAAGCAAACTTTTTATTGTTTGATGGATATGATTTACCTTTGCCGACCGCGTTAGGGATAGAGGCGGCATCCTTTTTCTGCAATTTTGAGCGTAGCCAAGTGGCAGAAAAAGATAAAGCCGATAGCCCGACCAAAATATTGCGAAGCAATGTTTGGGTAACGCCCATTTTTCGACAGAGCCTTCACAGATGGCGGTCGAAATACCAAGTGAGGATATAGTTCTTTGATAAAAAAGTGAGTTTACGTTTAGGCCCTTCGACTGCGCTCTGGGCATAATTCGTTTACGGTAAGCAAAGCTTACCTAACTCATTATGGGGCCGACCGGTTTTGACAGCAAGACCAATGGCGATGTAAGCATGCCGAGCGCTGGGATACAGCTCGTAAATCTCATGTTTCACACTTTTAATTGGCGAAAATAATTACGCTCTTGCCGCATAATCTGAATTATAGTAAGATGTGCCTCGTCCCTACAAGGTAGGGAAGCGAGATGTTCCTGAATAGCCCTTGTTGACGGCGATTCGTTTAGGAGCACCAAAAAAGTCAACACAAGGGTGTCCGCTCGCTTTGGCGGTGCCTCTAAAATCTTAAGAAGCTAAGTGTGTATTAGGCCGTATCTGGTCAGGTATGCATCGAAAATTAAGCAGATACTAAGCATGTAGAAAGCATGGTTATTGCTTGTTTGGACGAGGGTTCGAATCCCTCCGGCTCCACTAAAACACCATCAAAACAACACATTAAACCTGTAAATAACTGATTTACAGGTTTTTTTATTTTATTTGGTTTCACTTGAACTCAATTAAATTCAATTTAAAAGGCACTAAATCGATACCCATTTTAAAAATTGCAAAAAGGTATCGATTTCTCTGTAATTTATTCTTTTTTAATGATTTACAAAACTACAATGAATTATTTTTCATGCCTTTATTGACATAAATCGATACCCAAAATATGTCAAATTCCTTTGCTGTCTTATTTTACCTTAAAGACAAACGCCTCGACAAGAACGGAAAAGCTGGACTATACCTTAGATTAACGGTAAATGGCCAACGTTCCGTAATAAGCCTCCATAGAAAGATCGACCCTGAAAAATGGGACTCAAGAATGAACAAATTGAAAGGAAAAGGAATTGAAGCAGAAGTATTAAATCGATTTATGGCCACTGTTCGTCATAAGGTGAATAAAATTCACCATGAATTAGTAGAGGAAGGAGAATTTTTCACAGTACATGATGTAAAGGATAAATTTTTAGGCAATGACAAAAGAGTCAAGATGTTGTTGGAACTTTTCGATGAACATAACCAGCAAATGAAGAAACTGATTGACATTGAATTCGCCCTGGGCACCTACAAAAGATATCATACCACAAGAAACCACATAGCTGAGTTTGTTAAGTCTGAATTCCAAAAATTAGACATCCCGGTCCGAGATGTGAATTTAAAATTCATTAAAGGATTTGAATACTTTCTAAAAACAGCCAAAGAATGTAATCACAACTCTGCTTTGAAATACATCAACAATTTCAAGAAGATCATTCGAATGGCAGTTGCACATGAATGGATCAGTAAAGATCCTTTTTACAACTACAAAGTGCAATTCAAAACTGTGGAAAGGGAATTCTTGTCCAAGGAAGAACTGCAAGTCTTGGTGGACAAGAAAATTAGGGGCGAACGTCTTAATGTTGTACGGGATATGTTCGTGTTCTGTTGCTATACCGGCCTATCTTATATTGATGTCCAAAAGCTACATCCTGACAATATTGTGAAACATATTGACGGGAGCCTTTGGATAAAATCACAACGCACCAAAACAAAATCCAGATTGGGCATTCCCCTACTCCCAACAGCGTTGGCCATTATAGAAAAGTACCAAGACCATCCTAAGGTTATCAATGGGGATTGTGTATTACCTGTTTTGAGCAATCAGAAATCAAACGCCTATCTTAAGGAAATTGCTGACCTCTGTGGCATCAAAAAGAATCTCACCACTCATTTAGCCAGACATACTTTCGCTACCACTGTAACTCTTTCCAATGGAGTTCCGATAGAAACAGTAGGGCAAATGTTAGGTCACAAAAATCTAAGGACCACCCAGCATTATGCCAAGATCATTGATAGAAAGGTTAGTGAAGATATGGCCACCCTTAAAGGTATCTTGGCAAATGAACAAGTACAAAGACTTGGAAAAAAGACAAATACTTAGCATGTTATTTTCCAAGACAAGTTTTTTAACGAATTATTTATGCCTGTCACGCAGGGGGTCGCAGGTTCGAGTCCCGTCCAGACCGCTAGTAAAATCAAGCCCTCACAGATGTGGGGGCTTTTTTGTTTCTAAAAAGTGCATAGTCTCTATTTTCTAAATAAACTTTAACATTTCTTAACTTAAAAGACTGTAATCTTCATTGATGACCATGACTTTTATATTTTGCTTTGAGCACTAGACAGGAAAATGTACAAATAAATGTAGTGGGGGGAGGGTTCTCATTAGAGAATTTCGAGAATTTGGATTTTTCCAATCTGGAATTGACAGAAAGCCATACTGGACAATTAAAAAAATAGACTACCTTTTTTTTGATGAAAACTATTTTGCTTCCCTAACAGCTATTGAAAAGGGTTTCATTAAAAATTAGTTCTGAATTAATATTTCGCTTATATAATTTCTGATTTGTACTAAGTCTTCATTTTCACCATTCAACCATCTCTGAATAAATTGTCTTTGAACACTTAAAACTGCTTCCGCACCTTCTTCGCCCAGAATTAAGCTGGAAACAAAGGCGAATTTTTGTTTTGTAGATTGAATGTTCTTAAGGTATGTCAACTGTACGTCTTCAAACGAATCTGAACTGGCCCAGTCCAAAGTTAAGTCATAGTTTCAACTTTTGAATTTGGTGCTCTTTCCTTCTTTTGAGCATCGTTCTTTTCTTTATCAATTTACGGTTTTCCAATATCTTTTTGTCCAATCCAAAAATATACGGTCGCCGGCGTCAGGTTGTCCAATGATTCGTGGTATCTCCTATTGTTGTAATAGTCCACGAACTCTTCCAACCTTTCCTTGAGTTCCCCCGGTAGATAGTAGTTGTCCAGTTTGATGATGTTCTTCATCGAACGGTGGTAACGCTCTATCTTGCCCTGCGTCTGGGGATGGTTCGGTTTACCCCGGATATGCTCCATCTCTTTTTTCTTTATGAACTCCTTCAGTTCGCCACTGATGTAACAGGGCCCGTTGTCCGACAGGAGCCTTGGCATTTGCCCCTTGGGCAGCGACACTTTTTCCAGTGCCCTTCCCACTGTTTTCTTCACATCCCCTGCGTTCATCGAGGGGCAGAGTTCCCAATGGACGATATAACGGCTGTAATCGTCCAGAATGGTCGAGAGATAGTACCATCCCCATCCCACGATCTTCAGATAGGTGAAGTCCGTCTGCCACATCTGGTGAACCCTTGTGGTCTTGTCCCTGTACTCCTTTGAAGCGGCCATGGTATCAAAGGCAGGGGATGTCACCAGTCCACGGGACTTCAATATGCGGTAGACACTGCTCTCGGAGATATAGTATTCCCGCTCATCGGTCATCTTACAGGCAAGTCCACGGCAGGATTCCTCCGGGAAGTCCAGGGCCATCTCCACGACCTGCGACCTGATCTTGTCGGGTATCCTGTTCCAATAGGTGTTCCTGGCCCTTTGGCTCGGGGCAAGCCCATCAAAGCCACCTTCGAGGTACTTGCCATACCAATTGTAGAAGGTGCTCTTGTTGACCCCTATTTCCTTCAATGTCCTGTTCACGCCTATCTCAGATGTCTCCACAAGCTGTATGATCTCGTACTTCTCCTGTTGGGTAAATCGCATATACTTCCTCCATTTTACCCTAAGCCATTGGTACTTTTTTTGAGCACCCGGTTTTGGAGCAATAGCTCGGCCACCGTTTCCTTGAGCTCGGAGTTCTCCCCACGGAGTTCCTTTACCTCACTGGTATTGGCCTCGCGCATGGTATCGCCCATAAGACGTTTTTTTCCAGGTTCAAGAAAATCCTTGCTCCAACGGTAATACAGTGCCGGGGCAATGCCCTCTCGCCTGCAGATGCCCGATACGGATTCCTCGCCCTTGAGCCCTTCCAGTACGATTCGGATCTTTTCCTCGGCGGAGAACTTCCGCCTTGTCTTTCTCTTGATGTCCTTTACGATTGATTCCGTGTTCTTCTTCTTTGTCATTTTAAGTGATTTAAATGGTTAATGAATCCATCTTCAAGGCTAGCCTTGAAGATAACAAAACCATCACTTAACTTTAGACCAAGTTCAGTCCACTTTTAGTTGAAGATTTACACCTTGTATCATGTACTTTTTTATGTTTAATGCATTACACGCCAAAAAACTACAAAAAACTCCATTTCAGTAATTATTTCGATCTGGGTCTTCAATGCATTGAAGGTATTGCAATCGTGTTTATTATATACTAAGTACATCGTATCGTAAACTTGGCCAAACCCTACCAACAGAATACAATGAAGCAAAAACAATCTACGGTACTGTTACCAATGCAGAAATGAGATTAGAAATCCAATTCACCACCCTTACAACCCATAAAGATTCTTAAAAAGGGTCCGAAATTTGAAAATCAGGAGTCCAAACCGATATTTATAGTTGATTTTCGGTAAATAGCCAAAAAACTAAAATAGCCGTTCTTTCCTTTAAAATGGTTTTAATAGATTATTTTGTAACCAAGTGGCTACAATAGGAAATTTATCATTATGAGTATACACGTCCTGATTGTTGACGACGAAAAAATTGCTAGGAATCGAGTTCGAAAACTCTTACGGGAAATTCCAGAGGTCACTAAAATCTCAGATAGTGCAAATGGCACCAGTACTATAGAAAAACTTTCCGAAAGCTCCCCTGATATTGTTATTCTTGACATACAATTACGTGACATGAACAGCTTTCAGGTTTTGGAAAAAGTAAATCTAAAAAAACCTCCCCACATTATTTTTGCCACTGCCTACGATCAATATGCTTTAAAGGCATTTGAATTCAATGCCATCGACTATTTACAAAAACCATTTAAGGACGAACGCTTTTTCGAAGCCATAAAAAAGGCGATTTATCAGATAAGCTCCTATAACAAGGAATTGATCAAGGAGAACATCCACAAGTTGTTATCCCATTTCCCTGATCTACAAACAGCAACCTCCGCTAATGTGGATAGAATACCAATTAAGACAGGAACCAAGATTACATTTGTTTACGGCAGAAATATAAAATACATCATTGCATCCGGTTATTATTCAGAAATTCATACCATCGAAAAAAAACAGCTATTACGGGAGTCATTGGCCAATATAATCGTTAAACTGAAAAATCCGGCTTTCATAAGAATTCACCGTTCGTTTATTATCAATTCTGATTTCATTAATGAAATAACCTCCACCACCTATGGGGACCTGAATGTAAAAATGTCAGATTCCAAAATCTTCAGGGTAAGTAAAAGTTATAGAAAAGAATTTATGGATAAAATGGAAATTTAAGACTTCCAAGCTTTGACATCATCATAATCAGCGCGATTATCCAGATTTCTTGAAGTGATACTTTTCCAAGAAAAAAACCCTCCTATTTAGGAGGGTTCTTTATGCACTAACTAATCTCAAAAAAAACTAATTCTGATCTGCCTGGGTCAAATTTGGATTTGCATCTATTTCAGACTGAGGAATCTTAAATATCCAGTCATCGTTCACCGAAGGCCTTTCCACTTGGAAAGCCCCTTGGTAAAGCACGGCAGAAGCTCCAGAACCACCATCGGCAGCGTGGTCTATTCCTTCATCCCATCTTATTTTATCCGTATATCCAAAGCCTTCGCCCCAAAGTTCCAAACGTCTTTGAAACTTGATGTGTTCCATTAAGGATTCCTTGGTATTGTACACGGTAACATCATAAGAACTATCACGTTCTTCACCCAAAGGCCTTAATGCTTCTTGTGCTCCTGATATATCATCCATCATGGCCTTCGCCTCAGCCTCGATCAGATACATTTCTGAGGATCTCATGTAAATCACATCATCCGGTGCAATATCAGCGGGAACAGCATTCTTCAACTTAAAGTGCATATAAGGATGGAGATTAAACCTCGTATTGATACCATATGTAGCGTTAATCTCTGCTCTTCTCGCATTGAACTCTGCCTCATCAATGTAATTTGGATCATTTCCAAATCCTCCTTGACCATTGGCCGCTGAACTATTGGTATTCGGTGCATCAATAATGAATACTTTCTTTCTATAGTCCGTATCCGGAATAGCATCGACCAATCTTCTATCGGCAATCTTTGGATTGTTTCTAATTTGGCTTCCGTTAAATGTATTACTGGCCAAATAAAAATATGACCTAAAAAATGTGGTTTCCGCTGCTATCACATTGCTTCCCCAAATCACCTCTGACAGATTATTTGTATTAAACCCTGACAACCATTCTTCTTCTCCCATGATTGGATAATTTTGTCGGGCCATTACCGCTGCATCTGCTGCGGTTTGCCAATCTCCTTTCGACAAAGCCATACGGGCCAATAATCCATAGGCCACATCAATGTTCAACTGTGATTTGACTTCAGGGCCTCCGTTGGGTCTTCCGGTACCATTTTCAAAAGCTGCAATCGCAGCATTTAGATCTGACTCTATCTGATTATAAACCTCTTGAACTGTTGACCTTGGCTCACTGGTAAATGGTGTTTCAGAAGAGAACAAAAGGGGGACACCTGGATCCGAAGAAGGGTTTCCGATTAAATAACCTTTCGCATAATGTTGCACTAAAGAAAGATAGGCGTATGCCCTATAGGAATAAGCTTGACCCAGAATTTCATTTAGCATCGCAGAATCAACAAACGATCCGTCCGTGCCTCTGTTGATCAACAGGTTGGCTCCGGATATGATATTATAGCGGTGATACCACAACAGTTCACTAGTAAGTGACGTAGGTATGGTATGCTCGTTCCATTGCATTACATCCCTCCATCCTAGATTATTCGCATTGGCTGAATGGATAAGATCACCACTAAGGTTGTCACCCATGGGCACCCAAAAATGATTGTTTGCCCTCTCTGAGTCCCCCCCTGGAAATATGGTTTGCGATTGGGAATATAGTCCTCTATGCAATCCATTAAGTATAAGTTGCATATTTTCCTCATTGGCCAACGCGTCAGATGCGGAAATGGCATCCGTTGGTTTTGTTTCCAAAAAGTCGTCGTCGCATGAAGTTATGGCGATTGCTAAAACCGCCAATAACAATAAGTTTAATTTTCTATACATATTCTTTTTTTTTAAAATGTTACATTCAATCCGACTGAAATAATTTTAGCAGGATTAAAGTCATTACCACTTGGTGTTCCTTCGAGATTGAACTGTGGATTCAATCCCTTTCTTTCGCTTTTTAAGTAAAGGTTTTCACCTGATACGGAAACCCTTAATTGGTCGAGCCCCAATTGGTCTGCTATCTTGTCATCAAAGGTGTACCCAAGATTAACGTTCTTAAGTGCCCAAAAAGAAGCGTCTGTCAAGAAACGGTCGGACGCGGCCCTAACAATATTTGGATTACCGTTTTCCATTCTGGGTATATCGGTAATATCCCCTGGCTGCCTCCAGGCCTTCAAAATATCCGGATGTAGGGATCTTCCGTACGTTCCACTATGCATCATCGCTGCATATCCCAAGTCAAGAAACTTGCCGCCAACACCATAATTAACCAAGACATCCAATGAAAAACCCTTGTAGCTCAAGGTATTGGAAATGGACCCTAACAAATCTGGTATCGAACTATCATCAGTATAGGCCCGTTCGGTTGCTTGCCAGTCATTGGTTGTGGCTATTTCGCCATTTTCATCCAACACTGGAACGCTATTTCCGTCTTCGTCCAACTCGTATTGTAAAAACAATTGATCACCGTTCTCTGGATCGACTCCTGCCGTCCTTAAAATATAAAAATCAAATAATGATCGGCCCTCTTCCCATCGCTGCTGACCTTCAATGAACGGATCGGGCAAACTGGTGATCTCATTTTTAAATGTTGAAGCCTGTAAGGATATATCCCATCTAAAATCGTTCTTATTGAGCACATGGGCAGTCAAAGCCATTTCCCATCCTGAATTAAACATATCACCAATATTGGTAGGGACTTCATTAATACCGTTACTAGGAGCAATAGGAAGTAAGTAAAGCAGGTCCGAGGAGTTTTTCCTATAGTATTCCACGGAACCTTCTAAAAAATTATCGAATAAAGCAAATTCAAATGCCACGTCGAAATTTTCAATGGTTTCCCATTGCAAATCCGAGTTACCTATATCCGTGTAAATGATAGCAGGATTGGCTGCATTCGAAGTAATGGAGAATCTTGGCTGAGAAAGGAAGAAATCACCAAGGTCATCATTACCCACTTCACCATATGAAGCCCTTAATTTCAATCGATTGATCCAGGATGAGTTTTCCAAGAATTTCTCCTGATCGATTCTCCAACTGGCACCTATGGAATAAAAGGTTCCCCATCGAGCATCTCGGTCAAATACAGAAGACCCGTCACGTCTGACCGAACCACTGATATAATATTTATTGTCATAATTATAATTCAATCTGGAAAAGTATCCTTCTATACTTTTCCTTGTAGAAGAACCTCCCAAATTCACAATATTGGAAAAGTTGTCAAATTCATAAATTCCATTGGCAGCTTGTACCGTCGACAATCCATCATTACTTGTAAATGTGCGATCAAAGCTTTCGTGTCCAGCGGTGATATCAAAATTATGATTACCAAAACTTTTGACATAGGTCAAAATTTGGTTGAAGTTTTCCACCTGTCTCCTGGATCTAGTCTCACCATAACGTCCTGTGGGCTGGGCATCGCCTATTACCGCGTTCTCATATTCTTTATTCAGGCCTTCATTAATATCCCTGCCATAATTTACCCTAGCGCTCAATCCATCCAAAATCTCCAGATCGGCAAAGAACCGGAACCCATAGGTGTTGTTCCTAGTGCGTTCATCGTTCAATAATAGCTCCTGTAAGGCATGACGTCCCTGATTAACGGGTCTAGATCCAATATTGTACTCGGGATAACCCTCTCCACTATCAAAAACTAGATTTCCAGAGGCGTCAGTTACAAGGTTTCCTTGTAAGTCATTTACATAAACTGGATATATTGAACCGATATTCTTGGCAAATCCAAATGGGTTTACAATACTGTTGGTACCTGCTGAGCTGGGAGCAGTAGCTTCAGTAATCGCAATATTTGCGCTCCCCCCTAAGGTAAGGTTGTCATTTACATCAAACTCAGCATTCAATCGTGTAGTCAAGCGATCAAATTTTGATGTAACCACAAAACTTTCCTCATCCAAATAAGAAGCTGAAAAAAACACTTTATGATCATCCCCTCCTCCAGAGACATTGACATTGTAATTCTGCCTTACACCAGTTCTAGACAATACATCGTACCAGTCAAGACTGTTGTAAATGACATTGGCATTGGGGTTCAATTGACCGTCCGTACCAACAATTTGATCATTAGGCACATCAAACGGGTTATACCCCAAAGCATTATATATGTTTGCCGAGGCAAATGACGGATCTCCCCCTCCAGCACTTGAGTTTTTTAAGGCCTGCCACATGGATTCGTAGTACTGCCCTGGGCCCAGTTCCTGATAGAATGGAATTGCTGTGGAAACCAATCCATATTGCATCGAGGCATTTACCTGAATCCCACCTTTTCTACCACTCTTCGTGGTAATAATCACCACCCCATTGGCTGCACGGGAACCATATAGGGATGTTGAAGCGGCGTCCTTTAAAATAGTAAAGGATTCTATATCTTCTTGATTTATCGTATTCAGGGCACCTTCATACTGCACTCCGTCTACGATGAACAATGGATCGGTATCACCATTGAGTGTTCCCACACCACGGATAACGATACCAGGAGATGAGCCTGGACCTTGAGCGGAGGTAAATTGAACGCCTGTGGCCTTTCCTTCCAAAGCCGCAACGGGAGATGTAACATTTCTGATCGCCAAGTCTTCCGCTCCTACTATACTGGCCGAACCTGTAAAAGCTTCCTTCGTACTCTTACCATAGGCCGTAACGATTACTTCCTCAAGGGCCTGGGCATCCTCCTCCATCTGCACATCAATAGTACTTGAACCCCCAACCGTCCTTTCAATTGTTTTCTGTCCGATGTAACTGAAACGAAGTACGCTTCCTTGTTCGACTCCAATGGTATAATTTCCATCGAAGTCTGTTTGTGTACCAGTAGAGGTACCGACCACTAGAACCGAAACACCTGGTAAGGGTTGACCTGAACTATCGGTCACTTGTCCCGTTATCGTTTTTTGCTGCGCATGGGTCTGCAATGCAAAAAGCATCACCACCATACAAATAATCGTGTTTTTTAACATAAAGAGTTAGTTTTGAGTTAATGAAACCATAAAAATATCCGTTCACCGAACAAACTTTTTACGTGCTTTCACCAACTATTGATTTAATGATCTGAACTAACCTATTATTGAACTGAATGACTGATTTAGCGCATATTTTGCACACCACAACCGGATAAGAGCAAAAAGGCCCCACATATCTGTGGGACCTTGTAGGACATAGTATGGAGAGCCTTTAACATTAAACGTCCCATATAAGAAGTAAGTGTTTATTCTGCACTAGGATAGTATAGCAGAAGGCATATCAATGTGAGTTAACAAAATCCACAACAAGCGCCTTGAAGTTTTCGGGATCACTGATAAATGGTTCATGACTTGAATTCGGAAGCAACTCAAAAAACTTATATTCATCAGGAGTGCCAAAATTATCAAACACCGCCTTGCCTTCCTCTGGAACGATCAGATCATCATATCTACCCCATATGAATAGAGAGGGCAATGTGATACTTTCAACCGATTCAATCAGATTGTCTCCTTCTGCATCGGCATTCAATCTATCATTTACAATTTCAAGGTTGGCAGATAAAAATGCAGGGAAAGCATTGTAAGACGATGCAAAACCGATGCGCAAGTACTGCCTGACCGAAATACTGGCTATTTCCTCGGGGATAATGATCTGGCCCGGCCAGCCAATAAAATCCCTTAAACGATTCTTCTGTTCCCTTGTACTGATCACTTGATTGCTTTCAGCCCACTCCAATGCATCGGACCAATGATTGACCATATTGCCCTTTTCCAGCTCTTCAAGTGCAATGTTCAACATAAATGTTCTCCGGTATTGCCAGCTTAGGTCGAAGTCAAAATTATAGGCGCCATCGACAGAAATCCATCCAGAAATTTTTGACTCAAAATCCTGTGTCATCAAATATTTTGCCCCAATATACCCACCAAAACTTGCGCCCATCAAATAGATATCCGGTCGGTCATACTTCTCCTGCAATACCGTAATGATGGCATCAAGATCTTTAACATACTGTGCAATGGTCAAGGTACCCTCATCAAAATCACCTTGGGCGTTTCCACAACCGCGCTGATCATAATATACCATAGCGAAATTTTCTTCTAAGCCATTGGACCAATCGAACAGATCCGCATTGGCAACATCCAAACTTGTTGCACCAGGGCCACCATTGATATAAATAATAAATTTCTTGGCACTAGTATTGCCTCTTACCAGTACAGGCAGTTCAGTACCAGCAATTCTTACATGAAAGAAGGTCTCGGATGCCTGCTCCAGTTCAAACTTTTCACATGAACAAATCAATATGGCAAGTATTAAAATGTTCAAATATCCTTTTATGTACATTATGTTAACCTATTTTAATTTTAAATTCAATCCAATTTCAAGCATAAAGTATCCTACTCCCTTTGGAAAATTAGGTGTAGCGTATAAAAATTGTGGCTTGATAAACATCCCTATCGGCGACCTATTTTTGGACTTCAATTCTCTTCCAATAGTAAAGAAGATGTTTTTTGCCCAATAATGGTGTCCCGCATGAACTTTGGAAACTTCACCAGTTGGGCCGACTTCAAAAGTATTTGGCACAAACGTCCTTAGGTAACCTAAACCAGCGCCCAATTCGAAGTAACCTCCTTTTTGATTCTGCCTTCTAATCTTTATCTCTGGAATGGCCATCAGACCTGTTTGATACCTCCTATGGTAATAAAAGCCCACAGTTGGTGAAAGTACCAATGATTTATTGATTTGTTTTTCACTTCCCTTTCGTGTTTTTTCCCATTCGGTCAATGTATAATCAAATGACAATTTCAATCCGGGATGTGTTACCATTTCCCCAATGTATGATACTGATATGGACTTGGGAACCAGACTTTGACAAAAGCCATAAGATGACATAAGCATACATATGGGGATGTAACAATATTTAGCAATCGCCAATCCTATCCATCTGAATTTTACAGGAAGCCAAGTCATCTTTCCTGTTTTCACCCTATCACAATTCTTTATGAATACTTGGTTCCCCTCGTGATATAGAAACAAGCTATTCAAGGATATTGATTCTTTCCTATATTTCATCTCCATTGCTTAAATATTTTGTTTATAACGATTACGACCAAGGTTGAACACTCCTATTTTCATCCCGAGTCCCACCGTAAATCCATTTAGATTTTTCAATGTTGCTCCTCTTAGATCACAATTACTTGATAACCTGTACCTCACAACTGTTTCCAACTGTAGGTAACGGGATATGTTGAATAACAGGCTGGCACCTGGCTCAACTATGAACACCTCATCAAAATCATCCGGACGACGATGTGTTTTACTTTCATTCTCCGAGTAGTAATTTTCTATAAAGCCAAAAGTCCCGCCTCCAATGGTGATGGGAAAAGACAAGTTGACCCTGGAAGAACCAAAGAAAATAGGTTCCAAATGAAGTCCACCGTAGACACCGATCAGATCATCATTGACCGCTGGATTATTGTCGATTACCTTTTGTTCCGAAAACAGGAATGTGGCCGTTAGCCCGACCTCAAATCTTTTATTGGCCACATAGGCAAATTTCAAACTGCCCAGATAAGCTTCTTCCCCTTCCAACCTGCCGAATCCTGCATTGATTCCCAAATAAACACCATGAACCCTATTATTTCGGTCATTGAATTCCAAATACGCTTCAGAAGATTGATCTTGGGCATGTAATGGCAAGCAGCAAACCATTATAGCCAGAGCGGCTATCATTGTTCGTTTTTTCATTGATAAATGATTTATATTGATTATGTATTACTAAGGACAAGTGCAATAAATCAAGGTTGCACCAAAAAGAGTCTTTTTAATTCTGTTTAAGTACTATAATTCCTTTTTTTCCTTCCAAGCTTATACTACCATTTCCCATGCCACCTGAATTGGCGGTCACCCTACGTATACGGCCAGAACCCGGGCTAGCCAGACCTGTGGACTTCACATTGAGGTAAGTTTTCGGTATCCTGATCACCCCTTCCTCCAACAAGGCATCCAAACTACAGCCAAACCCTGTTGTATGAATGATGACTTGTGAAGACTCTTCCCTTATTCTTAGGTTGGCGCTTTCGTCAAGTATTTCAAACAGTTCCAGTTCACTAATATCCAATTCAAGGTCCATCCATAGTCCCAAATGCCGAAGGTTCAAATCACTGAACTCCAAGCTGCCATTGATCTCATTCAAATAATCAAAATAGAGTTCGTCCTTACTAGAAGTAATGCGCAACTCCTCGATTTCGCCTATATTCACTATTGACCCTGTTGATTGAAGTAACATGTAGTCCGTTCTGTTCAACTGTATCGAACCATTTTCAATTTCGATATTGGCCCTACCCAACGAATTCGCCTTTAATTTTCCATATTTCAAATTGATGTCAGCTTGTTCCAAATCTGTATTCAGCCATATATCCCCATGTGCCATTTCCACCGTCAACCTACCCCTCCAGTCTTCGATCAAAAGGTTACCAAACTTATTCTGTACCAGTAAGTTTGCATCACTTGGCAGCATTACTGTCAAATCGATTTTAATCTGTCCCGAAGCTTTTTCCATTTCCCTTCCCAACCCAAAATACTTAGCAAGAAAGCCCTCTCTCTGCTTTTCTATAATGGACGAAACATTTATGGTTCCACCACTGTTCTCTTCGACTTTCAACTGTATCCGTTCCATTAAGGAACCATCGTTCTTTTTATCCCTTCCGGATACGGACACATCCATGGTTATGGAAACTTGATTTTTCTGCCATCCAGACAATTTGATATTCCCATAACTGTTCGTTAGGTTCAAGGTGCCGTTTCGTGACATTCCATGAACGGCATGCATCTTACGGTGCTGTTTATCTTGTGCATTCACCCAACCGGTTCCTATAATGATTGCAACCCACACCAATCTAAAGCACATATACCTCATTCTCTGTTAGTTTTAGTTTCTTATGTTCCACCTGTTTCAAAAAATTCTCCATGAGTTCAATACGCATTTTGTAATTCTCGATAATGGCATTGATGATGCGTTCATTATCCAAATTCCTCTCCAGCTCCTTCTTCAGTTCCCTATGTTCCCGATCTAATTCATCCAGGAATTTCAAAAACCTTGATTTATCTTCCACATTAAGTCCAGTGTACTCCTGTATCAAATCAATTTGTTCTTCAACCATTCGCTGATAGTAATCATTGATTTCCATCAATTCAAAAGAAGTGATTGTATTCTCATGGGATGTGCCCAGGAATCCTTGACCCAAGAAAAAATATATTGTGAGCCCCACAAGAAAAATAAAACATGCAGCAAAGCGCACAATAGATAACCTCCATAAAGGGACGTGGACCACCATATCCCTATGATCAAAATTTTCGGTGATAGCGCTCCATATTTTATCCCGATCGGGTCTGTGTTGATCGAACAGGGAAGCATTATTTCGAATATGACGCTCAAAATTGTCCATTAGAGTTCCTTTAAGATTTTAATCAGCTTTTTCTTTGCGCGGTGGTATTGGGATTTAGACGTTGATATGGCGACACCTAGAATTTCACTAATCTCTTGATGATCATAGCCTTCGATAAGGTAAAGTGAGATAATCTGTTTGTATCCAATGGGCAACATCCCAATTCCTATCATTACCTTGTTAACATCGGGCACATCATCGACATATGGTTCCTCTTGGGCATATTGATAAGTGTTTGCAGTAAATGGCTCCCATTCAATTTTATTGACCTTTAGCCGATTGATACACTTATTGATAACTATACGTTTCAACCATGCACCAAAACTGCTCTCATATTTAAACGAGGATAGATATCTAAAGGCATCCATAAAACCTTCTTGTACAATATCTTCTGCGTCCTCTTTGTTTCCCATCATTCTATATGCAGTGTTGTACATGGCATCCACATAAAGATTGAACAATTGTTTTTGTGAGTTCCCATCACCTTGTTTAGAACCTTCAACAAGATCTTTATGAGTAAATTGGATACTAGCGTCCATCTATCCAATGTTTGATAAATTGACAATCCACCCATCTAAGAATAAGGACATTTGAAAATTGTAAGGGTTGCATCAAATGGTTCCTATTTTAGGTTTGTTTATATTGATCATGGTCCTGTTATAACCAATGGTTGTCGTAAGGTTCACGTTGAGGACAATGAAGCAGCTCTTAGCCCCCATAGTAAGATGGCGTCGACCTAAGGAAGAAAAAACCATGGGCACGCTATTTTATGAACTGGCGAAAGGTTTCATCAAAGGCGGATTTATAACTTTCCGAGACATGAAACTCGTTCCCATCGTTCATAATGACCTTGGTCACACTGATATTATTGACAATTTCCCTTATCCGCCCATAGTTGAGGATAGTAGATTTATTGATTCGTATGAAATTTTTAGGCAACACCTTCTCTAATTTTTTTAAGGAAATGCGCAGTACTTTTTTTTCCCCATCCATAATGAAGTTGGCATAATATCCCTCGGAATAGATATAATGAATCGTTTCACGTTTGATAAAATATTGTTTTACTCCTTCTGGAATGACCAAGATCTCTGATTTATCATACTTGCTACTTTGCAAGGAATCCAACACTTGACCATATCTTTTCTCATCCATGTTGGTAGCCTTGGAAAGTGCCTTGTTGAAGCGTTCTGAATCAAAGGGCTTCAAAAGATAATCCATCGCACCGACCTCATATGCCTTGAGAGCAAAATGATCGTATGCAGTTATAAAAATGATGCTGCCAAAAAAATGCCCTTGGATGGCCCTTATCACATCAAAGGCATCCCCATCCTTTAGCTGGATATCGATCAATAGTATATCCGGTTTGACTTCGACAATGGTATTAATTGCCTCTTTCTTACTCATAGAGGTGCCCAATAGCTTTAACAAAGGGTGTTCGTTTATCATATTGACCACTCTTCTCAAAGAGGGCCCCTCATCATCAACAACAACAACTGAATATCTGTTCATGGCAATATCAATTCATTCACAACCCATCCCCCTTCTTGATAAATCCTAAAAGAGTTTCGGTTGGGACTATAATGTTTCAAACGCTTTTTTACATTGGTGAGTCCAAAATTCTCCCGAATCGCAGTCAATCTTGCTCCATTATTACGTATGGTGATTTTTTTGCCCCCCGTTTCCACTTCAACGGCAATCGTAAGTTTTTCGGTGCCCCCCTTAAAACCGTGCTTTATGGCATTCTCGACAATAGGTTGAAGAATCAATATGGGAACCTTTACATTTTCGGTACCCTCATCAATTTTCAAAATAAATTCCAATTGATCTTCAAATCTGATTTTTTCTATCCCCATATACTTTTGGAGATTATCAAGCTCCAATGACAGTGGGACCAGCTTGTTAAAGTCCGAATTTAGCGTCATCCTGAGGAAATCACTTAGGTTGATAAGCATATCCTGGGCCTTCTTTATGTCTTCCTCGAGTATGGATACCACACTATTGAGCGAATTGAAAAGAAAATGGGGCTGCAACTGATATTTGAGGACTTGAAGCTTGGAAACTTCAAGTTTGGTCTCGAGATCCTGTTTTCTTCGCATTTCATGCCTCAGGTTGTGGATGAATTCGTATACATAGAGTATGGTCACTTGGAACAAATAGTTCTTTAGGATATTATTGAAATTCACCAAGGCATAACTCTTCAATCGACCTCCATAATTCTCAAAGGTCTTTTCGACAACCAGTGAATCAAATAGAAATATCAACAATAGATATAATACTACATATAGAACCGCATGGAGGGCCAACAAAAAAAACCTAAATACCGGACGATACTTTACCGAGTAATCGAATATGGGGACCAAGAATACATATAACAACAGAACTCCGGTAATAAAACTACCCAGCGGATAGAAATATACCTGGGCATTGGTCAAGTTTCCAGGGTACATCAGATTGGTCAATACTAGCTGTGAGAGTGTCAATACTCCTAAAAAGAGCCAAACGATAATAATCCATTTCATTCGGTTCATAGGCAATTTTGTTTAAGCAAGGATAGGAGAAGAATTTTAGCAAAATCTCCTGATTTAAGAATTCAAAAGATGTTTATCCGATTAAGGGAATTTGTTTTACCAGGGATTAAGAATTGACCGGTACCTCCAACATTTACTGAACATTCATTTAATAATTTCATTATGAATGGACAAAAAGATAATTGACCAAATCTCAAAAAAGGGACAGTCCCATGCAATCGAACCGTCCCCTTACTAACTCAATGAATTAAACCAACTAGTTCAAATCCCAAAACAATTTGGTGGTAAGTTGATCTCCCCCAATGGCATTGGCGGCAGACTCTCTATTTGCATTGTTTCTGTTTTGTTCATCTATGGGATATGTCAATCGTACTGGAATATCTTCCAATGTGAGCTGTGGAGCTTCATTTAATACCGGATAATCGAACCGTCTCCATTGTAACCAACTTTCTTGCCCCCTATTAAAGAGTGCAATCCACATTTGTGTTCCTATCTTTTGTTTAAAATCACCCTCTGCAGTGGCATAGGCCACTTCTGGTTTGGCCAGATAATCATTTGCTTCGCTCTCCGTCAGGCCCCAAAAGGTAAACGAGGCCTTAATCGCTTCATTGTAGAAATCCTCTGGGGTACCTCCCACGTCGAAACCTCTCGCCGAAGCATCTGCCATCAAAAACATTATCTCCGAATAGTCCAAGATATTTCCTGGAAGATCAGGCTCAGTGAACATATCCCCAAATTGGGAAGTAGTATCGAAATCGCCCCCAGCACCATATTCGCCACCAACATATTCACCGTTAATCGGATTGGAGAAAAATATGTCCCTTCGTGGATCTTCCAGCTCATTAAGCGCATCCACTATCGTATTGGCCATGAAGTAATCGCTCCTACCGCTTAATACCAAGTCGTTCCATAGTGGATTGTTTGCCGGAGGCGAAGCATCATACGCCAATACGGCATTATCTTCATTGCTTTGAAAAACAAAACTTGCAGCTTCCTCTACCAATGATTTTGACAGGGAAGGATTTACATCCGACAATGTCATGGCCAGTTTTATCTTTAAGGAATTACCGAACCTAATCCATTTTTCGGTGTCCCCTCCATAGATTAAATCAGCATTTCCATAACTTCCAAAATCAGCGTCCAACAATAACAACGCATTATCTATCCGTATCAGCAGATCTTGATATATTCCAGAAGCATCATCATACTTTGGTGTAAGGTTTTCTCCATCAAGGGCCTCACTATAGGGTACGTCCCCAAAGGTATCCACCAATTGGCCCATGGTATAGGACTCCAATAGCTCGATGATGGCAAATCGATTATCTTTAATCTTTAACTCAGTTGTCGAAACATATGCCCCTGGAGTCTCAAGTTCTTGTTTCGCATACTTAAGGTCTATCAAGACATCCCGGTACAATGTTCTCCAATAGGTACTGGGAATAGTACGACTCTGAAAATTATATTGACTCTGTTGCGTATATATTGGTGATGATACATACTGGGTCAAAAACCGAAATATATTAGAGTTGATGCTTATGGAAGAATTCATATCGACCAAATTCCGCTGCGCATTTGAAAAGAAGAGCTGATCGGGCACATTTGCCGTTGGGTTCTTAGGGTCACTATTCAATTCTGATAGCTTCTCGTCGTTCGAGCATGATGCAAAAAGTATGAAGCACATCAATCCTGTTATGATATATTTTTTCATTCTTGTTATCTTAAAATTCCAATTTTACATTCAAACCATAATTCTTTGCTGTTGGATAGGCTCCAATTTGTACTCCTTGGGCATTACCCGCACTGAACCCGGCTTCTGGGTCACTGTATTTCATATTCTTGTGTATGATCCAAAGGTTAGATCCCGTTAATGAAATCGAAGCGCCCTGTACACCAAGTTTTCCCAACAAGCGATTAGGAAGGTTATAGGTCAACGCCACTTCCCTAAGTTTCACATAAGAACCATCTTCAACATGATACGCTTGGGGCAGATCACCAAATAGACCTCCTGAAGAGACCGCATCGCTAACATCCGCCAATTTCGCATTGGGACTGCCATCGGGAGCAACACCTGGAAAAACATATCCACCACCGTCTTCCAAATGGTTACGGATGGGGTTGCCAAGGGCATTCGTACCCACAGTTTCCGGGTAGATGCCACTTCCAAATCCATAATAGGTATCCAAGGAATATACATCCCCTCCACTTCTGACATCAATCAAGAAACTAAGGGATAAGTTCTTGTATCTAAATCCATTGTACAGGCCTCCAATCCAGTCTGGATTGGTATCCCCAATCTCTTCATTGGTATCTGATTGCAAATAGGCCCCAGTATCCTGATCGACCACTGGCTGACCATCCAGATAAACAAAGTTGGAACCCCTCAAAGTCCCATAAGGACGTCCAACCGTTGCATTGAAGGTTATACCTGATTGAAATGACTGAACTTCAAAATTGTCAACGCCATCAAATAGGGACAGGACCTTGCTTTGGTTCTTGGACCAGTTAGCCCTCATGTTCCATTCAAAATTAGCAGTTCTTACGGGTGTTCCATGTATGGAAACCTCCAGCCCCTTGTTTTCAATTTCACCGGAGTTGACAAACTTTCGACTATACCCAGTTGCTGTTGAAACGGCCACGTCTATAATTTGGTCTATAGAATTGGTTTTATAGGCCGCTACATCGAATCCCAATCGGTTATTTAAGAATGTGGCCTCCAGTCCAGCCTCAATGCTCTGGGTCTTTTCAGGTTTCAAATTCGGGTTTCTCAATGTTGAGCTTACCGAAGCCAGGTTGGCACCTGCGAACGAACCATCATTGTTCAACAACACGGGACTTACCAAACTTTGGGGAGTACCAAAGTTTCCTACTTCCGCATAGTTCAAGCGTAGTTTACCAAAATTCAACCAATTGGAATCCATCACATTGGAAAAGACAAAGGAAGTGGAAACAGAAGGGTAGAAAAAGCTATTGTTATCCACCGGCAAGGTTGATGCCTTATCCTGTCTAGCCGTAACGTCCATATAAAGGAAGTTCTTATATCCCAAGGACAACGACCCAAATACACCATCGACACCAATCTTACTAAAATCCTCCAAGGGTGGATTGGGAGGATTCAACGAGTTAGAGATAGCAAAAACACCGGGCAATATCAAACCACCATTGGTCTCTGCATATAATATTTCCGTACTTGTCCTTCTGATGTTCATCCCCAACAATGCAGTGACACTGAAGCTTTCATTGAATGTCTTATTATAATGCAGTGTGGCATCATAGTTCAACTCACTGAACCTCCTGTTAAAACTTGAAAAGCTAGGTGTTCCCACACTTCCGATAGCAATACGCTGTTCGCGCAACTCGCTAAAATGATCTACGGACACCCTAAAATTGGCTGACAACCAATCATTGATTCCATATTCAATACCTATATTCCCAAATATTCGGTTACGTTGATCTTCTTGCTGGTTCTTATTGATGGTCCAATAGGGATTGTCCCAGTATTCAGGCCGTTCTGCATCCGGTGTTTTCCAGTTCCATGTAATGTTTCGCCCAGTTTGTTCATAGGCGCGCCTCAAATCCTCTATGTCGGTATTGACCGCCCACCATTGGCGAAAATTCGTCATTAGATTTCTTGCATTTGAACCATCATACCCTGTTCCATTCCTACCTTTACCCCTAGTATTGGTATAGTTTGCATTGGCTGTGACCTTGATATTGTCGGACAGTCTGTATCCCATTGTAGTGCTAAGGTTATTCCTGACCACTTCACTGTTTGGAACGATACCCTGTTGGATACTATTGGAATAGGTTGCCCTAAAATCACTTCGTTCATTACTTCCCGAAAGGGAAATGGAATTGTTATAACTGTATGCCGTTCTAAAGAATGATGAAGGATCGTTTTCGGCGGCCACCCATGGGGTCTTTTGCAAATAGGTAGGTAGTTCCTCTACCAGAGCGTTCCATTGGAACACGTTCAAGTTGGGATCGAATCTTGGACCGAAAGACGCATCATCATTGTACCTGGGCAAAGGATCGATGGTCCCATCCCCATCCAGATCCAATGTCGTACGAAAGCCATCGGTGAACGAACCCGACCCTGTGGTGATATCACCAAAATAACCTTGACCGTATTCCTTTTGGTATTTTACAAAAGTACTTTTGTCCATTCGGCTTACCGTAAAACCAGAGTTAATCGTTATCCCTAGATTATCACCGCTTTTCCCACGTTTGGTGGTAATGATTATGGCACCGTTTGCCGCCCTTGACCCATATAGTGCGGTCGCAGCGGCTCCTTTAAGAATATTCACCGATTCAATTATGGATGGATCCAAGTCTGAAACAGGGTTGCCATAATCATATCCTCCTCTCCCGCCTCCAACATCATTGTTTCCGTTACCATAGGTGACATCCAGGTTACCAGGTTCATTGTTGATGGGAACCCCATCCACAACAAACAGGGCTTGATTATCCCCATTAATGGAGGTCACTCCCCTTATGATAACATTGGTGGATCCTCCAAGGTTGTTGTTCCTAGTAATGTTCACCCCAGCGGCCTTCCCTGAAAGCGAATTGATGACATTGTTTTCACCGGGAACATTGACCTGATCGCCCTCCAATTCGGTAGTAGCATAACCGAGTGATTTCTTTTCCCTTGATATGCCAAGTGCCGTGACCACCACTTCATCCAGTTGTTCATTGGATTGCAAGAGCACCACATCAATGACATCGGAAGTACCGACCGATAGGTTCTTGGTGGCAAAACCGATATAACTGAATTGTAATTGCTGCCCGGTGTTGGCCTCAATGGCATAGTTTCCATCAAAATCCGTCTGGGTTCCCACTGTGGTACCGACCAAAACAATCGAAACCCCGGGCAGCGGTGCCCCTGCTTGATCTGTAACATTACCTGACACCGTTCTTTGTTGTGCATGGGCCAAACCTATGGCCGACATGAAAAGCAACAAGGCATTTCTGAAATTTTTGAATTTCATGTAGTTTGAGTTTATTATTCGTTAGTATTTTTTATTACCTAAGGGCAAGGGACCATCAGGTTGTCTTTTTGAAAACAGAGATCTAAACTTTCCCTTAGATAAGCACCTAAAAAACTAAATTCCCATACACGTATTGATTTCTTGATACGTAAGGGCTTTAATTTGATATCAGACTCTTTTTTTGTGAAGTTTGTTTTTAGAAGCCTTTACCAGAAGATCAAAAGTTTATATCAAATTACCTGCTTTTAATACCAATTAGAACAAGCTTATGCTCATAGGGAGTATCTTAATACAGGATTATCGTCCAAATAACCAAGACCGTAAAAAATGTGATCTGGGCAACTATAGCTAAGTAAATACAGGAACCATCATCTCCGTATTCCTGAAATCAGGAACCATTTGGCAATTAAAAAATACATTTTGCACCAGGTCATATCCCATTAAAAAGTGTAAAGGATGAAATCATCCCAGTTTTACATTTTCTCATTGACCATACGAAGTCGTACATACAAAATAGTAGGTCGAAAGGAGTCGGAAAAAGACATACATACTGCCGAAAATGGCAGAAGACCCAAAATTTTGGCAAATAGTTCAAGCATAAAGTAGTTCTATCCAATGGATGGCATGGACCATTATATAGTTTCAACCGCCAAAATAGGTGTTGCCCTTTATAACCGGGATAGGACTAAACTGGGCCTTTTCAGACACCCAATCATAGTGGTTCCCATACTCAATGCTGTGACATTGTCGGATTAAATCAACTTTTAAAATTATTATTGACCAAAAACAACATTTATGAAAAAATTGATAGGTATATTTTGTCTATTAGGATTTGTATCCTTCAACAATCCTCCGAAGGATAACAAGAAGTGGATTGCCGATTTCGAAAAACTTAAGACTGAAATGGTCAATGGTTATTCCAATTTAAAATTTGCAAGGGAAAAAGAAAGATTGAACCTCAAAAAACTGAACGAGAAAACCCTGCTAGGGTTGGAAAGCGCCAAAAGTAGGGGAGAAGCCCAAAGTGTCATCAGGGAATTTCTCAAATCCTTTAATGACGGTCATTTACGGGCGAGAATATATAATGTTCCCGGCAATACAAACATAAAGACAATGTCAGGGTCCTCGGCGCTCACGAACAAGGACATGGCAGCTACTGCATTGATTAAGATGGCTTATGAAAAAAGGGAGCCTAAATTTACGATACACTATGATTCGGTACCGGGATATGAAATGCTAAGCACGGACGAAAACCCATTTCCCTCGGCTATCATAGAGGAACAAAATCATAGGATCGGGGTTTTGCGGATTGGATTTTTTGGTTATTGGAGGTACTGGGACACAGCCTCTAACCTTTGGGAGGAGTTTCGAAAGAGCTTTGATGGCGATTGTGACAGGGAATGTGAATGGTCCTTCACCCAAAAGGTGGAAAATAAACTGACTCAGCTATTGATACAAAATATTTTGGAATTAAAATCAAGAAATATTGATGCCCTAGTAGTGGATGTCTCTGGAAATGGCGGAGGAACTGAATGGTATGAGGCTGTCGCCAGATTGTTCTCAGCCGATAAACTTGTTGACCCACCCTTCTATTTTACCAATCATACCATATGGCAAAACGTATTAACCAATCAACTCAAGCTCATTGACGATGACCTCAACAACACAGCAATACAAGTGGAGCTAAGAACATCACTTCGGGGCCACCGAAAATTTATCGAAGGACTACTCAAAAATTCCATAGATCACTGCGAAACCAATCAAGTATGGTTGAACAATGATCTTAATTGCCTGAAGTTGGCACACCATCCCTATGCCTACCAATTGCCCAGAGATATTATGGATCATCCACAATTTATGGAACTTCGATCGAAATATATCCTTCAAACACATCGCTTCATGCCTTATACAAGAGGT
Source organism: Flagellimonas marinaquae (assembly GCF_023716465.1). Classification (NCBI taxonomy): domain Bacteria; kingdom Pseudomonadati; phylum Bacteroidota; class Flavobacteriia; order Flavobacteriales; family Flavobacteriaceae; genus Flagellimonas; species Flagellimonas marinaquae. Next base: position 638,848 of record NZ_CP092415.1, read on the forward strand.
GTGTATGATACGTCTGACCGTCTTTTTATTGTCCAGGACCATAGGTCAGGATCTGCAACTGAAGGGTTTAGCTCCATCCTTCAATCCAATGGTGCAGCCATCATAGTTGGCGAGACAAGTTTTGGTGCCGGTTGCGGATACACCAATGGTGGATTTGAAGTAGTACTAGAAAATATAGGCTTGGCCGTAAAGATGCCTGACTGCGTAAGATTGCGCAATGATGGTAAAAACGAGTTTATGGGAATCAATCCAGATATTCCTATTCATTGGTCTAAAGACAACAGTAGTTTTCAAAAAGGAAATATGGTCATTGAAAGTATCTGGGATTATGTAAGGAATTAAGTGGGACTGCAGGTTTCTTGCATCAGCACATCAGGGTTATATCAAATTAATTGGGTTTCATATCAATTCCAAATATCAAGACCAAAACAAATGTACTTTTAACCTGTAAAAAAATCCGTTGAGCTTTGTTCTCATTGATTGATTTTTTGAATTAGCTACCAAAGCCCCCCAGCAGGGGGGCTTTTATTCTTTAGTCATGTATAAGTATTATTTTCTTTTTATTCTCTGCGCATCATTTCAGTCGATATCAGCCCAGTCTTTAGGATTGGGTGAATTTAGAAATATCCAAGCTATCAATGTACAAATGAGAACCTTGGTCAAGGACGGCACAACATGTATTGAAGTGATCAAGGACCAGGACATGGATCAACCTAGCCAGCCAACGTTTGCGAAAATAGGCGATGTTTCATTTACCAACGGTAGGATTGAGCTCGAAGCCTATAGCTCCATTGTAGAGGGCGCTCCAGTAGAGGCCAGGGGATTCATAGGTATCGCTTTTCATATCAATGAGGACAATACACATTTTGAATGCATTTATATTAGACCCCGGAACGGACGGGATCTAAATCAATTGAGGCGTAATCATTCTACACAATATTTTGCTTATCCCAATTATCCCTTCTCCAAATTGCGTAAAGAAAATCCCGGAAAATATGAATCCTATACGGACATGGAGCTGCACACCTGGATTCCTATCAGGATTGAAGTCCATAATCGAACGGCTAGACTCTATCTTCATGGAAATGAACAACCATCATTGATAGTGAACGATTTAAAAAATACATTTCATAAGAAGGGGGCCATAGGGTTATTTGTGGATAACGGCACCCGGGGTTATTTTAGAGACATTAGCGTGACCAATTTGGATAATTGAAAGAGAAATACTAAAGATACTGGAAGAGCGAAAGGACTTTTTTGAAACTAAAAATACTGTTACAAAATTGGGGTATGATAGAATGCTTCATGAATTCAAAGAATACAAAAAGTACTGTAATGAAATCCTCCTTAAGGTGAAGAATGTGGAGCCTATGATGGAAGGCCCTATTTAAAAACCAATATGGGTATCGGGGATTTTGATAGTTTAAAACATCGATTAAACCAGCAACCATGTACCGCAACATCACAGCACAGAAAATGGGCAGTACCTACAACTCGAGAGCAGGAAACTATGTAGACCATCTTGTAAAGGAAAAAGAGAACAGATTGCCCGACCAAAGAGAGGATTTCTTTGACTGAGAGAGCGTCGGCATATGTCCTCAAACAATCATCGAGGAAATAGATGCCAACACGACCAATTTAAGGCAGAGAACCTGAAATATCATGTCAAGACCGAGCACGAACATACCACTACGGGCTTTGATAGACAGGTTCAGGAGAATGCTCCCTACCGAGGGGAAGTAGCAAGACTCAGGAACGAGATACTTAAAGTGAACGGGGCAAATCCATCGGGAATGCCAAGGAGCTCAAAAAAGGATAGTAGAGTAAACAAGATTGGTCCCACATAAACATAACGTGCAATTGGTGCTCGCCGGGATACATAAGGAGGAGTTGCCCATCATCGTCAGCAGAAGGGGCCCAACCAACAACCTCTATGATTTCACCAATGGCGAAGCACAGGGCATCGGAAGTGGAACTGAACAAAAAAACGGTCAAGGGAGGGTTTAATCGGGACAGTTTTTACCAAGCAGACGAAAAGACCTTTGACAGGACAATGGGGTTCAAAAGGAACTATGTGGAATCCTACATTGGGAGAAAGGTCCATGCCAAGGAACCAGGGAAGTCCTTTGTCAAGGCAATGAGGTTGCACATCAAGAGAAAGGAGGCCCTTAAACCCCTTATGATTATGGGTGTCCAAGTGCCTTTTACCTGCCAATAAAGTTCAGGGGACGGCCACTACAATCAAGACCCATGCGCAAGGGTGGAGGGCAAGAACTAGGGCCTTATTGATCTATTTTCAATAAAATGTTTTTACGGGAAACCTGCATAGAAAGAACAAAACTTAATTTTTGAGATTTCATATCAAATATGTTCACTATTACTTAACTTAGCTGCCCATGACCAAAAATAAGTTCAATACTTATATAGCATATTTATTCATAGCTGCTTACCTCTCTTTAAAAGTGGTAAGTTTTCATGTTTTTGTTCATGAAGATGATAACGTTTTGGAGTGTCAAGTTTGTGAATTTATAGCGGTTGCTAACTCGGCGCCGCAAATTAATGGTACTTCAGAATACAATGTACAAACATACTTTACACATTCAACTTTTGTAGTAGAGAAGAATTATGATTTTGTTTCAAAAAAATCACTGAAAAAAGAGAAACTGTTCTCTAGACCTCCTCCTCATTTTTTATAGTTTACACTTCTACATTTTCGAAGAAATAAATCAATCATTAGTGTTTACATGTCTTATGATATAAGGCGGCAGGTACACCCATTCATGTAAATACTTTCAAATCATAAAAAAATATTCTCTCCTCTTATAAGGAGCAGCATAGTAGATAGCGCTTTTGAAATCTCATTGGTCTTACGGTTGTACCCAGAGAACAACGGGTATGGCATATATGTTCAAAGTCTTTTGAGGATAACATCAAAAAATAGAGATATATCTACCAATAAACAACCAAACTATAAATGAAAAAATCTATAATACTCCTATTAATACTTTTTAGTAATAATTACTTATTTGCCCAGGACACAGGAAAAATCACTGGAAAAGTTACCGATCAAAACTCTCACCCTATATATCTGGCAAACTTGTCGATTGATAATCAAACAGGTACTGTTACCGATGAAGACGGAACCTATAGCCTTAACTCATTAGAGCCCGGGGAGTACGTAATTACTGTTAGTATGTTGGGATATAAAACCTTACGTCAAAAGATAACGGTTTCAGCTGGAGAAACAAGTACGGCCAATTTTGTCTTTGAAGAATCACTTAACCTACTGGATGACATTGTGGTTTTGGGCCAGCGTAAAAAAATAGTGTCAGCAACCCGTTCCAATATGGAATTGATTGATATACCAATGGCAGTCCAGGTGGTTGATCGGCACGTGCTTAAACAACAGCAAATAATTAATTTAAGAGAAGTTTTTAGAAACGTAAGCGGCATACAAAATACCGCAGCTTGGGGAAACGGTTCTCGTAGGCTGGAAATTTCAGCCAGAGGATTTTTACTCAATGATGCCAACTACCGTAGAAATGGATTACTTATTTCCAATGAAGGAAATCATTTTTCCGATCATATAGAAGAAGTACAGATATTAAAAGGTCCAGCCTCGGTATTGTATGGCGATGTTTCCCCAGGGGGCGTAGTAAATTTTGTGACCAAAAAACCAAAGGATTTTGATTTTGTTCAAGTAAAGTACACAACTGGCTCATGGGGCTTGGTAAGGCCTTCTTTGGACTTTAACAAAGTGCTCAATGCAAGTGGTTCTTTGGCTATGCGTGTGAATGCAACCTATGAAAAGGCCGATAGTTATCGTGACCATGTCAGTAATGAGTATATTATGTTGGCACCTTCATTTTCTTATAAGCCAAACAATAATTTCTCGTGGACTGTCGAAGGCTTGCTTAGGGACGATAGTAGCGTGGAAGATTCAGGTATTTTTGTGCCAAGTGTTACGCTGGAAGAAGCTAGAAGCGTGCCGTACAATAGGTTCTATGGCAATCCAGCTAGTAGAAATGAATTCACGGAAACAAGCTTGGTATCAACGCTTCAATATAAGTTGACCCCTAATTTACAGTTACGGCTTACCAATCAGTACCAATCTGTACCTAGATTGAATAGAGGTCTTTGGCAGAATTGGGTTTATAGCCCTGGAGATGTCGTTCCCCTTAGCTCTTTTGGAATAGATTCGACCGACCCTGAAAATCATCCTTCTTTAGCCAGATTGGATGTAGAAGTAGTGAATGGAGGGCAGGATCTTTTGCTAAATGAGCACGTTATCGAATTTGGAAATTCGGCAACTTTTAATGATTTGGTAAACTTTGCCAACTTGTTGGAAGTTAATTATGAGTTTAATACAGGATTGGTAAAACATAACGCGTTTGCAGGTTTTGATTACACTTTCTCTACCGATAGAATTACCTACCAAAGATTTCCAAATGCTATAGGGTCTTTTGATAATCCGGACCCGACAATCATTAATAATCTATTTGAGTTGAACACAGACCCAAACCCTTATAAAGATACGCTATCACGTACAGGGTTTAACCTTCAAAATCAAATAATGCTCATGGACGATAGATTACATGTACTGATGGGATTACGATTCAACTGGTACAAAAGAGATAGGAATTACGACAGTGAATCGGAAAGACCGGCAGATTATAAAAACGAGGTCGATAAACCAGTCATCCCAAGACTTGGACTGTTATACAAATTAAAGCCAAACGTTTCTTTATATGCTTCTTATGCAGAAAGTTTTGAGGTAAATGGGAGGCATCGATACAAACCGGAAGAGTTTTTGGATCCAACCCTAGGAAAACAATTTGAAGGAGGTGTTAAAGCCAATTTCTTTAATGAAAGGTTAGGGGTTACTTTGGCTGCCTTTGAATTAAGAAAAGAAAATCAACCCAGCTTTATTCTTACTGAACTGGCCGATGAAAGTGGACTCTCATATGATCCTTCCGAGGTGTCTATAGATGGCCATATCTTATACATATCCAAAGCACAAAGAAGCCGAGGAATAGAATTGGATTTTAGTGGTAGGATTACTGATGAATTAAGCGTTCAAGGAAACTACACGTATTTACAAACCGAGATTTTGGATGACATCGTTTTTGAAGAGGGTAACGAACTGGAAAATGCACCCAACCATAGTATCGGTTTATGGTCAAACTATGCTTTTACCAATAAACTTAAAGGATTGTCCTTAGGATATGGTATTTTTCATCAAGCGCAATATTTTGGGGATAAAGCAAACTCCGATGCACAGCTACATCCCGCAAACACAAAAATGTCTTTGGCTCTAGGGTACGAAACCAAAAAAATTCAACTACGTATGAATATTGAAAATTTAACCGATGAGCGCACCTATTTTAATTCATTTGGATACTACTGGTTACCACAACCTCCAAGAAGAGTCTTGTTTACGGTAGGGTATAATTTTTAGAAATAACAAAGTAATGCTTATAGATACAAGTAGAAGAAAATTCATGGAATATGCAGCTATAACAGCTAGTGTAGTCGCGTTACCTTCCTCATTGTGGGGATCGACCGCTAGGAGTAAATTTGATTTACCCAAAGAGAATAGTGCTGATTTCTGGTTGGAGCTATCAAGAAAGGCCTACCATAAAAACGCTGAAATAATTAGCACAATGGCCAACCAAAAACCTGTTTTGGCTGTCATCAAAAACAATGCTTATGGTCTTGGGGATGTTGAAGTGGCCAAAATATTGGACACTAGTGTCCATATAGAAGGCTTTGCATTGGTTAAAGCCGATAGAGCTTTGGCTTTAAGAAAAGCTGGAATCAAAAAAAACATACTGCTTATGGGTGATTTTGATGAAAGCTTAGGTCAAGACCTAGTTGAAAATGACATTGTTCTGAGTATTTTTTCCGCACATGCCTTACAAAAAATCAAAAGCTTATCCAATAACTCAAAAAAGCAAATAAGTACAGCCCTTTATATTGATACTGGCTTAGGGAGAATGGGAATTCCTTTCAACCAAGCCTTTGAGTTGGCAACCGCTGCGTCTGGTAGTTTAGGCTTAAATATTAAGTATACTTTTTCTACTTTGACCACACCAAAGGACTTTGCCAAAGAGCAGATCAGAATTTTTAATGACTTAATTCAAGAGTTGTCAAGAGAAGGTGTCAATGTGGGAAAAACACATTTGGCACCTTCTTTTTCGCTGATAGACTTACCTAGTTCACATCAAGATATGGTACGACCAGGTATTTTAATTCATGGTTCATACCCATTGGCCAATATGGATGCGTCAAAAAAATGGCCACTAATGCCTACGTATCGTTTAAAGTCACGTGTAATGCGTCTTGAAAAACTATCTGCTGGAGATACCATTGGTTTTTCAAGGTTTTATAAAGTAACTAAAGACGAATGGATTGCCACACTGCCCATTGGCTGGGGAGACGGCTACGATAGTGGCGCTGAAAACGGCGCTAAAGTACTTCTAAATGGAGCCTTATATCCTGTTATCAATGTAAATGCCAATCATACAAATATCTCATTGGGTGCCAATACTATGGTAAAGGTTGGCGATATAGCAACATTGATAGGTCCGGAAAAACCGGAGATCACACCTGAAGGGTTTGGTAAATTGGTCAAAAGGCATAATTACCTTCAAATCAATTATAAAGAGTCTATCCCAAAATTAATTTTCGATGTCTTTTAGAAATTTACGGTTTTACATATTATTATTTTTTTCTTTGGGCGCTAATGCTCAGCGTGAAAATTACCTTAAGCTTCCCGACCAAAAAGTAACGCTTTATTACGAGGATGAAGGCTCAGGAAATCCAATCATTTTTATTCCTGGCTGGACGATGACCACGCGTTTTTTTTCCAAACAAAAGGAATATTTCTCCAAACAGTACCGATTTATAACTTTTGACCCAAGGGGTCAAGGGGAATCTCAAAAAACATCAGTTGGGAATTCCTATGATGTACATGCACAAGACCTTGCGGAATTTATAAAACTATTAAAGCTAAAAAATGTGGTATTGGTCGGATGGTCCAGTGGCTGTATTACCATGTTCGAGTATCTAAAGCAATTTGGAACAGGGAATATTAAACAAGTCTTTTTTATAGATGAAACCCCTAAATGGGTAGGCGACATGGATTTCGAATGGGTATACGGAAACTTTGATGACTACCGTTCAAGTCTATTGGGATTAACCCGCTCAAGAACCAGGGATGCCGCTGGCACAGTGAACTGGATGTTACAAAACCCCGTGAGTGATAATGATAAAAAATGGATGGTAAACGATATGTTGAAAACACCAAACCATGTTGCATTGAGCTTATATATTGATGGTTTAGCGGCGGATTATATAGATGTGGTCAAAAACACTGAAACTCCATCTAGATCAGCTTTCTTTTTAAGGGATTCATGGTATGGAAAAGCAAGTTTATGGTTAAACAAGGAAGCACCGTTTTTTAATACTGTTGCTATAACGAGCCATGCAATGTTTTGGGAGAAACCAAAAGAATTCAACGACCTATTAATGGGTTACTTAAAGGATTAGAGATAGCTCGTCCATCGTAACTTAGTAACAATAATTAAACCACTATGATGCTACAAGCAAAAAACCTAACCAAAAAATATGGGGAGCATACAGCTCTTGATCAACTTAACCTTACCGTAAATACTGGGGACATTTATTGTCTTTTAGGAGCGAACGGAGCTGGGAAGTCCACTACAATCAACCTCTTTCTGGATTTTGTAAAGCCCACTTCGGGTTATGCATTAATTGAAGGTGTAGAAGTCGCAAAGCATCCCGTAAAAACAAAAGAGAAGATTGCTTACATTCCTGAAAACCTGAACCTTTACGCCGAATTGTCGGGACTGGAAAACCTACAGTATTTTGTTGGCATATCAGGAAAAAAATACGAAAAAGACGAACTCATTATGTTTCTGAATGAAGTTGGCCTTCAGGAGAGTGCCCACATGCAAAGAATCAAAGGTTACTCAAAAGGAATGCGTCAAAAAGTAGGAATAGCCATAGCACTGGCCAAAAAAGCGAAGGTACTTTTGCTTGACGAGCCTACATCGGGTTTAGACCCGAAGGCTAGCAATGAATTTTCAGAATTGCTACTAAAGTTAAAAAAACAGGGTACAGCAACCCTTATGGCCACACACGATTTGTTTAGGGCCAAAGAAACAGGTACCAAAATAGGTATCATGAAATCCGGTAGTCTGGTTGACGAACTCTCTTCAACAGATATTAACCACACCAATCTTGAAAAGCTCTATCTGGCCCACATGAATTAAAGCTACCACAATTATGATTTTAATACTTGTAAAAAAAGAAATAAAGCAACTCCTTAGAACCGGGCAGTATAGGGTAGCTGGCTTTATTGTGCTCATTTTAACAATAATGGCCTTCTTGGTCAGTACTGGTTATTACAAAACCGTTCAGGAACAGCACAATATCGCGAAAAGTAACGAACGTCATGTTTGGGAGCATCAAGCCGATAAAAACCCTCACAGTGCAGCTCATTACGGAACCTATGCATTTAAACCCAAGTATCCCCTTTCGTTGATAGATCAAGGCGTTGACAAGTATGTAGGAATCTCCATTTTTTTGGAGGCCCACAAAAGAAATGAGGCCCAATATGCTGCGGCGACGGATAAAACCGGGTTAGCCAGGTTTGGTGAACTAACACCGGATTTTATACTGCTTTTCATTATGCCATTACTGCTCATACTTCTAGGGCATGATATTTTTACAAAAGAAAAAGAACGCGGTACATTAAGGCTTATTAAAAGTCAAGGAATTAACCCTCGTTTACTTGTCATAGGAAAATGGCTCGGTGTTTTTACCCCTATTGCTTCACTTACATTGGTGGTCTTTACGATTGCTGGAATTTTACTTGGCTCACTTAGTGATTTTGGTAGCTTTAGCATATTGCACCTATTGTGTATGCTACTCATATATTTAATCTACTACGCTGTTTTCACGAGTATTTCCCTTATCGCTTCCTCGCTCTCCAAAAACTCGGGGATTTCATTGGTAAGCCTTTTAGTTTTTTGGATTTTGAGCAGTTTGGCCATCCCAAAGGCAGCCACTAACTTGGCAGAGTTAAAGTATCCTTATCCAACCAAACAATCTTTTGACGAAGCAATCGTACTGGATAAATCAAAAGGTCTGGATGGTCATAACCCTTGGAGTGAAGCTGCTAAAATATTAGAACAAGAAACTTTACGGAAATACAATGTAAAAAGTCTTGAAGAATTACCTTTTAATTATGATGGATTTCGGATGCAGAAGGGAGAGGAACATGAAGCTCAAATCTACTATAGGCATTATAACGAATTAAAGAAAGTATACGGCACACATAATGAGGTTTACAACTCGTTCACCTTTTTTTCCCCTTTTCTCCCGACTCGTTTTTTGTCCATGTCATTGGCCCGGACCGATTACAACTCACACTGGGATTTTTCGGATGCGGCCGAGAAGTATAGAATGCTGCTACAAGACAAGCTAAACAGTAATTTTGCAGCGAATTCCAAATATGGTGATTGGGCATACAAGGCCGACCGATCGTTATGGAAGGAAATGCCGGAGTTTGTGTATAGTCCTCCTGCTTTATCCGAAATTTTATATCAAAATAAAATGAGTATGGTTGCCCTATTTACTTGGTTAATGGTCTCTTTTTGTGCACTTTTCTTTTTCACTAAACCTATTTGAATCCTTATGTTACGGCTTAATATACTTACAGAATTTCGCACCATTAAAAGAAATTATTGGCTTTCATTTATCACGGTTTTATTGTTGTCATTGTGTTTGTATGCAGGCTGGAATGGTCAAAATAGAGTTGTTCAAAGACAAAACAGTATTGCGGCGGCCATCAACCAAATGAAAGCTTCCGATGCGTTGATGATGGCACATTTAGACTCTCTTTCTGCCGGACATGAAATAAACTTGGCCAGTTGGCAATATCCAAGCCTTCCAACGGCCGCTGGTGATTTGAACCCACGGGTCACTCCATTTAACCCGAGTCATTTAAGTTTTGTTGCTACGGGTCAGAGCGATATGTTCAACCATTATGTCAAACCTACATTAACTGATGATAATTTTAGTATTGCCTTTACAGAGTTAGCAAGTCCTGTGAGTTTACTTTTGGGAAATTTTGACCTCTCATTTGTTTTGGTTTATTTGTTGCCCTTGGTAATAATTAGTTTTAGCTACAATATCCTTAGTAGTGAGAAAGAACAAGGTTCGTTCAAGCTTATTGCTACCAGCCCACTGAGTCTTCGTTTATGGTTGCTTCAAAAAGTATTGGTCAGGTTTGCCATCATCGTAATTCTATTATTGACAAGCCTATTCATTATGTTTATACTATTTAAAGTGTCCATCAATAAACTTGTTTTAATTTTTATGTTGCAAGTGTGCTTGTATTTGGCCTTTTGGTTTGTATTGGCTTATTTACTTAATCTCAGAGGCGCTTCAAGCTCTACTAACGCTATTGTTTTATTGGGCTGCTGGGTGATTGTTGTATTGGCCATACCATCACTTGTCGGTCAATCGGCCAATGTATTGTATCCTACGCCATCAAGAACTATGCTTATCAATGAGATGCGTAGCCTACAAGCCACAGTAGATAAAGAACAAGATAAGATTTTAGATGATTACTTAAGAAGTCACCCAGAACTGGTAACCCGTGAAGCTGATGAAAGTACGGCTTATGGATGGTGGCAAAGATATTTTGCTTCAAAAAATTTAATGTTAGAAAAGATGGGGCCTCTCCTAACCGAGTACGACCAATCACTCAAAAAGCAACAGGAATGGGTACATAAACTTAGCTTTTTATCCCCATCCATATTGTTGCAAAACAATTTGAATCACATCTCCAATACTTCCACGGCCCATTATAATTCATATCGGGAAAGTGTTTTACATTTCACTGACCAATGGAGGGATTTTTTTCTTCCTTTGGTTTTCCAGGAAGAGGCTTTTACCAAGGAAATGGTAGCGAAATTACCTAAATTTCATTTTGATAGTTCAAAAGTTCAATCTCCAATTTTATTGAATTCAACAATAATGGTAACAATAATAACAAGTCTATTACTTCTAAGTTTTACCATTGGAATCAAGACTGAATAATTTAATTAGCTCTCTATAGTAAGAACCAATGAAAAGGACATAAACAATTTTGTTGCCAATAGTTACTGTCCTATTTTTTAAGCACCTCAATTATTTTTATTGATAGTTAGGCATATAAAATATGTGTTCAAAAATTGTTTTTTGCTTTCAGTGTGCTTAATGGGAATACCTCCAAGATTTTAAATTTAAAACAATGATTTTCAATCATGTAAAATTTCCTCAATGATTAAGTCATAGATTTTAACTTGTCCCTTACCTATATTGAAGTTATCCTACCCAGAATTTTGGTTTTTTATTTTTCATGTTGACACCCTGTCACAAGGAAATAGCAAAATAATCAAGGGAATCTTAGGCTAATTCACGGCATTAGAAACCCTTTTTCTTGAACAAGAGTACTAACTAAAACGATTCAATAGTTCCTATACTTCCATTTCCGAATACATCAAGTACAAGATAAACTTGCTTACAAAATCGACTACTTACTTATCAACCGGATAAAATGGGACTGAAAACCAGACAGAAATCCTGTAACAATATGTTATTTTCAAAATTCAGGATATTACTTATAACGATACATCGTATAATTGGTGTATGTGTGGCGAATTAATGTGCACAAAGACGAATTCAACTTGAGTATACATGGCCATGAAACCATATCGCAATCTTGCTAGGTACCAGAAAGTTGCCGCCAGCGCAAACACCAAAAACCTGTTGCACCGCTGGTATCCTGTAATGGCTTCATCACAGTCTACACCCTTTTTAATGCCCGTTATTATACTATCACTGATATTTTGTCGCACTGACAATAATCAAAGTTTTAGGGTGTCCAATGGTCTGCGGATCACCAACTCCATGGCACTATTCTTTGACCATACCGAAAAGCACTGGTATAAATTAAGACTCAGTCCTAAACAAATTTTAAAATCAGTAACCTCCGAAAATGCCAAAATCTTTCGTTTACTTGACCTCATCATGACCATAGAAGGAGGAAAAAGGGCCAATATATTGTTGTTGGACCAGGACCGCTGGAAAACAGTATCGGCATATGACCAAATCAGCCATAGCATATTTCGATGGAATATGGTATTACGAAATGAGCTGATTGCATCAAGATTAAACAAACCTTAAATTCACATATTAAAATGAGAAAAACACCTTTCTACCTTCTGGCCCTTGCAATTATGGGTTGTACGGTAAAATCAACATTCAAAGACTATGAGAACTGGACGAAAATGCCCGCGTATACATTGGATACAAACCTACGCTCCCCTATCAAGTTTTTCCCTGAAACCGTATCCACATCATTGGACAAGTTCAACACCTCTTTCAGTCCTGATGTTAGGACCATTTATTATTCCGCTACCTCCCAAAAATTAGGAGTTACCGGAATCGCATTCCAAGTATTTAATGGCAACACTTTTTCAGAGCCGGAGTTCGTACCTTTTGTAATGAGCGATACCCCCATCGCTGATGTACAGATTTCCCCTGATGGCGAGACCATGTTTTTCTCCACCTTCCAACACTACGAAGGAAAACCTGAAGGATTCAATTTTAATATTTGGACCTCTCAACGAAAAGACGGCCAATGGCATGATCCACAGCCAATAGGCGCGCCAATAGCATCAAAGGGCAACGAATTCTATCCTGTCATGACAAAAGATGGAACGCTCTTTTTCAATTCCGACAAAACAGGTAACTCCGATTTGTATTTCTCACGATTCCAGCATGGAAAATATCAAGAGCCGATTGCCCTTCCAAAAAACATCAATTCAGAACGTCGAGAGGCAGATGCCTTTGTGGCACAGGATAAATCGTTTATCATTTTCGTTCGTGTGGACGAGCCCGATGGATTTGGCAACAGTGATCTGTACATAAGCTTCAACAAAGGAAACAATGTATGGACAGACCCCATCAATATGGGGAAAAATATCAATAGTGACCAAATTGATGGGAGTCCCTATGTAACTCCTGACAATAACTATTTGATATTTACAACGGGACGTCGTTTAGCCGGGATTCAAGAGACGGCAATGTCCAGTTATGCCAAATTTAAATCCATCCAATCCTCCAGTAATAATGGATCACTGAATTTTTATATTGTCGGTTTGGATTTGGATTACTATAAAGACATGGTTCTTTAGCTATGCTCACATATATCAAAAAATAATGGGCATTTCCAAAATTTTGGAACGCCCATTATTATCAAATCATCAACCATACGCTTTTTAGGCAACGGCAATTCATATTGATCGAGCCAATCATTTATAGAAATATAAATTACTTCAATCCCAAACATATTTCCAATTTCCATTTGGTTGAAGTTTCCAAATGGTCATATAAATCCCAGGATACTCGATCAATTTTCCCGAAGAATCGGGAAGCCACCAGATATAGGCACCATAACTATATGCCAAATCACCAGATTTAGCCATTACTATTTGCTTGGGAACCCATTTCACTTTTGCTTCTTCATAAAGTGAGGTGCCATAAAATTTTGCTATGGCTTCCTTTCCTTCCACAAGTACCCCATTTCTATTCAATACTGCCTGATCATCTGCATAAGATAAAAAAGCTGTCTGGACACCTGACTCCCGTATCATTTGTTGAAAGGCCATTTCAGTTTCATAAATAGACCTTTGCTTCCCTTTGAAATTTACTGGCATCCCACTTTCCTGACCAATTCCGGTAAAGATATATGCATTGGAGAAGCATGCTAAGACAATTATTTGAATCAACTTCATATAACCACTATTTTATATCGTGAAGGGTCAGTTGTCAGTTTCTACTTATTCTTTCCTCTCGCTCACAAGTCTTCCTCAACGGAAAACCGTAGCACAGTCTTCAAGTTTTCAGGTGCTGTTTTATTAAAATCCGTCAGATAAATTTCCCGATGGCTATCCGTAACCCTTTTCAATTGATGGTTCGAGGCGTAGATTTCCATTTGTTCCAACGTTTCTGTTTCCCTTTCAAAAGGCCCTACATGCATCATCTGTACCGACTTGCCGTCACGTATGACCTGGTATCCGACCTTACTCAGATATTCATTGTCATTACGCTGAACCAAATCGGTCAACAAGGACATAAAACGCTGTTGTGTTATAAATCCAGGTTGTCGAATCATAAGCTCATAAACTAAATTATCCTTATACCGGCCACCTGCCGAACACGTATTGGTCATATTCATATGGCTCCAAATACCCTCGAGGGGATAAACCGTGTAATCATAATAATCTGCTGGTCGGTCATCGGATTTCTTAAGGGTCATTTTAATAGCATATGAAATGGAATAAAGTGCTTTTACCGCATGGGCGAATTTTGGATCTTTTGGACTTCCTTTATCGCTTATCGTCAGGAAGACTTGTGATGGAACATCAATCAGTTCCGGTCCTTTTTTCGGTAGGTAGAGCGATCGCTCCTGTTTCCGCCATTCATGTTTCTTCATCTAAACTTATATTGTCTGTTATGTTTATTGTTGTTTTGGCAGATAGACCTGGGGTATCGGGTTATCCTCTGTTTCTTGCAGCCAGAATATATTGACCACCCTCCATCTGTTGCCTTGATTAATCAGTTGTATACTATTGATACCCCTCATAAAAGGTTCGGTATCGCTTTTGCTTTTAAAACACTGATACGTGCTGAATACTTGAGCAATATTCCCGAATACCGCAACTTCACGATGTATCTCTTCTTCATAAAAACCATTTTCGAACAGCCATCGCCCTGAACTTTCAATATAACCTTCCGGCGTCAAAAAAACAGCACCCACTGTACCATCCGGATTTTGCCTAGTGGCAACTAGTCGACCGTTAGGATGATAAATATATCGCATCAGGTCCCAATCGCGCTCTTCGCCCTTCTCTCCGGATATTACATTGTACAAAGCATCAATGGTACCATCTATTGTAGAGGTGACATCAGCATAATCTTTTTCTTGGGCCATACCCTTACAAAAAACCAAAAGACAAACGGCGTAAAACAGGTAAGTTTTCATTTCAATTAGTAACTTTAATTTTTTAACAATTATTTCTGTAACGAATTCCTTTTTACCATACTCATTACATAAAGCAAAACTAGGTTGAATGAAATCCAGTTTTATGTTGAATTCTTAAATCAAGAGACTTTTTTATCATGGATCTTTTGTTGATACTCTCATTTTTGTCCGGAATTGCTATTCCAGGGGGATTGCTGTTAGCCATTTATTTTTACTATGTCAGAAAAGAAAATAAATTGAAACAAACCTTGTTGGCCCTCCTATTTGTGTCATTGGCGGTACGTTGTTCCAAGTCATTTTTCTGTTTTTCACTGAACCTTCCAGAATTGGGGATGGCTATCAGTTATCTAGGACTGGCTTGTATTGGCCCATTAACCTGGCTTTATGTCAAGAATGCCCAAAAAATGGACCTTAACAGTTTACATGTGCGCGAATACCTTCATTTTCTTCCCGCAGTATTTGGCTTTATGGCAATTACGGTACTGGGAAAGGACTTTGCTGTGGAACTTTATATGTATACGACCTATCTTATGTCCATATACCTATTGGTTTCTTGGGCTCTTCTACTCAAGGGCGGACAGGGTATGGAAAATGTCTTGGTGAGATGGAACATGGTATTGTTGACAACGGTAACTCTTTTTTGTTCGATTTACCTTTTCCAATATTATACTAATGAGCTTTTGAACTATACCATTGCTTCCGGTTTATCCTCTCTTTTATTTTATACCTTATTTATTGTGTCCTTGAAAAACCCCATGCTATTTCCCAAAAAACAGGTTCGCAAAAAAGGAGATCCCAAGGTATTGGAAAAAGTAAGATTAGCCATTAATAGAGATAAAATATACCGCGTGCCTTCGCTCACATTAGACAAATTTTCCAAGGAATTGGGATTCCCCTCTTATTTGGTTTCCCGATCTATAAAGGCGGAATATGAAAAATCCTTTTCAGAATTCATCAATCATTTGCGCATACAAGAGGTTATAGACAAGCTACCGGAGCGCGAAGAGGGACATCATAAAATTGAAGGCCTTGCTTATTCCGTTGGCTTTAATACTCCTTCAACTTTTTATGCCGCATTTAAAAAAGTTACCGGTATGAGCCCTACCGAATATGAGGAACAGTTATTGGGCATGGACAACCTGGTTTCCCATGCTTAAATCCCAAACCGGTATGTAACCTTTATCATCAGGGCCCTATGGCTCAGGGTAAAATCATCGGTTTCATTGTTCTGGTTGTAGATGAGAAAAATATCGGACAATGGTGAAAAACGCCATTGCAACTTGGAAAATATACTAAAATTCCTATTGAACGAATTATACTGTACCGCGCTATTGAGAAATAGCTTATTGGAAAAACTGATAGACCCATTGAATCTTATCAAATGGAGCAAGGTCTTGCCATAGTTCTCAGGCAAATCAATGTTGTTCATATCATACGAAATTCCAAAATTTCCCCAATATCCAAAACGAAGATTGGTCGAAGAGGTAACGGTCAATCTGTTTCCATTATAGAATGTACCCATGTTTATCCCTAGAGCATAACTCAAACGACGTCTAATATCTGAATTATAAGAAAGATTAGTTCTCCAATGGGTATAATTGTCCGCGGGTAGGTTATCGTAGTTGTCGCCCAAAAAATTTGTGGGATACATCAGGTCTATATCCGAATGATTCAATGAGATCGTAAATGAACCTGTATTTTTAAAAAATGCATCATAGGCAAGGTTATATTGTCGCTCATTAGGATTGCGGTTAAAATAATAGATATGGTGCCATGTCCGAATACTATGGGTGTTGAGTACACCCGATTTCGGAAAAAAAGTAAACTTCATCCAAGGGTTTATCTGGGTGTATCCCTGTCTGATCAATCGCCCTTCTTCGGCGTTATAGACAAAGGTCCTTGGGACAAAGCCCAAATCAGCCCTAAAGGAATCATTTACTTGGTCAAATACCCAACCTGCCCCGAAACCTCTAGAACTGTAGCTACCTTCCATGCCAAGGAAATGCCCCGAAGGCAGTCCTTTTGTTTGACTTGTATGGAACATAACTATATTGTTAAGCTTCCCATCATCGGAAATATAAGAGAACTCGCCTCCCAAGTTGCGGCTATCTTGTTCGTACCCGTTTTCATCCAAGATATTACGGTTTATATATAAACCCTTGATTGAAGAACGTTTAAACACCCTATAGTGAAAGGACCCAATTGTATTTTGTACAGGGTCCATAGTTTCTGTAGAGGCTGTCCGTATGTCCATCAGCCCCACCCTCAGGTTCCTACCGAGATTACCTGTCAATTTTCCCCCATAAACAATAGGTACCCTTTCCCCGTTGGCCAAACCGATTCTACGGGAAAAAAAAGGTCTGATATTCTCGTTTCCAAAATTGGAAAAGACATCATTGTTTTCCAGAAAAAAGTCCCTACGCTCCGGAAGGGAAATATCAAACCTAGAGATATTGACAATTTCCTGATCCACATCTGCATTGGAAAAGTCCGGATTGATCGAAAGGTCAGCATATAACGAACGGGTGATGGGAACTTTAACATCCCCACCTATTTCCAGGTCGGTGTCCACACTTGCCCCCTCCACTCTACCTTCGTTGTAAATCCCAGTAACATAAGGTTTCACAAAAAATCGCTTTGCTTTTACTTCTGGAGGTTTTGACCATGACAAGGTACCCATATAATTAAGATCTATGGCATTGAAGTTTACTGGAAATTCGGTCCATGTATAATAAAAATTCGCCGTCTTATCCGTTCGAATAAAGTTAATGCCCCATTGATCATTATCCTTAGTGTACCTTAGACTATTGAAGGGGATGGCTATCTCAACAAACCAATGATCTTTATAATGACCCACTGCGGAATACCATTTTTCATCCCATGTTTCTGAATACAAGGTTTGGGATGATTCTACAGAAAGAGTGCCATCTATTTCGGCGCCACCGGCATTGACACCGAACAATACACCATGCTGCTTGCTATTGATTGGGTCTATTACTACTGAAAAGGAATCACTGTTCCAATGTGCATTATCGGAGTCCCTTTGCAGTGACTGAACGACGCGATCACCATTATCATAAATCCAAGCGCCAATAAACAACATTTGGTGATTATAGGTCATTTTTATCCTAGTCTCTTTCGTTGACAATCCTTTATCTATGGGATTGTGATTGTAGAGTTCATGTATCATATCGAATTCTTCCCATTCATCACTATCATGCAATCCATCCACTTTAATGCGCTTGGAATGTGATTGAATTTCATAACGAAATCGGTTCCTACTGGAGGTAAGCTCCTGACCAATCAACAATTGACAGTACAGAAACAGCAGGACAAATACAACCAACCTATTAACCACTTGATATTTTTTAAACTTCAATATTCCCTTATTATTTACATATCCTGCTACGGAATTAGGAATTGAGGAGATGAAATTTAAATCCCATTTTTATAGATGCGCACTATGCCTAAGTCATTTACTCACAGCCATCATGTCACCGTACAGGTATGGAAAGTATTTATTCCATTAAGAAAAGAAAAGGTATAATCATAGTATCCTCAATACTTAATTGTAGATTTCCCATAGCATAGAATTGCATATTACACTAATACATCATCAATGTTGAACCTGTGAAGGGTATCTCTCCCAAAAGTGCCATTTATCCATTCCACGACTGCATTCTGGATTCGTTTTTCGGTTGTATATATTTGAACTGTATTCTATGTATGTCGC
Organism: Flagellimonas marinaquae; assembly: GCF_023716465.1. Classification (NCBI taxonomy): domain Bacteria; kingdom Pseudomonadati; phylum Bacteroidota; class Flavobacteriia; order Flavobacteriales; family Flavobacteriaceae; genus Flagellimonas; species Flagellimonas marinaquae. Next base: position 657,705 of record NZ_CP092415.1, read on the forward strand.
TCTATTGTGAGATGAGCTTTGCAATAAATTCAGGACCGATGTCCAAACGTATGTGTTTGGACTTACCCCTTCGTTTTATCCAGTAGTTCGCGACCGCACCACCGGTTGCTTGTGAAGGGGAAATTCCACTTCGACGTGCAGTACTTCCCTATTGTAATCGTCCATAATGATAAGTGAGGTGAAATTTGCTCTTTCTCATATTGTCGTTTAGTTAAGATGATTATTCTACTTTTAAACAGTTCGGTTTTAAGGAGAGCTTATAAAGTAATGATTCTCGTTTTGAAGACATAAAATTTAATTCCACATACATATAATGATATTGGTTCAATCAATTTGCACATAAGCATTTTGATGATAAGAATCTATTGGATGGATTGATGTTGTTTACTGACTTCTAAGACGATGATTTTAGGCTACATATTACTTAGCTGCCATTGATTAACATGGCAGAAAAATATGGCCCTAAGGAAAACTCGTAAAGTACATAGCAAGCTTTATCAAAGTTCAAATAAACGATACCCTATAAATCGGGATTTAACAATAAATCCATTTTAATGCTGTATTCAAAAAAGTGGGCGTAGAGGCATCTCCTTCTTTTTCGTAAAATCATATCACAAAATTTTAGTGCTGTTACATCCTTTACAACCCTCTTTTCTCGGAGCCTCCTGTTAAAGTCTCTTAAAAGTTGGTACTAATTTATGTATTTGCAGCTATTCGGACGACCCGGCACCCATAAACGAGTAAATTTAGTTCCAAATAAATCAATAAAAGCAAACCATATGTGTCGTTTATCTTTCGTTTGGACCTTTCTTTTTGTTTCCATTTTGGGATTGCACTCCATCCATGCCCAAACACTACAAAGAAAGGGACTTTTAGGGGTAATGATGCAAACTTTGAACGATAGTATTGCCGCCCAACACAAGCTTAAAGTCAGTTCGGGAATCTATATCACAGCTGTAATGCCCAATTCTACTTTTTCAAATTTGGGCGTGGAACAGGGCAATGTGCTTACCCAACTAAACGGCAGGTCGATAAATGGTGTACAAGACGTTTTGGATGTTGCTGGGGAGTTATACGAAGGAGATCTTGTAGAAGTGGAATATTGGTCTGGCGGTAAAAAGCGGAACAATTCTACCCGTCTACTTGGAAGGCCAAAGGAGAGTTTTGAAAACGGCATTGTTTCCTATGGTGAGGTAGTTTACGAAGGAAATACCTTAAGAAGCATTTTAGTGACACCCAAACACAAAGAGAAGCCACCTGTGATCTATTTTCTTCAGGGCTATACCTGCGGTTCAGTAGAAACAGTATCTGACGATGGCCCAATGAAAAAGTTATTGCTCGATTGGGTAAATGCAGGTTTTGCTGTGTACAGGGTCGAAAAACCAGGGGTCGGTGACAGTAAAGGCGAGCGACCATGTTCAGAAATTGGTTTTGAAGCAGAATTGTTGGCATTTAAGCAGGGATATGCCGATTTATTGAAAAAACAATCAGTAGACACTGATAATATTTTCATGTTCGGACACTCCATGGGAGGGGTGATAGCTCCACTGCTAACCGACGTAAAATCACCACGAGGGATAATTACCTATGGAACCGTTGGAAAAAATTGGTACGATTATATGGTTGACCTCTATACCATTCAGCCCAAGCATTTTGGGGTTTCCGAAGCACAAATCAAAGAGAACAATAAGGTCAATCTAAAGTTCAATGACGATTTGCTGGTCCACAAATTATCAGGAAAGGAAATGTCGGAGAAAAAAGAATACGCATCACAATTCAACCTCGAAGACTTTAAAAGGAACCAATACATTGGCCGTGATTTCAAATTTTGGCAAGGACTTGTCGATGTTGACATCACAAAAAGCTGGTCTATGGTCAAAACCAATGTCCTGGCCATGCACGGCGAATTTGATATTCAGGCAATCGATGAAAAAGGTGCGCAGCGAATTGTTGATTTGGTCAATAAGAATGTTGGTAAGGGTACCTTTGTCTTGATAGAAAACGCAGATCATGGCTTTGTGAAATTTGATTCCATGCAACATAATGTCCAGACCCTTTCCAGCGGAAATATGCTATCGTATGCAAGTGAAAACTACAATACCGAAATAGCTAGGGAAAGCATTGACTGGATGCGAAATAACCTTAAACAATAGACCAATGAGACTTAAGTATTTGATGGCTACATGCGCACTCTTCTTTTCATGTCCAGTAAGTCATTATGAATAGACCAAAATGAAATTTTCATAAAAACTGGCAAATAAAATTTGGATAGTACAAAGGTTACATCACAATGATCAATTCCATAAGTATAAATGCAGTGGAATACCGTTTTAGACACAAAAGGCAAAGTGGTTGGATTGGTTTAAATGAGATACAAACCAAGAGAAGAACAAAATGGTTTTTGAACCTTTCTTCACAAGACATATAAAATTAAACAACTTAGAAAAACACTTTAATCAAAACGAAAATGAGAAAACTATTCATAGCTCTGACAGCAGTTTTTTTAATCCAAAACATAACTGCTCAATTCCATACCTTAACTATGCCACAAGCAAGCCCTAGGGTACAAGAAATCCAAAGATTGGGTGTAACGGAAATTACATTGGATTATGGAAGTCCTGCATTGCGAAACAGGGATGTTTGGAATGATGTGGTTCCACAAGAAGGAAACCCCATTGCATGGCGGGCCGGCGCCAATATGGCCACCACCATTACATTTTCCACGGACGTAATGATCGAGGGACAATCTTTAAAAGCAGGTAAATATGGATTTCATATCATTCCAAAAAATGATACCTATACACTGCTTTTTGCTCACAATCATGATCAATGGGGAAGCTATTATTTGGATATGGAGAACGATATAAGCCTACAGGTAACCGTAAATCCCAAAACATGTGCAATTTCCGAGCAGTTGGATTATGAATTTTTGGACAGGACTGAAAATTCGTTGATCATTGGGTTGGAGTGGGGCAAAAAACGTATTCCATTTAAGGTTGAAGTAGATTTGAACAAAACTGTTGTTGAAAGTTTACGAAGCGAATTACGTGGCATAAATACCTATCACTGGCAGGCATGGAACGATGCTGCCTTGTGGTGCCTGAACCATAACACCAATCTGGATGAGGCTTTGCAGTGGGTAAGCAGATCGATCAATGGTGGCTATAACGGTTTTGCCGCCGATAAGAACTTGACCAATCTTTCAACCAAGATACAGTTGTTAAAAAAATTGAACAAGGCCCAAGAAATGGAAAACATAATTTCTGAGGCCAAAAATCTAGATGTCACGGCTTATGAAGCTAACGGATTTAGTCAGTTCTTGCTTCAAAACGGATTCTATCAAGATGCCTTGGATTACTGTAATATAGCCTTAAATAAAAACCCTGACACATGGTTCCTTCAACTTAATAGGGGCATCAGTCTATACTTTTTAGGGAATAAAAAGGCTTCCTTAAAGGATATTGGCAAAGCAATTAAAGGTGCCCCAGAACAATTCCATTCAAGATTGAAAGAAATAATGGCCGAAATTGAAAACGGCACCTATAAACTGCCTCAACAATCTTAAAATCAAATTTATGTACTATTTGAAGCGCATCACTGAATTGTTCATCCCTTGTACCCCGGTGATTACTGTGGCTCAAAAACCATGAGAAGTATATAGAGAAACTTATAATGCTAATGGGAAACTTACTGATTGCCTTTGGAATCCAAGATATTGGATGCAGGTGGTTTTGAATATCAAAGTTTTAAAATGAATACAATGAGGACAGGTTTTTTATGGATTCTTTTTATGTTACCTACACTGACTTTTTCCCAAAAGCAGGATTTTGAAACCATAGAGAAAGAATTCTTGAATGCTTTTGAAGCCATGGACATACCTGATTTGCAGATCAATTATGTGAATTTGCTCCAAGATATTTCCAATGGAAAGGAGCTAACAAAACAAGAGGCCTTTTTTCAAGAGATGCTTGAAAAAATAAAAAATATTGATAGTTCCAAACTAACAGATCATCAATGGATCAATTATGAGATTATTAATTATGAAGCCCGTCTAAATCTCGAAAGAATTCGCCTGGAGCAAGGTTGGAAAGAAGTTGATTTGGACGATACCAAAAGTATTTACACCATCCCCAACGGGAAAAATTGGTATAGCTATCTCTTAAAACGTTGGGTGGATGCCGAGGTGAAACCGAAAGAACTGTTCAGTTTTGGATTGGAAGAGATAGCAATGGTGAAGTCCAACATGACACGGTTACAGGAAGCTTCAGGATTGTCCAAGGAGGAATTTCAAGAATATTTAGTAGACAAGGCTTTTTATTTTGAAAACCCCGAAGACATTCAAAAAGCATTTGAAAAAATCAAGGAAAAGGTTGGTATATGTTCAAAGAACCTTTTTCCGTATGTCCCAGAAATACCAGAAGTTGATATCGCTAGAAGCAGTAACCAAGATATGGCTCAAGTTCCTGCTTATTACAGCAACAACACTTTTTTCTACAATATTTTCAATAAACCATTCAATAAAAGGCAACTGGGATGGTTTTATGTCCATGAGGCCATACCGGGTCACCATTATCAATCTAATGTCAACAACATAATTGAAAGAACCCGAATACAAGGACTTTTTTGGTATCCCGGATATGTCGAAGGCTGGGGTGCGTATGTGGAATATTTGGGTAATGAATTGGGCATTTTTAATACCATATATGACGAGTACGGCAAATGGGAATGGGACCTGATCAGGTCCGTTAGGGTTTGTCTTGATGTTGCGTTAAACTACTATGGTTGGTCCGATGACAAAGCCCTTGCATTTTGGAAAGAACACATTAAAGACCAAGATGATATTGGTGTTCGGGAAATCAACAGAATGAAACGTTGGCCGGCACAAGTAATTACCTATAAGTACGGCGCAAAAGTATTTTTGGGACTTCTCCAAGATGCAAAATCAAACGCTGACTTTGATTTTAAAACCTTTCATCATAAGGTATTGGAGCATGGGGACATACCCATCAGCACTGTCAAAAAAATGATGAAGAAAAAATAAGACCCTTATTAGAAAACTGGTTGTTGCAAAGGCAACGTTTTGTCCGTTTTTATGATTATACAAATAAGTTAGAAACCATTTGACGTGAAACTGAACATTCAAAAATTGGCACATGAAAAGGATAATTGTCATCTTCATAGCATTTGGAATGCCTTCAAACACCTAGAATTTAGTCTTTTATTATTCAGTGACTTTGATGCCATACGTACTTAAGCTGTTTAATATGAAACCCTAAAATTCCATAGACCATGTTACAATCCATTGTTTACAATGTTACAGTTTACCAGGTTTTACCAAAGGCTTAAACTAATAGCTTAATTTTAAAGTTACGACTATGTATCAAAAATCAGTGCATCCCCTCTATGTGACCTATACAAGTTGAACTGTGGGGCTTGTACAAAAATTATTCATCATCATCAAAAAACGAAGTATGTTATTCAATTTATTAAAAAAGCCAAGCCTATGGCTAATCCCTGTGGCCTTTTCCAGTATCAGTTCGAATGCAAATGAGCTGGATAAAAATCAAAAACAAATCTCTTACAAGGTCACCATCAAAGAGAACGAACCCGACGTGGCACAGATCACCATGAAATTCATACCACAAGATAGTATTCTATATATGGATGGCAGTGCCCGTGCCTTTGAAAACAGTTGGGGTCATTTTTTACATGATATAAGTGCATATGACCACCATAAGAATAAAGTAAACATTGTACAATTACAAGGTCCAAAGTGGAAACTTGAAGGAGATGATACCTCACCAATAACGGTTACCTACAATGTTCATCTTACCCATCCAGATTACACATGGAGTGGAGGTATTGATGGTGCCGCATATCCAACGGAACATGGCGTCTTTTATACAGGCCGGTCGTTATTCATGCTCAATGGGACCCAACGGAACGATATCTCGGTAAAATTTGATTTGCCCAAACACTGGAAAGCAACAACTCCATGGGAAGTCGATGGCAAAGAATCGAATAGGTATGCAATGAAAGGCATAGACGATCTTTTACAATCCGTGATGTTCTTGGGCACACACAAGGAAATCAAAATCAAAAGAAAGGACTTTGAATTGATCTTTGCGTTGGGCACCAAAGAAACCATGGAGCAAGAGGAAGAATATAAGGAAATTGCCAACGGAGTTTTAAATTACTACGTCAATCTTATGGGCGGCAACCCAAACCCTCCCAACTTAAAAGGAACATTACGATCTGTGGTAGTTGTCAATGCCTGGGATGCCACTGATGGGGAGGCATTGGGAAACAACATCAGTGTCTTGGTGGAGAAAGATGGGGATGAATTTTCAAAATTGATTTCCAGATTCATTTTTGCACACGAATTCTTCCATCTTTGGAATGGCAAGTCTTTCTCTCCAAACTCAGATAATTTGGAATGGTTCAAAGAGGGGGTTACAAATTATTACACGGTGAAGTCCTTATATCATATTGGTATTTTAAATGATGAAAGTTATCTGAACGTGCTCTCGGATTTCTTTTACAAGCGATATATTGATGATGATGGGGTTGGCACATTGGCGATGTCGGACGGTGAGGCCAAACACGATCATTGGGGCTTGGTATATGGAGGTGGAATGTTTGTAGGGATGGCACAAGACATCCTTATTCGGAATGCAACGAACAATACCAAAAGTTTGGATATGTTGATGAGGGCATTTTACCAAAAATATGGGGGTTCAGAAGAACAATATGATATTGATGAAGTGTGTCAACTATTGTCAGATCTGAGTGGGGAAGATCAATCTTCCTTTTTTGATACATATATCCATGGAACTGCAAAGTTCCCCATAGAAACCTATTTGTATCCAGCTGGTCTAGACGCTTCTGTGAACGACGGAAAACTTCTCATTAAAAAGAAGAACCACTTAAAAACATTGGAACAGGATATTTTCTATGGATTTCTAGGAAAGTAATTTGCGTTACAATTTTCCTGCTCGATAACTCTGTGAGGATGGTTGAAGACTACAAATAAAACCTATTTGTTTTTCACTAAAGCCATCCTCTGATTTATCGATTCCCATTGAATGTATCATCCGTTTAAAACAGATTTTCACTTCAATGGACTAGGGCTTCTAAGTACTCAACATGGTTGGAAAACCTCCAATCTCCCCAAGAGCATCAAAATACACTATTCAAAAAATGAAAAGTTATCACAATTGGATCAAAGTTATGATCATAATGGTATGGTCAAGTGTTGACCTCAACGCCCAATCACCTGATACCATATCCCACGCAAATTATTTTTTTCATGACCATAAATGGGAAAAGGCCTTTGATCTTTATACCAAGATCACCAGTGAAAATCCTTATAATGGCATCTATTGGTATAGATTGGGCTTAATTGAAAAGCATCGGGATAATTACAAGGAATCAATTGAATCCTTGAAGAGGGCCATTGAGTGTGGTAGCGATCTAGCAGAATCCAATTACACTATTGGAGTAAATTATGCTTTCCTAGGAGACATGGACAAGGCACTCATCCATTTAAAATTAGCGATTGGCCATGGATTGAACAATAGAGAGAATCGACTGTTATTGGATAAGGAGTTAGACCCACTGCGGAGTTTGGCATCCTTTAAGAAACTCGTCATACCTGACACCACGGGTACCATTGCAAGATTGGACCAATGGAATGAAGACATACAATTCTTAAAAAGTCAAGTTGAGCTGACCCACTATAGGTTGTATGATTATTATCCAGAATCAAAATGGGATACCGATTTTGAAACATTGATCGATCGAGTAGCGCAATTGAAGGATTATGAGGTCATTGTAAGGTTAATGAAGATGATGAACGAAATTGGCATTGGCCATTCGTATATTATGCCTCCATTTTCTGGTAAAAATCAATTTCATCAAATACCAATTGAACTTTATGAGTTCAGTGATGGAATCTTTATCAAACAGACATTACCTTCATATAAGAGTTTACTCGGTAAGAAAATTACATCCATTAATGGCATTCCCATTGAAAAAATACTGGAAATGGCATCCACTGTGGCCATAGCGGAGAATAAAATAATGAAAAGAAGGTCCAGTTTATTTTATGCCACATTGCCTGAAATTTTGATGGCATTTGGATTGGCTACCGATCATAACAAATCCGTTATCGGTTACCTTGATCAATACGGCAATGAAACCAGGATGTCGGTTGTACATCAAGCTTTTTCACCAGATAGTTTCTTGACCAGAAAAACAAATGAGGGATGGGTATCCATGGATGAGTCCATCAATCCACCCTTGTTTTTATCCAGGCTTGATAACAAATATTGGTTCACATATTTATCCGATTCACAAATCGTGTATTGCCAAATAAATGAAATTGGTAACGAAAAAGAAAAGTCATTCCACGAATTTGGAGAAGATCTGTTAAGATTTATCGACTATAATGGGGTCAAAGCCCTTGTTCTGGATTTAAGGTTCAATCTGGGAGGAAGCGGAAAATTGAACAAAGATTTTTTGAGAAGTATCATAAAATCAGATAAGATCAATGAACCCGGTAAATTATTTACCATAATTGGCAATATGACCTTTTCTGCGGCAATGTTATTGTCAACCCAACTGGACCAATATACGGAGACCACCTTTATTGGAGAACCTAGCGGAGGTAAACCAAGCCATGTTGGTGATGACAATGAAATTAGTTTACCGCATTCAGGATTGAAAGCGTATGCCTCGAAATCATTTTGGCAAAGCCCGGTTCCCTACGATGAACGTAATTGGATTGCACCTGAAATTTATATACAACCCAGTTCAAAGGAATGGAAGCAAGGTTTTGACCCCTGCCTCGAGTACGTCGTTAAAATCATCACTAGGGGCAATTCGTTTAGACATTAATCCTTTAACCGCGGTTGAAGTCCAACATTTGTTACATGAAAAGTAAAGGGTAAATGACTTCAGTAAGCCTAGTTTATAATAACAAATAGGACTTTGAAACAATTACAATATTGATAGCAAGGTTCAATTATCATTGAAATCCAAGAATATGGAAGAAAATCCGTATTAGGTTATACGCTAATGGTGCCTTGTTATTTTGCCGAAAAACGATATTAATCAATCCTCATAAGCTTTTCAAGGTGATTTTAAAAGTGTCGGTCCCGTTACGGGCTTTGAGCTTTAATTCAAGGGTATCCGAACGTTCCCTATCCTTTTTACTGGCAAGAAATCCACATAACCCCACAGGTATTCCATTTACTTCCAAGATTTCATCACCATGATGGATTTTATCTTTCAGTGACTCGTCCGAAACAAATCGGATGACTGCTTTTTCACCCTCGACCGTAGCGGTAAAACCAAATTCGGAATTGGAAGTATCCTTTATATGGGAATCCCTCTGAAAATAAAATCTTTCCTTTCTGTAATCCAGTGTCATTATACCATAAGAAAGTAATTCCGCACATATTTTAGAATTGGTATCATTGGAGGTAATGGTGATTAAATCGGTTAATATTCAGTCTAACCTTTACCCAATTCAAGCTTACAACCTGTGCCATTGCACCTACGGTGTTGAGCAACAGAAATAATAGTAAAACAATAGCTCTTTCCATACGCTGGTCTCAATGCCAAAAATAGCTTCAAGTAAATCCATTTTGGAACGCAACACAATGTATATGGCCTCATCTCTGCAAATGACAATTTTGGGCCATATAATATGAGGTCAATAAAAAGGGTGGGCTAGAGCGTACCATCCAAGGGCTAATTCAAAAAATCAATCAATGAGAACAAAATTAATGGATAAAATAAATGTCTCTTAATGAAAGAGGATGTAAATCTCTGCCCATCCCTTAACAATATCTTGTACAAAAGAAGCACATTCTTCCACCGCTTTGGTAAACAATTATAATACGTAACATCCTATTTTATTGTTTGTAACATTACTCCAAGAAAACATGGATCAATTCCATTTCCCATAGTCTACAAATTCCATAATTATAGGTACAAAAGATATCAATCAATGCGAGACGAAAACGGGATAACAAACCCATTAGGGGGATCAAACTCCTATTGTAATAAACGGTTCCCCCCTTGAAAAAAGGCTACAATACCCATGATTACAACACAGGATAGGTAGAGTGCATAGTATAAACACACTAAAAAATCTGTGGGTCCTTGGTCAAAATCTTCTATTTTCGAAAAGATCCTTATCAGCCAGGAAAAGTATCCCCGTCCAAGTCACATGGTTCTAATTGTTTTCTTTTGGGGCAACCATAAGCCCAAACGGTTAAATGTACCATCTAAAAAAATCCCTTTGATCGAAGTACTTCTTCAATGGCAACCGTGATTTCCATAGTAGGATAGGGTCTTATGTTCCCCAAAACAACAATCAAGACCTCGTCATTCAAATACCGATGGATGTTACAGATATATCCGTACATGGAACCTCCATGCCGGACAAGTTTACCTGGGCCATCCCTGCCTTCATTTCGATCATATGACTTTACCTTAAAACCATAGCCATAGCCACCAAAGGTGCCGGGAGTACCATCAAACAGTTGTTGTTTACTGTTTGCGTCCACCAAGACAGTAGCATATAGGGCTCTATCCCATTTGAATATATCACTGACATTGGAATACATATCACCTCCCCCTTTGGCATAGGCCATATAATTTTCATCGGCCCTGATAAACTTTCCTGATACCAAATCGTGACCCAACGCCTTGTCCGTTGATTTTGAATGGGTTCGCTCAACTCCCGTATGTTTCATTTTTAGAGGTTTGAAAATATGATTTTCCAAATAGTCCTTATAGGGAGTTTGGGTAACCCGCTCCAAGACCAAGGCCGCCAATTGATAATTGAGGTTGGAGTATTCGTATCGTGTTCCAGGAACAAAGGAAAGCGGAACGGAATTGTACAACGAAATAAGTTCTTGGCTTGAAATATCCCGATGTTCCAGCTCCGTGATCCGATTGAGGTGAACAGGCAATCCCGAAGAGTTTTTCATTAAAAAATGTAACGTCAATAGTCCAAGCTCCTGGTTCAGTTCAGGAATGTAAGTAGAGAGCGGCTCATGCACTTCCAACAATCCATCCTCGCTGGCCTGCATTATGGCAATGGCCGTGAATGACTTTGTTGCTGATCCAATTAAAAACTTGGTATCTACTTTATTCGACACCTGGTTTTCCCAGTCAGCCATTCCGAAAGCATTCTCATACAATACCGTTCCTTTCTTCGCCACCAATACAGCTCCACTAAACTGGCTCTTCGCACTATATCCTTCCAATATATCATCCAGTTGCCTTTTAAGGGTATCCTGTCCCATGACCGGATTATAGATTAAGAGAACAACGGTCCATACAAAAAATCCTTGCACTTTCTTCATCTTACTAGCGAATTACATTCCCATCCACATCATAAAAAGCAACTCCTGACCGCTGCCCCTTTGCATCGTACGCATATTTGATATAGGCAGCACCATTGTCCTTTCTATTGACCAGATGCCCATTTCTGTCCAGATAACTGATCTGCTCAAGAAAATCATCCCCATTATAGCTATACCTTACTTTATGATAACCCCGTGTCCGGTGTTCGATTGGAGTACCATCCATATCATAATAGGATAAGGAATCCCTTTGATTGCCCGAAGTATCCCATTGGATCTTCAACATATGGTAACCAGCCTTGGTATGTCGGGAAGGGTTGTTTTCCTCGTCATAAAATCTTCTTTCGATGATGTTCCCAAATCGGTCAAAACTCGTTTTACTTTTACAGATTCCATAGTTGTTATAAATGAGTTTGTTATGCTCATCCCGAAGTTCCAAGGCGACTTCATAACCATATTCATTAAACTCTTGGATACCAATGGCCACATCAGGTCCGTTCCCCTTTTCCAAGGCAGAGTCGTTATCCAACACCTCCCATTTTACAAAATTCCCATCCGCATTGGTCGTAATCCGGTCTTGGGATGCTCCTGAACTGTTTTCTACAAGATTCCCATCGCTATCAATATTTTGCATCAGAGCTATATGACCTAAAGGATTGAAGTACAGCCTTAACCTGTAAAATTCAAAGCCCGGCCGAATTGCAACCGACTCCCCTTTCCTATTGAAACGGTTTTCGATGACACTTCCATCCGCCAAATAGTTCCACTCATACCTAACAATCCCCCAATCGTTTTCAACTTGTTGGCCAGCTCCATCTATGAATATCAAGGATTTCCTATACCCCTTATCATCCAAGGAATAGACAAATTCCCTACAGTCGCCCAACACATTGATTTGTTCCCCATTGGTACCGTAAAAGGTTATTTTCTCTTCGTCCGGCTCATAGGTGAATTCCATACGGTGTGCCAAGGTAAAAAGATTGGCCGTATGATTTGGGCTTCTTGGGTTTTGGCCATTATAAAAAGCTACCGAAACCAATCGGTGCAATGCATCGTACGAAAAGCGATAATGATTGCGTTGGAGTGCCTCTTCTTCCGTCAATGGAATGCTCCCGTTTAGATAGTTCAAAGGAGTTTCTACAAATGCAACCGTAGAATAATAATAAACGGTCGGTACAAACACAGCCTCTTTTGTCATTCCCTTAGCAGTAGAAAACAATAGGAGACCCATTATGGTTGTTAAAAAAAATCTTTTCATGTAACTTCAATTTTATAGTTGAGTACACGAAATTCGGAACAAAACAACAGCTATTTTACTTTAAGCCCCCCTATCAAGACCCAATTCAAGAATTGATACCAGTTCTTGAGGTCAAAAATTGGTTCGGGGTCATCCCGGTCGCCTTTTTAAAAGCTCTAAAAAAACCGGATTTGGATGTGAAGCCTGCCAAGCTACCAATAGCTTCCAGGGTAAATGATCTGTTGGCCGGATTTAACATCAATCGCTTTGCCTCCTCCACCCTGTAGCCATTTACAAAATCCACAAAATTACAATCGAGTTTGGCATTTATGGACTGCGAAAGGTATTTTGGATTGGTACCGATCAATGCGGAAAGTTCGGATAAGCTGAGACTTTCCTTTTTATATAATAAATCATCCTCAATTATCCGTTTAGCCTTATCGACAATTACCCTATAGGAAGCGCTTGACAATGAGCTTCGGGAATATTTGGCCGTTGGAAACAATACACTTCCCGTATTGACCATAAGGGCCAAAATGGAGAAAAGCAGTATCAAGAAAGATAAAAAGCCAATATCGACCGGCCATTCGACCATGGAATAACCCGATACGTCATGAACCATCCTATAGATGGGGTTGGAAAACTGATTGAACAGGAAATAGACGATAATAATTAGGGACAAAAGGTTTAACAAGCGTACGGATGGCCTATCCGAAGTGCCTTTACGGAACCTATAAAATTGAATCCCTATAACACTCAAAAAGGCCAAAGGAATCAAAGTGGATTTGAGTAAACTTATGGGGTTTCTCCAATAATTATACGGTCCTGGCCTTTTATCCTGATAGAACAACTGAAGCATTTCCATTTTACTTTGGGATGGAATGGTCAAGACATGAAGGAATACATAAAGGGCATACAAACCAAACCCATATAAAACAAATCGATACCAACGCCTGAAACGTGGATTGAGATTCGTAATAGAACTAAAGAACAGCAATAACAAGGGGTACACCAATAGGTTGTGGAGGCGCCCAGGAATATATACCCAAGGTATATCAAATATGGCTCTACTTAGAATCAACACTTTGTACAACAATTCAAGCCCCAAAACGATAAGGCATCCATATAAATATAAATAACCATCATTTTGGAACTTCTTTTGAAAAAGGAAGAACAGGGCCAAAAAAATGGCCACCAACCCAAAACCAGAACCAACGATTGTAATTAAATCCATCATAAGTACTATTGATAGCGTCTCAGCTCAATGGAATAGAAGCCCTGATCATACATACACTGCAAATTCTATAAGGAACCTTCCATCCCGGGTCATGGACGGACTGCCGTCAAAACCTTCCGCTTTCATTTCCCGTCCCGTCCAGATAGGCTGGGACCAAGTATCATCTTCCATTTTAAGACTAATATACAAATCAGATTTACCTAAATATTCTCTCCTGTCGAAACTAGCGAAAATTATATAGGTTTCATCCAGCGCTACATGGACACCCCCTTCATTGGCCTCTGAATTTATGGATGACCTCATTGGTTTTGGTGCAGTATATGCTCCATTTACCAATCTGGAAACATAAACATCCCCATTCTCTGAACCATGTGGCGTCATGGTAAAGTATAAATTACCTTGACCCGTCATATTAGGGTAAAATTCATTCTCCGGCATAGGTTGAGAAAAATAAAGTGCTGATTTTTTTCCAATTCCCATGACTTCTTTTTGGATTTCCCTATGTTCCAATCCCCCATCGTGTCATTTTCATTTTAATTCAAATGCCATGAATTGTTCTTTTTCTGGCCATCGAATGAATCATATACCATGCAAACAAAAGATTGGGTACCCAACACAACCAAGCAACTATCCGATAAGCGACCATAAAGTCATCCATGAACACCAATAATATGGGCAACCATACGCGCAAAGTAACCGCTGCAAAGCAAGCTGCATAACTGTAGAACATGAAGGTCTGGTGCTTTATCACAGCACCCTTCTTGATGTATCGATAAGCAACAATAGTTGTCGCGAACCAAATAATCCCCAGTGAGATGAATCCCATTTGTGCTACACCCCCGCCGGTAGCCGAAAAGGCAATACCAATACCACACAACGCACTGATCACGGATGAAACACTATACACCTTTCCCAATATTCTGTGGAGCTTGATTCTTTTTGTCCGAAACCGTTTGCTAAACTGTGCCCATCCCACAAGTAATGCGATTCCACCAAAAACGATATGGCCATAAAATCCAGTGTTCCAAAGGCTGTCCAACAACAATTCCGGCGATTTCGTCGCCAGCAAACCAACATTTTTGGCCCCAATGAAATACTTGATCGGATATAAGCTCACCCCGATACATAAAAATGCAAAAATGCCCCATAATCCCTTTATTATTATAGTCTTAAGATTCATTTTTAATCTCTTTATCGTTTTGATTAAAACACTTCCTTCCTGACATACTGCCGTCCTCGCCATACCCAAATTTCATTTGGGCGAACCTGGCATGGGGATGAATTGTAAGATTACCCTCCGTATCATAAAATCGTAACCAAGAGTTTCGTCTTACATCCGGACTATACTCTTGAAGTAATCTGTGGATGCAGGCTCAAACACCATGGCATTAGTTTCTTGGTCTACATATCCCATGGAGACCAACCCAACCAGTAGCCCATGCTGATCAAAAACAGGACCTCCACTGCAGCCACCATAGGTACCTGTCGGTACATCCAGACTTAAATTTCCTGTTTGCGTATACCCTTGGAATCTTCCCTCCACTTTTATTGGGGACTTGCTTCCATACGGATAGCCCATAAAGTAAAGACGCTCCCCAATTTCCAATGTATCAGCTCTCACATCAAAAAGATGGATACCTCGCGGGATTTCAGCATTGGTCGCAAAGACCAACCAATCTCCTTTGGGCGGCATGACCAAAAGCTCCGTCTTATCCTCATTGATTAATTCCCCTGCAGAGACCTTCACATTAGGATTCTTCTTTGACACAAAGGACCATGACACCAAATCATCTCCAAGGCTTATGGTTTTCATGAGATCGGTTTTTGCGAAAAACAGCACATGTTTTGCAGTACAGACAAACACCTTGTTATGGTATTTTACCAAAAATCCACTTCCAGCATGGCCATTGTCATACTTTAACGTTTTAAATTTCACATCACATACCAGTACGGAATCCCTTTGGGCCGCAGACCACTCGAACACCAGTAGGAACAGTAAAAGCAATACGATGGTTCTCTTCATATAAATTGGGATTTGTCAGACCACGAAACGGTAGGTCAATTTTAGAATGAACGACCAATTTGTTAGGAGGAAACTGTTGACCTCATTGTTTTGAACAAACCTATTATGAAATCCGCACGGAATCGACCTGATTTCTGCAATTACCGAAATCCGGACCTAGTTTAATGTTATTTAACAAGCTGCCCGCCAAGAAAAGACAATTCATGAGAGCTGATGTCTTGTTAAACCGAATGCCTGCAAAGTGTAGCAACCAATAAAAAAACCCTCCATACAGGGATGGAGGGTTCGCTAACAAACTAAACACTTGAATTAGTTTCTTCCAACACTAATGTAGAAACCAATAGGGTATAAAATGAATTGTTATCAATTTTGATCGGACGGCGACAAATTCGGATTGGCATCCAACTCCGCCTGTGGAATTTTGAATATCCAATCGTCGTTCACCGATGGACGTTCCACTTGGTACGCCTCTTGATAGAGCACGGGAGAGGCCCCTGAACCACCATTGGCAGCATGGTCGATGCCCTCATCCCATCTGATGTGGTCGGTGTAACCAAAACCTTCGCCCCAAAGTTCCAATCTTCTCTGGAACTTGATGTGCTCCATCATGGACTCTTGGGTGTTGTAGATGGTTACGTCGTAAGCACTGTCACGTTCTTCGCCCAGTGGTCTTAAAGCTTCCTGTGCACCAGGGATGTCGTTCATCATCACCTTGGCCTCTGCCTCGATCAAGTACATCTCGGAAGCACGCATGTAGATTATATCATCAGGATCGGTCGAACCGGGATTGGCATTTTTCAACTTAAAGTGCATATACGGATGCTGGTTAAAGGCATTATTGATACCGTAAGTTGCATTGATCTCAGCTCTTTTTGCAAAATAGCCCTCTAGGTCATTCGCATAATTGGGGTCCCTTGGCAGACCGGTATTGGGATCAAGCCCTCCTTGGTTGTTAGCTGCGGAACTATTGGTGTTCGGCGCATCTGAAAGGAATACATCCTTTCTGTAATCCGTTTCAGGGATGGCATCCACCAATCTTCTATCGGCAATCTTTGGGTTGTTCCTGATCTGGCTACCGTTGAAGGTATTTGTGGTCAAGTAAAAATATGATCTAAAATAAGTGGTCTCCGCTGTAATCACATTGCTACCCCAGATGACCTCGGAAAGATTATTGGAGTTGAAACCTGACTTCCAATCGTCCTCGCCCATCAATGGATAGTTCTGGCGGGCCATAACGGCGGCGTCGGCAGCTGTTTGCCAGTCACCTTTTGAAAGTGCCGTACGTGCCAATAGACCGTAGGCCACATCGATGTTCAACTGGGACTTGGTTTCAGGTCCACCGCTTGGTCTTCCCGAACCTTCTTCAAAGCGCTCTATGGCAGTAGCTAGATCTGCCTCGATCTGGTCGTAGATTTCCTGAACGGTAGATCTTGGCTGACTGGTAAAGGGAGACTCCGAAGAGAACAACAATGGCACACCTGGATCGCTAGCCGGATTTCCGATCAAGTACCCCTTGGCATAATGTTGCACCAAAGAAAGATAGGCATAAGCCCTATAGGTGTAGGCCTGTCCCAAAATCTCGTTCAACTGTGGAGATTCCACTAAAGTACCGTCGGTTCCCCTGTTGATGAGGAGGTTGGCCCCCAAGATGATGTTGTACCTGTGGTACCACAACAACTCGCAGGTCAATGACGTTTGATCGGTATGGGAGTTCCACTGCATCTCCGTTCTCCACCCCAGATTATTGGCATTGGCAGAATGTATCAACCCACCTGTAAGATTATCACCCAGTGGCACCCAATAGTGATTGTTCGCCCTTGAATCATCACCCCCAGGGAATATGGCCTGTGATTGTGAGAACAGTCCACGGTGCAGCCCGTTCAATATCAGCTGCATGTTGTCTTCATTGGCTAACGCATCGGAGGCAGAAATGGCATCCGTTGGCGTTGTTTCCAAAAAGTCGTCGTCGCATGAAGTTATGGCGATCCCTAGGAAGGCCAGTAACAGTATATTAATTTTTCTTAACATCATTTGATTTTTTTAAAAAGTTACGTTCAATCCCAATGAAATAATTCTTGCAGGATTAAAATCATTCCCTTCCCCTGTACCTGCTAGGTTGAACTGTGGGTTGAGTCCTTTTCGCTCGCTCTGGGTGTATAGGTTTTCACCGGTAAGGGAAATCCTTAACTGGTCAAGGCCAAGTTGGTTGGCGATCTTGCTGTCAAAGGTGTAGCCGAAGTTCACATTGCGCAGTGCCCAGAATGAGGCATCCGTCAGGAAACGTTCGGATTGTCTTCTCACCAAGTTAGGGTTACCGTTTTCCATTCTTGGAACATCGGTGATGTCACCAGGTTGTCTCCATGCCCTCAAAATGTCAGGGTGCAAGGAGCTACCATAATTACCGCTGTGCATCATGGCAGCGTATCCATTGTCCAACACGCTACCGCCGATACCGTAGTTTATCAAGAAATCAAATGAGAATCCTTTGTAGCTGATGCTGTTGGCAATAGATCCCAATAGGTCAGGGATGGAGCTCTCACCTGTATAGGCACGCTCGGTATCCTGCCAGTCGCTGGTCGTGGCGATGTCACCATTGGCATCCAACACGGGAACACTGTTTCCGTTGTCGTCCAATTCATACTGAAGGAACAATTGGTCCCCGGTTTCTGGATCAACACCCGCGGTTCGCAATAAGTAGAAATCAAACCTTGAACGTCCCACATCCCATCGTTGTTCGTCTTCCACAAATGGAGAAGGCAAGCTGGTGATTTCGTTCTTGAAGGTCGAGGCCTGCAAGGTTACGTTCCATCGAAAATCAGACTTGTCGAACAAGTTGGCCGTCAATGCCATCTCCCAACCGGAGTTGAACATATCCCCAACGTTCACGGGAACCTCGTTCAGACCATTACTTGGTGCTATGGGCAGATTGTACAATAGATCGGAGGAATTTCTCTTATAGTATTCCACGGAACCGTCCAAGAAGTTGTTGAACAAGGTGAACTCTAAGGCAACATCAAAGTTCTCGATGGTCTCCCACTGTAGATTGGGGTTACCTATGTCCGTGTATATGATGGCAGGGTCACCTGCGTTGGAGGTGAGGGAAAATCTGGCCTGTGACAAAAAGAAGTCCAAAAGATCATCGTTGCCTACTTCACCGTAAGAAGCCCTTAATTTCAATTGGTTGATCACACTGGAATCCTGCAAGAAACTTTCTTGATCAATTCTCCAAGAACCACCAACGGAATAGAAGGTACCCCAACGGGTATCGGCATCGAATACCGAGGAACCATCACGTCGAACGGATCCACTGATATAGTACTTGTTCTTATAGTTATAGTTGACCCTAGAGAAATAGCCTTCAATACTTTTACGCGTGGTGGACCCTCCAAGTGCTACAATACTGGAAAAATTATCGAATTCATAGATGCCACTGGCTGCCTGTAAAATAGACATGCCGTTGTTTGAAGAGAAGGTCCTGTCAAAGCTTTCGTGACCTGCTGTTATGTCGAGGTTGTGATCTCCAAAGCTCTTGTTATAGGTAAGGATTTGGTTGAAGTTCTCCACCTGTCTCCTACTTCGTACTTCCCTATATCGACCATCAGGTTGGGCATCCCCTATCAATGCATTTTCGTACTGCTTTGTCAGGCCCTCATTGATATCTCTACCGTAGTTCAATCGAAGGCTTAAGCCATCGATAATCTCTTGTTCGGCAAAGAATCGAAAACCATAGGTGTTGTCTCTATTTCGCATATCGTTCAGTAATAGTTCCTGAAGCGCATGACGTCCCTGACTGATGGGTCTGGAACCGATATTATACTCTGGGAAGCCCTCACCACTGTCAAATACACGATTCCCATTGGCGTCCCGTACAATATTCCCTTGTAAGTCGTTCACATAAACGGGATATATGGAACCGATATTCTTGGCAAAACCAAATGGGTTGGCAATACTATTTGCTCCTGCAGATCGTGGTGCCACAGCTTCGGTGATTGCTAAATTGGCGCTACCTCCAATGGTCAATTTATCGTTTACGTCGAACTCTGCGTTCAAACGTGTGGTCAAACGGTCAAAACCTGAAGTCACTACATAACTTTCCTCATCCAGATAAGAAGCGGAGAAGAACACTTTGTGGTCGTCCCCACCACCTGAAACGTTCACGTTGTAATTTTGACGTACGCCTGTCCTCGACAATACATCGTACCAATCAAGGCTGTTGTAAATCACATTGGCATTGGGATTCAATTGACCATCCGTACCGACAATTTGATCATTGGGTACATTGAACGGATTATATCCCAAGGCATTGTAAATGTTCGCCGAGGCAAAAGCAGGATCACCACCACCGGCACTTGAATTTTTCAAGGCTTCCCACATGGTCTCGTAATAACCTCCAGGGGAAAGTTCAGGGTAGAACGGAACGGAAGTATCCACCAACCCATATTGCATGGAGGCATTAACTTGAATACCCCCTCTTCTACCACTCTTTGTGGTAATGATTACAACCCCATTGGCAGCCCTTGAACCGTATAGGGACGTTGAAGCTGCATCCTTGAGAATGGTAAAGGATTCAATATCTTCTTGATTGATCGTATTAAGTTCCCCTTCGTACTGTACCCCGTCCACGATGTATAAGGGATCGGTGTCTCCGTTCAGGGTCCCTACACCACGGATAACAATGCCAGGGGAAGTCCCTGGACCTTGTGCCGAAGTGAACTGTACCCCTGTCGCACGACCTTCGATGGCCGCTACCGGGGAAGTCACGTTCCTAATGGACAGTTCCTCGGCCCCAACAACACTGGCGGAACCCGTAAAGGCTTCCTTGGTACTGGTGCCATAGGCCGTTACGATTACCTCTTCTAGGGCCTGGGCATCCTCTTCCATTTGTACATTAATTGTGATGGAAGCCCCTACCGTTCTTTCGACGGTCCGCTGCCCTAGATAACTAAAGCGCAGTACATCACCCGTACTTACCGCAATGGAATAGTTACCGTCAAAATCGGTCTGTGTACCCGTGGTGGTCCCTACAACGACCACGGAAACCCCTGGCAGGGGCTGATTTGAGGTATCGGTCACTAGACCTGACACCGTTTTTTCCTGTGCTTGCAGCCCTAGACATAAGAAGAATGCTGCGATGGCCACATAGCATCGAATTCTAAATTTCATAAATCTCGTTTTTGTTAACATTAATTTTGAATTAGTTTAATTGAGAAGGGAGGACCAGGGAAATCATCTATGGTGACTAATCAAAAAATCATTCAATAAATGAGAACAGTGCTTTATGGATGTAATTTGTTCCTTTATAAAATGTGATGTATTCCCAGTCCAGCCCTTTTGCAATTGTGGAATCAAAAAAAAGGGATTGGGAAGGGATTTTGGTAAATCCTTATAAACTGTAACACAACATTTTACACATTGTAACATGGATGAAAAAACCCAAGCATTTAAGGAAACAGCAGGATAATTAGCAGTAAAAATAACGCCTATAAGCCCTACACAAAACAACTATTGGGAAAGCGGATCTTGCTGGCTATAATTCAATAAAAGGAAGGTAAAACCATGGTATGTGGAAATTAAAATTTCACAAACTGTGAACGACTTATTGCATTTGAATTCCATACAGGGACAAAAAATCGGGACGGGATAATATCCATTCTGGGCATTCCGGGTTATTTCTTTGCGATCAGCAACTCATTTCGGAATTCTGTTGGGGACACTCCCTCAAATTTTTTAAACGTCCGATAAAATGAAACCCTATTATTAAACCCACTTTGGAAAGCTACTTCCTCGATGCCGAAATCCCTGTTTGGATCTAACAATAAAGATTTAGCATCTTCTACCCGATATCGGTTTACAAATTGATGAAAATTTTGATGGCAATAGTCGTTGATCAATTGAGAGGCATGATGTCGAGATATGTTCATCATCTGAGCAATGTCATCCAATTGCAGGTCAGCATCCAAGTAAGGCTTTTTTGTTTCCATCATAGCCTTGAGCTCAACCTGTAATTCGTGGGCAAAACTTGCGGGCAAGCTGGAATTTTTGGGCTCCATTCCACCTTGGGATGAACATAAAATCCTTTTCGACATCGAACCAGATATGGCAATACTGAAATACGTCCATAAAACCAGTAATGGCAACATGCCCAAGAACAAGAATATATGAACGATGAATGGTTTCGTATTGAGCACGAGTAACCATTCTGTAACCAATAAGGTAGTTGCAAAAAGAACAAATAAACCATTCAACGTATAAAGCCATTTGAGGGTGGGTGCATCAAAACAAACTTGTTTGACCAACTTCAATTGGACGCCATAAGCATAGCCCAACATCAATAAGGATAGCAGCACCTTTATTCCTGTTCCAAGAAATTTGTCATCGATCATTTCTGTCCATGGACTCGTTTTAAGTACGGTTTGGATGCTGTAGAATACCAACACAAAAAATACGGGAAAAAAGTGTCTCACATCATCAATGGTTACCCTCTCCATGGTCGTTATATTCCTGATGTAAAAGAAAAATAGTGGGCCATAAAAAGTAATCGCCATCATATCATACCTGATAAGTGATGTATAAGAGCTGTAGTTCGCGGGAAGCGATATGGACACAATGCCATAACCAGATAATACAAGAAAAAGTGAAAGAATCCTATTGCTATATGGGAAACCATGTTTTTTTAGAAAGAAAAGGCCCAGAGCCAATAATCCCAGTTGAAAAGAAAGTAAAAGAATAAAAATTTGCCAAATGTTCATTTTCAGTACATTATTATAACACCTGCTTGATCATATAATCAACAAAACAATAAATGCAGCGGTAAGGACGATTACTAAACTCTCTAATCCATCTGCCTTTCACATAAACCAATGTCTATCCCATGATCACATGATGCTATAGCGATAGATAGCACCTACTAAAGTATCTGGATAAAACCCGTAGATTGAAGTTCTTCATTAGTGTGTTTACGTTATCCTAATTCAAAGGATGACCCTGCTCTTAGTTAATGGACCAGGTTCTTGGGAAAGAAATAATACATGACCGATAGTTTTTTGATGTTGATGTTATTCTATTTAGTTCCGATATCAAGCTTTGTACCCATCCAATCAAGGTATTGCAGCTCAACATTATCCGAATCGTCCTTTTGATAATATAGGTTGACCCCGTGTATAGTGGTTTCCAAAATACCTTCACCGCCATCGAGTAGGCCAGCTTCCAATTCAAAAAAGCTCTTCATTTTTCTATCCATTTGCATTTTGAACCGACCTTCATCCACACCTATGGTGATCTTCCTTCCCTGAACATTATAGGTTCCTGATAACTTTTCCTTAAGACCCACATCCTTGATTGATAATTGCCGCCCCCCTACATATGACATTGCAGCTTCCAACCATGGGTCTTCATTTTTATAAAAATTTTGAGAAGTAAATTCCACTTCAACATGGGGCTCCAAAGTAGTGCGTTTATCGAAATCCCAGCTAGTGAGCCAAAAAACCTTTGTCACTGACACATTGATCTTTGAATTGGGCATTTGAGCGATTTTAATATCCCCAACGGTATTGGGCCCCTCACCCGTAGGCTCACCAATTATGACCGCTTGGGTGTTCAAGGTTAAAATGGAGGCAAGTTCCAACAAGGTTCCTCTAGTGGCCCTGCTCGTAAGTACGATCAGGTTCCCATCCTGATTAATTTGCTCCGAATCACGAAGCATATCAGTAAATGGCTTTAGCTTGAACCCATTGCCTCCACCGCCATATCTCAAATCCAATATGATTTTTTTTGCCTTTCCCGTTTTTATCCCTTCCGCTATGAAGCCAACAAACTTTTTGAATGAAGGCCCTTCCCCATTATTGGAGATTTGCTGAAATTGGATATACATGGCTTCACTGTTCGGGACATACTCCAACCAGTAATTCTCATTTTCATGATTCTTTTGTTTCAACTGAAAATAGCCATCATTGGGCAATCCTCTATTCAGACTGGTATATTGAGACAATGGGCCAGCTTCCATGAAAACATTCCGATTTCCCGACAACTGCAGTTCCACACCTGAATCAGGGCCTGCCACACCAGCGCTTCTCAACAAATCCGGGAGGATGCCATAAACTGCAAACAATCGCTCTTGATAATGTTCATTGTCTGCGCTCAAATACGGCATCATCATTTCATAAACATCATCGATGGATCTTCCGTCCATACCCAATACACGTTGTCCAACCAGTGCTTTGTTCTTTGCATCACAGATATACCAGCCATCTTGGAAGGGATATAAGGAAACAGGCAAAATCTTTGTTTCCAAAACCTCTTGAAAAGGCAGGATATTACATCCTTCATCCTTTAGGAAAGCTAAGGCCTTTTGAATGCCATATACAATCTCCTTTCGAGAAAGGGAATCCAAATAACCTCTTAATCTACCAAGTTCCTGTAAAAAAAGCTCAGATTCTGGGGCGGATTCAAAATCCGGAAATATCTTGGCAACACTTTGTTCCAAAAATTCCAGATCCTCCAACCAAGCTTTCCTATCTACTGAAACGGTCTTTTGACCCCAACATAAACCGATCGGGACCATAAACCATATCGTTACAAAACGTAATATTCTTTTATTCATGACAATTAAGTCTAGTGATATTTTACTTGGTGTATTTATGATATGAATGTAAAACTAGGGTTACAAGTGTTTCCAATCGTCCTATTGTACGTATGTGCACAAATCAGAACCCTATTTTAACGATGTTTAACAATCTTGAAAACGATAAGTTTTACCAATGCCATCCATACATTCCCGCGATTAATCGTTCTTAATTACCTTGGCCAAGCCTGATACACTTTTTTGTACGATGTCCGGATCGCCCTTATAATTCATTCTACTTGTTCCTGATGCTTTGACACGTAATGAACCATTGACCGTTACATACGTTTCACTTAAACCTTCCAGTTCTATCTCTAGGTTCTCCACCTGAAGATCATAATCCTTAAGATCGCTACTGGTATTTAGCTTTGCCTGTAGGGTATTGACTTGTCCATATAAATTCACGTCCGACGTCCCTTGAAGATCCAGCCTCATGGATTCGACATCAATCGGTCCCTGAACATTACCGGAATCGGATACATTCATTTCAAACGATTCGGTCAGGAGCGTGTTCTCAAACATCACTTCTGACACCCCTGAAACATTCAAAAGATCAAGGTTTGGTGTAGTAATGTGCACATTCAACACGATATCACCCCTGATACCCGTATTTTTCTCCAGGTCAAAATTCAAAATACCTCCGTCCTGTTCCACGATGATCTTATCTTGTAAATTATCGCTTGCTTCGACCACTATTCTTTCTTCCTCCGCATCTGTAAAAGTGATAAAGACCTTAAATGCGCTTGTTACATTTATACCGTTGAAACCAGTAAATGAATATGCTTTTTCCGATACTTGCTCGGAAGCCTCCAAGGTTTCTTCATCACAGGAACTTATCCCAAAGGCAAGTACTACAACACTCCATACATAAATTATTCTTTTTCTCATTTGTATTAAATTTTAAAATGGTTAATTAAATTCTCTTTTAATTCGAAATCGGACTTCCAATAAAAATTGATCGGGGACCATTGTTCCTGCACTACTTGAACATCCGGTAGAACCAGTTCCTCTTTTACATATACTATGTTGTCTTGTTGATAGACATGTTCCGTTCTTATAGGTTGTTGAAATGGACCGCCTGTTTTATTTGATTGATTCTTGATCATTGACTTTGAATTATAAATTGTTTTTATACCGGTTCCTCCCCAGATTGAACACTCCAACTTTAACTCCAATACCAAAAGAGTAGCCATTGAGGTCAACTGGACTGCCAGGAAGCATATCAAACTTACTTGAGAGGCGATATCTCCCCCCTATTTCCAATTGGAGGTATCTGGAAAAATTAAAAAGTACATTGACCCCTGGTTCCGCTATAAAAAAAGTAGGCCAATTTTTGTCATCTCCAGCATAGGTGGCATCCCGTCCAGCAAAATCATCCTTGCCGTACCCCACGGTACCGCCCCCTATCAATAGTGGAAACGATAGGCTGAACTTGGAATGTCTGAAAAGAATGGGCTCGAAATGCAGCCCTCCATATCCCCCATAGACATCAAATTCATTGGCATCCAAACCAAATTCATCCTGTTCCGAATAAAAGACGACTGCTATCAATCCCATTTCAAGTTTTTTATCCGCAACATATGCTGCCTTCAACCCCATCATATAGGAGTTTTCATTATCAATTTCACCGTAGTGGGTCGTAAGGCCCATATAGACACCATGTACCACATTGTAACGGTCATTGAATTCGATGTAATCTTCTTCATTTTGTGCGATGAGCCCTTGGCACATCACTACAAGAATGCTTAAATAAATTGCTTTTTGATGTATCATACTGTTCGATTTTAATGGATAGGTAGCAACACTTTGGATTTATTAATCCAAATATTGTTTGATTGTTCTTGATATCTCATATGCTTTAAGTGAAATCAGTTTTCTGAAAGAATGACAATACCCTTGTCTCCCTTAATGGACATCCTTCCAGTATGGGGAGTGCCATAAACCGCATGGACTTCACGTATTCTCTTCTTTTCATCCAAAACCTCGCTCTGAATATTCTTGAAGG
The DNA here is from genome assembly GCF_023716465.1 of Flagellimonas marinaquae. Taxonomy (NCBI): domain Bacteria; kingdom Pseudomonadati; phylum Bacteroidota; class Flavobacteriia; order Flavobacteriales; family Flavobacteriaceae; genus Flagellimonas; species Flagellimonas marinaquae. The sequence continues at coordinate 684,208 of NZ_CP092415.1, forward strand.
ATTTTGGAATCCGCAAAAGACCTTCGGTCAATATTGCTTTGAACCCAAATGAAACTCCAGAAACATTGAGGTGAATGTCCGATGACTCTTGATCAATCGATATTTGTAATTCCGGATCGCTGATCCGCTTTACCTTTAACTCAGACAATTTCATGGACACGTCCATTGTATGGGAGAGGGTATCCACCGTCATTCTTGAAAATTTAGACTTTATTTTAAGGGTACCTACCTTGTCCATCTTGACCTCATCCTTGTCAGAGGTCATGATCAATCTTGATATTTGCCTGAGTCTGATTTCCGAGCCTTCACTGTGCAATTCCAGAGCTTCCACATTGTCCATATCGACTTCACCGTTGGCTACTTTCACAATTGATTGTCCCAAGGACTTGGTCTTTAAGGTCCCATACTCAAGGGTGAACCAAGCTTGTTCCAGATGATTGTTGACCCAAATATCACCATGCCCTATCACTGCGGCCAACTCTCCGTTCCATCCATCAACAATCAGGTCTCCAAACCTATTCTGGATATCCAATGCCAAGTCTTTGGGAACATAGACCTTATAATCTATCTTCAAATGGATAATATCCATAGCGTTTCTATTTCCGGAGCTAATGTATTTATCCCAAAATCCCTTTTTAACTTCTTGGACCGATGAAATAACCTTTACCCCTTCAGGTATCTGCTCTTCCTTTATTTCCACCTGATCAAGTAGGGTTCCAGGCCTACTCCCATTCTTACTATCGATGGAGATGCTCACCTTGATTAAAGCTTCATCTCTCTCCCATCCCCGTACAAGGATATCCCCATGCTGGTTTTCCAGAAAGAGTCGTTGTGATTTGGGTACGGTGAACGATTTCTCCCATTGTTTGGTACTCGCTTTCTGTCCATATACCAAATGACAAAAAAGCAATATGGACAATACCCATAGGTTATAGACTATAGCCTTCATAATTTTCTTTTTCTTTAGTGGACCTCTTTATCTGACTTAAGAAATTTTCAATGAGTTCGATCCGTATTTTCTGGTTTTGTACAAGTGCCTCCAGCACCCTTTCATTATTGACGTTGTTCTGCAGCTCTGCCTCCAATTCATTATATTCCAGATCCAGCCTATTGAGAAATCTCAAAAAGTCCTCCTTGTCGTTCCTCGACAGGCCTGGGTGCTGTTCAAGCCGTTTCCTATAATGATTAATTGTTGCGGTGTAGTGTAAGTTTATCTTTGTCAGTTCCTGCTCCATGGGAGCAGCAATGAATGGTCCTTCTCGCTTGATATCATAGATCAAAAACCCACTAATCAAGATTCCGATCAACAACAAAAAGCTCGCTGCAATTTGACAACTTGGATTTCTCCAATACGAAATCTTCTTAACCTCTTTTTCATGCAACGATTGTTCAATTTTGGACCAAAGCCGTTCTGTATCGAGATGATGGTCATCGAACGATCGGCGATGCTTTCTTATAAAATTTTCAAAGTGTTCCATCATAAGTCTTTTAAAATGTGGAGAAGCTTTTTTTTGGCTCTGTGATATTGTGATTTTGATGTCGATGGGGATATCGATAAAAACCCGGCAATTTCGTCATGGGTATATCCCTCTATCAGATATAGCACAATGATCTGTTTGTATCCTTTCGGTAGCAAACCGATTCCCACCTTTATCTGATTGACATCCATGTTCACTTCCTCAGGGTCTTCAACCTTATGCAGGTAGAATTCATGATTCTTGAAAGGGGTTGTTTCCACTTTTTGTCTTTTTAAATGATTGATGCAATTATTGATGACGATCCGTTTTAACCAATAGCCGAAACTGCTTTCATATTTAAATTTCCCAAGGTTCGTAAATGCATCCACAAAGCTTTCCTGTACCACATCTTCGGCATCCTCCTTCGAGTATAACATTCGCATCCCTATATTGAACATGGCTCCCACATAAAGGTTATATAATTTGTATTGAGCTTCACGATTGCCTGATTTACTGCCCTCAACAAGTTCTTTGTGTATAAAACGGATTTCGGTTTCCAATGCAATTACTATTAATTCATATTCCCATATCAGGCAAAATCACACTCAGTGACAACCAAAAATCAAAAGGGTTGCATCTGGAATCTTTTTTTTCCCAGAAAAGAAAAATCAATGACCGCAGCCTTAACTGCGTCAATCTGAATGTTGGGTCCTACCAGAACTGAATGTGAAATAAATAGGTAAATGGGGCAATAGAGACCGAATACAAGTACGATCAAAAATCAGTACTGCACTTTAACTAAACTTAACATCCCAAGGATTGGATATACCAAAAATGTAAAGTTAGGCAAGGGGTTAGGAAGCAAAATAGAACAGCATAAATCTAGCATACAGCTCCATCATTGAAGCTATAATTAAACCTGGGGTTTGAAAATCAGTATAGTTCGATTATAAAGAATACATATGGAATGGACCGAGATGGACGGCCATTGGAGTGATTGGAATTAGATGGTCAAAACACCATAAGAGTTGTACCAAAATCCCTACTATCCATACTTCGCCGCTAAATGGGTTTTTCTATACGAAGACGGTGTTTCCCCCACCATATTTTTAAACACTGTATTGAAAACGGACTTACTGTTGAACCCAGCTTCGTACAAAATCGATAATATGGTAACGTCCTGATCAGTATTCTCCAAAAGGTTTTTGGCCTCTTCGATACGGTAAGCATTTATAAAATCGTAATAATTTCCTTCATAATAGGTATTGATAATTGCCGAAGTGTTCCGTGTAGACTCCCCTATGGCATCGGACAAATCCCCGATTTTTAAATCAGGAATTTTATAGAGCTCCTTTTCTTGGACGATACGGCACAAATCCTCGTATTTCTTTCTTGTTACTACATCACTGGAATAAGTTTTTACAACTTTTGGCACCAGTGTGTTATAAAAATATTCAGGATTTGAAAAAAGCATGAATAGGGTAATATTTGCCAATACAATCAATAGCAACATCCCCAAAATAAGGCTGAGCTGAGAAAGCACAGGGGAAGCAAGCATGGTCGAATTGACCAGGAACAATAGCCATACCATCAAAAAAATAATCAATATCAACTTTATCCATTTGGAGACCTCCCTGCTTTTTTTGGAAGTAGCCTGGTACTTGCCAAAAATCCACAGGCTAGCCAATGTGTACCCGATTACCTGAATAAAATACAGACTCTCAAAGGTGTTCCTAAGGTTCGCCATCAACTTAAAGCCAGCACCTGAACGATCTATAAACAAATAAAAAACAACAGCGATGCTGAGCAATGAAAATATGATGAATGGGATAAAATGAATTCTATGTCGTTTAATGGAAACTTCACCTTTGGTTATGTGTTCCGAAAAGAAATACAGGAATGGGGCATAAAAAAAAAGAAAGGAATTCATCAAGACTCCCAGTCCATAAATCCAAATGCTATCAGGAAAGGATTCTCCTATAATCAAATCATTACTTAGCAATGTGAGTCCTTTTCCCAATAAAAAAAATGAGAAAACATAAATTGCCGGGTCTAGCTTACGCTTGTTGTACCAGATAAAGCCGGTAGCCATCAAAAAATTAAAAGCCGCAATGAGCTGTATGATATCCATGTTAACAAAAGTACTTTTCCATCCGCTATTATAGGGACGTTAAGATAATTTGATTAATAATTTTTTCCTAAAACTTTATGACTCTTCTTCAAAAACAATACTTCTAAAAACAGATGTAACCATTAAAACATTGACTTATCGGTTCTCTACTTAAGTTCCAGACAATACATTTTCGATCGGGAAAAATAGCCATAGGGTTGAGCCCAAAGCTGCCAGCCTGTCAATGACAGGTGTTCTTCTTAAACAAATAGATAAATGAAGCATGATAGGACTTAGTATAGAACGATTGTCAAAATAGGACATTAGAACTGTGATTAGGTTACAATCTATAAAATCGGTTTACCTGTAACCTATGTGATTGTTATGGCTTTCCCCAAGATATTCTTTGGAAAGCTCCGAAAACGTCCTTCGAACAAAAATCTTTGGAACTGAAATCAACCCAATGGCAATAAAAACCGCAAAAAAAGCCATGTGGATGTTATTGATACAAAGCAGCAATTTGGGATAAAAGGAATCCGACCTTCATTGTCCATTACATTAAATACATCCTTGCTGATGTACACTTGTTATCACCCTGCATACAGTTGTTACAAAAAGTATACATAATCGGAAAAAATCCGATTATCCAATCATGAAATGATAATATAAAATTGTATATATGGAACAAACACTTCATTGGAAAGTACATCGATTTGATCTTAAGACACCAATAAATGAATCGTTAAAACATCTTCAACCGATGCTCAAGTATTTTGGAATACTTTTCTTTCATGTCATCGGAAAGAAAAGAAATCGATATTAAATCCTTCCATTTCTGTTTTGCCTTAAACATGTCCTGAAGTATAGTTTCTATAGTTTTTTCGTTCAATTGCAATCGCTCCTTCGCATAATAATCCGTAAAGTCTGATGCTTTTAAATTACTTTTTTTTCCTTTCAGGTTCAATGCAATCTCTTCTTCAGGGTTTTTGATCGCAATGGAGGAGTTCAACAAATCGTATGCAGGTGCCAGCGTCGTTTTACCATTCTTTGTAATTAAGGAAAAGTTTTTAAGGTGCATATCCTCATTTCCAGTCACAAAACAAAAAACTATTCTCTTGAAGAATTCCACTTTCTCAACCACAGGAAACGTACAAAATTCCTCAATAACGGGTACCAATTTCTCCATACTAAAACGATACTTGGTATCTCTGGTATTTCCAGTCAATTGAGCAAAATCTTCCGTTGCATATTTTTTCCCTTTACCATATCTGTCAAAACGTTTGATAAAATAGGACAGACTTCCATCCTTGCCATAAACCATTCCATGAAAGGGCACATTGATACCAAGGACCTTGGCCATCCGCATGGTCAGGTCCTCATTCTCCGGTAATTCCGGAAAAATATCATTTTGGGGTTTTATGATGTAGGTTCCGAATTGATCCACTACTTTAAACTCTTGTTCGACCACGGAAATATTCGCACTTAATTTAGGCTGTACTCCCTGTATGGATAATTTCTTTGCCCTGTTTGCCGCCTCTCTCCTCAATTCCGAGGCTGTATAGGGCAAATCATTTAAACCGGTCAACTTGGCAGCAATCATTTTGAGACTTTTCTCACTATATTTTGCCGTACCGCAAGGTTCATATGTGATAGGACACCTATTCATCTTCCATAGGTTTTACAGTTACCGCACCTACCAAATCAGCACCAGTGGCCATTAATTGGGAGAAATAATCATTGTGGTCAATTTTGGAAATCTTAAGTAGTCCTTCCAACATTATACCTTCAGGCAACAATCCTTCAAAAAAGGGAGGGAACCCATTAAAACTGAATTCCTTTTGATCAACGGGCATGGTCAATGAAATCGCCTGACCACTGTAATCATCATCATATGTAAACATATACTCCTGAGGAGAGATTTCCGTTAAAACACCAGCCCTTTTTCCATGGGTATATACCACTGCCTTTCTCATACGTTTTCAGTCAATGGGCTTTTAAATTCCACTTCTATGTTCAATACCTGGAGCACGGCAAGGATGTTGCTCCAACGAACAGTCTCCTTATTTTTTTCGATATCAAAGACGGTTGTCTTACCTATACCGGCCAAATTGGCCAGTTCAAGCTGTGTCAGCCCTGCTTTCTTGCGATGGTTTTTAACCATCAAACCTAAATCAAAATCCGACATTTTTTACCGTTTAAACAGTAAATATACGTATTTCATCAATTAAATAGTTGTTGAAACCAATTAATTTGATTGTAATTACCGTTATAGCAGTAATATCACCTATTAATATCAAGTTCTCTAGTTAAACTAGTGCAATGGCTAAATATTACCGCTAAAACAGTAATTTTTCGAGATACTCATCTTTCCAAATCCTTATTTGAAAAAATTGACTAGAGGGGAAACACTGTATAATCGTACTTCCAGCCAAAGCTTAGTATTGAACAGATTATTTATACTGTTTAAATAGACAGCATTTAAAAGAACCAACATTTAGACCATATGAATTCGATCATCTTACACCATATTTAATTGATAGTCAGACGTTTAATTATAAAGTAACCTATTCGGTGAGCATAAAATTTTGAAAGGCTCAAAATCATATTAAATAAAGGGTTTCCAAGAATAGGTTCTGGTGCCTCTACCCCTATCCAAAAAATACAGGTCCTCCCCGTTCCCCTTAAATGGAATCCATTGAGTTAATTGTTCATTTAATCGCTTATTATATCCCGTTAAAATTTATCTGTACCTGTTGTAAAGATTAGCCTATTTCTGAAATTTTTACCGGTCTACCCTCTTGTAATGATTTATATGCAGCAAGTCCAATTTTTAAGGATTGCATTCCATCCGCTCCTGTAACCGGCATTGCTTTATCATCTAAAAGAGCATTAATGAATTCCAATATTTCTGCCTTGTAGGCATCTTGATAGCGATCTAAAAAAAAGTGTAACGGAAGTGCTGCATGAATTCCTTGTTTATTGTAGAGTTTATGTGAATCATGAAAATTATTGTTGGATTGTACCATGCCCTTAGACCCAAAGACTTCAACTCGTTGATCATATCCATAGGCCGCTTCCCTACTATTGTCAATTATGGCAAGAGTGCCATCAGTATAGGTTAACGTAATTATTGCTGTATCAATATCTCCGGCAGCTCCTATATTTTGATCGATAAGAACTGCACCTTTGGCATACACTTCGGCTATTTCTTTCCCTACAATGAATCTTGCCATATCAAAATCATGAATGGTCATGTCCAAGAATAGTCCACCAGACTTCTTAATATAACTTAGGGGCGGAGCTTCAGGATCTCTACTGGTAATTTTAACCAAATGTGGCTTACCCACTGCTTCATTTTTTACAAGTTCCCTTACCTTACGAAATTCCTTATCAAATCTTCTATTGAAACCTAACATTAGTTTAACCTCGGTTCGATCTATTACATCCATTACCTCAGATACTTTAGAAAGTGAAAGGTCAAGAGGTTTCTCGCAAAAAATGTGGATTCCTTTCTTTGCGGACATTTCAACATACTTAGCATGGGTATCTGTTGGGGAACATATCAATATAGCATCAATTGAACTACTAGATAGCATATCTTCAAATATGTCAAAGGTGGATATCACCCCCTTTTCCTTGGCATACTTCAAGGAATCTTTATTGGGGTCAGTAGCGGCAACCACTTCAACATAAGGTATCAATAGAAGGTTATTTAGATGAATTTTGCCTATTCTTCCCAACCCGGCAATGGCTATTTTTATCTTTTTCATGTATTGGTAGATTAATTAAAGTCCCAACGATTTAATGAAGTTACGATTGGCTAGGGCACATTCCTTAGGGTTTCCCATTCCAGGCAATATGTCTTGCTCCACAACTATCCATTCGTCGTAATTATTATCTTTTAACAATTTGATTACATTCTTAAAGTCAACAACACCTTTACCAAGCTCACAAAAGACTCCTTTTTTTATGGCATCAAAATAATCCCCATGTACAGACTTGGAATCTTCGGCCACAACTGGGTCAAAATCTTTAAAGTGAACATGCCATATTCGTTGCATATGCTTTTGCAATCCATCAATCGGATTTCCTCCGCCAAAAGCATAGTGCCCCATATCAAAACAGAGCCCCAATAAATCAGGATCTGTCAAGGACATAAGTTTTTCTACTTCATGGGGGGTTTCTATATAACCGGCACAATGATGGTGAAAAACCGTTCGAAGCCCATATTTTTTCTTGACTACTTTTGCAACCCTTTCAGTGCCCTGTGCATAAACTTGCCATTGAGATTCTGATAGGCCCATTTTAGTAGTTATTCTTCCCGCATTATTAGTTCGTTGTTGGACAGACCCGTTATCATCGGCCAATATTATAAATGCATTCTTATAGCCTGCTTCGCTCATTAGCTCTGCAACTTTAAGAGCCGAATTGACTCCTTCTTCATGCTTAGATTGATCAGCAAATGCGATAGGCACAAAGGCTCCCAATAGCTCCAACCCTCTACTTTGGAGTTCTTTTCTTAAGATTGATGGATCTGTTGGCATATATCCCCAATCACCCAACTCGGTACCTATATACCCAGTTTGCTTAATTTCGTCCAAAACCTGTTCAAAGCCAATCTCTTCGGATTTCTCTTCTAAATCAAATTCCAATGCCCCCCATGAGCATGGTGCGTTTGCGATCTTAATCATTATTTCTTTTTTAAAATTTACGCGACCATATGTTGGGCCATCTTTCTATTATTACTTTGGTCTGTGTAAAAAATTCAATGGCATGTTTTCCCTGTCCATGTAGGTCCCCAAAAAAACTATCTTTCCAACCACTGAACGGAAACTGGGCCATGGGGGCTGCTACCCCGATGTTGATCCCAATATTTCCTGCATTGGCCTCGCTTCTGAATTTTCTTGCACTAGCACCACTACTAGTGAAGAGACAAGCCATATTACCATAGTTTCCTTTATTAACGAATTCAACAGCTTCTTCAATACTGCTCATAGCTATTAAGCTCATAACGGGACCAAAGATTTCCGTACGGATCAATTCCTTATCAAGGGCCACATTCTCCAAAATGGTAGGTTTTATAAAGTTTCCGTTTTCATATCCCGGAATAGTAGCATTCCTTCCGTCAAGTAAAATCTCTGCACCCTCATCGATCCCTTTCTGAATCAGGCCCTCTATCCTATTTTTACTTTCGGGAGTAATCACGGGCCCCATACTAACATCTTCATTTCCACCGTATCCGGTAGTCCTGGTTTTTACGTGCTCATAAATTGCATCTTTGATCTCTTTTTTAGAATCACCTACGGTAATGATGGTGGATGCAGCAAGACAGCGTTGTCCGGCACAACCATATACAGAATCTGCAATGATTTTTGTTGACATCTCTATGTCTGCATCAGGTAAAACTACTACTGGGTTTTTCGCCCCACCTTGGGCTTGAACTCTTTTGCCGTTCGCTGTTCCCTTGGAGTAAATATATCTTGCCACGGGGGTACTGCCGACAAAACTAATTGCCTTTATGTTGGGATGTTCCAATATTGCATCAACCGACTCCTTCCCTCCATGGACTAGACTGACCAACCCTTTTGGGAGATCAAGCTTATCGATAAATTCAAATATCTTGACCATGGTCAACGGTACTTTCTCCGATGGTTTTACTATGAAGGCATTTCCGGTTGCAATTGCATAGGGCAAAAACCAAAATACGATCATACTAGGAAAGTTGAAGGGAGTAATACAAGCGGTAACCCCCAATGGCTGTCTAATCATCATTTCATCAATCCCTGTCGCAATATCCTCTATAACATCTCCGGTCATGAGCATTGGGGTGCCACAAGCAACCTCAACATTTTCAATGGCCCTTTGGATTTCCCCTAAGGACTCTGCTTTGGTCTTACCCGACTCATTAGTAATGATCTCTGCTAAAACATCTTTATTTTCCTCGAGAAGTGTTTTAAGCTTATATAGTACTTGAACTCTTTTGATTACAGGAACCTGACTCCATTCGTGGAAGGCTTTATTTGCATACAAAACGCATTCTTCAACATCGGTTTTAGTATCTGCTCCAAAGGGTACCTTTGCCAAAACGACCTGATTTGCAGGATTCACGACATCAATTGTTTGTTTACACAAACTATCCTGCCAATTACCATTTATATAATTTTTTAAAATGTCCATATTCCTTACTATTTAAGTTTTATTTATTCTATACTATGTACCCCAACAATACATAAATCATAACTGTGGCTGTGCATAAAGCTATGGACATAGGCTTGGTATATTTCCATGTTGCCAAATTCACGACTCCAATATTTTCTATCGCGTATGTGTTCTTTCTTGGATAATAAAAGGAGACTATATACATCAAGGAAATGTTTAGTACAAACTCTATACCCCATAGGTGTACAAAGTGAATACCATGCTCCGTATATCCCCAAGTCATAAAAACGTAAAAAACAAGTCCAAAGATCAGGGTTGCTTTTGCCGCAATTGCTGAGATTTTTTTTGTAAAAAGTCCTGCCAACAAAATTGAAGCAATAGGAATAAAGAAGATTCCGTTCAACTCCTGTAACAACTGATACAATCCCTCCGATGCATTTGCCACCATGGGAGCTGTATAAATGGCCACTAAAGCCAATACCGCCGAAGTCCACTTACCAATTCTAACCAATTTTGAATCCGTAATTTCTTGGTTTAAATGTTTTTTAACTATATCAACACTAATTAGTGTTGCTACTGAGTTCAATACGGAATTAAAAGTGCTTAACACTGCTCCCATAATCACTGCAGCGAAAAAACCCAGCATCCAGAACGGAAGTACTTTTTTTACCAATTGTGGGTAAACCGCATCTTGCACATCATAAAAATCATCTTGGAAATAGTAGTAACATATAACCCCCGGTAAAACTATAATCAATGGTACCAATATCTTGAAAAGTCCTGTCAACAGTAGACCTTTTTGAGCTTCTTTTAGGTTCTTTGCCCCCAATGCTCTTTGGATAATAGTTTGATTCATACCCCAGAAATAAAGCTGGTTAATAATTAGACCTGTAAAAAGCACTTCAAATGGCAATACGGAGTCGGGAGCTCCTATTACATTAAATTTTTCAGGGGCGTTGTCATATACCTTGGACAAGCCATCCAATATATTGTTGTCCCCAATTTCCATAAGGGCTAGAATCGGTATGAGTAAGCCGCCTATCAATAGTCCGATACCATTTATGGTATCCGAATAAACGACTGCTTTAAGTCCTCCAAAAACAGCATAAACTGCACCAATGGTTCCAATACATACGATTGTGATCCAAAGTCCTTGAGCTCTTTCCACTCCCAATACGTTGGAAATACCGAATAAACTTTCAATACCTACGGCCCCAGAATACAACACTATGGGTAAAAGGGTAACAACGAATGAAAAAATCAAGATAATGGCCACCATTGTGCGTGTTAGTGCATCAAAACGATTTTCCAAAAATTGCGGAATAGTTGTCAAGCCCATTTTTAGGTATTTGGGGATAAAGTATATAGCTGCAATTACCAAAGCAATCGAGGAAGTAACTTCCCAAGCAATGACAATAAATCCGTTTACATACGAATTCCCGTTCATGCCGATCAAATGCTCTGTAGAAATATTTGTCAACAACATTGAACCGGCAACAACCGAACCTGTTAAACTCCTACCTCCCAAAAAATAACCGTCTGAAGATTTTAGATTGGTCTTCCTAAGGCTATACCATGTAAACAGGGCAACTGCTCCTGTAAAAAGGATAAAAGAGACCAAAGTAAAAATCAAATCGGTATTCATTGTAGTGGGTCTGGGATTACATATAGTAATTTTGTTTCTTTTTATTTTCTTTATACAACCTAAAGGATTCCTCAACAGCTTTCTTTTCTGACACTTGAGCTACTGCCACATCCCACCATGCAAAACCTGGAACACTCTTTTTTCGATCTACTTCTATATAAATCAAAGTTGTACGATCAACGAGCTTTGCTACTTTCAAAGCTGCCTTGAACTCTTGGATATTTTCGGTTCTTATGACATGAGCTCCCATGCTTTCTGCATTTTTCACATAGTCAATAGGTAGCATCCCACCATCGAGTTGACCCGTTTCTTCGTTTCTGTACCGATAATATGTACCAAAACCCTCATCTCCCAGTGATTCTGATAAACTCCCAATACTGGAATAACCATCATTATTGAGCAATACAATCGTTAACTTTTGCTTTTCTTGTATGGAGGTTACAATCTCTTGGGACATCATGAGATAACTGCCATCTCCTACTAATACGTATACTTCACTTTCGGGCTTTGCCATTTTTGCCCCTAGCCCCCCCGCAATTTCATAACCCATGCAAGAATATCCATATTCCAAATGAAATCCTTTACTATTTCTGGTACGCCACAATTTATGAAGATCTCCAGGTAGACTTCCGGCCGCACAAATCATAATATCCTCTGCGTCTGAAAATGAATTGACCGCACCGATTACTTCTCCTTGAAAGGCAGGTGTCTTATTTTGCTCCGTATAGATATCAGAAACATAGGTATCCCAACTTGAATTGAATTCCTCGATCAGTTGTTGGTAATCTTCATTTACCTTATAGTCCAGTAATAAGCTATCCAACTCTTCCAAGATTGCTTTAGCGTCGCCGATTAAGGGCAGAGCACCATGTTTGAACGAATCGAACTCGGCAATGTTGATATTTATAAACTTGACATTGCGGTTCTGGAACGCAGATTTGGAAATAGTTGTAAAATCACTGTATCGTGTTCCGATTCCAATTACCAAATCGGAATCCTTCGCTATCGCTATTGCACCCGGGGTACCAGTAACTCCGGCAGCACCAAGGTTTTGGGGCTCGTTGTAATTTAAAGCCCCCTTACCCGCATAGGTCTCAACCACAGGCATCCCTGTTCTGTTGACTATTTTTTTAAGTATTTCCGTCGCCCCACTGTAAATGGTACCTCCCCCTGCAACAATAAGGGGTCTTTTGCATGCTTTAATCAATTGTATCGCCCTCTCCAACAGCAATATATCGGCCCTGGGCCGACCAATATGCCAAACTTTTTTTTGGAACATCTGACAAGGGAAATCAAAAGCTTCGGCTTGGACATCCTGAGGAATACTCAAGGTTACAGCTCCCGTTTGAGACTGTGATGTCAATACCCTCATAACCTCTGGCAAAGCGGTTATCAATTGCTCTGGACGATTGATCCGATCCCAATATGCGGAAACGGGCTTAAAACAATCGTTCACTGAAATATCTTGTGTTGTTGAAGATTCCAGCTGTTGTAGCACAGGGGCAACATGTCTGGTAGAAAATATATCGCCGGGAATCAGTAATACAGGAATTCTGTTGATGGTAGCTCCAGCGGCCCCCGTGACCATATTTGTTGCACCGGGACCGATGGAAGAGGTGCACACCATGGTCTGCAGGCGATTTTTAACCTTCGCATAGGCCGCGGCCGCATGTACCATTGCCTGTTCGTTCCGGGCAACGTAAAAAGGAAAATCGGGTGTTTGATGCAATGCCTGTCCTATTCCGGCAACATTACCATGCCCAAGGATACCAAAACATCCTGCAAAGAATTCATTGGTCTCCCCATCACGTTCAACGTGTTGGTTTTTAAGGTATTCTATAGTGGCCTGCGCTACTGTTAGTCTCTTTGTTTTCATTTAAATAAAGATTAAAAACCGCCATTTTTATCTATAAATGCCATGGACTCTTCCAAGGTCGGCATAAAATTTGCGCATCCTTTTTGAGTTACGACCTGCGCTCCGCTCGCATTTCCCATACGGCAGGCCTTGTACAAATTCCAATTTTGTAGTAGACCATAAACAAAACCACTGGCAAAAGCGTCCCCGGCCCCAAGAACATTGAGTACTTCAACGGGAAACCCCGGCACATCCTGTCTGGACTTGTTCCTCTCACAAATGGTAGCTCCATCTTTTCCTCTTTTTACAATCAAGGTCTCTATTCCTAATGCTAAGATTTGTTCTATGGATTTGTCTATATCACCTGTTATCTCCGGTGATGAAATTTGTTGGTCCTTTATAGATACTTGATCAACATTATGGATAGTTGCCGCAATTATTTCTTCTTCGGTACCAATTGCAATTTTTACCCTTGGCAGGATGGCGCGAATCGTAAGTCCATATGCCCGATAATCATGCCATTGGTCGGCCCTAAAGTCAAGGTCAAGGATTACATCCACATTATTTTTGACAGCAATTTCCGAAGCATGGAATCCTGCGCTTCGCGTGGGTTCAACATTCAAAGCCGTTCCGCTTAACATTAATATGCGATAATTTTGAATGTTAGCATTATCAACATCGTCTATATCGATTTGGCTGTCCGCGGCATTCTCCCTGTAAAAAACCAAGGGGAACCTATCTGGTGGTTCAATACCCAGTACCACAGCACTGCTCCTTGAACCTTCCTTTATTGGGATGCACTTTGTGCCAACTCCTTCTTTTTGCAAAAAATTGACAATAAACTCACCGACCTTGTCATTGCCCACCGCAGTTAGCAAACTGGTACTTGTACCCAAACGAGAACAGCCCACTGCTATGTTCAAAGGAGATCCCCCAACAAAAGCATCGAAACCTTTGATATCGACAAATGACGAACCAACATTTTGTGAATATAGGTCTATAGAAGATCGTCCGAATGTAATCACATCTCTTTTTTCGGTTTTCATCAATCGGTATTTTCTTGATTAAAATTCATTTCTGCAGTTACCAAGGGCAATCGTTGGTCTTTATTCGACCATGAGCCATATATCCATTCGTGATCAGGGTCCGTTGTATTTGCCAGACACTGATCGGTCCCTGCCAAAAAGTTGAGATAGTAACAATGGAATCCGTGTTCCGCCACAACCGGATGGAACCCTTTTGGAATCAATACAACTTCATTATGCCTTGGTCGAACAATTTCATCCAAAGACCTATCCTTTGTATATACCTGTTGTATGGCATAGGCCTCGGGTTTTTGAAATTTATAAAAATATGTTTCCTCTTGTATGGGTTCCAAAACCGTCCCGTCATCACCAACAATCCGTTCATCGTGTTTGTGCGCGGGGAAAGAGCTCCAATTTCCAGATGGGGTGTACACCTCGCGGACAACTATTCTGTCACAACCAAATCCCGGTGGAACTAGATCATTGAACTGTCGAGTGGCATTGTCCCCTCCAAAAATCACAATCGGTGTGTTTTCCGGGGTAACAAATTTTGGCGGGTAATCCTGCTCTGCGTTGCACCAGCCATAGGCAATATCCAAAGTTTCACTAACCGCTTTCAAACTGAATTTAGTGTGCCTGGGCAAATATAGGGTATGTGCCACACCTTTAAATACATTTTTACGCCCGTTCAAAGTCTTCCAATGCCCCTTATTGCTCTCAACTTCAAAATTTCCACCGAGCAATACAATTACCATTTCGGTATCAAGGGTATCGTGAACCCATTCATCATCCTTTTTCATTAGCCTGGCTTCAAAACCCAAATATTTCCAATTAGCCGATTCAGGGGTAATCCGATGATATATTTCAGCGTCGGTTTTAGGTTTTACCAATAGTTGAGATTCTCCTGTCATCCTATTTCAATTAAAGTTTTTTGCCTTTCCATTTGCCTTAAACATCTTAAACTTATTAACCATGAATTCCTCATAGGCATCCATATATTCACTGCCCGGTATGACGGGGTCGAATAAATCCGGGGAATCCCTAAAAAACTCCCGATGCACCCGTGTCCATAGAAGTCTAGTGTCTGTTGCTATATTTATTTTAACAACCCCATAACCGATGGATTTGACCACCTCATCCGGATCAACACCGGAAGCGTCCTCTCCTAGGATTCCTCCACTGTTGTTAATACGTTTTATTTCTTGCAGGTTTACCGCTGACCCACCATGTAGTACGATTGGAAATCCAGGCAAACGGTCTTGGATTTCGCTTAAAATGTCAAATTGCAGGCCCTGATTTCCGGAAAACTTATATGCCCCGTGACTGGTTCCGACCGCTACGGCCAAACTATCGCATTGTGTCTCACTGACGAACCTTTCCACCTCGTCCGGGTTCGTATACTTAGCATATTTTTCTTCGATTGAAATATCGTCCTCTACCCCTCCGAGCACGCCAAGCTCTGCCTCTACACAAACATTCAACTCGTGTGCATTCTGGACAATCCTTTTAGTTCTTTTAACGTTGTTTGCAAAATCATCATGAGACGCATCAATCATAACAGACTGATAGCCACCGGAGTCCAGGGCGTCCTTTATATGCGACTCATCACCGTGATCTAGGTGTATGGCAAAAACCGCATCTTTATATAAATCAGCAGCAGCGTTCACCATGGCCAAGACCATCCCGGGAGATGCATAATTTCTAGCTTTGGGGGTCAGTTGTACTATAAAGGGTGCCGAAGCCTTTTCACCAGCACGAAACAAAGCAAGCACCTGTTCCATGGTAAATACATTTACCGCGGCAATTCCATACTTGCCGTAACAATTTTCAAACATGAGCTTGGGTGAAACCAACATTTTTTTTTAGGGTTTGTCGTTACTTTTTACTCAGGTCAAGATAAGGACAATAGCGCTAATAAAAGGTCGAATTCGGCCAAAGTCAATGCAAAGGTTTGCAGAAGAAAGTGGTTAAAATTCTTCGACAAGTCGATTGTCGATTATGGAAACCCACAAATAATTCAATAAGTAAAAAATTGGATCGAATCGTTGTTCCGGGCAACCGCAATAATGGGTTCGCCCCGCACCCGAAACGTATTGAAATCCCGGATTTGACCTTCCAGAAATAGGCCGCTCGCTTGATAGGGTATTTTCTCAAAATTACGATTACCTGACCCTTTTAGGACTACTCCATAACTTGCATCATATCTCCCTACCTCCGGTTTGACACCATGTAAATTGCCTCCCAGTATCAAGTCCTTTTTTCCATCATGGTCGAAATCATCAACAGTTACTGCATATACCGGGGAGAGTTGGGCCTCTATGGGCAATGGTTCCAATACAAACCCGTCATTTTTGTTGTTCCACAGTATAACACTTTCCAAGATCACTGCACTATGTACAATGGACCTCCCAAGTTCCTCTGCGGTAAAAATATCCTCTATCCGCTGTTCCTTATAGGACTCATACTTAAGATACTTTTTCTTAAGGTTGGGCAACTGCATCACCAAATCATGGCGCAATACCGTAGGGTACGAGACCCCATCGTTATAGGTACAAATAATCTGCTCTATGGCCCCATTGTTGTCAAAATCATTGACATAACATGTAATAGGTTCCTCAACTGATGCTTTGAACCTTGAATTCAGACCATGGTTGCCAAGGACGAAGTCGGTAAAACCATCCCCGTCCATGTCTTCAGCATGTACGGTGTTCCACCAACCAGAGGTGTTTTCAAGTCCAATGCTTTCAGAGACATCCTTGAAAGTCCCTTTGTCATTCTCGAACAATTTTACCGGCATCCATTCACCGACCACCATCAGGTCAGCGTCGCCATCCCTGTCATAATCGGCCCAACATGCGTCGGTGATCATTCCAAGGCCGGATAATTCGGGACATTTGTCCATGGTCACATTCGAGAAATTGCCGTCGCCATCGTTTTCAAGGATATACCCGTTCTGGGGCACTCCCAATTCTCCCGGACGCAATCTAACGCCAACAAACAGATCTTGATCGCCATCATTATCATAGTCATTCACCGTGACCACGGACGTACTTTCCGGCTTTCCATTTGGTAGGTATTGGCTGGACTTGCTAAAAACACCCTTGCCGTTGTTTACATAAAACCGATCCAACAAAGCCAATGAATTTGCCGAAAACTCGCTTCCTCCACTGGTAACATATAGGTCTTTGTCCCCATCCCCATCAGCATCGAAAAAAACACAGTCTGTATCCTCACTCTCGGCGTCCATTTCAAAGACCGACCGACTTGTGGGACTGAACTCTCCAGTAACATCTTGTAGGAAGAGTTGACCAGGTGAGTCCTTCGCTCCACAGATATAAAAATCCATTAAACCATTGCCATCCACATCCGCAACCGCCATTTTTGGCCCTTCCGTAGATCGCATATGGTATACCAATCGATCTCTATCGAAATCCGAGTAGTTATTCTCTTTATGGGAAAAATCAATGTCCATCCGACCAGTGACATTACTGAATATTGGCTTGCTCCCATTCAATTTCCGTGAATCTATTTTCTTGGATGTGGCCATGGGTTCTTCAACAATCAAGGTTTGATTGGTTTTTACATTGGTCAATTTTGTTATCCCACCATTTGGCCACTCGATTGAGACAGTATCTATCACGGACAAACTTCCAAGTCCGAAATTAAGGTTGGGGTCCACAGAGGACTGAAAACCTCTGTTGAGGAACTGTTCAAGGTAAAACATTTGGTTCTTGGCCTTCAATGTCGCCTTTGCCCCAACGGCGAGCCTATTCTTTGAATCACTCCTTAAGACCAGTTTTAAATAGCTATTGCCGCTTTCCAACCTATCCGTACGGTTTTTGTAGATAAACGGTGACATGCTAACATTGTTGACGACCAAGTCCAAATCACCATCATTATCAAGATCACCGTATGCCGCACCATTGGAATGGCTGGGTTTATCAAGGCCCCATTCCCCGGTCTTGTTTATAAAATCCAGACCCTTACTCCCAGCATAGGCGTAATTGGGAATACGGTTGATCGGGATCATATCGATCAACTGCTTATAGTCAACACCATCCTCCTTGACTATCATCCTGGCAACTTCTTCGTTCGCAACATAGTTGATGTAATCTTGGTTTAGTATATCCTGGGCAAGACCATTGGTTATATAAAGATCCTTATTGCCATCATTATCATAGTCCTGAATCAAGGAACTCCAGCTCCAATCGGTAGCTTCAACACCAGAGTACCTGCCGACCTCGCTAAATGTGGTCCTTTGGTTGGAATCAACACCATTGTTGCGATGCAGCATATTGCGCGTAAACTGATGATAATAACCGTTTTTTAAGTTGTGCTGGTACTTGTCCCAATCCTCAAAGGTCATGGTGGTTTTAAATCGGGCATCACCTTCCGGGAGCATTTCCGAGACAAAGACCTCGGGGTAGCCGTCGCCGGTCATGTCCGATATGTCCAACCCCATGGAGGCGGCACTTATACTACGCATTTGTTTTTCCAGTTCCTCCCTGAACGTCCCGTCCCCATTGTTCATATAGATGTAGTCCCGTTCAAAAAAATCATTGGATATATACAGATCGGGCCAGCCATCCCTGTTCAGGTCACTCACCGAAACCCCTAGACCAAACCCGATCTCACTCCCATAAATTCCTGCCGACTCACTCACGTCCTCAAAAAGACCATCATTGTTCCTATAGAGTTTGTCCCCGCCCAGGACGTCCCTGATCGGCCTTTCATTTACTTGGAGGTTAAAGCTGGCTATTGACCGGTACGAATTGTTCAGTAGATAAAGGTCCAAGTCCCCGTCTTGGTCATAATCAAAAAATGCGGCATGGGTGGAGTATCCTTTGTCCGCCAACCCCAGTTCTTCCGCCCGTTCCGAAAATGTTCCGTCTTGGTTGTTTATGAAGAACTCGTTTTGTTTGTTGTCCCCTTGTACATCTCCCGAATTGCACACATATATGTCCAACCAACCATCGGCATTTATATCCACCATGGAAACCCCTGTGGACCATGCTTTTTCACCACCAACTTGGGCCGCCTCGGTTATATCCTCAAACTCGAAATTCCCTTTGTTCAAATAAAGTTTATTGGAAACTAGGTTTCCCGTAAAATAAATATCGAGGAGGCCGTCATTATTTATATCACCCAGACCAACCCCGCCACCGTTATAGTAATTCCTATATTTATATATATTGAACTCTTTGGTGTATGTTATTGTATTTTGAAAATCAATCTTGGTATGATTGCTTTCCATTAATTCAAACAGCGTTTGATTGACATTACCATCGGTGTTTTTACAGCTATTCACCAGTAATGTCAACATTATAAAAAGAAAAAGTTCTGTTGTCTTCATTTTTCTGTTTGTTTGAAAAATTTCAACGTATTGTTGTTACGTGCAATGATCAAATACTTTTTGCCCGATATATCAATGGCCTCCATATCCCTTATTTCCCCCTTAACAAAGAAACCCGTTTGTGATGTTGGACTTATTGACATGGACCTATCATTATTAACTTCAATTACATTTCCATACGAGCTAGCGTAAATGCCAAACTGGGGTTTGACCCTAAATTGATTTCCTCCCGTAATTATTTCCTTCTTTCCATCATTGTCTATATCGTGAAAAAAGATACTGTATATAGGAGATAATTGGGCTTCCACAGGAAGGTCAATCATATCAAAACCATTCCCTTTTTGGTTAAACAACACTTTTGAAGCTGTAGTATTGACTTTTAATCTTAAAGCCTTAGTAAGTTGTTCTTCGGTAAAAATATCTGCAACCGTTTTCTCCTTGTAGCTATTGTATTTCAAATATCTTTTTAGCAAATATGGCATCTGTGCTGTGAGTTCCGGTTTGGTTGCTATAGGATACTCTTCATTGTTTTTAAAGACTGATACAATATGATCTATTTTCCCATTGGCATCAAAATCATTTATCCGCAGGGAGACCGGTTCTTTGGGTGATGCCCTGAACTGCGAGTTCAGGCCCAGGTTTCCCACCACTAGGTCCGGATACCCATCCTGGTCCAAGTCTTCCGTCTCAAGGGTGTTCCAAAACCCATGCGCGGTTTCCAAACCCAGCTCTTGGGTCACGTTCTTTAGGCTTCCCCCGTCGTTCTCAAAACATGTAACGGGCATCCACTCGCCACAGAGGAACAGATCCAAGTCACCATCCCTGTCATAATCCGACCAAAGGGCATCGGTGACCATCCCCAGTTGGTGCAGTCCGGTTGTCCGGTCGGTAGCTACCTGTTCAAAATTACCCTTGCCATCATTTTCCAGTATATAACTATCAGCAGGTAGACCGTAGGTAGAGGGCACCACCCTTCCACCGACAAAAATATCCGCATCCCCATCATTATCGTAATCACCTACCGCTAAACAAGAAGTACTACCCAATATTTTTGGCAGTGCCGATGATTTTTTAAAGTTCCCCTTACCATCATTGAGATAAGCCCTGTCCGCCAAGGCAAAAGATGCACTTGAAAATTCATAACCTCCACTTGCTACAATAAGATCTAGGTCACCATCATTGTCAAAATCCAGAAAAGTTGCATCCGTGTCTTCGGATTGTTTGTCGGCAATGAACACATCAGTTTGAAGCTCTTTAAAATCACCTTCAGTGGTACCTAAGAATAATTTTCCTTCAAATCCTTTGGCCCCACCGACATAAAAATCCTGATTTCCATCTTTATTGACATCTCCAATTGCAAGTTTGGGGCCTTCGTTGGATATCATTTGGTAGATCAAGTTGTCATTGTTGAAGTCAGAATAATTATTTTCCCTGTGGGTATGGGCGAGCTTCATTTGGGGTGTAACATCAATCAAATTGGTGTCGAATGTTTCTCGGGGCACCGGCTGTATTGAATTTACTTTATACGCATCTGTTTTCAAAAAGGAGATTGTGGTGTCAACCTTAATATTGCTCATCATTTGTTTTTCCCCATCGGGCCATAACAATTCCAATGAATCTACTTTAACATTTTTGCCAAGCCCAAAATGTAACCTGTTATCTACAGTGGACATCGAACCCCTCTGAGGGTACAGCTCTTGGAAAAATTGCCTCCCCCCTGACCATAAAGTAACCTGAGACCCAACAGCAAAGGGATTTCTAGCGTCCATTCTTAAATCGATTTGCAAAAAATGATTTTGCTTATCATTACTATTATTTCTATAGATAAAAGGGGGCATATTGATGTTGCTTACCACTAGGTCAAGATCTCCGTCGTTGTCCAAGTCTCCATAGGCAGAACCGTTGGAGAACCCTGATTGACCGACCCCCCAACCTTGGGCCACGTCCTGATAACCATATCCATCCTGTTTTCTATACATACCATTTGGAATGGGCACCGAAGGCATTAAATCAACAAGTTCGGTAATTACGTCCCCTTTTTCGCGAAAGGTTTTTTTTATATGTTCACTATTGGAGTAGAAATTAACATAATCCCCGTCCGTCAAATCTTTGTAGATGCCATTGGTCACAAATATTTCCTTGTTCCCGCTATTATCAAAATCCGCCAGTAAAACGCCCCAACTCCAATCGGTGGCATCCACACCTGCCGCCCTTGAAACTTCACTAAATGTAATCTGGTCCATGGCCGCGGAGGTGGAAAGGTTGTTTATTTGAAAGGTATTTCTAGGAAACTGTCTGTGATACCCGTTCCCCACTTTCAATCTATACGTGTCCCAGCTATCAAAAACCACTTTGGTCTTTAATCTTCCTTCATCTTTAGGGAGCATTTCCGTAACATAGATATCAGGGAAACCATCATGGTTCATATCGGAAATATCAACACCCATTGCTCCCTGGCTAATTTCGGGAATGGCTTGGACCAACTGCTCATCAAAAGTTCCGTCTCCGTTATTTATATATAAGTAGTCACGTTCAAAAAAATCATTGGCGATATATATATCGGGCCATGCATCCCTATTTACATCACCAATGGACACACCTAGCCCGTACCCTATCACACTTCCATAAATTCCCGCTTGCTCACTTACATCCGTAAATCCAGTCCCGTCGTTTCTGTATAGTTTGTTACTGCCGCTTCTGTCCCTCTTCCTTCGCAGCTCATTACCCGAATCAAGTATGATTTCACTGGGGTAAATGGAATTGTTCAATAAATACATATCCAAGTCTCCATCCTTGTCCATATCAAAAAATGCGGCATGGACAGATAGTCCTATATCATCAATACCATACTCGGCAGCACTTTCTACAAACAATGGTATTCCTTCCCTATTATTTCCTTTATTGATAAAAAGTTCATTATGCCTATTTTCACCTTCTGGTTTTCCAGCTTTACAAACATATATATCCAATTTCCCATCTCCGTTTACATCAATTATGCTAACTCCGGTAGACCATACATCAGCGCTGATTAAACCAGAAATATGAGTCACTTCCTCAAACTTAAAATCTCCTCTATTGAGGTAAAACTTATTGTTGACCTGATTCCCACTAAAAAAAATATCCAACAAACCATCTCCATTTAGGTCACCTAACCCAACACCAGCTCCGTTATAAAACCCTTTATACAGGTAAACGTTGGATTCATTGTCATGTATAAGGTTGTTTTCGAAATCTACACCAAGTGCCTTGTTATCCAATAGTTGAAAGAGAGGTTCCCCACTAGTGGAATCAACTCTACTACATGATTGAAATAAAAACAAGAAAAAAAAGTATGCTATTACCATATGAACATAACCCCCATCTTTTCTATGAAGTAATTGAATAAGAAATTTCAGAACCAACAGTGATAATTTTTATGTTACCAATAAAAAATTGACAAACCGCATTAGTATAAAGATAAATATATGTTTGTGAATGTCAGGATTTTCAATGCAAAGGTTTGCACTATCATTTTAAGTTTAAACATGCACTTTTAGTATCTTGAATGAGTGTACAAATACTTAATTTCACAAAAGGAATCCATTATGAAAAAACTAAAACTCAATTTGACTATGAAGCATCTCACCAAGGGTGCTTTGACTTTATTGGCAATTATCCTATTTCAATCGAACATCCATGGTCAACAACTTTACGAAGGAAAGGTTATTATGGCCGTATTTGCCCATCCCGATGATGAAGGATCAGTGGCTCCTATTTTAGCAAAATATATAAGAGAAGGAGCCACAGCCCATTTGGTAATCGTAACTGATGGAAGGTACGGGACCAATGACCATCATGACCACGTAGCTGGGGAAACCCTAGTCGCGACTAGAAAAGAAGAGATGAAATGCGCCGCAGAAAAATTGGGGGTGATTTTGCATCATTGGGATTATCATGACCAACTAAGAGCTGGGGAAGGGTATGACGGACATGTACCCCATGCAAGAAAAATGATCCTGCAACTCTATAACCTAGTCGAAAGTGTCAAACCGGATGTTTTGATCACTTGGGGACCTGATGGAGCATCAACCCATATGGACCACAGGTTAGTGGGAGCTACCGTAACGCAAGTATTCTTAGCCAAGGACTGGGGCGAAAAACCAGGATCTCTCTACTATTATGGCACTCCCTCTGGATTAATCACGGACCCCGCAAGTAGAATATTAAGGGGTCAAGCTAAAAAATTCTTGCGCACAAAAATATCTTACACCCAAGAAGATCTGGACAAATCATTTAATTCAATCAAATGTCATTATAGTCAGATGCCTCCAAATATGAAAAAAGAAGATTATGAAAAAAGAAGGGCATCAAATGGTATGTATGTATATTTACGAAAATTTGAAGGTCCGACAAAGGATTCAAATTCTATCTTCGATTAATCAAACCTAGGATTTTTAACTTCCACAAGTAAAGGGGCATCGTTCTTTCTGGTCACCAGAAGAATCGGGTGCTCCTTTTTTTGATTCAACAATTTTACATCACGTGATTCCCCTGGAACCACCCAACCGGATAGTTTTGGTGACACAGGTAAAAAACTGCCTTTACCATCACCTTTTAGGAAATTTCCATAAGACGCATCTGCCCTTCCGATACTGGACCTAAAACTGTAATTGTTACCAATGGTCACAATATCAATATTGTTATCTCCATCAAAATCCCCAGTTTCAAATCCATAAACTGGTGCCCATTGTACCTGTTCCGGAAGGAATTTAACCACAAACTCTTTGTTCCTTATGTTCTCGAGCCATACCGATTCGAGCATTTGGGCCGATTTGTATTCCATACCCTCCCTCATGGAGACTGTAAGGAGTTCTGATAAGGTTTTTGAAGCAAAATCACTATAAGTATTAAATTGTTTGCGCAGTGAGACCATTTGCCCTTTTAATTCATCCAACCCCTCGTACGGCCACTCCTTGCCTTCTTTCCAATAAGTAAAAATCAAATCGGTACTTCCATTACCGTCAAAATCATTGACATATAGCCCCAAAGGGTGGTCCAATGTTGGTTGGAAACCTGAATTGGTTCCTTGGTTACCCACAATCAAATCCAGATCATTGTCCTTATCCATATCTTCCACATGAACGGTATTCCACCATCCAGAGGTATTGTCCAAATTGTGTACTGAAAATTCTCTATCTTCAAAGGAAACAAACGTTATCGGCATCCACTCCCCCACAACTGCCAGTTGTTTTTTATCCCTTAAGAATACGGCATCGGTGACCATCCCCAGATTCAATGCATTGTTTACATCTACATCCGCAACCAACTTACCATTGCCATCATTCCAAAGTATACTACTCTTTGATGTAATACCGTATTTGCCCGGTAGAAATCTGACCCCTACAAAGAGGTCTACATTTCCATCAAAATCAAAATCATCGGCCAACACCATTGCTCCATTTATATCAGCATGGTAATCGCCGCTAAAAAATTCAAAATTTCCTTTGCCGTCGTTAAGGTAGATACGGTTCAACGATTTTGAATCCTGGTCAGTGCCAAAACCACTCAATACAAACAGGTCAAGATCACCATCGGCATCGAAATCAAAAAAAACGGCATCCGCATCCTCATAATCCTTATCCTTAGTAAAGGATGGAGAATCCTTCTTGAAAAAATGACTTTCAGAATTGGGCTCTTGTATATAAAGATGGCCTTCCTGCATTGCGGGGCCACAAATGTATAAGTCGGTCAAACCATCGCCATCAACATCACCCACAGCCACTTTGGGGCCTTCCGAGGATAGTTTCTGCAACAACAGACGTTCGGTGGTAAAATCACTTTGATATGTGCTTTTATGACTGTATGCCATATCACCAAACTCTTTAACTTCAAAAGTTTTCTGGATTACCTCTGACTTTATTTCAGTATGGTGTGCATCCTTATAATCGATGTCCATAATGGCATCGACTCCCAGATCATAGAACGTTTGAACTTTTCCATCGGGCCATAAGACCTCAAGATCATCTACCGAATTTCTCTGCTCCCACCCAAAATGTATGTCCGTGCTTACGGAGGACAACCATCCCCTACTGGTATATTGTTCGATTGTTTGTACGCTGCCATCTTTCATAGTCAAAGTAACCTTGGCCCCAATAGCGTCCTTATTGTCTTTAGGACCAATAAGATTGATTTTTAAATGGTTGTTGGCATTGAGTTCCCGTGCACGGTTCTCGTACAGGCTTGCCGGGGCGTTAAGATTGTTGACAATGATATCAAGATCTCCATCATTGTCGAGGTCGGCATACGAAGCACCCATAGAATAACCTGTGTAATCCAACCCCCATTCAGTTGAGACATCTTCAAAATCCAGACCTGTTGTGTTCCGGAATGCAAAATTAGTGACGGCACCGTCGGGCATTTTTTTGGATAGCTCTAAGTCAGATAAACTCTTTGAATACTCATTGTATGCAAAATTTATATAATCCAGATCATTAGGTCTTCTTAAAATACCATTGGTAATCAATAGATCCTTCATACCATCATTATCAAAATCAGCAAGAAGTGGTCCCCAGCTCCAATCTGTTGCATCCAAACCTTGAAATTGGGCAATCTCACTAAATTGAGGAATAGATCCCAAGATATTGCCTCTGTTCAATTGCATCATGTTTCGAGAATACTGGTGCTGATAACCAAAACCAAGACTATATTCATATATTTCAGGTGACAAATCGTTGGCGGACCTCTTTCTGACCGTCTCATCAAAAGGTTTCATGTCAACAGTAAAAATATCGAAAAGCCCATCATTGTTGATATCGGCAATATCCATCCCCATTGAAAACCTACTGGTATGACCAGTCGACACATTACCTTTCTCCAGAAATGTGCCATTGCATTGATTGTAGTACACAAAATCATTTTCATGAAAATCATTGGACACATAGATATCAGGACAACCGTTTCCATCCAGATCAGATATGGCAGCGGAAAGACCATAACCGGAAGCACCGCTATAGACCCCCGCTTGTTCACTTACATCAACAAAAGTACTGCCCATATTTTCCAATAATAAATCCCCTGAAAGTTCATCTCGTAATCTACGTGTCGATGGTCCTTGATAAACCTCAGGTTTATGTACCGCATGGCGGAGCAGATACACATCCAAATCGCCGTCCATGTCATAATCAAAAAAATAGGCTTGTTGGCCAAATCCCTTGATATCCAAACCATAATTTTTGGAAGATTCAGTAAATGTAAGGTCCTTGTTGTTTATATAAAGTAAGTTATGTCCTTTTAAATGCTTGTAATTACTGACCATACTGATATAGATATCCAAATAACCATCTGCATTCACATCGACCATGGTAACACCTGTTGTCCATGTATCTTCACCATGAAGACCTTCCGCATTTGAGGATAAGGTAATATCTTCAAAAACCATATCCCCTTTGTTAAGGTAAAGATGGTTTTGAAGTTGATTTGCGGTAAAATATATATCCGGTAGCCCATCGTTGTTGATATCCCCAATGGCAACACCCCCTCCATTATAAGCATAAAGGTATTCGACAATGTTTAGATTATCCGTAAATATGACTTCGTTTAAAAAGTCAATACCACTCTTGCTCGCATCAACTGGAGTAAACATCGTTTCTTCCGTTTTTGTGCAGCCAACAGCCAAACATATCAACGGGAATAGAAATCCTAGTAGAACTTTATACATAACAATAGATTACTTTTAATATTCTTCAGAAGTACCATTCTAAATTACAGCCAATTGAAGTGATTATATATGTGATAGGCTAATTTCATCACAATTGATTCTCATCACGTGATTGCGATGATAAATCAAAATAAAGAACGATTACCTTATTACGAAAATCATCCTTGTAAATGGATATTCTTTGATTACCTTGAACCCAGACATAAGCGATTTTATTTTCACTTTTCTCCGATGAAATCTGCAAATCATATTCTCCGTGTTTTTCCACGTACATATCAACGACCTCAGATTGAAGCTTGTCCATTGTATATTCTGAATTCCACGGTGCAAAAGCTGCATAGGTATATTCCAATGGCAGTTCGGTTATTATTCCCTGTTCAAACTTTGGATAAAAATTTATGTTGTACCGTTTCTCGTTCTTTACGATCTCATAAAATACCGAGGTATTAAATGCACCTTCCTTAAAAACCCCTTGTTTGTTCAACTCCCAACAATGCGCAAAAAACTCCCGTTTGTTCATACCAAACCTAATCCCGTGGATCAATGTATCGTTTTTTACCCCAGTGTCCAACTCCTTATTAACCAAGGCTTTATATTCACCAACCCTATCACAGCCAAAACAGCAAACCATTATATATACAACTACCGATAAAAAAGAATAAAATCTCCAATTCATTGCTGTTACTAAAATTTAAGAAGACAAAAAAACCAAGCTAATTGTTATATTAACCTGGTCTTAATTTAACTAAATTAAACAAACTAACTTAAAACTTAATATCCTGGATTTTGCTGCAGATTAGGATTGGCTTCCAATTGACTTCTGGATATTGGGAAAAGATTCACATGATCACTTGGGTCTGCGGGCTTAAATTCCCATGCGTCATTGAAGGTGCCAAATCTAATCTGATCTTGTCTTCTGTATCCTTCAAAGGCGGTTTCCCTACCCCTTTCGTCCAATAGCACATCAAGGGTCAATGAAGCAAAAGTCGGAACTCCTGCCCTTTCCCTAATCATATTTACCAAAACCAATGCATCCGCTTCATTTCCTAATCTAAATTCCGCCTCTGCTTTAGTCAATAATATATCCCCATATCGAAATACCGGAAAATCGTTGTTCATAGCGGCGGGATCGCCTCCCGACTCAAATTCAAATTTCCCTATACGCGTACCTTCCTGTCGCAATGCTGTACGTAAACCAGTAATTTCGGGAGTAAACTCTATTGGAGGTCCATTGGGATCGGTAGGTTCCGCACTTGCATCTTCCAATGGATTGCCACTTGAATCAAATTGTGGACCAACTACAAAACTTTGTTTTCGGACATCGTCATCATCAAATTTATTGTAAAAATCTTCTAACGAAGAGTATCCATTCCATGGTTGTTGGGTAAAGTTATATGTTTTTTGACTTTCATAGTGCAATGTCCTTACAGCAATGCTCATACCTCCGGAAAACACCCTGTCATAAACAAAAACAAAAATATTTTCTGAAGAACTTTCATTGTCTATGCTAAAGTTATCAAAATAGCTGGATGCAAGATTATAGTTTCCAGATTCAATGATAGCATCCGTATGTTCTATCACCTTTTCCCATTCAGGGCTGCCCACATATACTTCAGCATTCAGATAAACTTTTGCCAACAATGCATGAGCTACCCATTTGTTGATCTTTCCATACGTTGAAGTTACATCGGTAGGTAAATCGTCAATTACAGACTCTACTTCGGTAGTAATAAAACTAAAGATCTCTGCTCTGGTATTGTTCGCTGGGTTTTCCTCGGCATCAACAAATGATATGACCAATGGCACGTTCCCATAAATATCCATAAGATGATAGTAATTGAAAGCTCGCAAAACTTTTAATTCCTTGACGGTTTGCAAGGCAGCATCTGTTCCTGTCTGCTCCAACTGATAAATAATTCGATTGACATTATTGATTCCTGTATACAACGGACCCCAGCTAAAGTTCGCATAAAAATCATCCGGTTGAAAATCATGTTCATGCATTCTAGCCCATTGTCCATTTTCTGCCCAGTCCGTACCTCGCGTTGGAACCACTCCTTCATCGGATGATACTAGACTTGTTACCCATGGACCTCCGATCCAACCACCATAACTCGAATAAGCAGCACCTACCAAAGCAGTCACCTCTTCTTCTGTTTGACCAAATTCAGAGCTTAAAACCTCTGTATAAACTTCTTCATCCAAATCACAACTGACAAATAGCGTAAATGCTATAAAGACCAACAAATGTGTATAATATTTTTCTTTTAATAACATATCTTTTGTTTTAGAAATCAATATTTAAACCAAAGGTGAATGTACGGGTAGTAAACCATGTAGCTCTGCGATCAATACCTGGTGCAAGGGGGTCGGGCGTTTGAGTCAAAAATCCACCGTTATCTACTTGGCCCGTATCCGTATAACGGACTTCTGGATCCACACCTTCATACCCTGTGATGATGAATAAATTTTGTCCTGTTAAATAGAGTCTCAATGACTTAATTGTGGTTTCTTCCGATAGACCGGGAAAATTGTACCCCAGGGTAATATTGTCCAGATTAACAAAATCGGCCTTTTCAACCTGCAGACTACTCAATCTAGATTCGTTTACAGTAAGACCTTGTAATTCTGCCCTATTACTGGAAGCCAGAACATTATACGTCGGTGCAACATTCGGTTGCTCATAAAAAGCTCTATTGGCGTTCACTAAACTATGTCCGAATACGCCCCGCAATAGAAAATTCAGATCCCAGTTTTTGTAGTTAAAGGTATTTACAAAGTTCAGTGTAAAATCTGGCAAACCATTACCAACAACAACAAATTCATCTTCATCGGTACTAACGTTCCAGGTACCATCAGGATTTATCCCGTTGAACAAAGGAACATAGATATCGCCAAGTGACCTACCAGGTTCAACAAGAATAGGAGTAGCTGCACCTAGCCCTGGTGAACCTAATGAGCCTATTCTCTGTCTGTCCTCTCTATCCAATGCTTTTAGCTCATTTTTAAATGTGGCAAGGTTAATCCCTGGTGTCCAGGTAAACTCTTCGTTAAATTTAGCCCTATACTCCAATGCCAATTCAAGACCCGAGTTAGAAATCTCCCCAACATTTTTAAGAGTCGTTGGAAAAAGGTTTGGAGGCACCGGCACCGACTGATATCTTAATAAATCACTCGTTGTCCGTGTATAATAGTCCACATTACCCGAAAGCTTTCCCTCAAACAAAGTAAAATCAAATCCAAAGTTCCATTCTGTTTTCTCCTCCCATTTGAGGTCAGGGTTGGGATTACTCGCAGGAGCAAAAGCAGTGACAAAACTACCATCGTTGAATGCGTTTCCACTAGCTCCCACTGTTGCCTGTGAAGGTGCAATTAAACTTAAATCCGGTATATTTCCTGTAAGCCCCCAACTAGCTCTGAATTTTAAGTAATCGAAAGGGCCTAAATTATCAAATATGTTTGTTAGGTTAAGACCGGCACTTACCGATCCAAAGGTTCCCCACTTATTATTCTCACCAAATCTATCATGTCCCTCCGGTCGCAAAGCGGCTGACAAAAAGTAAGTATCGTCATAATCCAAATCTATCCGTGTAAAAAAGGATAAAAGTTTGGATTTTCTTTTATAGGATGTAATACTGGCAAGCCCGTTGGTCACGTCTCCAGATAGTTCAAAATTATCAAGTATATTATCTGACACAAAGTTTCCCGCCGATATAAAACTACCCTCTGAATCGAACTGTTGGTAAGAACTACCTAAAAGGACATTTATTCCCAAATCCTTAATATCGGTTTGATAATTAATCGTGAAATCTGTTTGCTGTGTCTTATCCTTTGTGTTGGTCTTACGCACCAATCCGTTTCTAGCCAGACCTCTCCAGAGTGAGGTTTTCCCGTACTTTTCCGTAGTTAAGGAGTTTTCAATTTGTAATCCATAATACGCCCCTAGCTTCAATCCTTTAAATAGATCATAATCCAGTTTTAAACCGCCAACGATATTCTCCCTGGTCCGATCATTACTATTTTGTTCTATTATGGCAACAGGGTTAAACGTGTCAAAACCTCCCGTTTGGAAATAAGTACCATCTTCATTACGGATCGGGGCGGTAGGATTATAAATGGTCGCATACCTAAAAGCATCATTGAAGCCCCGGTCTTCCTCTCTCGAAGTAGCTGCTACCACTGCGTTCAAACTAAGTTTATCATTTAAGGCACGTTGCTGTAAAGAGATACGCCCATTCAATTGTTCAAAACCTGTGCTTTTTTGAATCCCTTGGATATTTCTATAATTCAAGGATGCCCGGTAACTGGAAGTTGCATTGCCTCCACTTGCAGAAAGATTATGGACATTTCCAAAAGCGACCCTGCTTATTTCTTTCAACCAGTCCGTATCGGAACCATAAATATTGCTCGATGTTACGTTTGGTAATGCGGAAAACATCGCCGCATCGGCCACCTCAAGGCTCCTGGCCCTAGTTTCAATACTTGCATAGGTGCTATAACTTAATTCAGATCTATTGGCACTACCCTTTTTTGTAGTAATTAAGATAACACCCGAAGATCCCCTTGTTCCATAAATAGCTGCCGCACCCCCATCTTTCAGTACGTCTATACTTGCAATATCATTTGGGTCGACACTCTGTAGTGAACCACCTACCAAACCATCTATTACCACCAAAGGCGAGGTGTTGGCCCCAAGAGTTGATATACCCCTTAATCGTATGGAAAATTCACCATTTGGATCACCGCCAGGCCTTGCTATATTCAATCCTGAGACCTTACCTTGCAGCAATTGTTGTGGTGAGTTTATGTTCCCTTTATTAAAATCCTCGACGGCAACGCTGGCCACAGAGCTGGTAACCGCTTTTTTGGCCAGACTCCCGTATCCTACAAGAACCACTTCGTCCAAACGAGCCAAATCTTCCTCCATACTAATATTTATGGTGGTTTGTCCTCCAACTGACATCTCGATTGTCTTAAAACCGATATAGCTGAACAACAAGATATCGGAATCATTCACAGAAATAGAATAATTACCGTCAAAATCTGTTTGGGTACCATTTTGCGTACCCTTTACAAGAATACTAACTCCAGGTAGTGGTTCCGAACCATCTGCGGCTGTAACAGTTCCTGTAATAGTCCTTTCTTGGGCCGAAACAAGATAGCCCGATAGAACCATTATCATAAAAATTAAGCTTAGTTTTTTCATATTATGCTTTGGTTTTGATGGTTACATTATAATTTTCTATAAATCAACATGCCTGTTTGTTAAGAAACTCGCAGGTCTAGTTTCTTGATAGGGACAGCTATTCATAACTGTAAAAGACAAATACCACACCTATGCAGTATTTTTAAAAAAATTACAATAAGATTATTTTTTAATAGCAATCATAGTTGACACACCATCAAAACAACAAAAAAGTTATGGTTTTATTAAATTTTTTATAAAAAACCACATGCAAAGGTTTGCATAGAAAATGAAGTGCAATACATTAAATTTTTCTGGAAGAATCTCTTAAAACCAACTCGGGCTGAAAAACCTCATAGCGAAATCCTGAGGATGCTTTATCATCATCTGTCAAATGGCTTAGTAAGATTCTTGCCGAAAGCATTCCCATACTATAAACGGGTTGAAAAATTGTCGAAAGTGATGGCGCGAAATGGGCGGCATGGGGCTCATCATCGAACCCGATTATTGAGATATCATCAGGTATACTATAATTTAATTTTTCCGCAGTTCTCATAGCTGCTATGGCAATACTATCATTAATCGCAAAAATAGCATCTGGTCTGTTCTTCAATTGCAATAACTTGTTTGAAGGTTTTATTCCATCCAAAATATTATATCCAGAAGCGTGAACAATGTAGTCATCACAGACAGGAATTCCATTGTCCTTCAAGGCATCCAGATAACCATTCAGTCGATGCAAGGTGGTTGATAAGTTCTTTGGACCACCGATGTGCGCAACGTTCTTACACCCAGATTTTATTAAATATTCCACTGCTTTGTATGCTCCGTAATAATCATCAACAAGTACTTTGTCGGCTTCCAGTCCTTTACAATCCCTATCGAATATAACTACTGGAATTCCTAAGTTCTGAAGATTCTCGAAATGACTATAGTTTTTAGTTTTAGATGACGGGGATACCAACACACCATCAATATGTATCCTGGACAATTTATTCACTATTTCCTTTTCCTCTTTAAATGATTCATTGGACAGACATATAACGCTATTGTAATCGGTAGAAACCAGCACATCCTGAATGGCTGTAATTGCTGTTGAAAAAAAATGACTTGTAATTTCAGGAACAATTATTGCAATGGTATTTGACCTTTTCTGCAATAAATTAAGAGCTAATAAATTTGGCTGGTAATTGAGTTTTCGAGCTAATTTTTTAACCGATGTTATGGTTTCTTGCTTTAATGATGGATGATTGTTTAAAGCACGAGAAACGGTCGAGGCAGAAATTTTTAGCTCTTTAGCAATATCTTTTATCGTTATTCTTTTGTTTTTCATTGTCTTATTTTGGAAGACTAAAGAAGGTGGCTAAGTACTGAATATGTATTATACATACTATTATTTGGATGAAACCTATACAAAGTATGTAACATTCTACTATAACATAACTGCCATTATAGTGAAGATAAGTATAAACTTTAAAAGTTCAATTTTTTTTGGAGAAATGAGTGGTTTGGACCATGGTTTAGTTGCAAACGTTTGCATAGCCAAAACCTTATAATCAAGTTATTTTCCTTTCGATTACTCTATATTTGATTCATGGACTTACACTATATAGACTGGATTGTCATTGGCATTTATGGAGTAATTATTATCGGTATCGGACTTTGGTACAGCAAGAAAGCAGGTGAAGGGCTGGAGGAATATTTTGTTGCTGGAAGAAGTCTACCATGGTGGATCGCAGGAACATCCATAGCGGCCACCTATTTTGCAACAGACGCCCCTCTTGCAGCGGCATCCCTCGTAAGACAATATGGGATATTTGGTAATTGGTTGTGGTGGTATGAGGCCTCCGGGGTAATGATGATCGTTTTCTTCTATGCCAAATTATGGCGTAGGGCAAATATAATAACGGATGCAGAGTTCATAGAACTTCGATACTCGGGTAAAGCGGCATCTATCTTAAGAGCTTTTACCGCTACCTATCATGGTTTGTTAAAAAACTTGATCGTCATGGGGTTCGTACTATTGGCGATGATGAAATTCTCACAGGTAATATTGGGGTTTGACCCACTTTATACATTGGGCATATGCGTTACCGTTGCTCTACTGTACACCATGACCTCCGGTTTGTTCGGCGTGGTTTACACCGATTTATTCCAATTCATTACCGGTACGGTAGGCACTATAATTTTTGCGGGGCTTGTTCTATATGAAGTGGGCGGTCCAGCTGCGATGGTAGAGCAAATCAAATCCTTGGAAGATGTAGGGCCAGGAACCCTGGATATAATTCCACAATCGGAACACATGAGTTCACTACAATTCATATCCTATGTGGTTCTTATTTTTATCTTATGGACCAGAAGCGCCCAAGGTGATGGTTACCTGGTTCAGAGGTTATTTGCCGCTAAAAATGAGAAGCATTCTGTCCTTGCCGCACTTTGGTTCAATTTTGCCACAAATGTTTTAATGACTTGGCCATGGATTATTGTTGGATTAGGGTCGTTGATCATATTTCCTTTGGCCACAGCTTCTCCAGAGCTATTGGCCGATCCGGAACTGGCCTACCCAATGATGATAACGGAAGTAGTGCCCATAGGGGTCAAAGGTCTGATCATTGCCTCCTTTTTATCCGCTTTTATGAGCACCATGGACACGCATTTATGCTGGGGGGCATCCTACATGGTGAACGACATCTACAAGCGCTTCATCAACAAGACCGCTTCCGAAAAACATTACGTAAAGGCATCGAGATGGGCAATATTGATTTTGGCCGTATTTGCAGCGATCGCGGCATGGCAGATGGACTCTATCGAAAGAGGTTGGCTGTTCATCATACAATTGACCGCTGGAATTGCATTGGTCATGCTGTTGCGTTGGTACTGGTGGAGAGTCAATCCTTGGGCCGAAATAAGTGCGATGATCGCCTCGTTCATTTTGGCCAACGGGCCGTTTTGGGCGGCTATATTGGAAAAAATCGGGGTGTTCTCCCAAGAGGTCCAAGATGAAATCAATGTAGTCTTTTCAAGCGAATACGATATGTTGAGGGCCACATTCATTTTAGTGGCAAGCACGGTTATTTGGATAACAGTAACCTTGCTGACCAGACCCGATGACAAAAAGCATTTACAAAATTTCTATAGAAAGGTAAGGCCCGGTGGTTGGTGGGGGGATATTGCCAAAAGTTGTCCCGATGTCGTAATCGAAAATACTGCCACCAGCAAATGGATTGGATGGTTCATCGGTGTATTGTTCATTTACTCCAGCCTTTTAGGGTTTGGGTATTTGATCATCGATCAAAACATATTGGGCCTAGGCCTACTGATAGTGGCGGTCATCGGTGCCATTTTGACCATTATATTAGCAAAAAAGAGTTTTAAAGAAGTATAAAGTTATAATTAACCCTATTTATATAAATACTATGAAAATTGCAGTTATAGGCGCGGGCAGTGAAGAGTTCGGACCTGCCTCGGTACATGATATTTTTTTAAGTGACCTTTTGAACAAGCACAATCTAGAGGTTTGTTTAATGGATATAAACAAACAGAGTTTACCCGGCATACATAAATATGCGGAAGACGTGGCAAAAAAACTGGGACGGGACCAAAAAATATCAAGTACGGCCAACCTGGATGAAGCCTTGGATGGAGCAAACTATGTGATTACTGCAATAGAAATAAAGCGATATCACTACTGGGCCCAAGATTTCCATATCCCCAGAAAATATGGTTTTAACCAGGTTTATGGTGAAAATGGCGGAGTAGGCGGTCTATTTCATGCACTCAGGAACATAAAGGCCACCCTGGAGATAGCCAAAAGGATGGAGAAGTTATGTCCTGACGCTTGGTTACTCAATTATACCAACCCCCTTACCAAAGTTTGTGAGGCCGTAAACCGGTTGACCTCCATAAAGTTCGTTGGTCTCTGTCATGGAATTTTGGCCGGGAAACACCAACTTTCCCAATTCCTGGAAATGAAGGAGGAAGACCTCGAGGTAAAGGCATCTGGTCTGAATCACATTACCTGGTTCCAGTCGATCAAACATAAGGAGACCGGCGAGGATTTATATCCTAAACTAAAAAAACGTGAACGGGAGGCACATTGGTTGGCAGAATGGGATGAAATCGCCCTGAGCAGGATGTTAATGCGGACATACGGCCTGTACCCATCACCAGGGGCAAACCACATTGTGGAATATATAAGGTGGGCCGGAGACTTTTTGGCAAGCGACAAAGTTCAATTTTTCTACGACCCGAATGAGGGACATCCCTGGGAAACCGGAAAAATCCCAACCTGGATATACAGTCTACAAGGCAATCCAACACAGGTTCCATTATATCCCGAAAAGGACATTAATCTGGTCTTTGAACTTGGTAAGGCCGATAACAGGGAAATCCGTTTTTCAAGGGAATATGCAATTCCCATTATTGAGGGCCTTTCATGCGGGGCAAATAATTCCATCGATGCCGTAAATGTGGCCAATGACAATTTTGTGCCAGGAATTGAACAAGGGGCAATCATTGAAGTCCCTGCCATCGTAAACGAAAACGGTCTACAACCCCAGCAGGCCGAACCGTTACCTGAAGGGGTCCTTGGCATATTGCGAACCCAGGTCAGCATCAATAAACTACTGATAGAGGCCTTTGAAGAAAATTCAAAAAACAAACTCCTTCAAGCGATCCTTTTGGAACCCACCGTTGATTCTTATAATAATGCGGTTAGTTGTATGAACGAAATGATAGCGTTACAAAAAGAGTATTTGCCAGAATTGAAATAATGGCACACTCCTATTAAGTATTGTTGGGGCATTCCAAGTCTTCGGATTTTGGGAAGCTGGGAAAAGATTCCACGATACACCTAAATTTAATCGAAACCCAGAAACTATGAAACATCAAACAGATCTAAAATACACCCCACCTTTCGCGGTGCTCCTACCCCTAATGTACATTATCGTGCTTTTTTGCCATAATCCAATAATTGCACAGGCTTCGAACACCGAAAAAACCCTGATGGCGGTATTTGCCCATCCTGACGACGAAATTACGGCAGGTGCCATTCTCAACAAATATGCGGAAGAAGGGGTCAAGGTCTATCTGGTCGTGGCCACCGATGGGCGCTTCGGCACAAACGACCGCACCGCACATGTTGCGGGAGATGGGCTGGCTGCCTTGCGAAGGGAAGAAATGCAATGTTCGGCAGATAAGTTGGGGATCGAATTGATCCATCTGGAATACGAAGATCAGCTCAGATCAGCTGGGGGCTACGACGGCCATATCCCCCATATACGGGCGTTGATGAAGGACATTTACGACATCATAGAAAGAACCCAACCCGATGCCATCATAACCTTTGGTCCCGACGGCTGGTCAAACCACATGGACCACCGATTGGTCGGGGCCAGTGTCACCCAGGCATTTTTAAGCAAAAAATGGGGGAAACCCATAAACCTTTTCTTTGTTGGCAGGCCCTCAAATGGTATGGAAGATCCGGAGCGAAAGATTCTCGCGGGACAGGACATCGGTTATCTGACCACCAAAGTCCCCTATTCCGAAAAGAACAGGGATACCTTTATCCATGCGCTCGCGTGCCACAAAAGCCAATTCGGGGAGGATGCCTTGGAAAGAATGATGGAAAGAAGAAGCAAGGATGAGGAAAAAGTGGTCTATCTTCGGAAATTTGTGGGACCAACGGAAAGTTCCGACACCGTTTTCAACCAATAATATATGATGGGAAACACGAAATCAACAGTTTGGAAAACAACCCGTTACGCCCTCTGCTCCTTAATTTTGATTCTGGGTGGTTGCAATGGGGGTGTTTCCGAAAATAAAAACGACGAAGCTTCCATCTTGATCGAATCGGTCACGGTCATCGACGCCAAGTCCGGTGAAAGGGCAAATCTCAATGTACTGCTCACTGGAAATAAGATTATGGAAGTTTCCAAAAAACCTATTGCCCCCCCTTCAAACAGTACGGTGATCGACGGGAAAGGAAAGTATTTGATCCCCGGTCTATGGGATGCCCACGTGCACCTGACCTTTACACCTGGTTTGGAACAAGCCATGTTTCCACTCTTTTTGGGCAATGGCATTACCAGCATACGCGATACAGGTGGTCTGATGCACAAGGTATTACCTTGGAAAGAAAAATCAATACAGGAACCTGACAGCTCTCCCCGATTGTTCATCGCCGGTCCTTTATTGGATGGTCTTCCCAACGTCTATGACGGGAACCCGGGCAGGCCTGAAATCTCTGTCGGCCTGGGTTCCGAAGAGGAGGCTATCGCCATGGTGGATTCACTTGCCGCCGCTGGCGTGGATTTGATAAAGGCCTACGAAATGTTGAATCCTGAAATGTTCAAGACCATCGTTGCAGCGGCCAAAAAACACAACCTGCCCGTGACCGGCCACGTACCTTTGAGCGTTGATGCCATTGAAGCGAGCGAACACGGTCTGCGAAGCATGGAGCATATGCGCAACCTGGAAATGTCCTGCTCGTCCGATCATGATTCACTATTACGGGCAAGAAAACAAATGCTGGCCAAAGGAAAAGGTGAATTAGGCGGAGTTTTGAGGTCGGCGATCCATACGTCCCAGCGTTTGCACGCGTTCAACACCTTTGATCAACAAAGGGCGGCCCAGGTTTTGGCCGCACTGAAAAAAAACGGCACCTGGCAGATACCCACCGTAACTCTTTCCACTGGGGGGATAAACAGATTGTATGAAAATGGGGATTGGCGAAAAACTTTTGAGTATTTGCCGGAAACGATCAAATCCAATTGGAAGGAAGCCGCCAATAAGGCTACGGAAAAAATGAGCAATGAACTAAGTGTCGCACATGGGGAATGGGTGTTGAAGATGGTCAAAAGACTGAAAAAGGCCGATGTCAAGGTCATGGCCGGGACCGACACCCCGATCGGCTTTCTCACCCCGGGCTTCAGCCTGCATAAAGAGCTGGAAATGTTGGTAAAGGGCGGGATGGAGCCCCTGGAGGCCATAGCATCCGCAACACTTTTGCCATCCCAGTATTTTAAACTGCAGGACAGTATTGGAACCATCGAGAAAAATATGATCGCAGATCTTGTTTTACTTGATGCCAACCCCTTGAGCGATATTACCAATACGCGTTTGATCAGGGCAGTGGTGCGCAATGGCACATATTATGATCGAAAGGCACTTGACGGTTTACTTAATGGGAATTAACCCCGGAAATAAAAAGCACAACAGTCCACTTGGTGAACTATTGAAAAAAG
Source organism: Flagellimonas marinaquae (assembly GCF_023716465.1). Classification (NCBI taxonomy): domain Bacteria; kingdom Pseudomonadati; phylum Bacteroidota; class Flavobacteriia; order Flavobacteriales; family Flavobacteriaceae; genus Flagellimonas; species Flagellimonas marinaquae. The sequence goes on from NZ_CP092415.1 coordinate 723,937, forward strand.
CAAACCGAGCTCAAAAAAAATATTCACATTGGCCCAGCGATTGTTTTGATAATGGGAGATCTACGCTCAACAACCACCTCTGGATTGGAAAAAACGGGGACACTGTCCCAATAAGTGTGAACGTTGGAACCAACGGGGTTTGACTTTACTGAGGTCTCACCGGAAACACCAGAGGTGGTATACCACCCTCGCCGAACAAAGTTAGGTATCTTCCGATATAGCATGGAAAAATTGACATTCAAATCACTGCACCCTAATGTTGGATGGCTTAAATTATCCGTTCTTGGTGGCCCCGACCATCCCGCTTATCCAAGTTGAACAAGTTGCACCAGAAACATTCCAAATTTATTCATTAAATCCCCCCATATCAGCTACTTCTCTGAATGGGCAAAGTAGAAATCACTTGAAAAGTATTTTTTTACACCCTTTAGGGTATAATTATTATAGAAAAACATTTTTTATACCCTTTAAGGTATAATTTGAATTATTTTACCTATTTTGCACCCTATAAGGTATAATAATGAAAGGTTGGAACAGAAATAACCCCATAGCTCAATTTATCCGGAAAAGACGTAAAGAACTTAACTTGACCCAAGTGGAACTTTCTGACACCACTGGAGTTGGCCTTCGATTTGTCCGTGAATTGGAGCAAGGAAAACCCAACTTGATGACGGATAAGATCAATCAGGTACTTTTATTCTTTGGACATGAATTAACCCCTACACCTATAAGTGATGCGACAAGGAGAAATTTGGGTGAACAATAATTTGGCCGGAATCCTGATGGAAGATGAGGAAGGGTATCACTTTACCTATTCCAAAAACTATCTGAAATCAGAAAATCCTGTTGCTGTATCCCTGACATTGCCCCTACAGGAGAAACCATTCCATTCAGATTTTTTGTTCCCTTTTTTTGATGGATTGATACCCGAAGGTTGGCTATTGGACATTGCACATAAGAATTGGAAACTAAACCCCCGTGATCGGATGGGGCTTTTATTGGCCACCTGCAAAGATTGTATCGGCAACATAAGTGTATTGGAAAAATGAGCAACTGTCTAGCCTGTCAAAAACCGCTTTCCTCCGTAGAGGAACTATATCATCCAGATTGCCTAAAGGCTTTTTGGCAAGAAGACATACCCGTATTTAAATTGGGTTATGAACTTTCACAAATTGAGGAACTGGCCAAAGAAAATGTGGCCCAACGCGTCATTGTAACCGGAGTTCAACCTAAACTTTCTTTGGGCTTCACTCAAGAAAACAATTCCAGACTGACCATTGTCGGTGCCTTGAACGGAAGGTACATCTTAAAACCACCCTTTTACGAATATCCTCAAATGCCGGAGACAGAGGCATTATCGATGTTGTTGGCACAGGCATGCGGCATTGACACGGTACCTTTTTTGTTGATTCCACTTAAAGATGGGCATTTGTCCTATCTGACCAGAAGAATAGATCGGGATGCAAAGGGTACCAAATTTGCCATGGAAGATGCATGTCAGTTTACGGAACACCTCACTGAACACAAATACAGAGGCTCTTACGAACAGATTGCTAAAGCCATGATGGCCTACTCCCAAAACCCATTATTAGATGTGGTCCGATTTTATGAGCAGGTCATTGTATCATTCTTGATTGGAAATAATGATATGCATCTTAAAAACTTCTCCCTTATTGCAAAGAATGGAAAATCTTACTCCCTTGCCCCTGCATATGATATGATTTCAGCCCAATTGTTGATACCTGATGATCCTGAGGAGTTGGCCTTGACCTTGAACGGTAAAAAAAGAAAAATCTCAAAAGAAGATTTGGATATGGCAATGGCCAAAGCTCACATTCCCCAAAAGGCCATCGAAAATCTTTGGGGCAGAATATTAGCTGGAGCAAAAAAATGGCCTTCTTTAATTGATGAAAGCTTTTTATTAGAAGAACAAAAAAAGAAATTCAATACTTTAATTGAAGAAAGGGTAAATCGAATCAAATAGGTTTAAAATTAAGTACATCTCTAGGTAAACAGTCCCTTCATTTGCAAAAAGTCACCTATTCGGTGAGCATGTATTTCAGAAAGGCCTAAAACCCTTTATTTATAAGGGTTTCCAGAGATAGGTTCTAGTCCCTCCGGCTCCACTGATAAAAGCTGCCGTTTAGGCGGCTTTTTTTGTTTTGAACCATTCAAAAATTATCGATCCAATTAAACTTTTCCTTAATTATTTCTTTCTTTTTTACTTCTAAATAATCCAAAAAGGCAACGGCTGCCGGAGAAAGGTTTTTGGACTTTAACCATATCAAATTCCACGTGGTCGTAATCGGAAGCCCTTTTAAATGAACAATTTTTAAATCTTTGTTCAACAATTCATTTTTTATACCGATCAATGGCATAATGGAACAACCCAACCCAGATATAACTACCTGTTTAACAGCTTCGTTAGAGGTTAATTCTAATTTCTTGTTTACTCGAAAGCTGTTTTTCGCCACAAAGCTTTCCATGGCATTTCGGGTAGCCGAACCTGGTTCTCGATAAATTAATGGGATTTTCTCGAACAATTTTGTTTTACTAGGGTTTTTGGGCAATTCCCTTTTATAATGGCTCACATAAAATAACTTGTTCGGCATTAATTCAACGCGCTCAACATTCAGTTTTTCGGGCAAAACGGACACCAACGCAAAATCCACTTCGTTCAGTTCCAAACTTCGGATTACTTTGGTCTTGTTGGTTACATCCATAATTAGATCGATACCGTTATGTTCGCTCATAAACTCTGACATAAAATATGGCATTACGTACTTTCCAGTGGATACGACGGATATTTTTAACCGCCCCGATAACTTACCTTGATAGGCCATGGTACGGTAATTAATCTCCTGGACCTGATTAACGATCTTTTCTGCAGCAACGGCAATTTCCTTTCCAAAATCCGTGATAAAAAGTCGTCGTCCGACCACTTCAGTCAATGGAATTGGAAACTGATCCTGAAAATTTTTTAGCTGAATTGACACTGCTGGCTGGGTTAAGTGCAACTCTTCAGAAGCCTTTGTAATACTCTGTAATTCAGTTATTTTAAGAAATATCTGAAGTTGATGCAATGTATAGTTCATAAATATTTTTAATGCTTGTTATTATAAAGATAAATAAAAATTAATGATTAATATGAATAATCTTTGCAATCAAAATCACAGTAAAACAACATACACATGGAAACAAAGCAAGTCGCCAAGATCTTGACCGAAACAAAAAACATCCAACTGGTGGATGGAAAATTCACCCCGACCGAAGCATCGGACTTGATTACTTCTTTGATCAATGAAAAAATCAATTTTCACAAAATCCAAAGATTAAAAATTTGGGAAGGTGACCATCATCGCAAAACCAATTTGTTGGACAGTCGGATAGACGAGCTGGTAGAAGAAAAGAAAATAGCTAAAAAAATTGTAGCCGAAGCCAGGAGCCAAGGTAAAAACCTGAGCATAAATGGCATATTACAAATATCGCTCAAAGATTGACTCATTCTTTTCAACATTCAAAAAGTTCAATAAAAATTCATTTTCAATGGAACTATCAAAAAAAAACACAACAACACTATTGGGCCTCCTTCTACTATTAGGGTTTATAGCGCTTTCTTATTTGGAAGGATCTCTATTCCTGGATAAAATACTCCTATGCAGCTTTATTCTTGCCGTAGTGTTGTTTGCCAATCTGCAAAGTGGGGTGCGCCGCAACATTACCGGTAAAAAACAAGATAACGGATAATATATCAAGAGCCACAGAGACTATGACTACATTGACCAGTACATCTAAAACATCTTCCATAAAAAAGCACTTTTCTGGAGCTATACATATATTATTTTGGTTGGCCTTTTTGGCCAACCTCATCCCTATTTTAATTTTATATCCGGATATTCCAGAGTGGAAATGGTACGGCATTTTTAGAATAAACGGGTTTACAGCCCTACTGTGGACTACGTTCACATTTTTTAGTGCCATTATTGGCAAGTATGCGCTATCCTACTTTAAGGATGAAGACCAAAAAAACACATTCATGGGGTTAGGTCTTGCTTTTACCATAACGGTGATGCTCTTCGTAATCTCCGACCATCTCATTCTATTTATTGTGTTTTGGCTACTTATGGGAACAATAATGTCCAGGTTAATCGGAATGCAATCCCAATGGGGTGATGCAAGGGAAGCTAAAAGGTTTAGTCGACGTAATTTTGTTATTGGGACCGGTTTTTTAAGTATAGGCCTTCTTCTACCTGCATCGTACAACAATACCATCACGATAACTGAATGGGTTGCCCAAGTTAGTACCACACCAGGTTTTATAAAAATCATCTCAGCATTGTGCATAATAACTGCTGCACTGATCCAATCCGCATTATTTCCATTCCATAAATGGTTATTATCCGCTATGACGGCCCCTACGCCTGCATCTGCATTGATGCACGCAGGATTTGTTAACGGCTCCGGAATATTGTTAACCTTGTTCGCACCATTATTATATGCTTCCAACACACTGGAGATTCTACTGGTCATAGGCGGCCTCACGGCAATCCTAGCCCAATTTACAAAGCTGATCCAGGTTAATGTTAAACAACGTTTGGCATGTTCTACCATTGCCCAAATGGGTTTTATGATCATGCAATGCGGGCTCGGGTTTTTTAATGCGGCAATAGCCCACCTTATTCTGCACGGGTTTTATAAGGCATACCTTTTTCTTGCTTCGGGAGAGGAGATTGAGAAAACAAGACCAAGTACCCGTCCGAAAATCAGAATAAAATGGTTCCAAGCTCCTGTTGTTCTGCTGTCCAGTGTACTTGGAGCATATACCTTTGTTCTGTTTACGGGGAAAGATGTAGTACAACTGGATAGTAGTATTTTCCTCATACTGATAGTTTCCATAACGGTAGGCCAGGTGACCTACAATATCGTAAAACAGAGTCCACTATCCGGAATTCAGAGAATTTTATTGCCTCCCCTACTTTTCATCTCGGGCATTGGGGCGTACTCCCTATTTTACAATGGTGCTACCACTCTAATGTCGGACTTGCCATTGGTGGCCGCCCCCACTCCCCTATCCCCCGCACAAGTTGTTTTTGGCATAGTTTTCCTCATTGGGTTTTTCTTAATGAAGTTGGGGTTCTATCGCAAGATTCCGTGGTTATATGTCAAATTGCTCAACCTTTCACAACCGAAAAACCGAACCATTTTAATGTACAAATCCAAAATCCAATGAAATCCACAAACCTTATATATCAAATAGAGGAAGCTTCCAAGGTTATTGGTAATACCTGGCCCCTCTATTCTTTCGTAACATCGAATCCTTTGAACGACCTACAAGATCTACACTTTTCCGAGGCGGTGTACAAAATAAAATCACTTTTAGATGCCAAAGTGTATCCGAGTGCAACAATGTTTCGCAAAGCATGGGATAATGGAGAAATTAAAAAAAACGAATTGGTTCCACTTTTAAAAGAACATGGTTTCAATACTACACCGGCAGGTTGCCTGGAAATAATGGGTTGCGAATCAATATTGGAAATCAAAAATCAGAACCACCAGCTGGATAGAATTATGGTTAAGTGGCTATCAACTTTTTTGGATGAAGGTTTGGCCGAATGGGAAATGCCAGGTAAGGATCGTGGATTTTATATGGCATGGAGACAGTTGGTTCCTTTTGATGCCGAATCGGGCAAACCATCTTTATCCAGCATTCCATCTTTAAGCGAGCAGGCACTATCACAACTTACCGAGGGATGCACAGATGAAGAAATACAATCTATCTTTACACATCATTTAGCGGCATTACCAGGTTGGGCAGGTTACATTAAACACAGAAACCTCCAGCCGCATGCCTGGCAAGATGCCTTCCCTATACATCTTCAAGATTACTTGGCCGTGCGACTATGGACGGCAAAATTACTACAGGTAGATATCCTCCCAAAAACAACAAAGGACAAAGACAATTCCGAGGTACAACAACTTAAATATATTTGGCTGAAAGCATGGGAAAAAAGTTGGCAAAAACGATTAATGCAGAAGCTAGAAAAAGCCTCCACTTGGACAGCAAAAGAAGCAAACCGAAAAAGTGTCCCTGACGCCCAATTTGTTTTCTGTATCGATACTCGCTCGGAAATGATCCGAAGACATGTAGAGTCCACAGGAAACTACGAAACCTATGGATACGCAGGGTTCTTTGGCATTGCCATGGATTATGAGAATCCGAAAGACGGTCTATCCCATAAATCATGCCCACCGATTTTAGATTCCAGCTATGCCGTGTCCGAATCGGCACAAAAAAATAAGAATGAGCAGAAAAGAACCCTGGATCTACAAATTGAAAAGCAAAGGTTTTGGAACTATTTTCTAAAAAGAATGAAAAACATGTTGCCCTCGAGCTTTGGCTTTGTCGAAGGCTCCGGGTTTTTCTATGGACTGCAGATGTTTTTAAAAACTATGGTGCCCGGAGCAATGTACAACATGTCCAAAACCAACGAGACATCCTACGAATCCGCTTGTGAGCCACATTTGGAAAACAAAGATTGTAATTCATCATCAGAGTTGAATATCTCAGCGGAGGAAAAGGCAATGCTGGTTAAATCGGCCTTTGAACTAATGGGATGGAAACAATTTGCGCCGCTTATCCTTTTTATAGGACATGGGAGTCATTCAGCAAATAACCCATATGGTTCCAGTCTGGATTGTGGTGCATGTGCCGCTAGTCCGGGAAGGCATAATGCCCGTTTGCTTGCCAAACTGGCCAATGAACCCGAAGTTCGGCAAGTCTTGAAAGACAAGTTTCTGATTAAAATACCTGAAAGAACCTACTTTGTAGGGGGCGAACACAATACCACTACGGATCAAATCGTACTTTTTGATTCCACAATACCGAATTCTCATAAACAACAAATAAGTATACTACGGAAAGACTTGCGCAAGATTCAAGAAACAGCAACCCAAGAAAGACTGGGCATTAACACCGGAAGTATTTATCGCGCCCAGATCAATGCGAGCAACTGGGGCGAAACCAGACCAGAATGGGGATTGGCAAAAAATGCAAGCTTTATAATAGCACCAAGGACCACTACGCAAAACTTGTCCTTGGATGGGCGTTCTTTTTTGCATTCCTATGATTGGAAAACGGACAAAGAAGGTAAAATACTGGAAACCATAATGCAAGGTCCTATGGTAGTTACCCAATGGATCAATAACCACTACTACTTTTCTACAGTGGACAACAACACATTTGGTGGCGGAACCAAGGTAACGCACAACATTACAGGTAAATTTGGAGTGGTCCAGGGGAATGGGGGCGATCTTAAAACAGGTCTTCCGTGGGAATCGCTATACACTTCCAAGGAAACCCCATTCCACGCTCCCCTTCGACTATCCGTTGTAATACAGGCACCTTTGGATACGGTAAGAGCGATTATTAACCAAAACAACAACCTAAAATCATTGATCGATAACGAGTGGATCTATATCATTGTTATGGACCCTTTAAAAAATGGAGCCTTCTACAGTTATCAAAAAAACTTGGGGTGGTCCTCAAACTCAAAAAAGAAAGTTATACCATCTAAAAGCAAAACCGAGCTTGAAAAAAACATGCCCGAAAAAGTTCTGGCATAACCGATTGTTCTTAATAAGTAGGAGCAAGTTTGATTTGAACGTGAAACCTGTAAATGAAAGTTTACAGGTTTTTTCTTGCCCTATCTTAGCTGGAAAAACCAGGTTAAATAAATTTAATGGGGAATCTTTCGAACTACAGCTCCCTAATTTTAATATTCCTGAACCAAGTCTCAAAATACCAATATTGCAGAGAAATCTTGCCTTCGGTAGTTTTTCCGAATTCCGGATATTTGGATAAATGGGTGCCTTTTATCTTTTCTCTCCACTCGTCCGAACCCAAGTCTTCCTCTGCTGTAAGAATACCGTTCAAATAAAACTCAATTTTGCCATCGACTTGTTTTATTCTTGTCCTGTTCCAGTCTCCTTGTTTTACTTCTACATTATTTTGTTGTGGTAAAAATGCATACAGACATCCGGGGCGTTTAACTGGAACATCGTAATCCATGTGATCGGCACCCAAAATTTGATATTCTGGACCACTCTGCCATGCCGTGGGGACATCTGGCAGTTCCTGTACGTTTATAAAAATACCGCTGTTTCCATTTCCGACGACCTTCCATTCCAACAAAAGCTCATAGTTCGAATATGATGTATCGGTAACCAGATCGCCTGCGGATAAAGATTCGTTCTTTGTGTTGCTATGCAATGTCCCATCTTCTACTTCCCAAACCGAATCAGCCGTTGGATCATTGTACAAATGCCATCCATCCAAGGTCTCTCCATCGAACAGCAATTCCCACCCTTGCTCCTTTTCGACTTCCAGTAATTGATTGTGCACCGCATTTTCCATTGCTTCCTTTTTAGTGCGCCATATGTTGGTTTCTTTCTCTTTTTTCTCTGTCTTACAGGATAGAATCACCACTACCAGAATACTTCCAAATATTTTCTTGTTCATAAAGGTTCAAAGAATTTTCAAATGTGCTGTGCTTAAAGATAGAAAAAGTAATCTACTCACTTTTGCCGACCTTCACTATAATGGGTAAAGCAAAGGTGACCTAGGTCACTTAGAAAAAAATGGGGTTTTTATAACTTGCGATATCAATTCTAAAAACAATGAAAGGAAATTTTGCAACATTGATCAACAGTGAGCAGTTAACACTGATCGATTTTTCTGCCGAATGGTGCGGTCCCTGTAAAATGTTGGCTCCTATTTTAAAACAGGTAAAAGATGAAATGGGCGATGATCTAAAAATTGTAAAGATCGATGTGGACAAAAATCAAAGTCTGGCCAATACGTATCAGGTAAGAGGGGTTCCAACCCTGATTTTCTTTAAAAACGGTAAACAACTCTGGAGGAAATCCGGAGTACTCCAAAAAGCAGAACTGGTTCAGCTTGCCAAGTCCTTCTTATAAATAAACCGTATCCATTATTCAAATAAATGAATCACCAAAAATGGCACTGTGGTATTAAAGGTTACTTTTTTAATCACAGGCTCACGGGTCAGTCGCTCAAAAAAAGTATGGTCCTGATTGATCATTACTACCATGTCCAGAGCCCTATCCATGTCAACGACCTTTTGTATGGTTCGGTTTACGGAGTCCTCTTTTTCAACCTCAAAAAATTCATATTCAACATTTGTCAACCGTTTTTCCAGTGCCAATTTGGAGGCTTTTTGTTCTGGCGTTAGGTTATCCATACGTCCTACGTGGGCAATCCATAATTTGGCATTGAAATGCTCTGCCAAGCTCAAAACTGGTTTCAGTTCATAGCTTTCGAACAAGTGCTCGTACCCGGTGGCCAAGAGAATGGCATCCATTTTACCATCAGGTCGATAATCGTCCGGAACCGCAATTATGGGACAAAAATCGATATCCTTGATTACTTTGTAGGTGTTACTTCCCATAAATACTTCCTTTAATCCTGAAGACCCCTTGGTTCCCATCACCACATAATCTATTTCTTCCTTGTAAACTATTTTTCCCACGGCATTTACCAAGGCACCAGCAACTGACCGTAGAATAAACCGATGTTCTGGATCGGTATCGATTTCCTGAATTTTTTTTAACTCTTGGTTGAGCTCACGTTCGGATTGTTCTTTCATCAAGTTATAAAGTCGGGTATCGTTGGCCCCTGCCATTTTAGTGGACAGTCCTGATGCACCTACTTGGTAGGAGTTAAGGAGAAAGAAATCGCAAGGAACGCCCTTAAAGGTTTTTAAAGCATAAGCTATGGCGTTCCAAGAGTTTTTGGAAAAATCCGTTGGCAGTACAATCCGCTTCTTTTTCATCTTGTTCATCTTTTTAAATTCTGCATTACCATAAACGGTATCTTGATCTTTAAGCCGAGTAGGTCCACCGTTGACCTATACAGCATGTCTTCAAAAAAAGAATGTCTTGAATTCATCATAACCAACATGCCCGCCTCTTTTTCCGCTATTTTTTCGAGTATAACTTCTGCCTTGTTTTTAATGGGGGCTGTTTCAAAATACAGATAGGGCTTAGTAAGGGTCTCTTCCACGAACAGCTTGTTGTCCGCTTGTCGGGGACTGAGCTCATCAAAATCGGTGATGTACAAACAATGCACTTTGGATTTAAACTTGCCGGCCAGGTCTCCCAATAATTTAAGTTCCCTACGTTTATAAGGCAGTAAATAATCGGTCGGGAAAAGAATCGCTTTTGGTTGTTTGTATTCAAAACCCTCTGGCACGGCCAAAACAGGACATTTTACATACTTGAATATTTCTATGGTATAACTACCGAACGTTGTTTTATGATCACTGGTTTCCCCTTTGGTTCCCATGATCACCAAATCGATATTCATTTCATCCACAAAATCATTGACACCATCGACCAGGTTATCAAAACAGGCTACGGTTTCAAAATTATGTAGTGGGTTGGGCGGTTCCCCTATAACAGAATCGATCAATTCATCCAATTTTCGCTCAACCACCTGCTTTTTCTCTTCTTTAATTTTATCAATTCCGTCTTTGTTTGCCGTATTGTACTCTCCATATACCTCTTCGGCAAAGGCATGCAGCACAAAAAAACAACTGCGCTCACATTTGTACAGCTCTTGGGCATACTGTAGTACATGCAGTGCATTTTTGGAAAAATCGGTAGGGATCAGTATGGTTTTCATGGGTTCCTCGCTTTTCCCAAAGATAGCCCCCAATAAAGTGCAATAAAATGATATTGGTCAATCCCGAAGCCTATGCAACAACCCGCAGCGTTTTATCCTAAAGTCATTTACCTATAAAAAGTGCAAATTGAAAAATACAACCCGAAAACCAATTTCCACATTAATTGAATGCCGTAGAAAACTTCCAACTGGTTTTGTGGTTTTTATTTAATGGCAAATCCAATAACAGGCTTCTTAACATTTCGATGGGCATTCTGCCTTCGTGCATCACCCGGTCGTGGAATTCCTTCTCTGACCAACCTTCTGCCAAAAGTTCATTTCGAAGGGCATAAAATTGCAGGCCTCCCATCATATAGGCCAATTGATACAAGGGTGGATAACTGGTGGTAAAGGAACGTCGGACTTCGCCTTCGGCATTGGCGTATTCGTGACCAACCTCATCCACCAACATATCGATACATTCCTGTGGTGTCATTTCTCCCATATGGAACTTGAGCGAAAATATGATCCGTGCACAGCGGTGAATCCTCCAGAGCAACATCCCCATTTTTTGTTCAGGTGTCTGAGGAAACCCTTTGTTCCAAAGAATTATTTCCCAATACAAGGCCCATCCTTCGGTCCAAAATGGAGTGTAAAATGCATTTCGATATGGTTTATGGCGACTGGTCATAAAATACTGGAGGTTATGCCCTGGTAACAACTCGTGATGGACAACGGCTCTCGAGAAATTTGGATTATTGCCACGCATGCTCATCATTTTGTAATCATGGTCCATTTCCTGCGTTGGGTATGATATGATGATATCCCTTCCCCCCAAAAAGAAAGGGCTTACCTTTTGCCTTTCCGGGCTCATCATTTCCATTCCCCATGTTTCTTTGGCCAGTTCGGGCAATGTAATTAAATCGCGCTCCTCAATAAAATCGACCGATTCCTTATAAAGTTCCATAATGGCCTCTGGCTGCTCTCCTTCTGGAACATAGGTGTTTTTTACATGCTCTAGCGCCGCCTTCCAATCATCTCCATAACCCAACTCTCGAGAGGCTTTGATCATTTCTTGCTTGCACCATTCATATTGGGTTTGGGCCACTTTAATGAGTTCCTCCGGCGTGTAAGGAATAAACTCCATCTCCAAGCTTTCTTGCAATGCTTCCTTACCAATAGGTTTACCAACAATTCCACTACCATCGTCCTTAACACTGTTCTGAGAATAATTTTCTTTTAGGAATTCCGCATAGACCGTCAATTTATCATACAATAAGTTATAAGGCCTATCCACCCACCATGTAAAATCCGGGTCGTAACTGTAATAGAAATCAAAAGCATTTTTTAATCCTTTTTGAAAGGAAATTACAACGGATGATGCTTTATCCGCAGTTTGCCAATCTTTAAAAGGTTTACTGTTTGATGGCCGCATTGCATTGTCCAAAACTTTGGTCGCATCTTGCATGATTTTTGCCAAATTCTTGGCATCCGGCCTTTTTCCTCTTCGTCTCTCTTGAATAAAAGAAAGCAATGGGGCAGTAAAATCTACCACATGTGCCACTTCTAAATATTTTTTGTATTCCTGGTCAAGAAAATAGTCCGCTTTGGTCACGGAGTTTTTTAAAAGGATATAATCCACTTTTTCCTGTTGGTTCAAAGTGGAGAAATCCATTTTCTCCAATCGATTATGCCAATTATCATAAAGTATGTTGAAGCGCTCATAATACTCTTCGGATTCTTTCATGATGTAGATATGGTTCAATGCCCTGGTATCTGCCCTAAACTCATCGATCCTATCCGCCAGATCGCTATTCTGTGCCATAGTTTGAAGCGAAAATAGAAGTGCGACCATCCACATGGTTCTATTTCCCAAAAAATGCATTGATTTGTTTTCCATATCTCTTGATTTTTATATCACTTGAAACCCGTGTGCGTAGGGATCATCATCATCGATAACAATTGTATTGTACCCTGTAACCTGCGCCCAACCTTGAATACTGGGTATAATGGCTTTTTTATCCGCCAAGACCGATTCCTTTTCTACAATTCCGACAAACTTACTACCAATAAAACTTTCGTGGATATAAGGTTCACCAATCTTCAACTTGCCCTTGGCATATAATTGTGCCATACGGGCCGAAGTGCCTGTGCCGCAAGGGGATCGATCGATTGCTTTATCCCCGTAAAAAACGGCATTTCTTCCAGAAGATGTTGGGTCTATAGGGTCACCGGTCCAAAGCATATGGCTCACATCCCTAATGGTACTATCTTCCGGATGTATAAATATATTCGGATATTTCTCATTGATACGCTTTCTTACTACTTGGGAATAATGTATAATTTGACCTGCGGTAAAATTATGTACTCCTTCAAAGTTTTTCTGTGGATCTACTATTGCATAATAATTTCCGCCGTAGGCCACATCAAAAATCAACTCGCCAAGCTCAGGACATTCTACGGTCAGGTTTTCTTCCGCTAGGTACGATTTTACATTGACCAAACGAACCCAATCCACTTTTTTTCCGGTTTGCCTGTATTCGATTTCCACCAAACCAGCCGGTGCTTCCATTCGGATTTTTCCCGGAACTTTAGGTTCAATGAGCCCTTCTTCCAAGGCTACGGTAATGGTGCCTATGGTTCCGTGCCCGCACATGGGCAAACAACCGGAGGTTTCAATAAACAGTATGGCAAAATCGTTTGCCGGATCGTGCGGTTCGAGCAAGATACTGCCACTCATCATATCATGGCCACGGGGTTCGAACATCAACCCCCTTCGAATCCAATCGAAATCCTTTAAAAAATGTTGTCGCTTCTCGCTCATGTTCTTACCCTGTAAATTTGGGGCTCCACCGGCAACTACCCTTACCGGGTTTCCGCAAGTATGGGCATCTACACAAAAAAATGTTTTTCTCGCCACTAGCTATTTTTTTAAATGGTCCGGCAACAATTCCATGGGAAACGATTGATAGCTAATCGGTCTTACCCATCGTTTTATGGAATGGGTTCCAACCGCGGTAAATCTGGAGTCGGTAGATGCGGGATATGGCCCTCCATGTTGCATGGACGGACATACTTCCACTCCTGTTGGAACTCCGTTGTAAATTATTCTTCCAACTCTGTTTTGAAGGGAATCCACTATCTCCACAAGGTTTAAATCGTCATCTTTTTCTGCGATCAAAGTGCCTGTGAGCTGGCCTTCCAATCCATCGATAATCTGGATAAGCTCTGCTTCGTTTTTACACTGGACCACCATACTGAATGGCCCAAAAACTTCTTGGTGCATTTTAGGGTTCTTTAAAAAGGCTTCGCCAGAAACGGAAGCAATTACAGATGCGGCATCGTTGGGATTTAGCTCCCCTTCATATTTGGCAACTACTTCGACTCCATCCTGCGACAGCACATCTTCTCCTTTTTTCAGGTATCCTTTTTTAATATTCGGATGCAACATACTTTGTGGTGCAATAGCAATGGTCTCCTTTGCCAAGTTTTGAACAAATTGCTCGGTATCGGCAGTTTTAATAGTCAGCAAAAGTCCTGGATTTGTGCAAAATTGCCCAGTTCCCAAGGTGATGGAACCTGCATAGGTCTTGGCCAGTTCGTTTCCCCGTTTGGAAACGGCTCTTGCCGTAATGATCACCGGATTGATGCTTCCCATTTCTGCGAAAACCGGTATGGGTTCTTCACGTTTTGTTCCCAAATCGAAAAGTGCCCTACCTCCACCAATACTTCCGGTAAACCCAACGGCCTTTATTTTAGGGTTCGTAACCAAATCCACTCCAGCTTGCACACCTCCATTTATACTGGAAAAAACACCTTGTGGCATTCCTGTTTTTTCGGCGGCCTTTACAATGGCCAGAGCCACTAGTTCGTTGGTACCAGCGTGCATGGGATGCGCCTTTACCACAACTGGACATCCTGCTGCAAGGGCACTTGCTGTATCCCCGCCTGCCGTTGAGTATGCCAAGGGAAAATTACTGGCCCCAAAAACGGCAACTGGCCCCAATGGTATCATGGTTTTTCGAAGATCATCCTTTGGCATAGGTTTCCTGTCCGGCTGTGCAGCATCGAAAGTATTCTCGCGCCAGTCATCGTTTGCAATCAATTCGGCAAAAGAGCGTAATTGAAAAACGGTCCTCCCCCTTTCACCAATGGCACGTCCTTCCGGCAAACCTGACTCCAATATATAGGTATCCACCAAAACCTTGTCCAATGCCAAAATCTCATCTGCAATCGCATTAAGAAACTCTGCTCGCATCTTTCCGGGCATCTTTCTGTATATTTTAAAAGCCGACCATGCCTTCTCCACGGCCGCTTCTATTTCATCCGAAGTCGCCTCGATGTGCACTGTAGGGTTTTGAATATTTTTTTTGGGATCTACGGTTCTAAATTCTACATTGCCATCTGCTTTAAATTTCCCTGCTATACAGTTTTTACCTGTAATCATATTATGCTATTTATATTTTTATAATCCGGTAGTTCCGGTCTGTTTCTCATTGCCGTTTCAATCACATTTAGCACTCTTGCCCTTTCCGCTCCCTCTAAAGGCAAGCGAGGAGCCCGAACATGTTCCGTACCAATGCCTGTGGCCACCTCGGCCAGCTTTATGTTTTGAACCAATTGAGGGCTAATATCCAACTCCAATAGCGGCATAAACCATCTATAAATTTTAAGCGCTTCTTGAATTCTGTTGGCCTTCACCAACTCGTAAATGGCCACGGTTTCTGCTGGAAAAGCACAAACCAATCCAGCAACCCACCCTACTGCTCCAATAACCAAGCTTTCCATTCCAAGGGTATCCACTCCCGTGAACACCTTTATTCTATCCGCAAATCTATTTTGTATTCGAATAACATTGGTAATATCCCGGGTCGATTCTTTTATGGCTTTTATATTCTCACATTCGATCAACTCCTCCAACATATCCAAAGTTACCTCTATTTTATAATCCACTGGGTTATTGTACAACATAATAGGTAGGGAAGTACTGTTGGCCACCGCTTTAAAGTAAGTCACGGTTTCCCTATCGGTGGATTTGTAACGCATCGGTGGCAAAAGCATCAATCCATCTGCACCTGATTTTTCGGCCCTTTGAGCTGCTGCAATAGCCCCTTTTGTGCTTTGCTCTGCCACATTCATGATCACAGGAATTTTTCCTTCCGTTAGTTCTACACATTTCCTGATCAGGATTTCCTTTTCCTCTTGCTCCAATGTACTTGCCTCACCTAAAGTGCCCCCTAAAATAATCCCGTGTACACCAGCTTCGATTTGTGCTTGAATATTTTTTTGGAACATTACAAGATCCAAAGCATCCTCTTTTGTAAACTTTGTTGTTACCGCAGGCATTACGCCTTCCCATTTTACCATAGTTTCTAAAATTATATGATTTAAAATTACAAAGAGACCGGAAAGGTAGTTTATAGTATTATTAGCATATTTTGATACTATATTACCCTATTTTTGACATCAAACTTGTAATTAAATCAATTTAAGCTCACCCATGAAGGTCTTACCCTTTAAAATCCCAAAACCAAAAAATGAAGCTCTCGTTTATCAAATAGATAGGGAACATGTTTTTTATGACCAATTGCACCAACATGGAGAAATCCAGATCAGTTATGTGGAAAAAGGTTCAGGTACATTGATCGTAGGCGACCGTATAAACGATTACAAAGCTGGGGACATTCTTGTAATCGGCAGTTACATTCCACATGTGTTCCGAAGTGATGCCCGGCACAAAGAGGAGTCCTTAATGCACACCCTTTTTTTTAATCAAGATGCCTTTGGCAAAGACTTTTTTCAACTGGCAGATCTATCGTCCACCCAAAATTTCTTTAAAAAAGCGGAGTTTGGTATGATGGTCTTGACTCAAAAAACTAAAATAATCCACCTGTTCGATTCACTGTCCAAACAAAGCAAAGTGGAACAGATCTCCTCACTATTATTGATTATACATTATATCAACAAGTCCAAAACCGTTCCGCTTTCTTCTTTTATCTACAGAAAAAGTTTTTCGGACGACGAGGGAAAACGAATGGGCAAAGTTTATGACTATGCCATGGAGAAATATGGTGAGAACATCACCTTGGAGGAAATTGCTGAAAGGGCCAACATGACGAAGAATGCTTTTTGCAGATATTTTAAAAAACGAACCAACAAGACATTTTTTCAATTTTTGATCGAGATACGAATCGAGAATGCCTGTAAACTGATGCTTAAACAACCTGAGCTGTCGATCGGGACCATAGCCGAACAATGCGGGTTTAACAATATTGCCAATTTCAACCGAAAGTTTAAAACATACAAACATTGTACACCAACACAGTACCGTGCGCAATTTTAATACAGTGAACCTAGTTTTTGGAAGCTGCTGAGTTTATCCATAATTTCATTCTTTTATTAGAGTCAGTAATTTGTACACCATAATCGACATAGAGACAACGGGAAACGGAGTCAAGGGCAACAAGATCACCGAAATATCCATTTTTAAATATGATGGAAATCAAATTGTGGATGAATTCACTTCTTTGGTGAACCCGCAAAGCCCCATCCCCTATTTTATTACCGGGCTCACGGGAATCGATGATCAAATGGTACAAAATGCTCCAACTTTCCTTGAGATTTCCGAAAATATAATGAGTATTACGGAGGGCTGTATTTTTGTGGCGCACTCCGTTAATTTTGATTACGGGGTGATCAAGGAAGAGTTTCGGCAGATTGGTATCGATTTTACTAGAAAAAAGCTCTGCACGGTACGTTTGTCCAGAAAGTTGATTCCAGGTCTAAATTCATACAGTTTGGGCAAATTATGCTCCGCCATCGAGATTCCATTGACGGACCGGCACCGTGCGCGAGGAGATGCACACGCTACGGTTCTTCTATTTGAACAACTCTTGGCCAAACCGGATTCGGAAACGGTGTTCAAAAAGTTTTTGAACGCCCGAAGCCAAGAAGCTACCCTTCCGCCCCATTTGCCCAAATCTGTATTTGACCGTATTCCCCAGAAACCGGGCATCTACTATTTTATGAACCAAAAAGGGGAGATTATTTATGTGGGAAAGGCCATTAACCTAAAAAAACGGGTATTGGGACATTTTTACGACAAAAGCCGAAAAGAAATTCAAATGTGCAGCGAGACGGCCAACATTGATTTTAAACTCGCGGGGAGTGAACTGGTAGCTCTTTTAATGGAATCTGCGGAGATCAAACGGCTATTCCCACCCTATAACCGTGCCCAAAAAAGAATGGGAAAGCAGTACGCCATATTCTCTTATGAGGACCGGAACGGAATAACACACCTGGCTTTCAACACTATTAAAGGGGTGCCCGACCCATTGAAAATCTTTCATAACCAAACGGATTGCAGAGCGTATCTCGAAGAGATATGCAAAAGCTTTTCGTTGTGTCCAAAATACTGTCATCTACAACAGACCACATCGGCCTGTTCCCATCATCAAATTACCACATGCCAAGGCATTTGCAAGGGAGAAGAATCCGTTGCCGATTATAACGGAAAAGTGCAGGAAGCAATACAACACATGAAAATGCTCGCTTCCGAAGTGAGGGTTATCAAAGAAAAAGGAAGAGAACCCCATGAAAACGCCATAATCCTAATAGCCGATGGTGTGTACAAGGGCTTTGGATTTATTGATACGGACATTGAAATTTCTTCTTTAGAGGATCTAACGGCTTTTATCACTCCTCAAAAACATACGGTGGAAACGGAAAGCATACTTACACAATACCTTTTAAAAGAGCCGACCACCCAAATGTTTAACGTTGCCACATAAAAATGCCCCCAAAATCGGGGGCACTTTAAAACACAAATAACTACAACAAGTTAAAGTAAAGTATTATTTAAACTGAGCAGTTTCCGTACTATCTTTCATGGCCATGGTGCTCGCTTTTCCCGAAGTAACCACGTTTTGCACCATATCAAAATAGGACGTACCCACAAAACCTTGGTGTTTTACCGCTTTAAAGCCGTCTTTTTGCAAAGCAAACTCACGTTCTTGCAATTCTGAATAACCGGCCATACCCCTTTCTTTATAGGATTTTGAAAGTTCGAACATACTGGTGTTGAGGGCATGGAAACCGGCAAGTGTAATAAATTGGAACTTGTAGCCCAAAGCGGCGAGTTCCTCTCTAAAACCTTCCATTTCCTTAACGGATAGTTTTGCAGCCCAATTAAAGGATGGCGAACAATTATAGGCCAACATTTTGTCCGGATATTTACTGTGGATGGCCTCAGCAAATTTTCGTGCTTGTTCCAAGTCGGGGTTCGAAGTTTCCAACCAAATCAAATCGGCGAATGGAGCATAGCTCAGTCCACGGTCGATACCCTGATCTAGACCATTTTTCACATAAAAGAAGCCTTCTGGAGATCTTTCGCCCGTTAAAAATTTATGATCTCTGTCATCAATATCACTGGTCAACAGATTTGCCGCATCAGCATCGGTACGAGCAATAATTATTGATGGCACACCCATTACATCGGCAGCCAATCGAGCTGCAATTAACTTATTTATGGCTTCCTGGGTCGGTACCAGAACCTTTCCGCCCAAGTGCCCACATTTTTTGGCAGAACTTAACTGGTCTTCAAAATGCACTCCGGAGGCTCCGTTTTCTATCATGGATTTCATCAATTCATAGGCATTGAGGTTACCTCCAAAACCTGCTTCTGCATCGGCCACGATAGGCACCAAATAATCTTTTTTCGCCTCGATTTCGTTTACCGTTTGAATTTGATCGGCGCGCAAAAGGGCATTATTGATCCGTTTAACCACCATGGGCACGCTATTGGCCGGATACAATGATTGATCGGGATACATTTCCCCGGCCAGATTGGCATCTGCCGCTACTTGCCATCCGCTCAAATAAATGGCGTCCAGTCCGGCCTCGACTTCCTGTATGGCCTGGTTACCGGTCAATGCGCCCAGACCGGCGACAAAATCTTGGGTATTCAATTTTTTCCATAGCTTTTCGGCACCTAAACGTGCAATGGAATGGTCTATCTCATAAGACCCCCGAAGCTTTATAACTTCTTCTGCTGTATACGGGCGTTCCACACCTTTCCATCGCGGGTTAACGGTCCAATCTGTTACCAATGCTTGAATTTTCTCCTTTTTTTCCATAATTTTATAATTCGAAATTTGACTTGAATCCCAGGTAATGTTCGCGCATTCTTGGGATTTTTTTTGATTAATACGCTTTGTTTAAGTTATATCTCACGATAGGCCTTGGTGGTCAGAAATTCTTCAAACTTATCTGCCCTCACCAGCTTATCGAACAATTTGATGGCTTCATCAAATTTGGTATTGTGCAAATTACCCTCGCCTACCAAGTGTCGGATTTTTGCGATTTCTTCTTCCAACAGTTTTGTATAGAGAGCTTCAGTTAGTTTTCTACCATCATCCAACCTAACCGTAAATTTTAGCCATTGCCACAGTTGTGTCCTGGAGATTTCGGCCGTTGCCGCATCTTCCATTAAGTTATTGATTGCCACACACCCGTTGCCACGCAACCAAGACTCCATGTACAGTATGCCAACGGAAATATTCTTACGGACCCCTTTTTCGGTAACTGTACCTTTGGGAATGGCAAGTAGGTCGGAAGCCGCTATTGAATCTTCTTCTCGAAGCACATCGTGTTGATTTGCACTGGGCATGTGCGCATCAAAGATATCTTTGGCAATTTTCACCAACCCGGGATGCGCCACCCATGTGCCATCGTGCCCGTTTTTAACCTCCCTTTCCTTATCCAATCGTACTTTTTCAAGTGCCTTTTCATTGGCAATGGGGTTGTTGTTGATAGGTATTTGTGCTGCCATACCGCCCATTGCATGAATACCTCTTTT
Source organism: Flagellimonas marinaquae (assembly GCF_023716465.1). Lineage (NCBI taxonomy): Bacteria > Pseudomonadati > Bacteroidota > Flavobacteriia > Flavobacteriales > Flavobacteriaceae > Flagellimonas > Flagellimonas marinaquae. The sequence goes on from NZ_CP092415.1 coordinate 744,474, forward strand.
ATGGCAACGCTGTATCACCAGTTTTGAATAGGCATCCATAAAGGGCACTGTCATGGTCACCTGATCTCTGTCCGGCAAAATAAATTCGGGATGATTCTTAAATTTTTTGATGTAGGAAAAAATATAATCCCATCGGCCACAATTAAGACCTACAATATGGTTTTTCAGCTCGTAAATGATCTCGTCCAATTGAAAACTGGCCGTTATGGTCTCTATTAAAACCGTTGCCTTGAAGGTTCCTACCGGAACGTTCAGGTATTCTTCAGCAAATGTCATTACCTCGTTCCACCATCTGGCCTCCAAGTAATGTTCCAACTTGGGCAAGTAGAAATATGGAGCGGATTTCCTGTTGCGCAATATCTCCGTGTTGTGGAACACATACAAACCAAAATCGACCAAACTGCCCGAAGCCTCCTCCCCATCGATCAAGATATGTCTCTCGTTCAAATGCAGTCCACGGGGCCTCACTAAAAGAACGGCTACCTCCTCGTTCAACTTATAGTTTTTACCTTTTTTTGAATCATAATAGGTAATGGTGCGTTTATTTGCATCTATTAAGTTCTGCTGGCCTTGCATACAATTATACCAAGTCGGGGCATTGCTGTCCTCAAAATCGGCCATAAAGGTCTTGGCGCCGGAGTTCAAAGCGTTGATCACCATTTTCCGGTCCACCGGCCCGGTAATCTCAACCCTTCTGTCCTGTAAGTCTTCTGGAATTCCTTTTACCTTCCAATCTACGGTTCTTGTCTGTTCCGTTTCTTTGGGGAAATCCGGAAAAGTACCGGCATCAAATTGTGCTTGTCGCTTAGTTCGTTCGTCCAGCAACTGCAACCTTGATCTATTGAACTTTTGATGCAATGCGATCAAAAAATCAAAAGTCCGATTTGTCAACAGTTCTGGGTAGTAGTTCTTCACCTCTTTTGCAAATTGCAATTTGGTATTGGTCATAACTGCTTGTTCCATAGTACTTTTAAATTTATGAAACAAGGTTAACGCAAACGTTTGAAAAAAACAAGCGAACGTTCGCTAATTTATATTTATTCGCTTTTTTTATCATATTCGCAAAAAGAGCTATCTTTGATCGAGAAAAATGGAAGAAGAATATATTAAACTGATTTTTGGGCTAAAGCTCAAGCAGATACGGACCAAAAGAAAACTTTCGTTGTTTGGTTTGTCCAAACTATCCGGACTCTCCAAATCTTACCTCAACGAAATCGAAAAAGGGAAAAAGTATCCCAAAACGGATAAAATTGCCCTTCTGGCGGAAAAATTGGAAGTTCCCTACGATAATATGGTTTCCCTTAAGTTGGACAAAAATCTAGCTCCGGTCGGCGAATTGCTAAAGTCCAAAGTTTTGAAAGAACTTCCCTTGGAACTGTTCGGGATCAAGGAAAGTGACCTTATTGACATTGTAGCCAACGCCCCTACCAAGGTAAATGCTTTTATCAGTACCATTATTGAGATTGCCAAACACTACAACTTTGGCAAGGAAAGCTTTTACTTGGCCTCCTTGCGTTCTTTCCAAGAGGCCAGCAATAACTTTTTCCCCGAATTGGAGGAGGCGGCAGAGAATTTTACCAAAGCGTATCAGGTCAATTCTAAAAAGTCACCAACATCAACGGAACTAGAAGAAATATTGGTGGAGGAATATGGCTATTCCATTAATAATGACGAACTGACCCGATATAAGGAACTGGACAACCTACGGTCTATTTTTATCCCCAAAACAAAAACACTTTTGGTAGCGGACCATATCGATGAGGCACAACGGGCTTTTATCTATGCCAAAGAAATCGGGTACAATTATTTAAACATCGAAGAACGACTGTACACATTTACCTGGATCAAATTCAACAATTTTGATCAAGTGCTCAATAATTTTTACGCTTCTTATTTTGCTGGAGCTCTGGTCATCCCGAGGCACTTGATCAAACAAAATCTAGAGACCTTTTTAGCAAAACCAAAATTCGACAAATCGTTTCTCACCGAAATCAAGAACAGTTTTAATGCGTCACCGGAATCACTTTACCAGAGACTGACGAACATCTTGCCCAACGATTACCAGCTGGAGAACTTATTCTTTCTTCGGTTAGGGCATAAAGAAGGAAGCAATCGATTCCATATTACCAAAGAACTGCACCTTACCCACCACCATTCGCCACATGGAAACGAAACAAACGAAAAATACTGTCGCCGTTGGGTCTCTATCCGGGTGTTGCAGGAAATTGCAAAAACATCGGCCGAGCACCTTATGGATGTTCAGATCTCGCATTACCCAAACGACGGCTTATCCTATCTTATTTTTTCCAGTGCTACGGCAGATCCATTTAAAAAAGACGAATATAGGAGTGTAAGTCTTGGACTATTGATCAATACAGAACTCCAAAAGAAAGTAAAGTTTTTGGATGATCCCAAAATAAAAACCTACAATGTTGGCGTTACTTGCGAGCGTTGTTCCATAAAAGATTGTGATGTAAGACAATCACCTCCTGTGGTGTTGCAAAAAAAACAACAGAACTCGAAAACCGAATCAGTGGTGGAAGAACTGCAGCAGAAATTCAGTTAGGTTACGCTTTTGGTTTTAACAGTACATTAAAAACAGCTTCGTCTTCCAATAGTTGAAATCCGTCGTGCAGATGGGACTGTTCCACGGCGTAAGGATAGAACGAAATCGGCTCGATACATACCATATTCCGAACTTCCGTCCAGCACATAAAATTTCCAAAACCTTTGGTCTCGATGGTAATCTCCTTTTCATCCTTTAGTGTGATAGAGGTACAATCCGCTACCTGCAGTGCCCTACTCCCAACAGCCAAAACTTCGTCCAAGGTTATTTCCCTGTTTTTGGTCACAATGGTGGGTGCACTGGAATACAACTTAAAAGTTGGATGATACCCCAACATAAAGGGCATTCCTTGCTCGCCGGTAATTCTAAAACTGATTTCCAACGAATCCTCGTGCAACACAAACGATTTTTTAAACTTGAAATCATATGGCCAGATCAACGCTTCTTCAGTGGATTTTTCCGGGAACTTGGCATTGAAAACTTCAGTGCCCGCTTTATACTTTTTTTCGTAAACGGCTGTAGTATCCGAATGGTTTGCCAGTTCATATTCCATTTGACGTAGATGACCATGTTGGTCCTGTACAGCAGGGCCTTTTGGGGTTTGAACCCTAAAACCGGCTTTGTTAACTGGCCCGATAATAGGGAACATTTCGGTATCCGAACTACTCCAGCCCGGGCTTCCTTTTTGATGGATAAATTCAAATCCGTTAACCTTGTAACCGACCAACTCTCCTTTATCTATGCTTATTTCGCTTGTATTGTTTTTTAGCTGAATCATCTTCTTAATTTTTGGTTATTCGAACTGGATGGCTTTTACAGGTGTAATCTTTGTGATAATGTACGATGGGATCAAAAGCATTAACAAACAAAGTACCATGACCCCAATATTCAAAAATATAATTGTGGACAGATCCATATGTACGGGAATGTACTCAATATAATATTCTTGCGGGTTTGGAAATTTGAACATTCGATACCTGTCCTGAAGAAAAATAACACCCAATCCGATAAGGTTACCCCAAAATAGCCCAATGGCAATCAAATAGGCTGCGTTATATAAAAATACCTTTCGAATGCTCCAGTTCGCCGACCCCAACGCTTTAAGAATTCCTATCATTTGGGTACGTTCCAAAATCAAAACCAGTAAAGCGGTAATCATATTTATACCGCCCACAATGATCATAATCCCAATGATCAAAGCAATATTGAAATCAAAAAGTCCGATCCATTCAAAAATTCGGAAATACTTGTTCTTTATATTTTGGGTATCCAAAACAGAGATTGTTTTGTTATATATTTCGTTACTTTTTTCTTCAAGTTGGTCGAAATCCTCAATAAATACCTCAAAGTTTCCAATTTGATTTTCCTCCCATTTGTTCATCCGTTGGATATGTCGGATATCCACGAATACGTAGGTTTCATCAAACTCCTCGAAACCACTGTCATAAATACCCACAATATCGAACCGTCTATTATTCGGTGGCTTGGAGGCGTCCCCATCCCTCAGAAAAAAGGAAAAAAAGCTATCACCGGTCTTTAGTTGCAACCTATTGGCCATTAATTTGGAGATCAACACCTCTTCGTTCAACTCATCGCTATAATCGGGCAACCTACCGTCCACCAGATATTCCTTGAACGTACTCCAATCATAATCGCTCCCAACCCCTTTGGCCAACATCCCTTCAAAAGTATCTGCAGTTCTAATAATTCCACCTTTGGTGGCTACGGCCTGTACGTGCTTTATACCCTCAACGTTCAAAAACTCTGGATAAAAGTCCTGATCAATGGAAATTGGTTTCAAGGAAACCTCGGAGTTGTTATTATCAAAATTGGAAATTTGGATATGTCCGTTAAAGGCTGCAACCTTTTCTCGAACCTTGTTTTTAAGGCCCACACCTGTCGCTATGGCAATCAACATCATTACAACACCGATGGCAATTGCCGCAATGGCAATTTTTATAATCGGGGCGGAAATACTAATTTTATGCTCCTTCCCTGTAACAAGGCGTTTGGCTATAAATAATTCTAAATTCAACGAATGCCCATTTTATCTAGATTCAAAAGTACATTTTTATTGTTGTTTTTAATGCTTTCCGCATGCAAGGGTCAACAAAAAGAAGACAATTCCGATACCAAGGCACAAACAGCCACTCCCCCGTCCATAAAAGTGGCCGCCAACCGAACCGAGGCCTATGCCCCCCATTTAAAAGAAAAATCAGTAGGAATTGTAGCCAACCCAACAAGCGTTATTTTCAAAGAAAAAGGCTACACCCATTTGGTGGACTCTTTACTTTCTTTAGGTGTCGATATTAAAAAAGTATTTGCCCCGGAACACGGTTTTCGAGGTACCGCAGATGCGGGAGAGCACGTGAAGGACGGTATGGATACGCGAACGGGACTGCCTTTAATTTCCCTTTATGGCAAAAATAAAAAACCTTCCAAAGAGCTACTCGAAGAGCTCGATGTTGTGGTTTTTGACATTCAGGATGTCGGGGTCAGGTTTTACACCTACATCGCCACACTGGAATTGGTAATGGAGGCTTGTGCCGAAAACAACAAGCCTATAATTGTGTTGGATAGGCCCAACCCCAACGGACATTATGTGGATGGCCCCACCATGATGAAGGAGCACACAGGATATTTGGGAATGAACACTATACCGTTGGTGTACGGGATGACGATGGGCGAATATGCCTTAATGCTGAACGGTGAAAAATGGATGGAAAACGGTATAAAAGCCGACTTAACAGTTATAGAACTCGAAAATTATACACACGATTCGGAGTACCATTTGCCTATCCGACCTTCCCCGAATTTGCCCAACGATACATCGATTACACTATACCCCAGCTTAGGACTTTTCGAGGGCACCAATGTGAATGCAGGCAGGGGCACCGAATCCCAATTTCAGCGCTATGGGGCATCCTTTATGGATAGTACGGCCTATGATTTCAGTTATGTTCCCAAACCTAATTTTGGCTCCAAATATCCTAAAGAAGAAGGCAAGACCTGCTACGGCAAAGATCTATCCAAAACGCCAAGGATGAACAAAGTAAGCATGGAGTGGATCATTGATGCCTACAACAACGCCTTGGATAAATCAAAGTTCTTTTTAACCAATGGGTTTACCAAACATGCCGGCACGCCTTTGCTCCAACAACAGATTGAAGAAGGTATGACCAATGAAGAAATCCGGGCGACTTGGCAGAATGATCTGAAAGAATTCAAAAAGATCAGGGCAAAGTATTTGATCTATGATTAGTTTTTTGAATTGAAATTTTATCCAAAAAAACATTTCTTGTAAAAGATTTCACGATTTATCTTTGCCGCAAAGTTTTTTGGATTGACCAAAACCCCGATTTCCCAATTATACGAACAGTCTCCCGCACAGGGGAAACTGAGGAGCGCCATTGCCCAATCTCAAAGCAACTCTTCTGCAAGATCACAAAAAATCAATGTAAAAGGGCTTGTGGGCTCATCGCTTTCTTTTATGATAACCGACACGTTCAAATCGGCAGACCTACCTTTTCTCCTAATTTTGAACGACAAGGAAGAAGCCGCCTATTATTTAAACGATCTGGAACAGCTCATCGGTGAAAAAGATGTGCTTTTCTACCCCGGAAGCTATCGTAGGCCATATCAAATAGAAGAAACCGATAATGCCAACGTACTTTTGCGTGCCGAAGTCCTAAACCGTATCAATTCCAGAAAAAAACCTGCGGTGATCGTTACCTACCCCGATGCACTATTTGAGAAAGTGGTTACGCGAAAGGAACTCGACAAAAACACTCAAAAGATTAAAATTGGTGACGAAATCTCTTTGGATTTCTTGAACGAAGTCCTTTTTGAATATCAGTTTAAACGAGTGGACTTTGTTACCGAACCGGGAGAATTTTCCGTTCGTGGCGGAATTGTGGATGTGTTCTCCTTCTCGCACGACGAACCTTATCGTATAGAGTTTTTTGGCGATGAAGTGGACAGTATTCGAACTTTTGATGTAGAAACACAACTCTCCACGGACAAAGTGAAGAAAATCACGATCATCCCCAATGTAGAGAACAAATTTACCGAAGAGATACGCGAAAGCTTTTTAAAATATGTTTCGGCAAGCACAGTGGTATTTGCCAAAAACCTGGCACTGATCTACGACCGAATCGATTCTCTTTTTGAAAAAGCGGAGGAAAGTTTCGCCAAATTGAGCCAAGAGATCAAACACGCAAAACCTAAAGAACTTTTTGCAGATTCGATTTTATTAAAAGCACAATTGGAGGATTATTTATGTGTTGAGATAGGCAATTCTTCCGTAAGTTCGGGTGCAGTCGAGAACCAGACAAAAGAACTTAGCTCGGCTACGCTCGAGACGACAGCTTCGATAATCCAATTCAATACCAAACCTCAACCCTCCTTCAATAAAAAGTTTGATCTGCTGATCGAAAACCTCAACGATAATCGGGATGGGGGTTACAGCAATTATATTTTCTGTTCAACGGAACAACAGGCCAAACGTTTTCACGATATTTTTGATGAAGTGGACCAAACCGTCCATTATCAAACCATAATATTCCCGCTCTACCAAGGTTTTATTGATCAAGACCTGAAAATAGCCTGCTACACGGATCATCAAATTTTTGAACGTTACCATAAGTTCCATTTAAAAAATGGCTATGCAAAAAAACAGGCCATTACTTTAAAAGAGCTCAACAAACTCGAAATTGGGGATTACGTGACCCATATTGACCATGGTATCGGCAAGTTTGGAGGATTGCAAAAAATTGATGTAGAGGGCAAAAAACAGGAAGCCATTAAACTTATTTATGGCGATCGAGATATTTTATATGTGAGCATTCACTCATTGCACAAAATATCCAAGTACAACGGTAAGGACGGTGCACCACCAAAAATATTCAAACTGGGTTCTGCTGCCTGGAAAAAACTGAAACAAAAGACCAAGGCAAGGGTTAAGAAAATTGCTTTCGACCTTATTAAGGTTTATGCTAAGCGTAGACTCGAAAAAGGGTTCCAATATGCCCCGGACAGCTATCTGCAGCACGAACTGGAGGCATCCTTTATTTACGAAGACACCCCTGACCAAGAAAAGAGCACCCAAGATGTAAAAAAGGACATGGAAAGCGAACGCCCCATGGACCGTTTGATCTGTGGTGATGTAGGTTTTGGAAAAACCGAAGTTGCCATTCGTGCCGCATTCAAGGCCGTGGACAATGGCAAACAGGTCGCCGTTTTGGTACCTACTACCATTTTGGCATTTCAACATAGCAGAACCTTTAAGGAGCGCCTAAAAGAAATGCCCGTATCGGTCGATTACCTCAACCGCTTCCGTACCGCTAAGGAGAAAAAGGATGTCTTGGAACGTTTGGCCGAGGGCAAAATAGATATCATTATAGGCACCCATCAACTTGTGAACAAGAACGTACAGTTCAAAGATCTGGGATTGTTGATCGTGGACGAGGAACAAAAATTCGGGGTTGCTGTAAAAGAGAAGCTACGTTCCATAAAAGAAAATGTGGATGTGCTTACATTAACCGCCACTCCTATTCCGAGAACACTTCAATTTAGTTTGATGGCCGCTCGGGACCTATCCGTGATCAATACGCCACCGCCCAACCGCTACCCCATCGAAAGTCAGGTTATTCGTTTAAACGAAGAGGTTATACGCGATGCGGTATCCTACGAGATCCAAAGGGGCGGACAAGTATTTTTTATCCATAACCGCATAGAGAACATTAAAGAAGTTGCCGGAATGCTCCAACGTTTGGTACCCGATGCAAAAATTGGTATCGGACATGGTCAAATGGAAGGCAAAAAATTGGAATCCTTAATGCTTTCGTTCATGAACGGCGAGTTCGATGTATTGGTGTCCACCACGATTATAGAAAGTGGATTGGACGTAACCAACGCCAACACCATTTTTATTCATAATGCCAATAATTTTGGGTTGAGCGATCTACACCAAATGCGCGGGCGCGTAGGCAGAAGCAACAAAAAAGCCTTCTGTTACTTTATTACACCGCCTTACGAGGTTATGACCCCCGAAGCAAGGAAACGAATCGAAGCTTTGGAACAATTTACCGACTTGGGCAGTGGTTTTAACATAGCCATGAAAGATTTGGAAATACGAGGAGCGGGCGATCTTTTAGGAGGCGAGCAAAGTGGTTTCATAAATGAGATCGGTTTCGAGACCTATCAAAAAATATTGTCGGAAGCCATAGATGAACTTAAGGAGAATGAGTTCAAAGAATTGTATGAAGAAGTAGAGGGCGACAAAGAAAAAGTATATGTAAAAGAGATGCAGCTCGATACCGATTTTGAATTGCTCTTCCCTGATGATTACATAAACAATATAACCGAACGACTGAACCTTTACACCCAACTAAACAGTGTAGAGGACGAAGTAGGCCTACAAAAATTCGAGGCACAACTAGTAGATCGTTTTGGGGAGTTACCGGAACCTGCCGTGGATTTGATGAACTCTGTTCGTATAAAATGGATCGCCACCCATATAGGACTGGAAAAAGTGATCATGAAAAAAGGCAAGTTTATTGGTTACTTTATTGCCGACCAACAATCCAGTTTTTACCAAAGCCCCGTATTTACCCAAATATTGCAATACGCTCAAACACATCCGCAATTGGTAAAACTCAAGGAAAAACAGACCCGAAATGGACTCCGGTTATTGTTGGTTTTTGATAAAATAACAAGTGTGGAGAAGGCATTGAAAGTATTGGTGCCGTTTACGCCTTCAAAAGAGAATGTTTCTGCATAAGGTAAGATTTCTCATATCGTTCGAAAGGACTGATACACCACCTAGATCATTTCGATTGAGTGAAGCGTCCAGCAACTTCAAAATAAAAGAATAAGTCCGTATAATACGAAATGGCATTCAAACTTAAAAAGCCCCGTAAACCTGCTTAACAAACTCCCCTATTTTTGAAGGTTCCAGCCAACGGGTCACGATCACCAAACCACTTTTTTGATCCACCACAATAAAATTGCCCCCAAAACCGGCAGCGTAGAACACATGTTCAGGAACACTATCCCAATGGCGGTCACCCTGTTGGTTTAACCACCACATGTAGCCATAATTCACATTGGGCACGGAAGGCATAGTCGCTTTCTTGATCCAATCCTCACTGATAATCTGTTCATCTTGCCATTTCCCGTTGTTCAAGAATAGGATTCCAAAACGAGCCATATCCTCGGTAGAAATAAAAAGCCCTGCACCTGAGTGTCCACCTCCCGTAACGGATTTCATTTTAATACCATCGATAACGGTCCAAGCATTTTCGTAACCGAACCATCGCCAAGATGTAGTTGCTCCAATTTTATCCATCACCTCTTCTTTGAGCACCATGGGAACAGGTTTTCTCCACACATGGGTGAGCGAATAGGCAAGTACGTTCACACGAACATCGTTATATTCCATTACGGTTCCTGGTTCGTTAAGGGTTCGGTACTTCCAATCGTCAAGACCTCCTTTGCTAGGTGGACGGTCCGCCCAGTCCTTTCCCCCCCACAGCTCGCCCGACCAATCGGAATTTTGTTGTAATAGGTGTTCCCAGGTAATTTTGGAATTATGCTCGCCATCAAAAGTGCCGTCCCAGATATAGTCGCCAACTTTATCCTTGGTGTCGTTGATCAATCCGTGATCTTCGGCAAGACCAGCAACGGTGGACAAAAAGCTCTTGGTAACACTAAAAGTCATATCAACACGTTTGGTATCGCCCCACGATGCCAAAACATAGCCGTTCTTCATAATCAATCCGGCAGGTCCCCCACGTTTTTTGGTCGGACCCAAAATTTGATGAAAAGGCTCTCTCTTGAACCCTTCCAAAATAGCGACCCGCAAATCCCTAGACCCGGAATACTCATTGGATTTGGCATAATCGACCGCCTTCTTCAAAGTAGCTTTGTCAAATTTAAATTGACCATTCTCAGCTGTTTTCCACATTGCGTAGCGTTCTGGAAAATATATTTCTTGGGAGTTGACATTAAAAGTGATGGCAAATGCGGCAAAAAGTAAGGCCGCAACAAAACTGTTTTTCATTTCAGAAAGGTTTGGATTGGGAAAGTAAGGTAGTGATTGTTACGGAATTTTATATCATCAGTTCCAATGATGATGTAGATAGATAATGGATCCTACTTAAAAACAAGAATAACATCTTGGCATTCTTGAGCAATCGAAATCTAAAGATCGATTCTTTACTACCCATCTGTTGTAGGCCTTCGATATTTATGGAAAGGTTGTTTTAGCAAGCCTTTGATGCTACTGTTCTCCTTTTCATCCGGAAATGTATCCACGCCGTAAACAATATCCTCTGCATCCAAATACATATAGGTACCGAACAACCGGTCCCAAATAGAAAAGATATTCCCGTAATTGGAATCGGTATAGGGCAACTTGTAGTGATGATGCACTTTGTGCATGTCCGGACTTACAATGAACCAACTGATAGTCTTGTCCACTTTTTTTGGCAATCCGATGTTCGCATGGTTAAATTGAGAAAAGATTACCGACAGACTCTGGTACAGCATTATTATTCCGATGGGCGCACCAACGATTAAAACACCCGCCAAAGTAAAAGCGTAGCGTATTAAACTTTCCAATGGATGGTGCCTGTTGGCGGTAGTGGTATCCACATTGTGGTCGGAATGGTGCACCAAATGTACCATCCATAAAGGTTTTACTTTGTGCTCCACCCAATGAGCTGTATATGCCCCGATCAAATCCAGAAGCATTACCCCTAAAAGCACATAAAGCCACAACGGCATTTCGGGCAACCAATTAATGATCCCGAACCCATTCTCCACAGTCCAGTCCGAAGATTTTAGGAGCAAGAACGCTAAAGGAAAGTTCACGATTATCGTTGTGATCGTAAAAAAGAAATTGGGGACGGAGTGCCTCCATTTTTTGTAAGGCGCGTTGAACAAGGGCACAATACCCTCCAAAATCCAAAAAAAAGTGATTCCTCCTACCAAAATTAGGCTTCGGTGCCACGAAGGAATCGTTTCAAAATAAGAAATTATCTGTTCCATTCCTTCAAATATAACAAATCATCAAAATTTTATGGATTTTTTCATTTCCTCCACAATATTGAAGGCCGCAGGGCAAATGGCCACATTCTTCAGGGTCAAATGGGCAATCTGTTGGAACTTTTTTCGGTCCGTATGCGGAAACTCACGACATGCCTTGGGCCGAACGTCGTAAATGGAGCAATAATTATCGGCACCCAAAAACGTACAGGGTACGGATTGCAGCACATAATCGTTCTCTTCATCCATTCGCAAAAACTCATCTATGAATTGTGAAGGTTTCATCCTAAAATGTTTTGCTATCCTCTCGATATCCGCAGTGGTAAACAATGGACCCGTGGTTTTGCAACAATTGGCACAATTAAGGCAGTCGGTACGCTCGAATTCGCTCTCGTGCAAATCCTGCATTGCATAATCAAGGTTTTTGGGAGGACGCTTTTTTAGTTTAGCAAAGAATTTTTTGTTCTCGGCATGTTTTTCCTTTGCCCGTTGCGCCAACTCCTTAAGTATTTCGTCCATAGTGCACAAACTTATCCATTTTAAACCTTTCAATGCAATTAAAGTCCCACCTTTGCAAAAACAAAACACCCAAAATGGCAGATGCTTTTGGAAAGGCGGTATTAGATTATCAAAAAGGCCTATATACGGAAGACATTAAAACCTTTTCATCTTTAGATGAAGAAGATGTTATCCCTGTCCCCTATTTGTTCCGCAGCTTCCATAAAATGCCCAAAATAGAACAAAAAGCCCTTGAGTTGGCACGGGGAAAGGTCCTGGATATTGGTGCCGGTGCCGGAAGCCACTCCCTGTATCTTCAAGAAATGGGATTGTATGTTACAGCCTTGGACAATTCCAAAGGATGTATAGCGGTATGCAAGGAGCGTGGCATAAAATCTGTGGTTTTAGGCAGCATATTGGAGTATAGCGATACCCGTTTCGACACCTTGCTATTGTTGATGAACGGAATCGGTTTGGCCGGAAAATTTAAAAATTTAAGTCACTTTTTAAAGCATTTGGCCTCATTATTGATGCCCAATGGTCAGGTTTTAGTCGATTCCAGCGACATTATTTACATGTTCGAACAGGATGATGACGGTGGTTATTGGATTCCGGACAATGGCGATTACTATGGCGAAGTAAAATTTAAGATGGAATATAAAGGAATGGAAACCGATGAGTTTGATTGGGTCTATATAGACTTCAATACCCTAAAAAATGCCTGTGAATCGAATAATCTTAATTGTGAACTTGTACTATCTGGGGAACACTACGATTATTTGGCCAAACTAACGTTAAAAAAGTAATAGTTTCCCATTTAGAACGTTGATATACTAATTCTCTTGTTATGAAAAAAATTGCTCTTTGTGCCCTATTCTGTGTTGGATTATTAACGAGCTGCTCCAAGAGTTCGGACGAAAACACCACTAGCGAATCCAGTACCAATCTTAAAGCTGGGAACCTATTGACCACGGGCGCGTCGGCAAGAGACCTATTATCCAACGAAAATTTTGACAAGCTTATAATTGAAATTGCGTATGTTGCCGGTTTTGAGCCTACATTTGAGGCCATTTCCAATTTTGAGGACTTTTTATTGGAAAGAACCTTTAAGGAGAATATAGAATTCAAGTTTACCTCACTTTCCACACCATCCGAAGAAACCCTTACCCTAGATGAAGTTGTAGACCTGGAGGAAAAAAACAGGACCCAGTACAACAGCGAAAATGCCATTGCGGTATATATCTATTTTGCCGACGCACCATCCGATAGTGATGATGAAGATGAAGGATTGGTCACTCTCGGCGCCGTCTACCGAAATACATCCATGGTCATTTATCAATCCACCGTGGAGGATATTGCAAACCGCAGCTCATTCGTAACCATAGCCGATGTGGAGACTGCCACCTTACTACATGAATTTGGCCATTTGTTCGGTTTGGTAAACTTGTCCACACAATCTGTAAACGACCACGAAGAAACCACGGAAAATGAGGACGGGAATCAGGAAGGAACCAACCATTGTAATGTTGAAGGCTGTTTAATGCGTTCTGAATTGGAATTCGGGAGCTCCATGCTCAAACAGATGGAGAAAAACGCCTCCAAAGGATTGGCCACTATTCCCGATTTTGATGCCGAATGCATTTTGGACCTTCAAAAGTACGGTGGTCGATAAATTGCCAAAAAATTAAGGGATATTTAAATATTTGTGGGTCTGTAAAGATACTTTCCATTTAGGGTTCTTCATTACATAATCCACAATTTGTGGCACCATTTTATCCCTAACGCTCCACTCGGGCTGTAAATACAAAATACAGTTCTCCCCAACTTGTGCCGCTTGCTCTTCCGCAAATATAAAGTCGTGTTTATTGTACACAATTACCTTTAGTTCGTGTGCTTTTTTGGAAATATCCCCAACAGGGAGCTTATTTTTTTTTGGCGAAAGACAAATCCAATCCCAAACCCCTGTTAAAGGATAAGCCCCGGAAGTCTCGATATGTGTCTTCATGTTTTTGGCCTTTAGGCCATGGGTCAATGGTCCCATATCCCAAGTCAGGGGCTCACCTCCTGTAATCACAATGGTATCGGAGTACTTTTCGGCGTTTGCGATTATGCTATCGATGTGTGTAGGAGGATGTGTTTCCGCGTTCCAGCTCTCCTTTACATCGCACCAATGACAACCCACATCACAACCTCCCACCCTTATAAAATAAGCGGCCGTACCTTTATGATATCCTTCACCCTGAATGGTATAGAATTCTTCCATGAGCGGCAACATGGCACCTTTCTCCACCAATTCCATTACATTTTCTTTTACCATGCCGCAAAGATAATCCTCTTGGGCGGTTTCACCTATTTTACGGCAATAACATCGATTTCTATCTGTCCGTTGGCAGCAATGCCCTTCGCGGCAAAAGTGGTCCGAGCAGGCTTTTTGGTAAAATACTGGACATAAATTTCGTTAAAAGCCGCAAAATCATCAATATCTGCCAAGATCACGGTACATTTCACCACATTGTCCAAAGTCAAATTGTGCTCCTCAAGGACCGCTTTTATATTTTCAATAGCTTGTTTGGTCTCGGCCTGGATACCGCCATCAACAAGGGTACGCGTTGTATGGTCCATTCCAATCTGCCCGGCCAAAAAATACATATTGCCAGCTTCAACCACATCGCTAAAGGGAGCTTTCTGTTTTTTAGGTTCGTGCGAATTATGGAAAATAAGTTCGGTGGTTTCCTGTGCATAAGTGGTTGCAACAAAGCCGCTCAACAAAATTGCCAAGATGGTGTACTGAAAAGGTTTCATGATCTCGTTTTTAGTATTGCCTAAAATTACCCTATTTTTATCGCAAATTGAACAGCGATGGGCAATAAAGAAAATTTCTTTGAACATATAGCACAGGGATACGCCATGAAAGGCGATTACATTACCATGGGTGCCGGTATGTTGGATGGTGAAACCATCACCGATGCACATATAAAGATTCCTTTAAAAATGATGAACCGTCACGGACTCATCGCAGGTGCAACGGGAACCGGTAAGACGAAGACCCTACAAGTGCTTGCAGAGAATTTATCCGACAAAGGAATCCCGGTTTTGCTCATGGATCTAAAAGGAGATTTGAGCGGTATCGCCCAACCAAGCCCCGGCCATCCTAAAATTGATGAACGGCACGAAAAGATCGGGCTTCCGTTCGAACCCAAAGGTTTTCCCGTAGAGATCATGTCGCTATCCGAACAAGATGGGGTACGCCTACGCGCCACTGTTTCCGAATTTGGCCCTGTACTTTTATCCCGTATTTTGGATTTGACAGTAACCCAAGAAGGTATTGTTGCCGTAGTATTTAAATATTGTGACGATAATAAATTACCCTTGCTCGACCTAAATGATTTTAAAAAGGTACTGCAATATGCAACTGGTGAGGGCAAAAAAGAGTTTCAATCGGCTTATGGCCGTATATCCACAAGTTCCACAGGGACTATTTTAAGAAAGATCATCGAGCTCGAACAACAGGGAGCCGATTTGTTTTTCGGGGAAAAATCGTTCGAAGTGGACGATTTGGTCCGTATTGACGAAAACGGACGAGGATTTATCAATATAATCCGTTTGACCGATATTCAGGACCGTCCCAAACTCTTCTCAACCTTTATGTTGAGCCTTTTGGCGGAAATTTATGCCACCTTCCCAGAGCAAGGCGATAGCGACCGACCCGAATTGATATTGTTCATAGACGAGGCACACCTTATTTTTGACAATGCCAGCAAAGCGCTTTTAGATCAAATTGAAAGTATTGTAAAACTAATTCGCTCCAAAGGAATAGGGTTGTATTTTGTAACCCAAAACCCGACCGACGTGCCGGACGACGTACTGGCACAATTAGGATTAAAGGTGCAACATGCCCTACGTGCTTTTACGGCCAAGGACCGAAAAGCCATAAAGCTCACGGCGCAGAACTATCCCATTTCCGAGTTTTACGACACAGCCGAGGTACTTACCTCTTTAGGAACCGGGGAAGCCTTGATCTCCGCTTTGGACGAAAAAGGACGCCCCACTCCACTGGCAGCAACCATGATGCGTGCTCCTATGAGTCGAATGGATGTGTTAAGCGATTCCGAGATCAAAGAGGTTTTGGACGCCTCCAAATTGATAAAAAAATACAATGAGGAAATCGATAGGGAAAGTGCTTACGAAATCCTGAGTGAAAAAATTGAAAAAGCTGAAAAGGAGGCAGAGAAAGAAAAAGAAATAAAACAAACTTCCCGCAGAACAACCTCAACACGAAGAAGCACCAGAATGAACCCTGTGGTCAAAGTTTTGACCAGTGCAACATTTATCCGGGGGGTTTTGGGCGTATTAAAAAAAGTGATTCGATAATAATTCAAATGAAAAGAACAATTAGCATATTGACCCTAATTTGCGGCATTGCAGCAATACAATCCTGTAAAAAGGACACCACGTTTTTAATTACCGAAACCAGTGTAGGCCCGCTGACCCAAACTACCAGAGTGGCAGAAATAAAAACTGTTTTTGTGCAAGATTCGGTCGTAGCCGATTCTACACAGATCAACTTGGGGGTATCACCAAAAAAAATGGAGGTTTACGAAAAAGGCGGCAAACACCTTTTAACCCTAAAGGCGAATTCCGATAGTATCCCTACCATTGAAAACGTAAGGATCATGGACCCAAGGTATGTTTCGGACAAAGGTGTAAGCTTGCAAAGTACCTTCAAGGACATCCAAAACAGTTACGATATCAAAAAAATTGTGACCACATTGAACAGTATTGTTGTTTTTCCAAAAGGAAGCAATCTTTATTTTACCATTGATAAAGAAGAACTGCCCGAAGGCCTTCGTTTCTCATCTTCCAATATTGAAGCGGTACAGATACCCGATGAAGCTAAAATAAAATATTTGATGGTGGGTTGGGAATAGACCCAAAATCCTTGTCCCCAAATGAAAAAAGCACTTAACAAAATAATTCCATTGGTCTATGGGCAGTACTACAATGCCTATACATGGATAGCTCCGAAAAAAGCGGCCCAAAGTGCCTTTCATACGTTCAGCACAGTAAGAAAGGGAAGGGTTAAACCGGAACAGGCCGATTTTTTGAACGGCGCCAAGTTTACTATTGAAAAAGTTGTGGGACATCAAATACAGACCTACCATTGGCCCGGAAACAAAGAAACCGTTTTGCTGGTACATGGATGGGAGAGCAACACCTATAGATGGCGCAACCTTATTAAGAAACTACGGGAAGCCGGTTTTAATATCATTGCTTTTGATGCTCCTTCGCATGGGTACTCCTCCGGGAAACATCTATACGTACCACTATATGAAGAAGTGGTAAACTACATGGTGCTAAAACACGACCCTAAGCACCTTATCGGCCACTCCATGGGCGGGATGACCATTGTTTACAACCAATATAAAAATCCCAAAGATTCCGTTGAAAAGATAATCACGATTGGAGCCCCTTCCCATATCCAGGATTTTATCGACCATTTTCAAGATTTGTTAAAATTGAACAATAGGGTAATGAAGAATCTGGACAATTATATCGAAAATCGTTTTGGGTTTAAAATCGACCAATTTTCTACAGCGGAATTTGCCCAGTCCATCAGTAAAAAAGGTTTGCTTTTTCATGATAAACTAGACAAGATAGCACCCTACAATGCATCGGTATCGGTAAGTGAAAAATGGAAAAACAGCAAATTGATAAGTACAGAAGGGCTTGGCCATTCGATGCACCAAGACAATATAAACGACCAGATCATTTCATTTTTGGAGGGTTAAAAAAGTTGTTCTATTTTTCATAAAAAATAGAGACCATGCAAAGCATATCACCTTTTCACGTTGCCGTACCCGTTCATAATTTGGAAGAATGCCGCACTTTTTACCGGGATGTTCTTGGTTGCGAAGAGGGTCGAAGTGCCGAACATTGGGTAGATTTCAACTTTTTTGGTCACCAATTTGTAATTCATTACAAGCCTAAATCGGACGAAAAGACCCACACCAACCCAGTAGATGGGAAAAATGTTCCTGTACCCCACTACGGTGTTGTATTGCCCTGGGATACCTTTGAGACATTTTCCAAAGGTTTGATCAAAAAAGGAATCGAATTTGTAATAGAGCCCTACATTAGATTTAAGGGTGAGCCCGGGGAACAGGCCACCATGTTCTTTTTAGATCCTGCCGGTAATGCCCTTGAATTTAAAGCCTTTAAGGATATGGGACAATTGTTTGCAAAATAAGCTATACCAGGTTCAACCCTTTTTTGCGAACCCACAAATGAGCAAAGATCATATTGGGCACCCAGCACAACCAAGCCACTATTTTGTAGGCCAATACAAATTCTCCAAAAATCAAGGTCAGGATAGGCAACCAAATCCGTAGAGTGACCGCAGCAAAACATGCCGCGTAGCTGTAAATCATCAATCCTTGGTGTAGCGATAGATCTTTGTTTTTAACTGCAATATAGGCCCTTATGGTCGTAAACAACCAAATAACGCCCAAACAAATAAACCCTATTGAAGAAACTATACCTCCTGTTGCAAAAAAACCAAGATAAACACCACATAGACCGCTTGCCACTGCCGAGACTACATAAACCTTACCTACATTGCGATGTACCAGCAATCGTTTGGTCCTTATTTTTTTTACAAATTGCAACCAACCGATCATCAAAGCCAAACCTCCAAAACTGATATGTCCATAAAAGGCGAAATTCCATAAAGTACTGGACAGCAACTCATCCGATTTGTTCATTAAGATACCAAACTCCTCCGTTGCAAATAGGTAAATTAATGGGTATAGACCAATACCAATGGCCAATAAAACGAAGACCACCCATGCCGCTTTATTCCGTACCGATTGAGCCATATTATTGGTTTTGCAAGAAGTAAGTTATCGATTATTTGGGGATAAAAACAAGAATTTACAAGGTAATTCGTTATAAATGCAATGATTAGGCCCTTATGCCTTGCCCAAATCCTACAATTATGAAGACTATTCTACTTTTGATCACCTTGGTCTTTTCCGGTATGGCCGTGTCCAGTTGCACCAATGATGAAGACGATACGGATTTTCAGATCATAAACCCCGAGGAAGAGCAACAAACTGCTTTACAATTAGAACAGGAAAACGCAGACTGACCTATTTGGTGTTGTGGCGCTCTCTTGCCAACAATGTGTTTTTCAATAACATTGCAATGGTCATAGGACCTACGCCACCGGGTACCGGGGTAATGTAGGATGCTTTTTTACTGACATTTTCAAAATCTACATCTCCCGTAATGTAGTACCCTTTTTCGTATGTATTATCTGGAACACGGGTAATCCCTACGTCGATAATGGTAACCCCCTCTTTTACCATATCGGCCTTGAGAAACTTTGGAACGCCCAAGGCAGAAATTACAATATCGGCCTGTAGAGTGAGCTCTTTTAGGTTTTTGGTCCTGCTGTGGGCCAAGGTTACGGTGGAATTTCCGGGACTTCCTTTTTGGCTCATCAAAATACTGATCGGCCTACCTACAATGTGGCTTCTACCGATTACAACGGTATGTTTGCCTTCGGTTTCTACCTGATAACGTTTCAACAACTCCATAATTCCGAATGGGGTAGCCGAAACAAAAGTTTCCATGTCCAAGGCCATTTTCCCAAAATTGGTGGGATGAAAACCATCCACATCTTTATCCGGATCTACGGCCATAAGAACTTTTTCCTCATCAATATGTTCGGGCAGTGGTAGTTGCACAATGTAACCGTCGATATTTGGATCATTGTTCAATTGATCTACTTGCTTTAGCAATTCTTCTTCGGTGGTTTCTTCTGGCAAATGTATCAATGTGGATTCGAAACCTATTTTTTTGCAGGATCTTACCTTGCTCCCAACATAGGTTAGGCTAGCACCATCGTTACCCACCAAAACGGCTGCCAAATGAGGGACTTTTTCCCCTTGCTGTTTCATTTTGGCCACCTCAACGGTGATTTCTTCTTTTATCTGGTTGGATACTTTTTTTCCGTCAAGGATTTTCATGGATTGTGTTGGTTTTATCTTTTGATTGGGGTTAGCGCATGTTCTGCATCATCTGCATCATTTTTTTGCCTCCACCGCCTTGCATCATCTTCATCATTTTGCTCATTTGATCGAACTGTTTTAGCAATTGGTTTACTTCTTGAATTGAAGTACCACTACCTGCCGCTATACGTTTTTTTCTACTGGCGTTCAGTTTGGAAGGTGTGGATCGCTCATCGGGGGTCATGGAATGAATGATGGCTTCGATATGTTTAAAGGCATCGTCGTCAATGTCAAGACCTTTTAATGCTTTGCCGGCACCTGGGATCATTCCCATAAGGTCTTTCATGTTCCCCATTTTCTTGATTTGTTGGATCTGACTCAAGAAATCGTCGAACCCAAACTTATTTTTGGCAATTTTCTTTTGGATCTTGCGTGCTTGTTCTTCATCGAACTGCTCTTGGGCACGTTCCACCAAGGACACCACATCTCCCATACCGAGGATACGATCGGCCATACGTGATGGGTGGAACACATCGATAGCTTCCATTTTTTCCCCGGTACCGATGAACTTGATGGGTTTGTCCACCACGGATTTAATGGATATGGCGGCACCACCTCTGGTATCACCATCGAGCTTGGTTAGGATAACTCCATCAAAATTCAACACATCGTTGAACGCTTTTGCAGTATTTACGGCATCCTGACCCGTCATGGAATCCACTACGAACAATGTTTCTTGGGGTTGAATGGCTTTATGGATGTTGGATATCTCCGTCATCATCTGCTCGTCCACGGCCAATCGACCTGCGGTATCTATGATCACCACATTGCACCCGACGCTCTTGGCGTGTGCAATACCTGCCTTGGCAATGGCCACAGGGTCATTGTTATCGCGATCGGAATATACCTCCACGCCAATTTGATCGCCCACTACGTGCAACTGATCTATCGCCGCCGGACGATATACATCACAAGCTACCAAAAGGGGCTTCTTGGTTTTCTTGTTTTTAAGATAATTGGCAAGTTTTCCAGAAAAAGTGGTTTTACCGGAACCTTGCAGACCGGACATTAAAATTACGGATGGGATTCCGGAAAGGTCTATTTCCTCTGCATCTCCGCCCATTAGCTCGGTGAGCTCGTCCTTTACCAACTTTACCATAAGTTGCCCTGGCTGAAGCGTGGTCAATACATTTTGACCCATTGCTTTTTCCTTGACGGTATTGGTAAATTCTTTGGCTATCTTAAAGTTGACATCGGCGTCCAACAAAGCCCTGCGGACTTCTTTGAGGGTCTCCGCAACATTGATTTCCGTTATCTGACCATGTCCTTTTAGGACGTGTAATGCCTTATCTAATTTTTCACTTAAATTATCGAACATGTGTTCTTTGTTTTAAAGGAGGCACAAATTTAATAATAATATAAAAGAAAAAGGACGGCTTTGGGGTGAGCCGTCCTTCTTTTGGAAAAAAGATTGGGGATAATCTTATGGTTTTTCAAAAACCAGGGTTTCTACTGTACCATCGTCGCTCTCATCTTTTAGTTCTATTCTGGTTGAAGTAATGGAAATAACTTTCCAATCTTCGGTCAATTCTCCCAAATCGTACTCGAAATCAAAGTTGAGGTAAAATTTTAAGCCTTCTTCGGAATCCCTAACTATTCTCCATAGTCCTTCGGCTATAGGATCGGCATTTATGGACACTTCTACTTGGTGATCGGCGGAAAAGTTAAAATCCATTTCGGCATAAGTAACGGTCAGATCCGTTTCCCCTTCTTGATACAAAGCTACATTCCAGGTTCCGCCCATGGCTATGTTTCTAATTTCGGCCACATCTCCATCATTGGCACTATCGTCACATACCCGTAGTAGTACCATTTCGTGGTCAGTCTCTTCAATTTCGAACTCCAAGCGGGTTTCCAGCATTTCCCTGATTGGCCACTCAAAACTTACTCCTGGCTCGTCCCCGATCGAAATCATCAAGGATAGTTTGTATTCGCTATTAAATCCAACTTGCCAAGTTCCCTGCATGGTTGTAACGCCATTGCCCAGAGATACGCTTCCATCGGCCGTAAACTGGAACTCGTACCCTAGCAACCTCTCTACATCCTCTCCTTGGTTCTCCACCTCTTTTATGATCCACTCACATTCCAAAAGTAAATTTAGAAATGCTTCCCTATTTATGTTGCCATCGTCTTCACAAAACCTTTTGAGCACGATTTTGTTACCGCCATCTTTATATAGTTTGATGACTCCTTCTTCCATTTCGTAAAAGTACCATTCGGAAGTAAAATCCGGGAAGTCTTGAAAATTTAAATCAAGCTGTACGCCTTGATCTGTATTGCTCGTACTCCATGTACCCACAACCTGATCTGTTGTGGAAGTTGAGAAATACACAGTGCCATCCGCATTAAATGTCAACAACCGCTCAATATACTGGCCTGTATTATCCACTTCGTTACGGATCACTTGCCTTACCTGTAATGGACACTCCACCAATAGCTCGTCCAATTCTTCTACTGTAAAATCATCATCGTTATAATCATCGTCGTCATCTTCATCGCACTCGTTTTTGGCCATTTCCAGAGCGGCCGCCAATTCGCTGTTGCCATTGATCACAACTTCTGTTCCATCATATTTTTTAAGGGTAATCGGAAACTCGATACTAATGAGTTCATTGTCCTCCAGATCAGCAAAAAACCTTCTCATTTCTTTGTCGTTCTCCACTTGAAATTCTCCGGTGACCTGGTTTTGCAAATCAAACTTGAACATTGTGATTGGGTAGACGAAATCGATACATTCGATATCGTCGTCGTCACCACCTTCCAGACATTCCCTGGCCAACGCTTCCAACTGATCTTGGCTTTCGATATTGATTTCACTAAAATCCGACAGGGTAATCACAATGGGAAAAATAATATCAAGAATGTCCTGATCGCTATCAAGCTCATCAAAAATTTCTTCGACAACCTCAAGGTCTTCCTTGGAATCTATGGTGACCTCTACACCATTTACATTTACGGTATACGGAAATTGAACGGCAAAACAGCTTGCACCGTCCACGATATTGTCGTAGGAGCCATCATTGGAAGATGTGTTTTGGATCAAGATAGCCGTTGAGGAGTTAGCAGCTATAGTTTGTTCTTCGTTGCCGCCGCCAACTTCTTCATATTCTTCTTGGCATGCCGACATACTGAAAACAAGTACAACCAATGCTGCGCGCAATATATTGCTAATCAACTTTTTCATAATAACTGAACTTTTGGGGTTATAATTCAATATTGAAACAACACTCTAAAAAAAAACCCTACTTTTCCTTAAAATTTTTCAAATATATTTGGAGGGGTAAACAAATTCGGGTTTATGGACAATGTTTGTGAAGACCATATTTTTAGTGAAGTTTTTAAGACACACTCCAGGACTGTCTTTAATTTTATTTTCTACAAGTTCGGAAATGAGGAAAAGGCCCACGATGCCGTACAAGAGGCTTTTGTGAAACTTTGGCAGAACTGCGCCAAAGTTAGCCCCGACAAGGCTAAATCTTACGTTTACACCGTTGCCAACAATTTGTATTTGAATGTAATAAAAGCAGAAAAGGTAAGGTTAAAACATGCCGGCAGCCTGGTTAACGACCGCACCAATGAATCCCCTGAGTTCTTGATGGAAGAAAAAGAATACAAGGAAAAATTGGACAATGCATTGAACGCCCTTCCGGAAAACCAACGCACTACATTTTTATTGAACCGCGTGGATGGAAAAAAATATGCAGAAATTGCCGAATTGGAAGGTGTGAGCGTAAAAGCAATCGAAAAACGCATGCATTTGGCCCTTAAAAGTTTGCGCGAACATATCGACGGCATTTAATTTATTAATTAAGAGGTAGGGTATTTTTTATATCAGTTGTTTAACTAGAGTAAAGCATAGAAACCATGCAGGAAAATTATTTGGCAAAATGGCTTAGTGGAGAGCTTTCCGGTGAAGAACTCAGGGAATTTGAGAGTTCTCCGGAGTATGCTTCGTACCAAAAGCTCAAAATCGCTTCCGAGAAGTTAACAGCACCCGAATTTGATGCTGATCTTGCTTTGCAACGCTTAAAAGATGAACAAATTTACAATACTCCCAAGGTCATTACCCTTAACCCGTTCAAGAAATTTCTAAGAGTGGCAGCGGTTATCGCTGTTTTGATTGCTGGTTCGTATTTTTATATCAGCACAATTAACGAAAGCGTAAGAACTGAATTCGCCGAACGCTCCGAAGTTGTTCTGCCCGATAATTCAGAGGTTTTCCTTAACGCAGAATCCAGAATATCTTACAGTAAAAAGAATTGGGACAAAAACAGAAATATTGAACTGGAAGGCGAAGCTTTTTTTAAGGTTGCCAAAGGAAAAAAGTTTACTGTTTCCACAAAACATGGAGCTGTTGCTGTTTTGGGAACCCAGTTCAATGTGGAAAATAGAGATGGCTTTTTTGAGGTAACCTGTTTCGAAGGGTTGGTCAGCGTAACCCATAACGAACAAGTTACCAAGCTACCTGCAGGTAGCGCTTTTATGGTGGTCAACGGTAAAATAGTGAACACGGGCACCCCAGAAGGCACTGTTCCATCTTGGATGAACAACGAAAGTAGTTTTGAAAGCATTCCTCTTACCTACGTCTTCGCCGAGCTGGAAAGGCAGTTCAACATTCAAGTTAGCACAAAAGACATCGACACAAACCTCTTATTTACAGGGTCTTTTAACAACACAGACCTAAATATGGCGTTAAAAAGTATAAGCACACCCTCCAAAACAAGATTTAAAATAGACGGAGACAACGTACTTTTTTATGCTGGGAACAAACTACAATAAGCATTTTGGGCTCATCTTAGGTTTACTGTTTTTTCTGTTTTGCCATGTTAATGCACAGGAAAAACAACCGACTTCCGTTGGCCTTATCCCGTATTTAAAAACCTTGGAAAATAGATTCGACGTAAAGTTTTCTTACATTGACAAGGATTTGGAAGGGCTCAATATTACTATTCCCGAGAACTTAAATACGCTAGGGCAAATCCTAACATTTATCGAAAGTACTTTCCATATAGACACGGAAAAATTGAATGATAGATACTACGCCATCACCAAGAACGACCGAGTCGATCTTTGTGGTGTGGTCTTGGATAATTTTGCCGAGAATACGGTAATAGGTGCCACTGTGGAAGTTTTAGGGACAAAAATCGCCAAAATAACGGATTCGGACGGTTCTTTTACATTGAGAAACATCCCCAGAAACAGTTCCCTCAAGATTAGATACCTCGGCTATATTACCAAATATGTTCCCATAGAAAAGCTCTTGCAGCAAGGTGATTGCCCCAAAATATTATTGGCCCAATATTATGAGCAACTAGATGAAGTATTCGTTTATAAATATCTTACTTCTGGAATTATTAAAGAAAATGATGCGAGCATAACCTTGAACACTGCCGAATTTGGTATTCTACCCGGCCTGATCGAACCCGATATCCTGCAAACCGTTCAAGCTTTGCCAGGCATAAAAAGTATCGACGAAACCGTTTCCGATATCAATGTCCGAGGTGGCACGAACGACCAGAACCTTATTCTTTGGAATGGTATAAAAATGTATCAATCAGGGCACTTTTTTGGGTTGATTTCAGCCTTCAACCCATACCAGACAGATAAGGTCACCATCTACAAAAACGGAACACCATCCAATTTTGGCGATGGGGTAAGCAGTGTGATCCAAATGGAAACCGGCAATACCATAACCGAAACCTGGAAAGGTGGTGCAGGCTTTAATTTGATCAGTGGCGATGTTTACGCAGAAGTTCCCATTGCACCCAATTTGGGAATACAGTTCTCAGCACGTCGCTCTGCAACCGATTTTTTGAGTACTCCCACCTACAAACAGTTCATCAACAGAGCCTTTCAGGATAGTGAAATTACCCTGCAAAACAACAATACGGTAGATGATGAATTTGCTAGGGACGAAGATTTTTTCTTTTACGATTTTTCAGGAAAAATTCTTTATGACCTCAATAACGCGCACAAAATCAGACTGAGTGCCATTCATATTAAAAACAACTTAAAATTCGAAGAGACCAATATCGATGCCAACGAAACCAATGTTAGCCTATTAAAACAAGACAATATTTCCGTTGGAGGGCAATTGCAAAGTCAATGGACGGATAGGTTTACCTCCCACCTCAATCTATATTACTCCAAATATAATTTGGATGCACAAAATGTGTTCGCCAATCAGGTACAGCAATTGTTCCAGAACAATCAGGTCACCGAAAACGCACTAAAGTTCGATACCAACTATATGATGAACAATCAATTTAGTTGGAACAACGGTTACCAATATATTGAAACGGGGATCACAAATGCCACCATAATCAATCAACCGGATTTTAATAGCGAAATTAAATGGGTTATCCGAACACATGCCCCTTATTCCCAGCTGAATTACAGTTCGCTCGACAATACGTTTGTTGGAAAAGTGGGAGCACGGTTCAATTTTGTGGAAAATCTGGACACTTTTAAAAAATTACTAATAGAGCCACGGCTCAATTTAAATTTTAAGCTGGCCAATTATGTAAGAGCTGAAATATTGGGCGAATTTAAAAGCCAGGCCACAAATCAGGTGATAGATTTGGAGCAAAACTTTTTGGGTATCGAAAAACGACGATGGATCCTGTCCAACGATGATACACTACCGGTAACCAAGAGCAAGCAAGGTTCTGTTGGACTCAATTACGAAAAGAACAATTTTTATATCGGTATTGAAGGGTTTATCAAAAATGTGGATGGTATCAGTACAAGTACCCAAGGATTTCAGAACCCCTATCAGTTTTCCGGAGAAATTGGGAGTTACAAGGTTAAGGGACTAGAGTTTCTTATCAACAAAAAAGGGGACAATTATAGTACATGGTTGAGCTATGCGTACAACAAAAACGACTACACGTTCGATTCCATTGTACCTAAACGTTTCCCAAACAACTTGGATATTCGGCACACGGTCACATTTGCGAGCACCTACACCTACAAAAATCTAAAACTGAGTATGGGTATCAATTACCGAACCGGTAAGCCTTATACGGAACCTGCTGAGGGGGACGAAGGACTTGATGAAGAATTCTTTCCGCCCAGAATCAATTTTCAATCGCCAAACAATAGCCGTCTACCGGAATATTTTAGGGCCGATGCATCCGCCATCTATAATTTTTCGATAAGCAGGGCCATCCGTGCCAATGCAGGACTCTCCATTTTAAATATTACCAACCGAAGAAACACCCTGAACAAATACTATCGGGTAAACGAGGACAATGAAATTGAAACCATTGAAAATTTTTCTTTGGGTATTACGCCCAATGTGAGTTTTAGGGTTAGTTTTTAAATCGAGATTTTTCGATTGCGCCCTAAACGGCCTACGCAAATTTGTGAGCACTCAAATAATTCGCAAAAAATACCTAAAGCACTTTTATAAAACCATCGAATACGCTCAGGTTAGCTACTCAAAATAACAAAAGATGTCGTTCCGGCAAAAGTAAGTTGCTACATTCTCTCGGGCACATCGATACCCAACAGGCGGAAGGCAGATTGAATCACCTCGCCCACCTTCTTGGACAACAATACCCTAAAGGTTTTCTTTTGTTCGTCCGTTTCACCTAAAATGGAAACTTGTTGATAAAACGAGTTGAATTCCTTGACCAGTTCGTAGGTATAGTTGGCAATTAGTGCTGGACTATAGTTTTCTGCCGCCAACTGTACCGTTTCAGGGAACAATTGCAGCTGTTTCAATAGTTCCTTCTCCTTTTCGTGCAAATCCATTGTTATGTCGAGCGCAGTCGAGAGATCAAAATCGGCCTTGCGCAAAATGGATTGTATCCTTGCATAGGTGTACTGGATAAACGGCCCCGTGTTTCCTTGAAAATCCACGGATTCCTCCGGGTTAAAAAGAATACGTTTTTTGGGATCTACTTTTAATATATAGTACTTAAGTGCCCCCAAACCTATGGTTCGGTACAATTGTTTTTTTTCTTCTTCGGTATAACCGTCGAGCTTGCCCAATTCTTGTGAAATGGATGCTGCGGTATCTTCCATATTTTTGATAAGGTCATCGGCATCCACAACGGTTCCTTCCCTGCTCTTCATTTTGCCACTTGGCAGATCCACCATACCATAACTTAAATGGTACAGTTGTTCTGCCCATGCATAACCCAACTTTTTAAGAATAAGGAACAAGACCTTAAAATGATAATCTTGTTCGTTTCCCACTGTGTAGACCATTCCGTTGATATCCGGAAAATCGGTTACCCGTTGAATGGCGGTGCCAATATCCTGGGTCATGTATACCGCGGTACCATCCGAACGCAACACAATTTTCTCATCCAAGCCTTCATCGGTAAGATCTATCCAAACACTGCCATCCTCTTTTCTAAAGAAAATACCACGTTCCAATCCATCCTTTACCACATCACGCCCCAACAAATAGGTATCGCTCTCGTAGTACAGGGTATCAAAATCAACCCCCAAATTTTTGTAGGTAATATCGAAACCATCGTACACCCAACCGTTCATTTTTTTCCAAAGATGTACTACCTCATCATCGCCAGCTTCCCATTTACGAAGCATTTCCTGGGCTTCGAGCAATATTGGCGCTTCTTTCTCTGCTCTTTCCTTGGATATGCCCTTATCTACCAGACCGGTAATTTCTTCTTTATAGACCTTATCAAAAGCAACATAGTACTTTCCGACCAAGTGATCGCCCTTTAAACCTGAAGACTCCGGCGTTTCTCCTTCACCAAACTTCTGCCAGGCCAGCATACTTTTGCAAATATGTATTCCCCGATCGTTAATGATCTGGGTTTTATAGACCTTTTTGCCCGAGGCTTTTAGAATCTCTGCCACGGAATACCCCAATAAGTTGTTTCGAATATGCCCCAAGTGTAATGGTTTGTTGGTGTTCGGGGACGAATACTCGACCATCACCGCATCATCGGACCGAGATGTTACATAACCAAAATCCACCTCGCCCAAAATGGTATTGAAGAAGTTTAAATAGTAGCTTTCTTCGATAACGATATTCAAAAAACCTTGGACCACATTGCATTTGGACACCTCGTCGACCTGCTCTACCAAGTATTCACCGATCTTTGTTCCAATCTGCACAGGATTACCCTTCACGTAGCGCAACATTGGGAATACCACTACGGTAATATCTCCTTCAAAATCCTTCCGGGTAGGTTGAAACTCCACTGTTGGCAGCTCAACTTGGTACAGTTGTTTTACCGCCTCGATCACGTTTTGGGTCAAATCGTTCTGCAAACTCATTTAAAAAGGCTTTTAAGGGCGCAAAACTACGCATTTTTTTGGGCTTTTTCCGTCATATGGATTGGTGTTGACCACTTATAAATCGTATTTTTAAGAAAAACTATCTATGGATCATCTTCAACATGCCGCCCCGGTTTTGGCCTCAATGGACATCCATAAAACCGTGACTTTTTACAAAGAGAAATTGGGGTTTGATAAATCTGGCTGGATTGATGAAAACTATGCCGTAATTGGCAGGGACAAAGTGGAGATCCATTTTTGGAAATGCAACAACAAGATATTTCCAGAAAACACCAGTTGTTACATCTATGTTGAAAATGTGGACGGGCTCTACCTCGAAATGCAAAATTCCAAAGTTATCCACCCCAATGGCAGTCTAGAAGACAAACCTTGGGGAGTTCGAGAGTTTTCCATATTAGACATTGACGGCAACCTGATCCGATTTGGACAAAACCTTTAAACATGCTACTGAACGTTTCGTACAACGACAAAAAAATCATTCAAAAAATAAACGATGCCGTTGGTAAGCCCTACCCATTAAAAGATCGTTTTGCCATGGGGGGCATTGGATCGCCAAAACTACACGTAACAGAAGCCAGTGTAGATATTTATAATTTGTTTGTTTTGGACAACAATACCAATACGTGCAATGTAGAAATGCGACCTAACGGCATAATCGTGCGGTTTCGCTCCCGATTGGAAACCTACGGGCTGGTAATACCCTATTACAAATTAAATATGTACAAAGGGGATATTGGCATTTATTCCATTTATATGGACCATTATTTTGTAAAGGTACGCGCCGATACCAAAGCTATTCAACGTTATTTTAAAAAGTTAATGGATCATCGTGCGGAAAACCTACCTACAAATCTCGAAGACCTATGAAAATAGTACTGACAGGTGCCAATGGCTATATCGGTATGCGTCTATTGCCCCAACTTTTGGACATGGGCCACGAAGTGGTATGTGCCGTTCGGGATGAAAAAAGACTTTCGGTAGATAGTAAGATACGCTCCCGAATCCAAGTAGTTGAGATAGATTTTCTGGACATCCCTGAAGAACAAAAAATACCCCCCGATATTGATGCGGCCTATTACCTGATACACTCCATGACCTCCTCTGTTACCGATTTTGATGAAAAGGAGGCCCAGGCCGCTAAAAACTTTAATAAAATTATTGAAAAAACCCAGTGCGAACAGGTGATCTACCTGAGCGGGATCGTAAATAACGAAGAACTCTCCAAACATTTAAGTTCCAGGAAGAATGTGGAGGACATACTATATCGGGGCAATTTTAAACTTACCGTGCTCCGAGCCGGGATCATTGTAGGCTCGGGCAGTTCCTCTTTTGAGATTATTCGAGATCTCTGCGAAAAACTGCCGGTTATGATCACGCCCAAATGGGTGCTTACCAAAACACAGCCCATAGCCATTCGCGATGTGATCCAATTTCTGACCATGGTATTGGGCAATAAGCAAACCTACGACCAATCTTTTGATATTGGCGGGCCAGATGTTCTTACTTACAAGGATATGCTCCAACGCTATGCAAAGGTCCGTGGCTTTAAAAACTGGATATTCACCGTTCCGGTAATGACACCTAAACTATCCTCCTATTGGCTCTATTTTGTTACCTCTACTTCGTACAAATTGGCCACAAATCTTGTGGATAGCATGAAAATGGAAGTCGTGGCAAAGGACAATCGATTACAGCAAATGTTGGGATTAAAAACCCACACTTATGAAGAAGCCATTGATCTGGCCTTTAAGAAAATTGAACAGAACCTGGTAATAAGTAGTTGGAAGGACAGCATAGCGAGCGGGCAAATACAGGAAGATCTCGAAAATTATATCCAAGTACCTAAATTCGGGGTGCTACAAGACAAAAAATCCATCAAAATTACAAACGAAGGAGCTGTTTTGGACAACATTTGGCGAATTGGTGGTGAAAATGGGTGGTATTATGGCAATTGGCTGTGGAAAATCCGTGGTTTTTTGGATAAATTGGTCGGAGGTCCGGGGCTACGACGTGGACGAACCCATCTTGATAAAATTTTTCCCGGTGATGCTCTGGATTTTTGGAGAGTGCTTTTAGCCGACAAAAAAAACAAACGTTTGCTCCTTTTTGCAGAAATGCGAACCCCTGGGGAAGCATGGCTAGAATTTAGGATCAAGGACAACATTCTGTACCAAACCGCGACGTTCCGACCGAAAGGATTATTGGGTCGCCTGTATTGGTATTCCGTACTACCCTTTCACCTCTTCATTTTTGGGAATATGATAAAGAATATCGCAAAAACTGATTGACCCCAGTGTTTAGACCTTAAATGTTGCTCAACGTACTTTTCACCAAAAGAAACACAACAATTAATCTCATTTCAAACTAAGAAAATTAAGATCAAGTTCGAGAGCAATGATCAAACCATACTGCTGTCCGTTCGACTACGCTCAGGGACCCATCTATGAACGAGAAAATATAGATGGTTCTATAATAGGAACAATCCTTATCAAAAACCATAAATCTTTCTCCATTGCCCCTATCTCCCTACACCTAACTTTAAACACATACATTGTTAAAATACTACTAAGTGCCACTACTATTCGCGGAATTTTTGGCACTTTGTCACAAAATTCATTTCGGCTCGTCTAACAAGCAGGCAACCTTTTCCATCCAAGAGGCGTCTATTTTTAATGAAACCATACATCAAAATATGTCCATAAAACCTATTTACTACCTTTCCATTTTTAGCATTTTTACAGGGTTTACAACAATGGCACAGACCATTAGTTCTCGTTTGGTGGATGCCAAGACCCAAAAAGGAATTCCCTATGCCACTGTTCAATATGGAGAATTTAACGGGGTTATAACAAACGAAGAAGGCAGGTTCAGTTTTGTTTTGGAGGATGGCATTTCCAGGCCCGATTCGATCTATATTACCTCGATGGGGTATGAAAAAAAAGGTTTCGCCCTAGAGCAAATGCAAGACAGTGTGATCACATTAAATGCCAGGGCCATTGAACTTAGCGGAGTCTATGTTTTCGACAAAGAACTGGAGGTGGACGACATTATTGAAAAAATGATCGAGAACATTCCCAAAAACGTGAACAAGGAAACCATTAAACAACGCTTCTTCCTTAGGAAATCGGAACTGGCCAACATGCAAAAAGTGGATTTTGGTTTTGAGAAATCCACCATAAAAGAGTTGAACAAAGAGCTTATGGACAGTATAGCCAGGGCCATTCCACAACATGCTTCACATTACACAGAAAGTTTTGGGGATCTTTATAAAAACGATACGGAGTACAAACTCAACATAATAAAAGCGGCCGATCTTTACGATAAAAAAGATGTGGGTTCCTTTGAAGATCTGGCCGAACACATGGAGGATATATTTAAACAGAATGTAAAACCGGGATCCTATCTTAAAATTAAATCGGGCATTTTCAGTGAAAAAATCCAAGTGGATTCCATTTTGGACACTATGGACGACGAACGGATGGAGCAGGTTGAAAAAGTGAAAGCTCAGGTAAAAAAAGACAGTGTTTCTGGATTGGTGGACAGCCAACGCTGGCAGTTTGAGGAAATGTTGAGTCAATTGTATTACAAAGAGGATACCAAGCTGGACTTTGTGGAAAAACCCAACCGCTACGAATTTCAACTGGCGGGTTATGCGGAAATAGACAATGCAGGGGTCTACGTGATAGACTTTTGGCCCAAACGGAGCAGCGCGGACTTTAAAGGTCGCCTATTCATCAACATTGAGGATTATGCCATTATGCGGCTCGACTTTACCAATACAAAACGCCTCCGCAATTTTAGGTTGCTGGGTATTACCTACCGCAAAACCATGTACAAGGGAACCATGCGCTTTGCTAAATTGCCCACTGGCAAATACGATCTTCAGTTTATGGATTTATCCGATGGTAGATATTTTGGCGTTGACCGTCCGTTAAAAGTCGTGGAAAAAAACAAACACGTAAAAGGCCGCCGTAAGCAAAACGAATTAAAGTTGAACATTGATTTCCGTATGAACATGACCACCAAATATGAACTCGTAGTGTTCGAGCAAGATAATATTTCCAAATCCGAATTCACATCTTACAAAGAGGATAAAACAGTGCGAGCCACCTATATGCCCCGTTACAATCCCGAGTTTTGGAAAGGTTACAATATTATGGAACCCAACCAGGCCATTCGTGGTTTTACGGTTGAAGAGGAAGATTAGTTATGAGTTTGGATTAAGGGTTCTGAGTTTCCAAACTACAAATTTGGGATAAAGGAACTTCCATGTTTTTATCTCTTGACTTTATATACCTTCTAGTTCATCATGATAAGGTGTCATTTCGAAATGAGATGCGAAAGCAGTGATTGAGAAATCATTACTGTTTTTTAGATTTCTCACTCTGCTTTCAGTCGGTTCGAAATGACACTATACATTTTCGATGCCGCTCAGGAACCATCTGGAAATGAAACTCAGGCACTATGCCTTTGGCAAAAAAACTTCGGCCATCATACAACGTGCACTGCCTCCTCCGCAAGTCTCAATGGTATCAAGGGAACTGTGTACAATGCCACAATGCTTTTCGATAGCATTGATCTGTTGTGTGGTCAGGCTCTTGTACGCCTGGGTACTCATTACCATAAATCGTCGGTCGTTGGAGCCCACAACTTGGAGCATGTTCCCTGCAAAATGGTACATCTGTTCTTCGGTGATCTTAATGATTTCCTTTCCATCCATCTTTAGGTGTTCCACGACACTTTTTCTTTCTTTCTTGTCATCGATACAATCCAAACAGATTACGGCAAAGGTCTCCGCCATGGCCATCATTACATTGGTGTGATAAATGGGCAATCGCTTGTTGTCCACAGTTTGGTTCGCATGAAAAATCACGGGAAAACAATCAAAATCTTCGCAAAATTCTATAAATAGCTCTTCGTGGGCTCGCTCGGACAAAGCACAATAGGCCTTTTGATTTATGCGGTCCATTAGTATGCTCCCAGTGCCTTCCAAATACACGCCCTCTTCCTCGGCAGATGTATAATCCATAACATTGTTGATCACAAATCCGTTCTGTTCCAACAACTCAAATATATCCTCTCTACGTTCTCTTCTTCGGTTTTCGGCAAACATCGGATATACACATACTGTTCCGTTATCGTGAAAGGACACCCAGTTATTTGGAAAAATAGAGTCTGGTGTATCCTGCTCCATATTATCATCTATGGTCAATACATTTACGCCCTGCTCCCGAAGCACCTTTACAAATTGATCAAACTCCTGTTGTGCCTTTAGGTTGATTTCGGCTTTTTTTAAATCCGGGTCTTCTTGAAAATAATTGTTGACCGCTGTTTGTTCGTTCATCCTAAAATTAACGGGACGAACCATAAGAATGGTATTGGTAATCTGATTTCTCAATTGCATGAAGTTTTTTGTTGTTCCCCGCAAAAGGGATTATTCTACTAATTTACGCTCTTACCAAAGGCATGGTGCTACAACGTAACAGCCCCTCCTGTTTGGCAATCTCGGCATAGGGAATTTCTTCCACGGTAAAACCATGGTCACGTAGCCAATTGTTGAGTCTGGTAAAGCTTCTTTCGGATACCACTACCTCTGGCGATATGGAGAAAACATTACTGAACATTTGGTACATTTCCTCTTTATCTATCTCAAAAATGTTTTCTGGACCAAAAAAATCAACCAAATATTGATATTCTTCCTCTACCAAAAAACCGTTTTTGTGCAAAATAGCTTTGTCCTTACCAACAGGTTGAAAACAACAATCCAGATGCAGGGCATTTTCCTTGGGATCGGTATTGGATTTACGCAGTTCGAAAGATTTTACGGTCTTATGTGGAAACATATCGCGAATAAACTCAACTGCCTCAATATTTGTTCGTGCCGTAATATAGCTAGCATAGTCCGGGCCTGTGTAGGTTCCAATAAAAATATGATCGTTCCACGGCATTACGTCACCACCTTCAATATGCACCTCTTCCGGCGGCCTAATTATTTTATTGGGGTCAATTATATCCAGCACATTATGTATGGCCTCAAATTCCTGCTCTCGATCGGGCAAAATATTGGCATGGAACAATTTGTCCTCTATTACAAAAGCAATATCCCTTGCAAAAATTTGGTTGCAATCTTGGAGGACTTCCGGTCGATATACCTTTACCCCGTACTTGGCAAAAACCTGGGCAAAGGCCTCCATTTCTTTGATCATATCCTCTTCTTTGGGGTAAGTGCCCGCTTTGATATGTTCAATTGATTTTGGATCGTAGGCTTCATCAATAGTGGGTACAGGTCCATTGCTTTGTGCCGTTCCCAGTATAACCTCTTTTAGTGCACTGGTCTCGTTGACCACGTTTAGTTTAATCATATAAGGTTTTTTATGGGTCAAAAATCATAGATGACCACCCTAAAGTAGTGTCCTTTAGAGTATGAGGGCAAATCTAGTGTTTTACTTGATTTTTTTACCCTGACAAAATCAAAAATTCTTTACTGAATACACGGTAGAAATATTAAATCAACAAAATGATGTTATTCTATACGAAATTGTTTATCAAATGCTTAAAAATAGCTTTGAAACCAAAAAACTAACAATTATCAGTTTTTCAATAAATTATATTGACTACATTTGCATTAAGATTTTTCCTACTTATGAAAAAACTACTACTTACATCGGCTATTTTAGCTACCTTATTTATTGTTATGGGAAGTATGCATGCGTTCCAAAAAATGAATGATGTCCGTTTATCTTCCAAACCTGATGCCGATCTACCTTTTGGAGGACAATCCTCCATCAAATACAACGATTGTATTACAGATGCTGATCTACCCACAGAACTACATGGGCATATTCAAAAATTATATGAGCTTCAGTTGGATAGTTCAATTTCTAAAATAGATGCTTCTATAAAAAAGTTTGGGAGATCCATGGACGCTACCTTAAAGAATCTAAGCACGGTGGATGCGCATGAATATATCCATCAATCCTTTGAAAAATCCAAGCACATTATTGCCAATAAAGATATATCCGACCTACAGAAATATTATCATTTGGAAATTATGCGAATTTGCTACGAAAGGGACAAATCGTTGAACCATAATGCCGCAGGCATGTTGTAGTTTAAAGGTTTACCCCATATAAAAAGGGGCGAAACCGCCCCTTTTAATTTTTGTATTGTCCCAAATCTTACCTTTTTTCCAAAGGAACAAAACTTCTTAGGTTTTCTCCTATGTATACCTGTCTTGGCCTTCCGATGGGCTCTTTTCTCAGACGCATTTCTCTCCATTGCGCTATCCAGCCGGGCAGTCTGCCCAATGCGAACATTACTGTAAACATTTCTGTAGGTATGCCCAACGCCCGATAAATGATACCGGAATAAAAATCCACGTTTGGATATAATTTTCTATCCACAAAGTACTGATCTTCCAATGCTTCTTTTTCCAGACCTTTGGCTATGTCCAAAATAGGATCTTCGATACCTAGATTGCCCAACACTTCGTCTGCGGATTTTTTAATGATCTTGGCCCTTGGGTCAAAGTTTTTGTATACACGGTGTCCAAAGCCCATCAAACGGAAGGGATCGTCCTTATCCTTGGCTTTGGCCATATATTTTTTAGTATCGCCTCCATCGGCCTCTATAGCCTCGAGCATTTCTAAAACCGCTTGGTTGGCCCCCCCGTGCAATGGTCCCCAAAGTGCAGAAATACCTGCAGACAGCGATGCGAACAATCCGGCGTGCGAAGAACCAACAATACGAACTGTAGAAGTTGAACAGTTTTGCTCGTGATCAGCGTGTAAGATCAAAAGTTTATCTAGGGCATCAATGGCAATAGGGTCTCTTTTATACTCTTGATTAGGTCTTTTGAACATCATTTTATGGATGTTCTCAACATACCCCAAGGTATCGTCTCCATAATCCAACGGAAGACCTTTTTTCTTGCGCATGGCCCAAGCGACCAACACTGGGAACTTGGCCAAAATACGGACTATGGAATTGTACATGGCGGATTCCGAGGATACATCTACGCAAGATGGATTGAACGCCACCAAAGCACTGGTCAATGAGGATAACACCCCCATTGGGTGAGCCGATTTTGGAAAGCCATCCAAGATTTTCTTCATTTCTTCATCAACTTGGGACTCTTCCTTGATATCGCTATGGAATTTCTCCAATTGTTCTTTGTTAGGCAGTTCACCAAATATTAATAGGTAGGCTACTTCCAAAAAGTCGGCTTTCTCTGCTAAATCTTCAATGGAATATCCACGATACCTTAAAATCCCTTGCTCGCCATCCAAAAAAGTAATGGCACTTTCGCACGAGCCCGTATTTTTATATCCGGGGTCTATCGTCACCATTCCTGTTGCGGCCCTCAAGGTTTTAATATCTATGGCCAATTCATCTTCAGTACCTTTGATCACAGGGAATTCATACCTTTCTCCCCCATATTCGAGTA
Source organism: Flagellimonas marinaquae (assembly GCF_023716465.1). NCBI lineage: Bacteria > Pseudomonadati > Bacteroidota > Flavobacteriia > Flavobacteriales > Flavobacteriaceae > Flagellimonas > Flagellimonas marinaquae. Next base: position 782,386 of record NZ_CP092415.1, read on the forward strand.
TAGCTTTATCCGACATTTTATATTTTAATAGATTAGTAAAAATTGATTGCGAAAATTACGAAAAAGCACTGCCATTAACAATTTACAGACCCTTTTTGTGCTGATATTAACGCTAAAATGATATAGGAAAAATAACCTAATCCAATTTATAGAGCAGTTTGTAATACTCGTCCGCTGATTTCTTCCATGTAAAACGTTTTCTACGCGCAGCGGATTGGATTTTTTTCCAGGTAGGTTTGTCGTTTTCGAACACATTTAGTACCTCATCCAGAGTCTGGATCATGCTGGAAATTTTCTCGTCGTAGCTTTCCCCATCAAAGGCAAAACCGGTTTTCATGTGTTCAACGGTATCCTTTAGCCCTCCGGTATGGTGCACAAGGCATGGATTTCCGTTCCGCATGGCCAACATCTGGCTAATTCCACAAGGTTCAAACAGACTGGGCATGAAATACAGGTCCGATTCCAAATAAATGGAATCGATCAACTTTTCCGACTGACCATTGGTGAAAATAAAGTTTTTGTGCTCGTAGCTCAATTTTCTAAAAAGCTCTTCGTATTCCGGCGCACCCGTTCCCAACAGCATAAAAATTCCGTCGACTTTCTCCAATCGTTTCAAAATTTCTACAAATGCTTCGGGAGATCGCATAAAAAAGTAAAACTTTTGCTCGGTCAACCGTGCCACACTCGAAGCGATGAACTTAGGGTTTTCGTCCACATATGCCATTATTTTCTCCCCGGTGTGTGCCAAAAAATCGGCCTTGTATTTTTTGGATTCCTCTTGCAACCATCTAAATAAAGCCTTTACCGTATTCCGATAAATATTTCCTTTCTTCTCCTTGTTGATGTTCTTATAATTACATCCGTTCAAAATACCGAACAAACGTCCTTCTTGATCCGCTTTCTGTAGATCTTTTTCCAACCCTTCGCCACCAATAAACTCCGGTGGGGAACTTGGTAGTAGCAAATCTTCTTTATAGGATGGTGAAACGGTATGGACAGCATCTGCAAATCGAATACCTACGGCCATAAGGTTAATGCAATCCTGATATCGGTAATCCATCAACTTTTGATAGTCCAACGGTACACTGGGGAACCAATTTTTTACCGAAGAATAATTACCATCGAACGGACGAATTCCCTGTATTGCCAAATTGTGGATGCTATACACTATGCGTATGTCCTTTAAATTGGTATACTCTATGTGATATTCCCTTAAGAACAAAAGCAGACTGGAATGCCAATCGTGTAAATGTACAATGTCCACATCGCCAAATGCACCTTGCTTTATGGCTTCTGCAACCGCTGTACAAAATATAATGTATTTAATGGCGTCGGTGTAAAACGGCTCTTCTGGGTCGTTGTGGTAGATGTGTGCAATATCACCAGCTTCTATCTCAGGATGATGGAGCACATAATGAAATATATTGGGAAATTCTTTTTTAGGTTTTACTTCGTACAACTCCGCAGTGTAGGCCATGCCCCGCAATGAAAAATTCAGGGTAGTCCGTGGCAATCCCCCATGATGTAGTCTGGAATAGGCCGGAACAACCACGTGCACTTTATCGCCACGCTCCGAAATTTGTCTCGGTACATCGCGAACCACATCGCCCATGCCCCCGGCTTTACAGTTTTCCAAAGCATCGTTTTCGGCGGCGACAAAAAGAAAATTGTTCATGTAGAGAAGAATTTGAAAGGTAGTTTAGTGCACCCTTAATTTAACCAAAGTTTGTTACTGAAACAAAAAAAAGCCTTTCCGAAACGGAAAAGGCTTTTTTAATGCTAAGTAATCATTATGATTATTTTACTTTGAATGCTTTTTCTTGTGGATAGTAGGCTACATCTCCCAACTCTTCTTCAATTCTCAACAGTTGGTTGTATTTGGCCATACGATCACTTCGAGAAGCGGAACCGGTCTTGATCTGACCTGTGTTCAAAGCTACTGCCAAATCGGCAATGGTATTGTCTTCGGTTTCACCAGATCTATGGGACATTACGGAAGTATACCCTGCATTCTTGGCCATATTTACGGCTGCAATGGTTTCCGTTAATGTACCAATTTGATTTACTTTGATCAAAATAGAATTGGCAATACCGTTCTCGATACCACGGGACAAACGCTCTACGTTGGTCACGAATAGATCATCGCCTACCAATTGTACCTTATCACCGATTTTGTCGGTCAGCATCTTCCAACCGTCCCAATCGTTCTCGTCCATTCCGTCTTCTATGGAAATTATTGGATATTTTTCGCAAAGATCGGCCAAGTATTGGGCCTGTTCTTCGGATGTTCTGACCATTCCTTTATCTCCTTCGAACTTGGTATAATCGTATTTGCCGTCCACGTAGAATTCCGCAGATGCGCAATCCAATGCGATCATGATCTCATCACCCAATTTGTAGCCTGCTTTTTCCACCGCTTTTCCGATAGTATCCAAAGCATCTTCGGTACCACCTTCCAAGGTTGGGGCGAACCCTCCTTCATCTCCCACTGCAGTACTCAAATTACGATCGTGCAATACTTTTTTAAGGTTATGGAAGATCTCTGTCCCCATTTGCATGGCATGGCTAAAATCCTTGGCCTTAACGGGCATCACCATAAACTCTTGGAACGCAATGGGAGCATCGGAGTGCGAACCTCCATTTATAATGTTCATCATTGGAACTGGAAGTGTGTCGGCACTTACGCCGCCCACGTAACGGTACAACGGCATACCCAATTCATTGGCTGCTGCTTTGGCCACTGCCAAGGAAACCCCCAGTATGGCATTTGCTCCCAATTTTGATTTGTTCGGCGTGCCATCCAGCTCGATCATTGTCTGGTCGATGTAATTCTGTTCAAAAACAGAAGTACCGATCAATTCTTCGGCTATCAGGGTATTTACATTGTTTACTGCATTACCTACTCCTTTACCCATAAAGGAATTGCCACCATCGCGCAACTCAACGGCTTCATGCTCTCCGGTAGAGGCTCCAGAAGGCACTGCCGCCCTTCCCATAATTCCATTTTCTGTTACGACATCTACTTCTACTGTCGGGTTCCCTCTGGAATCCAATATCTGTCTTGCATGAATGTTGATAATGATGCTCATTTTACTACTATATTTTTAGTTGTGATTATTGGGCTAAGATACAAAAGGTGCTGTTTTTAATTCCATGATAATCCTCACAAAACGCACATATTTACTTAAAAATAAAACTATATCGTTTTAGTTTTTCCTAGCCTTGATCAAATCAAAGAACTGGTCGAACAAATAATCTGCATCGTGTGGACCTGGGCTTGCTTCTGGGTGATATTGTACCGAGAAAACATCTTTGTTCTTCATTTTTATTCCTGCCACCGTCTGGTCGTTCAAATGGGTATGTGTAATCTCCAGTTCGGCGTTGGCCTCTGTCTCTTCCCTGTTCACGGCAAATCCATGGTTTTGGGAAGTAATCTCACCCTTACCGGTCATTAAATTTAGTATCGGGTGGTTGATTCCCCTGTGGCCATTGTGCATTTTATAAGTGGATACTCCGTTGGCCAATGCCAATACTTGGTGCCCCAAACAGATTCCGAACAATGGCTTGTCGGAAGCGATCATTTCTTTGGTTGCTGCAACGGCATCTGTCAAAGGCTCTGGGTCACCTGGTCCGTTTGATATAAAATATCCATCGGGGTTCCATTCCTTCATTTCCGAATACGACGTGTTGTATGGGAAGACTTTAATGTACGCTCCTCTTTTTGCCAGGTTTCTTAGGATATTCTTTTTGATTCCGATATCCAAAGCGGAAATTTTAATATCCGCATTTTCATCTCCATAGAAATATGGCTCTTTTGTGGATACTTTGGAAGATAGTTCCAGACCTTCCATGCTTGGCACTTGCTTCAACTCCTCTTTTAGAGCTTCGATTTCGTCAACTCTAGTGGAAATCAATGCGTTCATGGCTCCATTGTCCCTAATGTAGCTTACCAAAGCACGGGTATCTACATCGGAGATGGCCAAAAGATTGTTGTTGTCCAAGAAATCCAAAAGGCTCATAGTGGCGTCTGGTCTTGAATATTCGTAACTGAAATTTTTACAGATCAGACCTGCAATCTTAACAGAATCCGATTCCACTTCGTCCAAATGGGCTCCGTAATTGCCAATGTGCGCGTTAGTGGTCACCATTAATTGACCGTAATAGGATGGATCGGTAAAAATCTCTTGATAACCGGTCATCCCGGTGTTGAAACATACTTCTCCTACTGCGGTACCTTCTCTACCTCCGACTGCCTTTCCATAAAAAATGGTTCCATCGGCCAACAAAATCAACGCTTTTTTCTTTGTGTGATACTTCATTTCGTGCTCTAGTTTCAGTTATGACAAAAAAACATAAAAAAAGGATAAGTTTTCACTTATCCTTTTTCCTAAAATACAATAGTTAATAACATTCTTCTTATTCTTCAGAATCGTCAGTTTTTGTTTCAGCTGCCGGGGCCGGTGCTTCAGCTTTTTTAGCTCCACCACCTCTTCTGCTTCTTCTGGTCGATTTCTTCTTAGGTTTACCTGCATTGTACAGCTCGTTGAAATCTACCAGCTCGATCATTGCCATATCGGCATTATCTCCCAATCGGTTGCCTAACTTGATAATTCTAGTGTAACCTCCAGGTCTGTCGCCAACTTTCTCAGCAACTGTACCGAACAATTCGGTTACAGCCTCTTTACTTCTCAAGTTACTGAAAACAACCCTTCTGTTGTGTGTACCTTTTTCGGTAGTCTGGTTGTTCTCGGTCTTGGCTTTGGTGATCAAAGGCTCGATAAACCTTTTCAACGCTTTGGCTTTTGCAACCGTTGTGTTGATTCTTTTATGTTCTATTAGGGAACAGCCCATGTTGGCCAACATTGCCTTTCTGTGTGCGGCAGTTCTACCTAAATGATTAAACTTCTTTCCGTGTCTCATTGTTCTAAGTTATCATCTTGCTACCAAATCCTTTTGTATGAGGAGAGCAAAATATGATTGTTAATCTTTATCTAATTTGTATTTGGAAAGGTCCATACCAAATTGTAGGCCTTTATTGATGACCAATTCTTCCAATTCGGTCAATGATTTTTTACCGAAGTTTCTGAACTTCATCAAATCGTTTTTATTGAATGATACCAAATCCCCCAAAGTATCCACCTCGGCAGCTTTAAGACAGTTCAGAGCCCTTACGGACAAATCCATGTCCACTAATTTGGTCTTCAACAATTGGCGCATGTGCAATGATTCCTCATCATAAGTCTCTGTCTGGGCAATTTCATCGGCCTCAAGGGTGATGCGCTCATCGGAGAACAGCATAAAGTGGTGAATCAAAACTTTGGCGGCCTCGGTCAATGCATCTTTTGGGTGGATAGAACCATCGGTAATGATTTCAAAAACCAATTTTTCGTAATCGGTCTTTTGCTCTACCCTATAATTTTCGATGCTGTATTTTACATTCTTTATCGGAGTGTAAACAGAATCCACTGAAATTGTGCCCAGAGGGGCATTGGATTTTTTGTTTTCTTCCGCTGGAACATAACCACGGCCTTTTTCTATAACGATCTCCATGTTGATGCTCACTTTCGGATCCATGTTGCAAATAACCAAGTCCGGGTTAAGGACTTGATATCCGGAGATGAACTTTTGGAAGTCACCAGCGGTCATTTGCTCCTTTCCGCTAACGGAAATGGATACGGTTTCGCTCTCAACATCATCAATCTGTCTTTTAAACCTAACTTGTTTTAGGTTCAGTATAATTTCTGTAACGTCTTCAACAACGCCTGGTATAACAGAAAATTCATGTTCAACTCCATCTATGCGCACAGAAGTGATGGCAAAACCTTCCAAAGAGGAAAGCAAAACCCTTCTCAGCGCATTCCCAACTGTTAATCCATATCCAGGTTCCAAAGGACGAAATTCGAATTTCCCCTCGAAATCTGTTGAATCGATCATTATAACTTTATCGGGCTTCTGAAAATTAAGTAATGCCATAATTGGATTAATGTTGAATTCTTATTTAGAGTATAATTCGACTATCAGTTGCTCCTTGATATTCTCAGGGATCTGAAGTCTTTCTGGAACAGCAACGTAAGTACCTTCTTTCTTTTCAGAGTTCCAAGTGATCCATTCGTAAACACTGCTATTGTTAGCCAAAGAATCTACGATGGACTGTACTGATTTAGATTTTTCCCTAACACCAACTACATCTCCTGCTTTTAGTGAATAGGATGGAATGTTAACAACATTTCCGTTTACGGTAATGTGACGGTGCGAAACCAATTGGCGCGCGCCTCTTCTTGATGGTGAAATTCCCATTCTGAAAACTACGTTGTCCAAACGAGACTCGCACAATTGAAGCAATACCTCACCGGTTACTCCTTCTTTTCTTTTTGCCTCGGCAAACAGGTTACGGAATTGCTTTTCCAAAATACCGTATGTGTATTTTGCTTTTTGCTTTTCCATTAACTGGATTGCGTATTCAGATTTCTTACCACGACGTCTGTTGTTACCGTGTTGTCCTGGAGGATAATTTTTCTTTTCGAACGACTTATCGTCTCCGAAAATCGCTTCTCCAAATTTTCTAGCGATTTTTGTTTTTGGTCCTGTGTATCTTGCCATCTTCTATTTATTTGAAAGTGCGATTATGAATTAAGGCTTATCCTTCGATAATCTAACTGCACCTTCGGGTGAAGACCCTTTTTAGGGGGCCCGTTAAACAATATAATTGATAATTAAACTCTTCTTCTTTTCGGTGGTCTACATCCGTTGTGCGGCAATGGAGTAACATCTACAATCTCTGTTACTTCGATTCCTGCATTGTGAATGGAACGTATAGCTGATTCTCTACCGTTACCTGGTCCTTTTACATAAACCTTCACTTTTCTCAGTCCTGCTTCGTGAGCAACCTTGGCACAATCTTCTGCTGCAACCTGTGCTGCGTATGGAGTGTTCTTTTTAGAGCCTCGGAAACCCATTTTACCTGCGGATGACCATGATATAACATCACCTTTCTTATTGGTAAGTGAAATAATGATGTTGTTGAAAGATGCAACAACATGCGCCTCTCCGGTAGATTCTACTACGACCTTGCGCTTCTTTGCTGTTTTGGTACTTGCCTTTGCCATATTTTTTAGTTTCTAGTGTTAGCTTTTTGGTTATTGGAATCCTAGACTTTTACATTTCAAACAGATTCTTCTAACGTCTAAATACTAATGACTATATATTATTTAGTTGCTTTTTTCTTGTTGGCAACTGTTTTTCTTTTTCCTTTTCTGGTCCTAGAGTTGTTTTTGGTACGTTGACCTCTCAATGGCAATCCGGATCTGTGACGAATTCCACGGTAACAACCGATGTCCATCAAACGCTTGATGTTCATTTGGGTCTCTGAACGAAGTTCTCCTTCTATGGTGTAGGCACCAACAGCTTCCCTGATTTTTCCGATTTCATCGTCGGTCCAATCTGAAACCTTGGTATCTTCATTTACTTGGGCCGCCGCCAAAATTTCCTTCGCCCTGCTTTTACCTACCCCGAAGATATAGGTAAGCGAAATAACGCCACGCTTTTGTTTAGGTATATCTACCCCTGCAATTCTTGCCATAATTACCCTTGTCTTTGTTTAAATCTAGGATTCTTTTTGTTGATTACATACAATCTGCCCTTTCTGCGAACAATCTTGCAGTCGGCACTTCTCTTCTTTATTGATGCTCTTACTTTCATGTAACTAGTATCTATACGTAATTCTTGCTTTTGTTAAATCGTATGGACTCATTTCCAACTTTACCTTATCCCCGGGAAGCAACTTAATATAGTGCATCCGCATTTTTCCGGAGATGTGCGCCGTTACCACGTGCCCGTTTTCCAATTCTACCCTGAACATTGCGTTGGACAATGCTTCAATAATAGTCCCGTCTTGTTCTATTGCTGGCTGCTTTGCCATAAATTATGCTACTTTTCTGTTTTTACCGGTTTTCATTAAGCCATCGTAATGTCGGTTCAACAAATAAGAATTTACTTGCTGTACCGTATCAATAGCTACACCTACCATAATCAACAGTGATGTACCTCCATAAAACAATGCCCAACCTGCCTGTACATCCATCAACTTTACCACTACTGCCGGCAATACTGCCAAAAGTGCCAAAAAGATGGAACCAGGAAATGTAATCAAGGACATTATCTTGTCCAAATAGTTTCCGGTTTCTTTCCCTGGACGAATGCCCGGGATAAAACCACCACTTCTTTTCAGATCATCGGCCATTTTGTTCGTAGGCACGGTAATCGCTGTGTAGAAGTAGGTAAATATTATGATCAACACTGCAAACAGTATGTTGTAGGCCAATCCGAATATATCGGCAAATTGAACCTCCATCCATTGTCCTGCTGCGGTATCGTTAAATGTTCTACCAATTAAACTTGGCGCGAACATAATTGCTTGTGCAAAGATAATGGGCATTACTCCAGATGCATTCAACTTAAGTGGAATGTACTGACGTGCTCCCATCACGTTCTTTTCGTATCCTCCAGAAGCTGTTCTTCTTGCGTACTGTACCGGAATCTGCCTTACAGCCATTGTTAAATACACACTGGCCAAGATAACCAAGAACCAAACAATCACCTCTATCAACATAAACATGATTCCACCGGTATTGTTGGTTGTTCTTGATACGAATTCCTGTGCAAACGCTTGTGGCAATGTTGCAATGATACCGACCATAATCAACAAGGAGATACCGTTTCCGATTCCCTTGTCGGTGATTTTCTCACCCAACCACATGGCAAACACACACCCTGTTACCAATATAATAACAGCTGGAACGATAAAATCCAAGCCTTTACCCAAAACAAAAGCACTGTCCGGTACACCTAGGGCGCCAAGACCGTACAAATAGGCAGGGGCTTGAACAATACAGATACCGATGGTTAACCAACGGGTAATCTGGTTTATGGTTTTTCTACCACTTTCTCCTTCCTTTTGTAGTTTTTGAAGGTAGGGAATCGCTATTCCCATCAACTGCACCACAATGGAAGCGGAGATGTAGGGCATAATACCCAAAGCGAACACCGAAGCATTCGCAAAAGCACCACCCGTAAAAGCATTCAGAATACCCAAGATACCATTTTCAGTGTTCGAGGATAATTGGGCCAACTGGGCGGTATCAATACCGGGAAGTACAACTTGCGCACCAAATCGGTACACCAACAATAAACCCAATGTTAGGATAATGCGTTGTCTTAGTTCTTCTATCTTCCAGATATTTGATATGGTCTCAATAAATTTCTTCATGCTATAATTCTTATAAACTTATTGCTTCACCTCCTGCCGACTCGATAGCAGCTTTAGCGGAAGCAGTAAATTTATGTACAGATACTTTTAGCGCTGCTTTTAATTCACCATCGCCCAATATCTTTACCAAATCGTTTTTGTGTGCCAATCCGTTCTCCACAAGAATGTCCAAGGTAACAACATCTTTAATGGTTCCTTTGTCCACCAATTCTTGTAGTTTGCCCAAATTGATCCCTGTGTACTCTTTTCTGTTGATGTTGGTGAAACCAAACTTGGGTACACGTCTTTGCAATGGCATCTGACCACCTTCGAAACCAATCTTTTTGGAATACCCCGATCTAGACTTGGCTCCTTTGTGCCCACGTGTTGCAGTTCCTCCTTTACCGGAACCTTCTCCACGTCCTACACGTTTTCCTTCTTTGTGCACAGCGCCATCCGCTGGTTTTAGATTATTCAAATCCATGTGCCTTTATATTTTAAGCTTCCTCTGTGGAAACCAAGTGTTTTACCTTATTTACCATTCCAAGGATACTAGGAGTTGCTTCGTGCTCAACCACCTGTCCGATTTTCTTTAGTCCAAGAGCCTCCAAAGTTCTTTTTTGGTTCTGTGGCTTTTTGATGCCGCTCTTTATTTGTGTAACTTTAATCTTTGACATAATATCCTCTATTTATCCTTTAAAGACTTTTTCCAAAGAAATTCCCCTCTGTTTTGCAACGGTATCCGCACTTCTTAGTTGCAACAATGCATCAAAAGTAGCTTTTACAACGTTGTGCGGGTTGGAAGAACCTTGGGATTTAGAAAGTACATCCTGTACACCTACAGCTTCCAATACGGCCCTTACAGCTCCACCGGCAATTACCCCGGTACCGTGCGATGCAGGCTTAATGAATACTCTAGCTCCACCGAACTTTCCTTTTTGCTCGTGAGGCAGCGTGCCTTTGTTCAATGGAATACGAACCAAGTTCTTTTTGGCATCCTCGATAGCTTTGGCGATGGCCGTTGCTACTTCTTTGGATTTACCCAAACCATGTCCTACTACTCCGTTTTCATCACCAACCACAACAATTGCTGAAAAACCAAAGGCTCTACCACCTTTTGTTACCTTGGTAACCCTTTGTACTCCAACCAAACGGTCTTTCAACTCCAGTCCACCCGGCTTTACTGTTTCTACGTTTTTGTAATTCTGGTACATAGTTTATTAAAATTTTAGTCCGGCTTCCCTAGCTCCTTCAGCCAATGATTTTACTCTTCCGTGATATAGGTTTCCTCCCCTATCAAAAGCAACAGTTTCAACACCTAGCTTAAGAGCCTTTTCGGCTATGGCCTTACCCACGTTGGTCGCTACTTCGGACTTGGTTCCCTTGGCATCGACATCTTTATCCCTGGATGAAGCTGCCGCCAAAGTTACACCTTTATTGTCGTCAATCAACTGGGCGTATATTTCTTTATTGCTTCTGAATACAGACAACCTTGGTCTTGCTTCAGTTCCGAAGGAAACTTTTCGTATTCTTCTTCGGATGCGTAATTTTCTTTCAGTCTTAGATAATCCCATAGTCTTAATTATTAAGCTGATTTACCTGCTTTTCTTCTTAATTGCTCACCTACAAACTTCACTCCTTTTCCTTTGTAAGGTTCTGGCTTACGGAAAGATCTGATCTTGGCGGCCACCTGACCTACCAATTGCTTGTCGTGAGATGTTAGTTTTACAATAGGGTTTTTCCCTTTTTCGGAGATGGTCTCGATCTTTACTTCGGGAGCAATGTCCAGAACAATGTTATGAGAGAATCCGAGTGCCAAATCCAATTTTTGTCCTTGGTTGCTGGCTCTGTAACCAACGCCTACAAGTTCCAATTCCTTGGTCCATCCATTGGAAACACCTTCTACCATATTATTGATAAGAGCTCGGTATAAACCATGTTTTGATTTATGATCTTTGTCGTCGGAGGCTCTTTCTAAAACAACACTTCCGTCCTCGACTTTGATGTCGATTCCCGAAAATTCTTGTGTAAGCTCACCCATTTTACCTTTTACAGTAACCGTGGAATCTTTCACTTCTACAGTGACTCCATCAGGAATGTTTACTGGACTGTTACCTATTCTAGACATTTTTCTTCTCTTTTCTCAATTAATATACGTAGCACAATACTTCACCACCTACGTTCTCCTGTTGGGCCTGCTTGCTTGTCATAACACCATGTGATGTTGATACAATGGCAATTCCCAATCCGTTCAGAACTCTAGGTAAATCGTTAGAGCCTGAATACTTTCGCAGACCGGGCTTACTTACCCTCTGCAATTTTTTTATGATGGGTTCTTTGGTCAACTTGTCGTACTTAAGGGCTATTTTAATGTTCCCTTGTACTTTATTGTCCTCGAACTTATAGCTCAAAATATATCCTTGATCGAACAATATTTTGGTAATCTGTCTCTTTAGATTGGAACCTGGGATATCTACAACCCTATGACCTGCCTTGTTGGCATTTCTCAATCTGGTCAAATAATCTGAAATTGGATCTGTAAGCATTTCTTTTCTTTATCTAAATTACCAACTTGCCTTTTTAACTCCTGGAATTAGACCTTTATTGGCCATTTCCCTGAACATAACCCTAGATATACCGAAGGTTCTCATGTAACCACGTGGTCTACCAGTTAGTTTACAACGGTTTCTCATACGAACAGGAGAAGCATTCTTTGGCAACTTTTGCAAAGCCTCATAATCTCCCGCTTCTTTTAGAGCCTTTCTTTTCTCGGCGTATTTTTCTACCATTTTAGCCCTTTTTCTCTCGCGGGCTTTCATTGATTCCTTGGCCATTCTAGTTCTTTTTAAAGGGTACTCCCAGTTCGGTTAACAATGATTTTGCTTCTTTATCAGTTTCAGCGGAGGTCACAAACGTGATGTCCATCCCATTGATCCTGTTAATTCTGTCGATATTGATTTCTGGAAAGATGATTTGCTCGGTAACTCCCAAATTGTAGTTACCTCTACCGTCGAAACCTGTGGCTTTAACTCCAGAGAAATCACGCACCCTTGGAAGGGCACTTGTGATCAATCTATCCAAAAATTCGTACATGCGTTCTCCTCTAAGGGTTACTTTGGCCCCGATCGGCATACCTTTTCTTAATTTAAAGGTAGCCACATCCTTTTTGGATAGGGTCGCAACCGCTTTCTGACCTGTAATATTGGTCAACTCGTCCACAGCGTGATCGATTAGTTTTTTATCGGAAACAGCAGCACCTACTCCTCGGCTAACCACTATTTTCTGCAACTTGGGAACTTGCATTACATTTTTGTAACCAAATTCTTCGGTCAGCGCCTTGATCACGCGCTCCTTGTATTCTTGCTTTAATCTTGGAATGTAACTCATGACTAAATTACTTCATTGGATTTTTTGGAAAACCTTACTTTTTTCCCGTCCCTTACTTCGTACCCAACACGAGTTGCCTCGCCAGATTTTGGGTCGATCAAGGAAAGATTGGAAATGTGTATAGGGGCCTCCTTTTTTGTTATGCCTCCTTGAGGGTTGTTCGCACTTGGCTTTTCGTGCTTGGACACCTCGTTGATGCCTTCTACGATAGCCTTGTTCTTTTCACGGTCTACTTTAAGTACTTTACCTTCGCTGCCTTTGTGGTCTCCCGCAATGACTTTTACCGTATCCCCTGTTTTTATTTTCAACTTCATCTTTCTGATATTTCTTTTATAGCACTTCAGGCGCCAATGAAACAATCTTCATGAATTGTCTGTCCCTCAATTCTCTTGCGACAGGACCAAATACACGAGTTCCTCTCATCTCCCCAGTTGGGTTCAACAATACACATGCGTTATCGTCGAAACGGATGTAAGAACCGTCAGGCCTTCTCACTTCTTTCTTGGTTCTAACAACAACTGCTGTAGAAACAGAACCTTTTTTTACAGTACCGTTTGGAGTAGCCTCTTTTACGGTAACAACAATTTTGTCACCCAAAGAAGCATATCTTCTTTTTGTTCCTCCTAGTACGCGGATGGTCAAAACTTCTTTTGCACCGGTATTGTCCGCAACTCTTAATCTTGATTCTTGCTGTACCATAATTATTTAGCTCTTTCTAGGATTTCTACCAACCTCCAGCATTTTGTTTTGCTCAATGGTCGTGTTTCCATTATTTTAACGGTATCACCTTCGTTGCAATCGTTCTTCTCGTCGTGCGCAACATATTTTTTGGTCTTCAGAACGAACTTCCCGTACATGGGGTGCTTCACTCTTTTTACCTCAGAAACCACTATCGATTTCTCCATTTTGTTGCTGGTAACAACGCCTATTCTTTCTTTTCTTAAATTTCTGTTTTCCATAAGGCAGAACCGATTATTGTAATTCCCTTTTAGTTAATTCAGTTGCAAGTCTTGCTACCGTCCTTCTAGTCTTCCTGATCTGTAAAGGATTTTCCAAAGGCGTAACGGCATGGGCCATCTTAAGATCGGCGTGTTGTTTTTTGAACTCGGCCAATCTCTCCTTTAGCTCTTCAATTGAAAGTTCTTTTATTTCTGATTGTCTCATCTTTCTTCTCAATTAAAAATTAGGCGGAATAATCCCTTGCTACAACAAACTTGGTCTTCACCGGAAGTTTCTGTGCCGCAAGCCTTAAGGCTTCCTGGGCAATCTCCTTTGGTACACCGGCAACCTCGAACATGATTCTACCCGGCTTTACCACGGCTACCCAATATTCCGGAGCACCTTTACCTTTACCCATACGAACCTCAAGAGGTTTTTTGGTGATGGGCTTGTCCGGGAATATTTTGATCCACAACTGACCTTGTCTCTTCATGTATCTTGTCGCAGCGATACGCGCAGCCTCTATCTGACGGGAAGTAATGAAGTGTGAATCCATGGACTTGATACCGAACATTCCATTGGAAAGTTGGTGTCCTCTCTGGGAGTTACCCTTCATACGCCCTTTCTGGGCCTTACGAAATTTTGTTCTTTTTGGCTGTAACATTTTACCTTACTTTATCTTAATTACTTTCTACGACGGGATTTCTTGTTATCCTTGCCGCCTTTTCCTTGACTTTTGCTCAATCCTACAAGTGGTGAAAGCTCTCTTTTTCCATACACCTCTCCTTTCATGATCCAAACTTTGATACCCAATCTACCATAAGTAGTATGAGCTTCGTGCAAAGCGTAGTCCACATCTGCACGGAAAGTAGACAATGGAATTCTTCCTTCTTTGTAGGACTCGGAACGTGCCATTTCTGCACCGTTCAATCGTCCGGAAATCTGAATCTTGATACCTTCGGCATTCATACGCATTGCTGCGGCGATCGCCATTTTAATGGCTCTCCTGTATGAAATTCTGCTCTCGATCTGTCTTGCAACACTGGCAGCGACCAAATTTGCATCAAGCTCAGGTCTCTTTATTTCGTGTATATTGATCTGAACTTCCTTATTCGTGATCTTCTTAAGCTCTTCCTTAAGTTTATCTACCTCTTGACCTCCTTTACCGATTATGATACCAGGTCTGGACGTGGTAATGGTAATCGTGATCAATTTTAAGGTTCTCTCAATTATAATCCTTGATACACTGGCTTTGGCCAAACGCGCATAAAGGTATTTTCTGATCTTGTCGTCTTCAGCCAGTTTATCGCCATAATCATTTCCTCCGTACCAGTTGGATTCCCATCCTCTGATAATTCCTAAGCGATTTCCTATTGGATTGGTCTTCTGTCCCATATTATTCTTCTAGCTTTGAACGTTGTTATTGGCCTCCAAGATCATGGTTACATGATTGGAACGCTTTCTAATTCTATGTGCCCTACCTTGCGGAGCTGGTCTCAATCGCTTCAACATGGTTCCCCCATCTACACGGATCTCTTTAATATAAAGATCCGCAGCTTCGATATCGGCACCTTCATTTTTAGCTTCCCAGTTTGCAATCGCAGAAAGTAAAAGCTTTTCCAATTTTCTGGATGCCTCTTTAGGGTTAAACCTTAAGGTTGCCAAGGCCATCTCAATTTGCTTACCTCTTACCAAGTCAGCGACCAAACGCATTTTTCTTGGAGAAGTTGGGCAATTGTTAAGCTTTGCAATAGCAAGTTGCTTTTTTTCTTCTTTTAACCTTTCGGCCATTTGTCTTTTACGAACTCCCATAGCTTACTTACTTTTTACCTTTGTTTTTAGCCCCTGCATGACCTCTAAATGATCTTGTAGGTGAAAATTCCCCTAATTTGTGACCCACCATGTTCTCGGTTACAAATACAGGAACAAATTGTCTCCCATTGTGTACCGCGATGGTCTGCCCAACAAAGTCCGGCGTTATCATAGAGGCCCTAGACCACGTTTTGATAACTGATTTCTTACCTGATTCTATATTGGCCTGGACTTTTTTCTCCAGACTAAAATGAACGTATGGTCCTTTTTTTAACGAACGTGCCATTTACTTTTCTTTTATTTCTTTCTACGTTCTATGATATATCTATTGGTGTCCTTGGTCTTGGAACGAGTTCTAAATCCTTTTGCAGGAATACCGTTCTTAGATCTTGGATGACCTCCTGAAGCTCTACCTTCACCACCTCCCATTGGGTGATCCACAGGGTTCATAGCTACTGGTCTGGTTCTTGGTCTTCTACCCAACCATCTGCTTCTACCAGCTTTACCGGAGACAAGCAATTGGTGGTCGGAGTTGGAAACTGCACCGATGGTAGCCAAACAAGTAGCCAACACCATTCTAGTTTCCCCCGAAGGCAATTTAAGGGTTACAAACTTACCGTCTTTTGCCATCAACTGAGCAAATGTACCTGCGCTACGAGCCATAATAGCTCCTTGACCAGGCCTTAACTCTATACAAGAGACAATAGTACCCAAAGGAACCTCACTCAAAGGAAGTGCATTTCCTATTTCAGGTGCAGATCCAGTACCAGACTGGATTTTTTGCCCAACCTGCATACCATTTTGCGCCACTACATACCTTTTCTCTCCATCCTTGTATTCTACCAAGGCGATAAACGCAGTTCTATTGGGATCATATTGTATAGACACCACAGTGGCCTCTACACCTTGCTTATCCCTTTTGAAATCGATGATTCGATATCTTCTCTTATGACCACCACCTCTGTGACGCATGGTCATTTTTCCTTGACTGTTCCTACCACCTGACTTTTTTAACGGAGCAAGCAAGCTTTTCTCCGGCTTATCAGTAGTAATCGCGTCAAATCCGTTTACTACTCTAAAACGCTGCCCAGGGGTTATCGGTTTTAATTTTCTAACTGACATTTCTCGTCTTTATAGATTACTGTAAAAATCAATAATATCGCCTTCAGCCACATCAACAATTGCCTTTTTCCTAACATTTGTCTTACCGTGCTGAATTCCGGTTTTTGTATAACGACTCTTACGCGTTGGACCATAAATCATGGTTCTTACCTTTTCAACAGAAACACCATAAGTAGCTTCTACAGCTTCCTTGATCTCCAACTTATTGGCTTTCGGATCAACATAGAAACCATAGCGATTGAAAAGCTCGCTGTCAGCGGTCATTTTCTCCGTAATTATCGGTTTTATCAACACACTCATGATTCTCTTATTTCTTTAGGTTCGATTCAATTCCTTCCAAAGCGCTTTCGGTCAACACCAAACTAGTTGCATTAACTATTTTGTAAGTGTTTAATTCTGAGCCTGTTACGACTTCAGAGCGCTCCAAATTACGCGACGACAAATATACGTTATTATTTGTATCGCCCAACACTATAAGGGACTTTTTCTTTTCTATCCCCAAGGAAGACAAGAAATTAACGAAGTCCTTGGTCTTTGGAGCTTCAAAACTGAAGTCCTCCACAACCACCAAGGATTGCTCTTTAGACTTCATGCTCAAGGCCGATTTTCTGGCCAATCGCTTCATGTTCTTGTTCAACTTTTGGGTATAATCCTTTGGTCTTGGACCAAAAATCCTACCACCACCCCTAAAAACAGGTGATTTGATACTGCCCGCCCTTGCGGTACCGGTACCTTTTTGTTTTTTGATCTTTCTGGTACTACCAGCGATTTCGGCTCTCTCCTTGGCTTTGTGCGTTCCTTGCCTTTGATGGGCCAAGTACTGCTTAACATCCAAATAAATAGCGTGCTCGTTAGGCTCTATCGCGAAAACATCGTCAGAAAGCTCTACCTTTCTACCTGTTTCTTTTCCGTTGATATCTAATACTGCAACCTTCATTACTTCTCAATTGTTACGTAAGCATTCTTATGACCTGGAACACATCCTTTGACAACCAAAAGATTTTTCTCAGGAACCACTTTCAATACTCTCAAGTTTTGAACTGTCACTCTTTCACCACCCATTCTACCGGCCATACGAAGACCTTTAACAACTTTAGAAGGGTAAGATGCCGCACCGATGGAACCTGGAGCCCTCAATCTATTGTGCTGACCGTGTGTCGCTTGTCCAACTCCACCAAAACCATGACGTTTTACAACACCTTGGAATCCTTTTCCTTTGGATGTACCGATTACATCCACAAATTCACCTTCCACAAATAGATCGACACCTACAGTATCACCTAATTTGTATTCACCTTCAAATCCTTGGAACTCAACGACTTTTTTCTTAGGAGAAGTACCTGCTTTCTTGTAGTGACCTGTTTCGGCCTTGTTAGCACGTTTTTCTGCCTTGTCATCGAAACCTAATTGAAGGGCTTTGTACCCGTCCACCTCTTCGGTTCTGACTTGGGTAACCACGCATGGCCCAGCTTCTAGCACGGTACATGGAATATTTTTTCCATTCTCGTCGAAAATGCTGGTCATACCGATTTTTCTACCTATTAACCCAGACATATTTAATTAATTAATAATTACTTACTTATTTAAAATCTCGCCAATTATTTGGCAAAAAAATTGGGTCAAGAAAAACATTCTGTTCTGACCCAGATTTTTTTCTTTCTCCGTTTTTCCCGAACCGTCGTTCGGGACATGTCGTTTCTGCTCGAGGCAGAAACATTATCAGACTTTGATCTCAACCTCGACACCACTTGGAAGCTCGAGCTTCATAAGTGCATCGATGGTTTTTGATGAAGAGCTATATATATCCAATAGTCTTTTGTATGAACTTAATTGGAACTGCTCTCTCGATTTTTTATTTACGTGAGGGGAACGCAAAACTGTAAATATTTTCTTGCGTGTTGGCAATGGAATTGGTCCAGTCACCACAGCCCCTGTTGTTTTTACTGTCTTCACGATCTTTTCAGCAGATTTGTCCACCAAATTGTGATCGTAAGATTTCAATTTTATTCTAATTTTTTGACTCATCTTGCTGAAAAATTAAGCGGTTACTCCTTTAGCAGCTTTTACAACTTCCTCTGCAATATTGGAAGGGGTATCGGCATAGTGTGAAAATTCCATTGTTGATGTCGCTCTACCAGAGGACAATGTTCTCAAAGAAGTTACATACCCGAACATTTCGGATAGTGGCACTTCAGCTTTGATAACCTTGGCACCGGCCCTGTCGGACATGTTGTTCACTTGACCCCTTCTACGGTTCAAGTCCCCAACAATATCACCCATATTCTCTTCTGGTGTCAACACCTCCAATTTCATGATTGGCTCCATTATTACCGCTTTTGCTTTCTTAGCAGCCTCCTTATAACCCAATTTGGCAGCCAATTCAAAAGAAAGCTGATCAGAATCCACCGGGTGGAACGAACCATCTTTCAGGGTAATTTTCATAGAATCCATTTCGAAACCGGCCAAAGGACCATTTTTCATAGCCTCTTTGAATCCTTTTTCAACCGATGGCACAAATTCCTTAGGAATGTTACCACCTTTAATTTCGTTCACAAACTCAAGTCCAGATTTTCCTTCCTCGGCAGGTTCCATAGTAAATACGATATCCGCAAATTTACCACGACCACCTGTTTGTTTCTTATATGTTTCCCTATGATCGGCAGTTCCAGTAATAGCCTCTTTGTACTCTACTTGAGGTTGACCCTGGTTCACATCCACCTTGAACTCACGTTTAAGACGGTCGCAAATAATATCCAAGTGAAGCTCGCCCATTCCAGAAATAATGGTCTGACCTGAAGCCTCATCTGTTTTTACCTGGAATGTTGGATCTTCTTCGGCCAATTTAGCCAAAGCCATACCCAATTTATCAACATCAGCCTTTGTTTTTGGCTCCACCGCGATACCGATTACGGGATCAGGGAAATCCATACTCTCCAATACTATCGGAGCATTCTCGGCCGACATGGTATCTCCTGTCTTAATATCTTTGAAACCAACAGCTGCACCAATGTCCCCTGCTTCGATATAATCGATCGAGTTTTGTTTATTGGAGTGCATTTGGTAAATACGGGAAATACGCTCTTTTTTACCTGAACGGTTGTTCAATATATAAGAACCTGCATCCAAACGACCTGAATACGCTCTAAAGAATGCCAAACGACCAACAAAAGGATCGGTAGCAATTTTAAATGCAAGCGCAGCAAAAGGCTCTTTTGGATCCGGCTTTCTTGTAACTTCTTTACCTGTATCCGGATTTACACCAACGATATCATCCTTGTCCAATGGCGATGGCAAGTAACGACAAACAGCATCCAACAAGAACTGAACACCTTTGTTTTTAAACGAAGAACCACAAACCATAGGAATGATAGCCCTATCCATTACAGCGGCACGCAATGCAGCATGCACTTCCTCCTCTGTAATAGAATCCTCATCTTCGAAGAATTTCTCCATCAACTCCTCATCATACTCCGCAACAGCCTCAATAAGGGCAGCTCTATACTCTCTTACCTCTTCCTGCATTTCTGCTGGAATATCAACTACATCAAAGGTAGAACCGAAGTTATCCTCGTGCCAAACAACAGCTCTGTTCTTGGCCAAATCCACGATACCTTTAAAATCCGCTTCCTCGCCAATTGGCAATACAATTGGTACAGCATTCGAACCCAACATTTCTCGAACCTGCTTGCACACATTCAAAAAGTTGGAACCTTGACGGTCCATTTTGTTTACGAATCCAATACGGGGCACTTTGTAATTATCAGCCAATCTCCAGTTGGTTTCCGACTGAGGCTCAACACCATCAACAGCACTGAACAAGAAAACCAAACCATCCAACACACGCAAAGAACGGTTCACCTCGACGGTAAAGTCCACGTGTCCGGGAGTATCTATAATATTAAAGTGATAATCTTTTGTATCTGGCAAAGTCTGTGCATTCTCCATTGGAAACTTCCAAGTACAAGTCGTAGCTGCAGAAGTAATGGTAATACCCCGCTCCTGCTCTTGCTCCATCCAGTCCATGGTAGCTGCACCATCGTGCACCTCTCCGATTTTGTGACTCACACCTGTATAGAAAAGAATACGCTCTGTAGTCGTCGTCTTACCTGCGTCAATGTGTGCCGCAATACCTATGTTCCTTGTATATTTTAAATCTCTTCCCATTGTATTGATTAGAATCTAAAGTGCGAGAATGCTTTATTGGCCTCGGCCATTTTGTGTGTATCTACTCTCTTTTTCACTGCAGCACCTTCTTCTTTGGCCGCTGCCAAAATCTCGGCCGCTAATTTTTGGGCCATAGATTTTTCATTACGTTTTCTAGAAAAACTGATCAACCACTTCATGGCAGTTGAGATTTTTCTATCTGGACGAATTTGCATTGGAATCTGAAATGTAGCACCACCCACTCTTCTACTTCTAACCTCAACGTGCGGCATTACGTTGGAAAGAGCATCTTTCCAAAGCTCCAACCCTGTTTTTTCCTCGTCCGTATTCTTTTCATCGACTATCTCAATGGCATCATAAAATATTTTAAATGCAATTGATTTCTTACCATCCCACATCATCATGTTAACAAAACGCGTAACAAGTTGATCGTTAAATTTTGGATCTGGTAATAACGGTCTCTTTTTTGCCTGCTTTTTTCTCATCGCTTCTTCTTAAAAATGATTAATTTTTAGGGCGCTTTGCACCATACTTAGATCGTCGCTGAGTTCTACCTGCAACACCTGCAGTATCCAGCGCACCCCTAACGATATGATAACGCACACCAGGCAAATCCTTTACTCTCCCACCTCTAACCAATACTATCGAGTGCTCCTGGAGGTTGTGGCCTTCTCCGGGGATGTATGCGTTGACCTCTTTACCGTTAGTCAACCTCACCCTTGCAACTTTACGCATTGCAGAGTTAGGTTTTTTTGGTGTAGTAGTGTAAACACGCGTACAAACCCCTCTTCTTTGAGGACACGAATCCAAAGCAGCCGATTTACTCTTCTTGGTAATTGTGGCCCTTCCTTTTCGTACTAATTGTGAAATTGTTGGCATTAAATTTCTTTTAAAACTAAATAACCCTCTTTTTGAGGGCTGCAAATGTAATGATAATTCCCAATAATTCAAATCCATACCGATTTAATTTTCATCTTAACAGAAAAAAGTTGTGTACCCATTAAACCAATAGAGTCAACATGGAACCACAACAGCAAAATATCACTACCAAACAAAGTGTTTTCATTTGTTTTTTTACCACTCATATATATTAAGGTATACGATAAATTTCAAATCTGTTTATGTTAACATTTCTATAACATATTTCGTTAACATTATTTTTGATTTTACTTCAATCCAATCAAAATACAGTTGATTTAAATATACCGTCCCTTTTTTATGTTAAATCATGTTTATTATGCATTATATAATCATTTTACTTAATTTTTATACATCTATTAATCATACTCAATGATTTTATTGTTATCTAAATTAAATCCATATTCTTAAATATTTTATAAAATTATTTTGGATTATTAACATGAAATTAAGATTTTAGCGATCAGCTAATTCAAATAATTTAACAATGAGAACAAAACTTAATGGATTGTTAACGCTATTATTGGCGTTTGTTGTGCATATATCCTATGCGCAGGACAAGACGATTACAGGTACGGTTACGGATGGCGATGGCCTCCCGCTGCCTGGGGTCAACATTGTCGTTGAAGGGACCTCCACGGGTACCCAAACGGATTTTGATGGGAACTATGCCATCAGCGCAAGTGAAGGCCAAACACTTCTCTTTACCTACATTGGCCAGAGACCCGCAACCAGAACTGTTGGCGCATCCAGCGTAATAAACGTTCAGATGGAGGCGGACACTCAAGCGCTCGAGGAAGTTATTGTTACCGCACAAGGTATCAAGAAAGAAAAGCAGGCTCTAGGTTATGCGGTTTCCGAAGTAGGAAACGAGCAATTGGAGCAGCGTGCCGAGGGTGATGTCGGACGTATTCTGACAGGTAAGGCCTCCGGGGTAAACATTACTTCCCAAAGTGGTCTTTCAGGATCTGGTACAAGTATTATTATTCGTGGTTTAAGCACATTTAGTGGAAGTAACCAGCCATTGTTCATTGTTGATGGTGTACCTTTCGATAGCGGAACCAACAGTGTTGGGTCGATTGATGGGAACTCCGGTGACGACTTTATAGATGGCAACAACGGCTCCAGCCGTTTCTTGGATTTGGACCCGAACAATATTGAAAGTGTAAACGTACTTAAAGGTCTTGCTGCAGCAACATTATATGGTACGGCAGGGCGTAATGGGGTAATCTTGATTACCACTAAAAACGGTGCTGCTGGAACTGCGGCCAAGAAAAATGAGATTACCGTTTCCAGCTCTATTTTCTTCAACGAGATTGCTTCGTTGCCCGATTACCAAGATCAGTACGGTAACGGATTCGACCAAAACTTTGGATGGTTCTTTAGTAACTGGGGGCCAAGTTTTGATAGAGGTGGAATCGCTGGATGGGGAGCTCAATCCTCAATTGATGACAATGGAACATTGGCTCACCCTTATTCAACTTCTACATCTGCAATCCAAGCAGCGTTTCCAGAATTTCAAGGCGCCCGTTACGATTGGAAACCTTATGATAGCGTTGAAAAATTCTTTAGAACCGGGGTAGTTCAAACTAACTCTGTAAACGTTCGTGGAGCTTCGACCGACGGAAAAGTATCCTACAACGCTAACTTTGGGCATCTGGACGATCAAGGTTTTACCCCTGGCAACCAATTGAAAAGATATACCATAGGAATGGGGGGCAGAGCAGAACTATCAAACAAATTTACCATCTCAGGAACATTGAACTATGCCAAAACGGATTTTGAGACACCTCCTGTTGCTGCAAGTACAGGTAACAGTGTATTCGGTACAGGTTCTTCCATATTCGCAAACTTGTTCTACACTCCCCGAAGTGTAGATATCCAAGGATTGCCTTTCGAGAACCCAATTAATGGATCCAGCGTTTACTATCGTCAAAATAATAGTATACAACACCCATTGTGGACAGTAAAGAATACAAAAAACCAACAGGTTACCAATCGTATTTTCGGTAATGCTGCAATGTCGTACAATATTAACGACAACTTGAATTTAACTTATAGATTCGGGCTAGATGCATACAGTGAAAACAATACCAACTATCAAAACAAAGGTGGTGTTGGTGGTAGTGTCGCTACACAAAGTGGAATACTGCAAACTTGGAACAACACCAATACCATTAACGACCACAACCTTATACTAACTGGCCAATATGAACTATCTGAAAAAGTAGGATTCAGCTTTAATGCAGGTGCCACAACAAGGAGAGAAGTTTTTGACCAGAACGGTGTAGCTAGTTCCGGCCAACAGGTATTTGGCGTTCTTAGACACTTCAACTTTGCACTTCAAGATGAGATTCAGTTCTTCCAAGAGAGGAATATTGCAGGCGCATATGGCCAGTTGGATTTCGATTATGACAGAATGGTGTACTTAACCTTGGCAGGAAGGAACGATTGGGTATCCAACCTAGCAAGAGAAAATCGTTCTATATTCTATCCATCCGCGAGTGTTTCTGTGATTCCTACCAAAATATTCCCAGGGTTACAAACACCAGGAGGAGTTAATTACCTTAAACTTAGAGCTGGTTACGGAACTTCGGCAAACTTCCCGACAGGATATCCAGTGGCGTCCACGCTAAACCTGAACACCCAGTCATTCCAAGATGGATCTGGTGTTGATGTAGTGGGCAACACAAGTGCCAATCTTTTGGGTAATCCAAATTTGAAGCCCGAGCTTTTATCTGAGATCGAAGTAGGTATGGAATCAAGGTTCTTTAACAGCCGTTTAACGCTGGATGTATCTTACTACAGTAGAACAACCGAAGATTTGATCATCGATAGACCACTTGATCCATCTACAGGTTATACTTCCACACAAACAAACATTGGTGAGATCAAATCCGATGGTTGGGAAATTGACTTGGGAGCGGATATCTTCCGTAACGATGGCGATGGGTTCAACTGGAACATCAATGCCAACTGGACAACTTACGACTCCGAAGTTACCGACCTTGGTCTTGATACCGATATTGTTGTATATGCCGGGTTCAGTAACCTGGGTAATGCAGCCATCGTAGGAGAACAATTAGGTGTAATCGTTGGTAGTAGGATCGGCAGGACCGAAAGCGGAGAGTTTTTGGTAAATTCTGCTGGTGATTATGTAGTTGAGGAAGGTACTTTTGTAATTGGCAATCCAAACCCGGACTGGCAATTTAACGTAGCAAACACATTGAGATTTAAAAATTTCTCTTTGAATTTCTTGGTAAACTACACCCACGGCGGGGACATATACAGTCGTACTGTTTCTACCCTTTTGGGTAGAGGTCTGACCACGGATACAGAAGATCGTTTGAACACGTTCATCCTTCCAGGTGCTTTAGCGGACGGCACTCCTAACACAAGACAGATCAACAACTCAACATTCTACTTCAACAACGTTCTATTTGGACCGGATGAATTAGGTATTTACGATGCTTCGACCATCAGACTTCAGGAGTTGGGATTAACTTATGCCCTACCAAGTAAATTTTTGGACAAAACTCCTTTCGGAAGCTTGAGCTTCACGGTATCAGGACAGAACCTATGGTATAAAGCCATCAACATGCCCGATGGAACAAACTTTGATCCAAACGTTGCGGGTGTAGGTGTTGGTAACGGTGCTGGTTTTGATTACCTAAATGGACCTAGTTCTAGAAGATACGGTTTGAGCGTTAAAGCATCATTTTAATTAGAAAAAAATTGAATCATGAAAAAAATAACAAAATACTTTGGTTTTGCTCTAATGACCGCCACATTGCTCTTCTCGTGTGAGACAGTAGAATTGGACATTAGTGAAAACCCTAATCAACTCACCCCGAGTCAGGCGAATCCTGATTTCTATTTGAACGCCCTTCAAGAAACTTTTGCTCGTGTAGTGGAGGAACTTGGCGAGAATGGTGCAGAGGTGACAAGAATAGAGAATATGAATGGTAGAAATTACCAGAACAACTATTCTCCATCATCTTTCGATACGGCTTGGGAAAGAGCGTATCAAGAGGTAATAAAGAACATTCGCGACATGAATGTTCTGGCCGAAGAAGCTGAATTGACCTACCATATTGGAATGGGCCAATTCATAGAGGCTTACACAATTACCCTTTTGGTGGATTATTTTGGAGATGTACCTTATACAGAGGCCATCGCAGCTCCAGAGATCCTTAATCCACAAGTTGATGGCGGAGCAGATATTTATGCAGCTGCATTGGCCTTGGTAGACCAAGCCATTTCTAGCTTCAATGCGACACCATCTGCATTGCCTCAATACGATTTCTTTTATGACGGGGATGCCAGCCAATGGATCAAGGCCTGTAACACTTTAAAATTAAGGTTACACCTAAATCTAGGCAACACAGCTGCATTCAACTCAATAATCAGTAGTGGAAATTACATTCAAAGTACAGAAGACGACCTACAATTCCAGTGGGGCGCCAACCAGGTACAACCAGATACAAGGCATCCAAACTATTCGCAAAACTACTCCAACGAAGGTGGTGGCGACTATGCTTCTATTTGGTTGATGGATATGATGGATACAACAGGTGACCCTAGGATCAGATATTACTTCTATCGTCAGAGCGAAACTGTACCTGGTGCTCCAGGTGTAGCCCCTAACGAAGAAACCTTGGCATGTTCCCTTACCAGTGCACCTGCACATTATGTAAATGGAGGATACCCATACTGTTCTTTGCCTAATGGCTACTGGGGAAGAAATCACGGTAACGATGAAGGTATTCCACCAGATGGTCTTTTAAGGACTTCTCCCGGTGTTTACCCACAAGCAGGTAAGTATGATGACAGTACGTTCTCTGAAATTTCATTAGTTACAGGTGGACAAGGGGCAGGTGTAACACCAATGCTTTTGGCCTCTACGGTTGACTTTTGGAGAGCTGAGTTGGCCATGGCAACAAGCCCAGAGGCAGCAAGACCGTTTATGATTTCCGGTATCGAAAAATCTATCGCCAAGGTTCAAACCTTTGGTAGCTTAGACCCAGATGCCGACCTTTCTGTTGGCCCAACCGCACTCGAGATCAACGACTTTGTTTTGAACAGAGGAGCTGCTTTCGATGAAGCAGAGGGAACCGACAAATGGAACGTATTGGCGGAACAATTCTTTACTGCATTAAAAGGAAACGGCCATGATGCCTATAACTTTTATAGAAGAACAGGATTCCCTGATAACCTTGAGCCAAACATAGAGCCAGATCCAGGAGCATTCATCCGATCTTTCTTCTATCCTGCAAATGCTGCTAGTAACAATCAGTTTATAGTACAGAAATCAGGTGTTGCGAGCCAAGTATTCTGGGATACAAACCCTGCATCTCCAGCATTTCCACCTGCTAACTAAAAAAAATAACGATGAAAAAAATCAGTTTATATCTAATTTGTATTTCCCTACTCGCGCTCAATTTCTCTTGTGATACCGACGAAAAAGTAGTGGATCAGGTTTTGGAAACCTACACCTCCGGAGCCGTATTAAGAACCCTGGAAACAGTTCCAGATGACGAAGATGAAGCGTTTGATATGTTCAGGACGGAAAACTCTTTTTCTGTTACGGTTGAAGAACAAGACGAAACCGAAGGCGAACTTATCGACCGTGTTGACCTTACCGTTGACTATGTGGACAACAATAAGGACGACAACGATGTCAGTGTATCCGGTGTTGCCTATAGCACTATTCCGGCATCTGCTTTTACAGTAGGTGACAGAGGATTGCCAAGCACCAGCTTTTCATTCACCATGGAAGAGGCTTTGACCACTTTGAACATTCCATTGACCGAAGTTCTACCTGGAGATAGAATCATTATGAATCTTGAACTATTCTTCACCGATGGTAGGTCTTTTAAAGCCAGTGATGCTGCCGTTACGGTAACAGGAGGCTCGTTCTTTAGCTCACCTTTCTTGTATTCCCTATTGATCGATGATGGTATTGCTTTCGATTATGAAGTAACCACAAGCGACGAAATAGATTTATCCGAAGGTGGAGTAATCGAGGATTATGAAGCATCTATAAGTATTAAAGACGGAACCGAAGAAGTTAGTTTATTGGAAACATTGAACATTTACAGGACTTTCAGGGACTTGACCATTGGTGACGACAATGTGAATCTTTCAGAAGAAGAGGAGCTTTTTGAAACTTACACCATTGCAGACCTCGATTTAGCAGATAGTGTTAGAACTCTGGACATTTCTTATACCATCGAAGAACTTTTAGGTGAAGACTTGGAACTATCCGACCTTTCTGTTGGAGACGACTTTAAATTAAGGTATGAAATAATTACAATGGATGGCAGAATTGTTACCACCGATGAGAATGATACCGAGTACTTCTTCAGTATATCGACTTCTGAGTGCGTTCAGTTGAATGCCGACGCCCCTTATCCAGGAGAATATACAATTAACATGAAAGACGATTGGGGTGATGGCTGGAACGGTGGCTTCCTGACCGTCACTTTGGACGGCGAGGAAGTTCCAGGGTCTCCCTTCAGGGTCGAAACAGGCACTGATGCATCCGGAACATTTACAGTTCCAGATGGTGCTACATCCTTAACTCTAGTTTATACAAGTGGTGAATATGATAGTGAAAATACCTTCGAAATCATCGATCCAAATGGAAAACGAGCCGCCAGTGAAGGACCATTTGAAAATAGTCTAGAAATTTACACCCTAGAAATTGAACTAAAAGTTTGTGAATAATTTTTTTTGAATATAGTTCCTAATTACTTCAAAGGTCACCCTTACAGGTGGCCTTTGTTCCTTTAATACCTTTCCCCTACTAATTTAAGATTACTTCAACCCAATAAACCCTTTAAAAACGAAAAGCACATAATTACACAATCATAAATCATTATATGGGAAAACTATTAATAAAAATAAGTTATAATCCCAAATTATCTTATTTTAGAATTCCACATAAATCAAAGAACGAACTGATATCGAATGACATACTAAACCCTAATTAATGAAATATTCAATTTTTACCGTATTTATCGCATTAACTTTTAACGGATTTGCACAACTGTCCTCCGCTCCCACCACTGAACAGGGAATGTTCGACGCAGCAAGAGGAGGAAGTCCCCAATTGAACCTGGTAATGATGGAGCTAAGAAACAAGAAAAGTTCCTTTAATGAAAACTCCAATATTTTGGGCTCTCCGTACTACACCAAAAACTTTGTCCGAAGCAAAGTTTTTTATGATGGTGAATTTACAGGCGAATTTATGGTTCGCTACAATGCGTTCAACAACGAGTTCGAAATAAAGGAAAGTGCCCAAGAGGACAAACCGTTAAAATCTTTTTTACCGGACAAAAAAATAGAAGTGCTCTATGGTAGCAAAATGATGAAGTTCTCCACCTTTATCAACAGGAAAAAAGAAACTAAAAACGGCTACTTGGCAACCATTTGGGAAGGTGAAAAATACAAGCTCTACCACAAACTATCCGTAAAGTTCACCGAAGGAAGATCAGCCGTAAATTCCATGGTACAAAGTACACCGAGCAGATTTACCCATTTTTCAGAATATTATTTTCAAAAGAAAGGGGTAAACCGAATCGATGAGGTCGATACCCGAAAAGGAAAATTTTTGAAACTATTTACACCGGATCAAAGAAAAACAATAAACGAAATCTTAAAAACCGAAAAAACCGATTTAAACGACGAGAACGACTTAAAACTGTTTTTTCAAAAAATAGACGCCTTATGAAACCTATAGCACTTATTCTTTTTTTAAGCACAACCTGTCTTGCTTTTGGGCAGGTTTTGGACACTAACGATGCATCGGTTCGTGCCGCACTTGGCAACCCGCAAGTAGAAGGAAGCCCATTGGCCAATTATTTTCAGAGAAGAACTCCTGCAATGGACCAGCTAATGCGGGATGTAAAAAACAATGGTACAACACAGTCTTTCTATATAGGTGCCCAAGAAGGTTCCGCTTACGAAAACGAAAAGTTCACCAATGGAAAAGTTTACAGTAAAGACGAACTTTTGGACGACGTTTATTTTAGGTACAATGCCTTTTCCGATGAATTGGAAGTAAAAAAGACCCAGTTGGAAGAAGAAGACTATCAGGCACTTATAAAAAGTAACGATATCTATATCATCTCCAATAGCGGCAAAAAGTATATCTACAACCAATTCTTCGATAAAAAAGGAGAGGTACAAAATGGCTATCTTATTCTTTTATCTGCCGGAGAAAAGGCATCTTTGTACAAACAATACGATGTTAAGTTTTTTGAAGGCAAAGAAGCTGAAAATTCCATGGTAAACCCTATACCCAGTAGATTTACACCATTTATTGGATATTATGTGCAAATGGAAGGATCGGATAAAATTGTAAAACTACCCACTAAAAAGAACAAACTTTTTAAGTTTTTAGAGGATAACATTGCAGGATTTGATGCAAAAAGCTTCAGAAAAAAAGACATCGATTTAGATACGGACCAAGGTCTTTTGATACTTTTTAACAATCTTTATTAAATCTGATCGATCACTATTGAAATCTGACCACACCATTTACGGCATACGGGCGATCCAAGAAGCGATTCATTCCGGAACCCCAATAAACAAAGTTTATCTACAAAAAGGATTACAGGGTGATCTTTTTACACAATTGGAGGAGGACATAAGAAGAAGCAAAATAAGTCATTCTTATGTCCCTCTTCAAAAATTGGACAAATTGGCACATGGCAATCACCAGGGAGCCGTGGCCAAAATTTCCCAAATAGCATTCCAAGATTTTGAATCTGTTGCAGAAGCCGTAATGGCAACCGAAAAATTACCGCTCTTCCTATTATTGGATCAAGTAACCGATGTACGCAATTTTGGAGCAATAATCCGTACTGCAGAATGTACCGGTGTTCATGCGATCATAGTACCTACCTCCGGGTCCGCCCCTCTGAACGAGAATGCGATTAAAACATCTGCCGGGGCAGCTTTTAACATTCCCATTGCCAAAGTAGATCACTTAAAGGACGCTATTTTTTACCTACAGTCCTCGGGGGTTGTTGTCACCGGAGCCACGGAAAAAGCGGAACATGAGATCTATAGTTTGGATTTTAACCAACCTACGGCCATAATTATGGGCTCAGAGGAAAAAGGTATCTCCCCTTCCACTCTCAACATATTGGACCATAGGGCAAAACTACCTTTAATGGGCAAAATTGGCTCACTAAATGTGTCTGTTGCCTGTGGCGTTTTCCTTTACGAAGTAGTAAGGCAGCGAAATACGTAAGCATCAATCCTTATCGGACTCTTTGTAGTGGTATTTGATTTCCACTTTTTGGACAGGTTCATCTTCCTCAGATGATGCTATAAAATTGCCGTTTTCATCAAAATGTTGTAGAAATGGGTCGTCCTTCTCGTTGTAATCGTCCTTTTCCCAATCGTACTTTCGAACTTCGGGAACAGGCACTCTGGTAAAAAAGGCAAAGAGCAATCCAGTTACAAAACCTGCCAAGTGCCCTTCCCACGAAATACCATCCTTTACCGGGAAAATATACCAGATCATACTGCCATAGATAAAAACAACCACTAAAGAAAGTGCAACCAAACGATAATTTTTGGCCAAAATGCCCTTAAAAAAGATAAAACTGGCCAATAAATAAATCACCCCGCTTGCACCAATATGGTACGATGGTCTAGCAATCGCCCACGTGAGAATACCCGAGACCAGCGTCCCCAAAAGCAATACCCGTAGTGCGGCACTATTATAAAAATAAAACAAGAAAGCCGTTAAGACCGCCAACGGGATGGTATTGTTGTACAAATGCGTAATGGACCCATGGATAAAAGGACTGAACACTACACCCTTTAACCCGGATAGCCTACGGGGGTATACCCCATACTCGTTAAGGTTGATGCCGAATTTGACCTCGACCCAAAAAACCACCCAAATGGCCAGAACGGCAAACAAGGGTACAAAAACCACCGAATTTGAAAATTTAAATGTATCCGCACTCATATTACCACAAAATCAAACATCCCGCCACAATCCTAAAATTATACAAATTGTCAGGCATACCATAAAATCCATTGATGAAAGACCATCAAAAATATTTTATTTTTACGCCATGAACGAACCTTTGGCAGAACGCATACGTCCTAAAACGTTAGAAGATTATATAAGTCAACAGCATTTGGTGGGCAAGCAAGGAGCATTGACCAACCAGATAAAAAACGGCGTTATTCCTTCTTTGATTTTTTGGGGACCTCCCGGAACGGGAAAAACCACCTTGGCCAATATTATTGCAACAGAAAGCCAAAGGCCATTTTACACATTGAGCGCTATCAGTAGCGGCGTTAAGGATGTTAGGGAAGTTATAGACAAAGCCAAACAGAGCGGTGGACTTTTTACGTCCAAAAATCCGATTCTTTTTATTGATGAAATCCATCGGTTTAGCAAATCGCAACAAGATTCGTTGCTTGGAGCGGTTGAAAAAGGTTGGGTCACTTTGATTGGTGCGACCACGGAAAACCCAAGCTTTGAAGTAATTCCTGCACTTTTATCACGGTGCCAGGTTTACGTATTGAACCCATTTGGCAAAGACGACCTTATCGCCTTGTTGGAACGTGCCATAAAAACTGATGCTCAACTTGCCAAAAAAGAAATAATCCTAAAGGAAACCGAAGCCCTCCTACGATTGTCGGGAGGTGATGGCAGAAAATTGCTGAACATTTTTGAATTGATCATAAATTCCGAAGCCAGCGACAAAATAGTCATCACGAACGAATTAGTGCAAAACAAAGTGCAAAAAAACACCGTGCTTTACGACAAGACCGGTGAACAGCATTACGATATAATTTCGGCATTTATTAAAAGTATTCGTGGGAGCGACCCAAATGCCGCCGTATATTGGTTGGCCCGAATGATCGAAGGTGGCGAGGACGTTAAATTTATTGCCCGTAGAATGGTAATTCTTGCATCGGAGGATATAGGAAACGCCAATCCGACCGCCTTGGTACTTGCCAATACCACGTTCCAGTCCGTTACAACCATTGGTTACCCAGAAGCGAGACTTATTTTAGGACAATGTGCGGTTTACTTGGCAAGTTCGGCCAAAAGTAATGCCAGCTATATGGCCATCAACGAAGCACAACAAACGGTTCGCAAAACCGGTGACCTATCGGTGCCCATGGCCATTCGCAATGCCCCGACCAAATTAATGAAAGACCTTGGCTATGGCAAGGGTTATGACTATGCCCATAACCACGAAAACAACTTTGTGGATTTTGAATTTCTACCAGATGAAATAAAAGGCACTACCTTTTATAAGCCTGGCAATAATCCCAGGGAAAATGCCATGAAGGATTTTTTAAAGAAAAGGTGGAAGAACAAATATGATTATTAAAACTTGATGTTCAATTCTTTTTGGATTTTCTCCCCATTATCCGAATACTCCAATATCCATTTATCATTTTTCTTAAAAACCAATGCGTTGTTTCCGCTATAACTTGTCATAAAAACATTGTCCATGGATGTTTCTTCCAGTTTTAGCACCACTTTAGGACTACTGTCCACTAGCTGATACCCATTTCCTATGGCCTGTGCATACAAAACACTAGATGGGTCCGGAAGTTCTGTTTTCTCCACTACTGCCCTGGTGATATTACTTGGCTTTGGCTCTATGGCCTTATAAACTTGCTCATCCATTGTGGATTTTTGCTCAACTACATACTTTGCCGGCTCTTCTTCTACGGTTTTAACATCGTCCTTAAAACTTATGGTTACCGGAGCTTCGTCCTGCACCTTCACTGTTGTTTTTGGAACATAGCTATAATTCATCCCAGAAAAGGAAACGAAGGCTTTTTGGATAGCATCCTTGTAGGATTCATTGAATTCTTTGATTCTACTCTTGCCCTCCATAGATCGGAATACTTCAACATTATTGCAATCTTTTAAGGTAATGTTCAATTTTGTTGCAAACAAGGAAGAGCTATCTTCGATATCGGCCACCAGACCTAAACATCTTTCATTTGCCAAGTCCGAAGGCAGAGCGTCATCATATACGGCATTGAAACCGTTTTGTTCAAAATAATATTTTACCAACGTACTGGTCTGGTACTTGTTTACTGTTTTGTAGGCTTCAAATTTCTTGGGAACAATAATATATTTATAGTTGTTCAGTTGAGCATTTACAGCTCCGCTCACCCCCATTGCAAATAGCAATATGTACAATACTTTTGTTTTCATATAGATGATATACTCAATTATCGTTCCAAGATATAATATTAAATCCGAACTGTAAAGAAGCATAGTGACTGTCGGCCAAATTGGAATAACTGAGTAGATTGTCCGCCAAGACATAAAAATTTACCGGCCCCATTTGAAGACTAGTGCCCAGTCCAACATTTGTATAGGAATATTTGTCCATCGTATATGTTGCTTTTAAGGTAATCGCCCTTCCGAGCCTTCTCTGGTAAAAACCCGTTAACGCCGGTTGAATACCTTTAGGTCTTTTGATCATGAACAATTGTCCGCCCAAGCTGTTCCTGTAATAATCCCGATTTATTCCTCCTCCGGGATTTACGGCACACCCACAATTATCGGACAGTGGGTTTCCCCCTTCTCCAAAATCGTAACGGATAGATCCGTACAGTTTTACAGGCCTCCATGAAATATATGCTTCCTGGTTTTCCCCATGTGGCAATGCTTCGTCTATCTCATCGATCAGGTCTTGCCATAAATCATTGTCCAGATTGTTTATATCATCCGGAAGAATGACCGAAATGCCATCGGTAACGGTACTTCCGCTAAAGGTATAGTTCCAAACATCTTTGGCGTTATAAATAAATCCTAAATCCAATATGCTGCCAGTGATGGTCGTCTGTTGATTTAGTTGGTGACTAAACCCAAAATCCAGTCCGAGACCAAGATTGCCCCCCAATAAAACACGTTTGGAAAACAACCGCTCAACATCTTTTCTTGTTGTTCCAGAATCTTCGTCCACAATATCATAAAACCCTTTTACACCGGCCGTTTGAAGCTGCATGTCTGTGTTAATGGCACTTTCAAAAATATTGTTGGTTCCTTGGATGGTTACAAACGACCCTGAATTTTTTATGGATTGAAACTGAAAAACACTCGAATAGAGCTTGCCCCTGATTCCCATGGTAAGATCGGAGTTCACTTTACTGTTGATACCAAAATGAAAAACATTGACCATTTCTCCTCGAACGTTTAAATCACCCAGATCAAAACTTCGGCCAATGTTGTTGCCTCCATTACCTTCAAAGGCCAATATAGCGAGATCTTTGGGCCAATAAGAGATAACATCCATTTCCCCGTACATTCCAAAGGAATAATAATCGTCCGGCCTGTTTTTTCCTCGAAAACCAATGGTAAACCCCTCTATCTGGCTTGTTGAACCAAAATCGTCCCTATTGCTCATTACATCAAGTAATCGCTCTTGGACCTTTGTAGTGAAATCAACACCGTCATTGGCAAAAAGATCGTTTACGGTTACCCCACTGCTAGCTCCCTGAACCGATATGCCCGATATTACCGGAACTCCTACATGCCATTTTTGTGAGGTCTTTACCCCTGGGTTTATCATTAAAGATTGGGGAATCTCATAAAAGTCGTACAATAACTGTTTGTTTTGGGCAAAAGTTGTTGCACAGCAAAAAACAACGGCTGAAAAAATCTTGCATACCATTCTCATAGCAGCTCAAATTCAAATTCCGCCCCAGAACGTAAAATAACCTTTGGATCCTCGTTGGAAGATACACTGCTACTATCACTTAAATTATTACCGGATATCCGTAAACCCGAAGTATTGATAAGAACATCCAAACTTTTTCCTCCCGGTCCGTAATACACATCTCTGGTTATTATATCTGTTGTATTGGCCGGGACGTTAAAAACTTCTGTGTCCAAAACCTGACCATCTTCACTTAAAAAATCGATGGTAACCCGTAGTTGTTTGCTTGTTGTATTTTCCAATTCGTAAAGAATTGTCCCTTCCAACAAACGTTCCGAGACGTACTCTTCATTAAAAGCATCAAAATTTACTTCCTGAAAATAAAACGAATTAAAAGGACCTGCTTGATTTATAGAAGCTTCGTCCGATTCCAGATAAAAAATACCTGTGGACAAAGTCGGGGTAAGACTTAAATCTTCGATCTGATCAAAGTTTTGTTCTTCGGTACAAGAAACCAAGGTGCACAGAAAAGCTGTTACCAAAGCAAGTAAATAGGGTAATTTTTTCATAGCCAAAAAATGGGGTATGCCACTTTTTAGATAACTCTATAATATGCTTTTTATTTCAATAAGATCGTTAATCATTCTACATTCACCGTGATTTGGATCATTATGAAAATTGTAGTGAAGCACTTGCATCCCCATGGCCTTTGCCCCCAAAATATCGGCTTCCAAGCTATCCCCAACCATAAGTGAATTTTCTGGTCTTACCTCGGCCAGGTCCAAAGCCAACTTAAAAATATGCGGATTCGGTTTTTTAACCCCTGCCATCTCCGAATCTATTACTTTCTCAAAAAAATGGTGTATGCTGCTCCCTTTCAACTTTTTGTTCTGCACTTCCTGAAACCCATTGGTAATAATGTGCAATCTGTATTTTGGAAATAAATATTCCAGAATGGGCAGCGTATTGGGCAATAGATGGGTAAACGATGACAAATGCGCAATATAATCGTGGGCCAGTGCATTGATCATATCATCGGAAATGGATATGTTCAGAACATCAAAAGTTTTTTTCAACCGTTGGTATCGCAACTCCGATTTACTGATGCCATTTTTACGATACAAGGCCCACATTTGTAGGTTGATGGGGGCATAAATTTCCAAAAACCCATTTAAATCCACTTCTACTTTATGATGGTCAAGAATTTTGGCAAATGTAAGGGCCGAATTCCTCTCAAAATCCCATAGTGTGTGATCTAGATCAAAAAAAATATCGGTTACTTTATATTCAAACATAATAGCGCTTTAACATGGCTTGATACAGTTCCATCCAATCCCATTGTTGTTTTCCGCCCAGTAGTTCGTTGGAAAACACAAGCACAAATTCTCCCTTGACCTGTTTTACCATTCGGTACAAATTGTCCATTTTTTCAAACACCTCTTCCTTTTTCTTGAACTTGAGCAAAGCATAATCGTGCATGGCGAAGGGGTGTATTTTAATGGGCTGCCTCACCTCGGTGTTTATATCGTAAAAATAAAAAGGGGTGCAAGTGCCCGCCCTAAAACCTATTTCGTGTGTATAGCCCATAGAAAAATCGTC
This sequence comes from Flagellimonas marinaquae, assembly GCF_023716465.1. Classification (NCBI taxonomy): domain Bacteria; kingdom Pseudomonadati; phylum Bacteroidota; class Flavobacteriia; order Flavobacteriales; family Flavobacteriaceae; genus Flagellimonas; species Flagellimonas marinaquae. The sequence continues at coordinate 819,241 of NZ_CP092415.1, forward strand.
TGTAAATTCTGTTTCTACCAAGTTACGGTATGTGGCCGGAACGTTGACTTTGTTATAGCGGAGCCTGGCATAGTTGATGGGCCTATTGATCAAATTGCCCAACTGCTTCTTTTCTTCTTTAAGCACATTCTTGTCCAACGAGGATACAAAAGAGGTACTAAGGGAGACTGCACTATAATCTGCTACGGATTTTATTAGGTAACGGAACTTGTTATTGTTTGTGGATATGTTCTTATCGTGGGCCGAATGCTTGGCGAATTGAAAAAAGAACATGGTCTCGATCGGAAACCTTTTGTGTATTTCCACCAGTTCCAAAAAATTATCGTAAGGATCTTTTTTGATGCCCAATACAACGGAAATACGCTCCCAAACATTTCTGAACTTGAAATTGCCCAAATCCAATAAGAGCCCTCCAATGGTTCTTGATGGCCCTCTAAGGGCGTAGGCATGGGAGGTGGTAACATTAATGATCGATGTAAACCGATACCCATTTTCCTTATTTTCCAATTCGGGAAAACGCTCTTTCAAAGCTTTGAACAGCTTATATGCCCATAGATCTACCACTGGCAGTTCTAAAAAATTGTTTTGATAAGCAATACTTTCCTTTACGGGAAATCTGCCCACACTATCCTTTACATGAGGCAAATACTCTTCATACCTACTCAATAGAAAAAAACTTGCGGAAAAAATATCGAAAGGTACCGTGCTTTTATCTCCCGCCGAGAAAAAACAAGGTATGTCGTCCCAATCGGCGACCTTTATATCCAGATCATTAATGCCCTGTTCGAACAAAAGGTCGTTGCTTCGAATAAAAAACTCATTTTGCAACGGTTGTTTGGAATAGGTCATCTTGGGGCCGTTATGCTTTATAAAGTCTTCCACCTTTGTGGTAAAACCTATCTCCACTCCCAAGATCCTTTCAAAAATCTGTTTGGCAGTATACGTTAATCGGTTGGTTACCTTATGGGTAAATATCAATAACATGGGCTATAATATTCCTTTGTCCGCAAAACTAAGATAGTCTTGTCTGGCCAATATCAAATGATCTAATATTTTAATGTCCAGAGATTCCGAAGCTATCTTCAACTTGTCGGTAAGTTGTTTGTCTGCCTCACTCGGCCTTAACGTACCCGATGGATGGTTGTGTGCCAAAATCAATCCGACGGCACCCAGTTCCAAAGCTAGTTTGAGCACCAACCTAACATCCACCAAAGTTCCGGTTATCCCTCCCTTGCTCAACTGGCATTTATGGAGCACCTTATTCGAATTATTCAGGTACACTATCCAAAACTCCTCGTGCGGCAACTCGCCGATCAAAGGGTAGAGCAGCTCGTATGCATCGTAGCTACTTTTAATTTTTGTAATCTTGGCGGTATCTTCCGTTCTCCTTCGTCGACCTACTTCCAAAGCCGCTGCAATGGAAACCGCCTTGGCTTCCCCAATACCTTTAAATCGCATTAATTGGTTTACGGAGAGCTTCCCAAGTTCGTTCAGGTTATGGTCGACCGAAGCCAATATCCGTTTGGCCAGCTCCACGGCGCTTTCCTCCCTACTGCCCGATCCAATCAAAATAGCGATCAATTCTGCATCGGACAATACTGAGCTTCCTTTTTGCACCAATTTTTCTCTGGGACGATCATCGTCCGCCCAATTTTTAATGGAAAAAGAAGCTAGTTTATCTTGCATGGCCTAAAGATAGAAGAATAATTTTATGTACCTTGGGCATAAAGAATTCAAAAATGAAATCGCTTTTTAGTCCCGAGGCCCACAAAGAAATATTGGAACGTATCGATAACCTATCGAATTCTTCCGAAAGGCAATGGGGCAAAATGGAAGTGGGTCAGATGCTGAATCACTGTCAATACCCACTAAAAATTTCGTTAAAAAGATACAATCCCAATAACCGACCCAACATAATGCTGAAACTTATGGGGAAGTTTTTCAAAAAAAGCCTGTACAACGATAAACCATGGAGACAAAACCTTCCAACGGCCAAAGGTTTAAAAGTAACCGAGTCCAAAGATTTTGGCAAGGAAAAAGATAAATTGATAGGGTTGATCAATGATTTCCATCAAGAAAAAGATAAGAAAGAATGGGATGCACATCCGGTTTTTGGCTCGTTTACCCCAGAGCAATGGGGACAAATGCAATATAAACATCTGGACCATCATTTGCGACAATTTGGGGTTTGAGGATCTTATCCAAAAGTTGCCATGGCCTCGTAAAACTCGACCTCATCAATACCCATTTGTTGACATATCCACTTGGCCCCTGCCATACATCTTAGTTTTTCCTGTCCAGAAATTTTCAAGGGCATTTCACCATCCGGGGTATCCACAAACACTTCACCATCCATTACTTGGTATGCCGGGGTTGAATATGGAAATTTTCGGATAGGGTTTTCAGATGCTTCGACCCGCTTTTTAACCTCGACATCCTCCTCATTATAGGTAATGCTGCCGCCTTTTACAACACTGTCCACAAACTTAGCGTACGTCTCGGCATTGTTATCAAAATCTGGTTGCACCGAAGTTTCATCATAATAAATATCGCTCAATAAAGCTATGTTCGGGCGAATGGATTGGAGTTGGTAACCTCCTTCCACGATTACATTTCCACCATCGATGATCACAAAATCGTTCTCCTCTGTCAAACGAATTTCAGTGGGTTTGGACAAGACATAGTCAACCTCAATTTCGTTGTAGACGCAAACATGAAAAACCATGGCAGCAACCGTTGCACTGTTATTGGTCCCCGCTATAACCACCCTAGTTTTAAGTTTGGTCTGCTCGAACAAAAATTGGGAACAGGTCAGTATATTTAAATTGAGTTCCTTTGCCTTGAGCAACTCTGGATTATCAGGTTTTACATTAGGACCGAATACCACTGCGTCCAACCGATCATGGATTTTATCGGTAAACCAACCTGCTTTCTGGGCAATCTGACCCCGCTCTTTTACACCCGATGCGAGGGAATCGTTGAATGTTTCTTCACTGCCGGTTACAGTTGCCCCTTTTTTGTACAAGGCCACGGCCAAATTCAACATGTTTATTTCGCCCAAACCAATAAAATGTACCTGCATCACTTCAAATTAGAGCTCAAAAATAGCCAATGCTAGCAGCATTACAAACCATATGGCTTTATATAAATCTTTATCTTGTGACCAAAACAGAGAACAATGAACCTTTCGGATATAGAACCTAAAGAAATTATGCCTGGTTACCACGGTAAATTAGTGCACGGAGAGCGGATGAGCTGGGTGTTTTGGGATGTGGAACAAAATGCGGAAGTACCCGAACACCAGCACGACCACGAACAGATCATGCACGTAGTGGAAGGTACTTTCGAATTTACCCTGAATGGAGAAAAAGGAGTGTACAAGCCCGGTGATGTTGTAGTAATTCCATCCAACATTCCCCATAGCGGAAAAGCCTTGACACCTTGTAAACTAATGGATATTTTTAGTCCTGTAAGAGAAGAGTACCGATAATCATGAATATATCATTAAAGGGAAAAAAAGCCCTAGTTGGAGGCAGCAGCAAAGGGATCGGCGAAGCCATAGCAAAACAACTTGCAGCTAGTGGCGCCAGTGTGACCCTTATGGCTCGTAGCGCAGGGCGGATGCAGGAGCTCATTATGGAAATGGACAGCTCCCAAGGGCAACAGCACCAATTCCTTTCGGTGGATTTTACAGATTTTGAGGCCTACAAGGTAAAAATATCAGCCTTCTTCGAGACCAATACCGTGGATATCCTGGTCAACAATACACAAGGACCCGAAGGCGGAGGTGCATTGGAAAAGAAAGTGGATGATTATCAGAACGCGTTCGACTTGCTGTTCAAATCGGTGGTATTCACCACGGAACTTGCCCTAAAGCATATGCAAGAGCAACAATGGGGGCGCATCATCAATATAGCATCCATATCGGTAAAGGAGCCCTTGAACTATTTGGCACTTTCCAACACGATACGGGCCGCAGTGGTTACCTGGGCCAAAAGTTTGGCGTACGATGTAGCCAAAGATGGCATTACCGTGAACAGTACGCTAACAGGTTATTTTGATACTGACCGAATTGCCCAGCTAAACTCTAAAAAAGCAGAAAAAATGGGTGTTTCTCCAAATGAAGTGCGCTTCAACATGGAAGAGCAAGTACCTGTAAAACGGATTGGCGACCCAAAGGAATATGGTTATTTGGTTGCCTTCTTGGCATCGGAACAGGCGGCTTTTATTACGGGAACCAATATCCCAATTGATGGCGGACTGCTAAAATCGTTGTAAATTAAAGACTCATTTTATCCTTGAAAATATAAGATTGCCTGCGGGAAACTTCCACCTCTTCCCCATTTTTCATGGTAAGTTTTAACTTCCCGTTGAACCATGGCACTACATTTTCAATATAGTTAGTGTTGACAATCTGTTGGCGATTGGCTCTAAAAAAAGAATCTTGGGGCAATTTTTCCTCAACCTGGTTCAAGGATTTATATAGTAATGGTTTTTTATCCTCAAAATGCACCCTGGTATAGTTCCCAACAATTTCGAACAGGGTAATATCCCCTATTTTAACCAACCAACAGGCTTCCCCATCTTTAATAAAAATTTGACTGGTCTCTGTCAAAACCTTAACGTTGGAAGCAATCTCCTCCTTGGCCACCATTTTTTCACGTACCTTTTCCAAGGCCATATCGAAACGCTTACTGCTAACAGGTTTCAGTAAGTAGTCCAACGCATTGTACTCAAAGGATTTTATAGCATACTCGTCATAAGCCGTGGTAAAAACAGTAATAGGAACCTCATCCAACATTTCCAATAGATCAAAACCATCTTTCTCTGGCATGTTAATGTCCAAAAACAACAAATCCGGCGACTCGGATTCTATCAGCGCCACCCCATCGTCCACATTTTCCGCTTCACCTACTAGCTCTAGATCATCGTGGAGTTTTAAAAGCTCCTTAAGCTCGTTCCTAGCCAGTCTGGAATCTTCTACGATTACCGCCTTTATCTTCATGCCAATGGTATTTTAATTTCTGCCACTACTTCATCGGATATTTCCTCTAATTTAAAGGAAGCTTTATCGGCGTACAACAATTTAAGGCGCTGTTCTATGTTCTTCAACCCCAATTTGGTGGAGCCCTTGGAAAAGTTGAGTTTCCCGGTATTCCGAACAATAATGAACAAGTCGCCGTCCTTTTTATAAATGGACAAGAGCACCCGCCCTCCATTTTTTAGATTGGAAATGCCATGCTTTACCGCATTTTCTATCAACAATTGAATGACCATCGGAGGGATTCTAAGATCGAACGTATCTTCCTCAATTTGTTTTACATACTCCAAACGATCTTCGAACTGAATCTTGGATAGATCGATATAATTGTCCACTACCTCCAGTTCTTCGTGTACCGGGATGTCGTTTACATTGTTTTTGGTCAAGGAGTAGCGGATAATTTCAGAAAGTTTAGTGAGCATCTCCCTGGATTTTTCCACATCTTCCAACATAAGCCCACGGATATTGTTGAGGCTATTGAACATAAAATGTGGATTTATCTGACCTTTTAGCGTATTTAATTGAGCTTGCTTTAAAGTAGTGTTGAGCTCCAACCGTTCAATGCGGTTTTGGTTCACCTTTAAAAGCAATTTGATCACCAAATAGGTAATCGTCCATGCCCCGACCAAAAAGAGCGAATTCAACACTTGGACCATTACTTTATCATAGCCTTCGAACATATGGATTTCCGACTCCGTGAGCTCCGGCCCAAATTCCACATATATATACCCAAAAAGGACATTAAGGAGTCCAAAAATTGCAGAGGCCACCAATGTGGACAAAATAATTTTAATGACTTCTTTGCCTCCAAAGGAATCAAAATGAACGTTCCTTTTAAGGTACCAGCGCAAAATAGCGGTTGAAAACACACCTATAAAAGTTCCAACAACAATCGAAAACACGACCATCTCGAAACTAATTTTTTGGGGAATCAATGCTCCAATAGAGTTAATAAAAACCCATCCTAACAATTGAAGCGTCCAAAACGCAATATTCCTTTTCTTTGAACTTAATTCCATTCGCTAGGGCATCTACTGCCCAAATTTACATTAAACTTACTCGGCACAGACTCTACTACGATTTTTGCGCCGCTTTCCTTTTAAAAAGACTGCAACAGGATTTTCTCTGTGGCAAAAATGCAATCCACATCATGGCGGAGCCAGAATAGAAGAATGGGAAATACATTGCATGTTCCCAGGAATTGAACTTTCCATAGATTCCTATCAACACCCCAAGGATACCCATGGCAAATACTATTTTTTGTTGTGTGCTCAGTTTTTTCATATTGATGAGTTTTTACCCCGATTAAACGGATTATAAAATTATGCTTACTAAAATTGAGATAATAAATTTAGCTAGTGCTATCATGACTGTTCTGCTTTTTAGATTTTATTTCTAAAGCGAAAGTAATGGACAACACTTCTTACGAGAAGTATTTTATGACAAGTGGTAATTTGGGGCAAGTGAACGGTAAATGTACTATGTATGTGCGCCAATAATCCTGTAAACAGTTGATTTTAAGAACTATTTGGGCTGTGGTGGAAATTTGGAGAACACCTTTTTTACCACAGCTTTAAGTTTAGCTTCCCGTACACTGGGCGATGCATTATCCCGAAGTCCGCTCTCTGCCCTAGCCTGCCAAACAAGTGCATCTCGCTGGGCATCTACTAGATCAAACTGAATACTCCTTTGTAAAGTAGGGCCTCCCAATGGCAGTCCAACAGAAATACCACCACCAACATTTCTCCCTGTCCCCCCGATACCGACACCAACATTATTGTTCGGCGCACCTCTGTATTCATCGCTTATTATATTGAAAAAGAGTTCGGGTTCTTCGGCCAATCGGTAGCCACGGGCCTGTAAAGTTGAATCCAGTGCACTTAGAAGACGCCTTTCGTCCAATTGGCTCAGGCCAGACTGCATATCCGGATAATAATTATAGGTAGAGTAACTTAAAAAGTCGATCGTTTTATCATAATCGTAGTTCACCCTTACAGCACTACAGGAGAACAATATGAAGACCGATAGTAAAGAAAGAAATTTGCGCATGATAAATCTTTGGACCCACTTAAATTTAACCAATAAATTGATCGAGAAAGTGAATATTGACGATTAATTGTTCAATAACTTCCAAAGTCTGTCCTTAAGTTGCTGAATACCGAGTCCGCTCACAGAAGAAATAAACATGTATGGGACATCCTTAAAATCTTCTTTCATATCCTCGTCCATTTCCTCTATAAGCTCATCGTCCAACATATCACATTTGGAAATGGCCACCAGGCGTTGCTTATCCAACAATTCGGGATTGTACCTCCTTAATTCATCCAGAAGAATATTATATTCTTGACTGATGTCCTTGCTATCGGCGGGAATCAAGAACAAGAGCGTTGCATTACGTTCAATATGGCGTAAAAAATAGTGTCCCAGACCCTTACCTTCTGCAGCTCCTTCGATTATTCCAGGAATGTCTGCCATTACAAAACTTTGAAAATCCCGATATTCAACAATCCCTAAATTGGGTTTTAGGGTAGTAAACTCGTAATTGGCAATTTTAGGTTTTGCAGAGGTCATTGCGGAAAGCAATGTGGATTTACCTGCATTGGGAAAACCAACCAGACCAACATCCGCCAAAACTTTAAGTTCCAAGGTAAGGTGATCTTCCTTACCGCTTATCCCGGGTTGGGCATATCTTGGAGTTTGGTTCGTGGCACTTTTAAAGTGCCAGTTGCCACGACCTCCCATACCACCTTCGAGAACGATTTTTTCCTCACCGTCCTCGGTTATCTCAAAGAGTATTTCGTTGGTTTCAGTATTTCGTACCACTGTGCCCAAAGGCACCTCCAAGTACACATCTTCGCCATCGGCTCCTGTGCTTCGGCTTTTGCTTCCGTGCTCACCGTGACCTGCCTTAAAATGCTTTTTAAACTTAAAATGGACCAAAGTCCATAGATTTTTGTTCCCTTTTATGATCACATGACCTCCTCTACCGCCATCACCGCCATCCGGGCCACCTTTGGCCACATACTTTTCGCGACGTAAATGTGCAGAGCCTTTGCCTCCGTTACCAGAAGTGACGTGGACTTTTACATAATCCACAAAATTACCCTCGGTCATAAATCCAATATCTTTTCAAAAGAAACTAATTATAGGGAATCGATCACTTTGCTCAAACGCCCGGTAATCTCATCAATGCCACCTATCCCGTTTACGGAGTGGAACTTCCCTTGTTTTTCATAATAGGCTTTCAGGGGAGCGGTTTTTTCGTTGTACTCATCAAAACGGTTGCGGATCTTGCTTTCGTCCTGATCATCGGAGCGACCACTGCTCTTGCCCCGCTCCAAAAGGCGTTGTACCAAAATATCGTCCTCAGCTTCCAATGCAATGGTAGCGTTCACCTTCATATCCTTGGACTCCAAGAAATTGTCCAATGCTTCTGCTTGTGCCGCCGTTCTGGGGAATCCATCAAAAATAAAACCTGCCGCTTCCGGGTTTTTTTCGACTTCGTCCTTTAACATATCAATGGTAACCTCATCTGGAACCAAGTCCCCTTTATCAATATAGGACTTGGCCAATTTACCGAGCTCCGTACCGTTTTTAATGTTGTATCGGAAAACATCCCCCGTGGAAATGTGCTTCAGATTATATTTTTCCTTTAGGAACCCTGCTTGGGTACCTTTTCCAGCTCCTGGCTTTCCAAAAAGCACTAGGTTAATCATATCTGTTTGATTTAATTGGTAAACTTCTCTTAGGTTTCGGCCCAGTTCATTATAATCCAGCCCATACCCTACAATAAAATCATCGGGAATTTCCAGGCCTACATAGTCGATGGCATATTCGCCATTGTACACATCGGATTTATAAAAAAGCGTACCGATCTTAAATTCCTTTACATTGGTATTGGAAAATAAATGGACCAACTGCTTTAAGGTGCGACCGGTATCCACAACATCTTCCAAAATGATCACACTTTTACCCTCCATCTCTTCTGGAACATCGAGGAGGGTTTCCACAATACCCGTTGATGTAAGGCCTTGGTACGAGCTCAACCGAACAAAAGACACCTCGCAAGGGTGTTGATAAGCTTTTAAAAAATCGGAAACAAACATAAAGGCCCCATTGAGCACACCGACAAATAGAGGTGTTTCGTCCTTGTAATCCTCAGCGATCTCTTGGGCCATTTTTTCAATGGCGGCGAGGATTTTTTCTTCCTTAATATAGGGCTTAAAATACTTGTCGTGGAGCTTAATCAATGTGTTCAAGTTATCATCAGGTTGGCAAAGATAATATTTTTAAAGCTGCTAGGCCCGTTCAACTTTTATACCCTCGTGGATTTCACGTATTTTTGCTCACATTCAATTCACAAATCAATGCAAATTTTCTCTTCCGACTTTAAACTGGGAATTTTAGGTGGTGGACAACTGGGCAAAATGATGCTTTACGAAACCAGGAAATGGGACATACAGACCAAAGTGATGGATGCTTCGGTCGAAGCCCCTTGCAAAATAGCCTGTAACGAATTTATTCAGGGAAGCCTGATGGATTATGATGCTGTTTTGGCATTTGGAAAAGATGTAGATGTACTTACCATAGAGATCGAGAACGTAAATATAGATGCACTCGAAAAATTAGAGCACGAAGGAATCCAGGTTTATCCCCCGACCAAAACTCTAAGAACCATCCAGAACAAGGCCGTGCAAAAGTTGTTCTATACCGACCACAACATACCTACTGCCCCATTCACCCGATTTGCCTATACTTCAGAAATTGAGGACAGCATTCACAATGGAGGACTTTCCTTTCCATTCGTATGGAAAAGCGCCCAATTTGGTTACGACGGACAGGGCGTTAAGGTGGTCCGTAAAATAGAGGACCTTAAAGAGCTGCCCAATGTTGAGTGCATTGCCGAAAAAATGATCGATTTTAAAAACGAGCTGGCCGTTGTAGTTGCGCGAAACACTAAAGGTGAAGTTAAAACATACCCTGTTGTGGAAATGGAGTTTCACCCAGAAGCCAATCAGGTGGAATATGTTATCTGTCCAGCACGAATTGACGATGCCGTAGTCAAGAAGGCCCAAGAAGTGGCCTTAAAGGTTTCCGAGCACATGAAACACGTAGGGTTATTGGCCGTGGAAATGTTCCAGACCAAGGATGATCAGATTATGGTAAACGAGTCTGCTCCAAGACCTCATAACAGTGGCCATTACAGCATTGAGGCCTCGTACACCAATCAGTTCGAACAGCATATTCGTGCCATTTTGGGCATGCCTTTAGGAAAAACCGATAGTAAAGTGGCCGGAATTATGGTTAATTTGGTCGGTGCCGAGGGCCATACCGGGAATGTGGTTTACGAGAATATCGACAAAATATTGGAAATGGACGGGGTTACCCCACACATTTATGGCAAAAAGCAAACACGTCCGTTCCGTAAAATGGGCCATGTAACCATCGTGGACGAGAATATGGCCATAGCCAGAGAAGTGGCCCAGCAGGTAAAGGAAACCATTAAAGTGATAAGCAAATAAGATATGAGCAAAGTAGCCGTGATCATGGGAAGCACAAGTGACCTTCCCGTTATGAAAGACGCCATCGATATTTTAAAAGAATTGGGAATTAATGTGGATGTGGACATTGTTTCGGCCCACAGAACTCCCGAAAAATTGTTCAGTTTTAGCAAAAATGCCCACATCAATGGGTATTCGGCCATTATTGCGGGTGCAGGAGGTGCAGCGCACTTGCCCGGAATGGTAGCTTCCTTATCTCCCCTGCCCGTTATTGGAGTCCCCGTTAAAAGTAGCAATTCTATAGATGGTTGGGATTCAGTGTTATCTATTTTACAAATGCCAGGAGGTGTTCCCGTGGCCACAGTAGCCCTTAACGGTGCCAAAAATGCCGGAATCCTTGCCGCCCAGATTATCGGAAGCTCCAATAGTGAGATTATGGACAATATTATTTCCTACAAAGAAGGACTAAAAGAAAAGGTGATCAAAGGAGCCGAAGAGGTCAAGAAAACTTTTTAATGCCACTAAAGTGATTTAGTACAAACACTAAGAAATATATGAACAACCCATTATTGGAACCTTTTAACGAAGCTCCTTTTTCCAAAATAAAAAACGAACATTTTAAGCCTGCTTTTCTTCAGGCCATCGAGGATACCAAAAAGGAAATCGATGACATTGTGAAGAACCCAAAACCTCCAACTTTCAAAAACACGTTGGAAGCTTTGGATTTTTCCGGACAACAATTGGACCGTATTTCCAGTATATTTTTCAATCTAAATTCAGCGGAAACCAACGAAGAAATTCAAAAAATCGCACAGGAAGTCTCCCCACTATTATCGGAATTCAGCAACGACATCACTTTAAACGAGGACCTGTTCAACAGAATTAAAACTGTTTACGAACAACGCGATTCTTTAGACCTTACCACGGAGCAGCAAACCCTTCTTGAAAAGAAATACAAGAATTTCAGCCGAAATGGTGCCAACTTAAAAGAAAAAGAAAAAAAACGCCTACGAGAAATCGATGCGGAACTCTCCAAATTAAAGCTCACGTTTGGCGAAAACGTGCTGGCCGAGACTAACAAATATGAAATGTTGCTAACGGATGAAAAAGATGTGGATGGCCTTCCCGAAGGCACCAAGGAGGCGGCAGCGCAACTAGCAGAATCCAAAGGCAGGCAAGGCTGGCTGATTACCTTGGACTATCCGAGCTATATCCCGTTTATGAAATACGCCAAGAACAGGGAATTGCGCAGAGAACTTTCTTTAGCTTTCGGCAGCAAAGGGTTTCATAATGACGAGCTGGACAATCAAGAAAATGTAAAAAAAATCGTAAACCTGCGCTTTGAGCGTGCCAATTTGCTCGGTTATAAAACCCATGCAGATTTTGTTCTGGAAGAGCGCATGGCGGAGACCCCCGAAAAAGTACTTGACTTCCTGAACGAACTTTTAGAGAAAGCCAAACCAGCCGCCGATCGCGAGTTTGCTGAATTGGAAGCGTATGCCAAAGAGTTGGATAATATTGATCGGCTTGAAAAATGGGACAGCGCCTATTATTCCGAAAAATTGAAGCAGAAACTCTTTGATCTGGACGATGAAAAACTAAAACCCTATTTTAAACTGGAGAACGTGATCAACGGCGTTTTCAAAGTGACCGAAAAACTGTTTGGACTCACTTTTAAAGAGGTTGACACAGTGGACAAATACCACGAAGAGGTAAAAACTTTCGAGGTTTACGAGAACGATAATTTTTTATCGCTCTTCTATGCCGACTTCCATCCAAGACCGGGTAAACGTGGCGGCGCATGGATGACATCTTTTAAGCCACAATACACCTTGAACGGTAAAAATAGTAGACCACACATAGCAAACGTATGTAATTTTACCAAACCAACAGCCTCAAAACCTTCCTTGCTCACTTTTAACGAAGTGACCACGCTTTTCCATGAGTTTGGACATGCCCTGCACGGGATGTTGGCCAACACCACTTACCCTAGTTTATCCGGCACTTCGGTATACTGGGATTTTGTGGAACTGCCAAGTCAAGTAATGGAAAACTGGTGCTACGAAAAAGAGGCTCTGGAACTTTTTGCCCATCACTACGAAAGTGGGGAGTTGATTCCCATGGAACTTGTCGAAAAGATAAAGGAATCGGTAACTTTCCAAGAAGGTATGGCTACGGTACGCCAATTGAGCTTTGGTCTTTTGGACATGGCATGGCATGGAAAAGATCCATCTAACATCAAAAACGTTAAGGCATACGAAACAGCTGCATTTGAAAGCACCAACCTGTTCCCTGAAACACCGGAAACATGTATGAGCACATCATTTTCACACATCTTCCAAGGCGGGTATTCATCCGGCTACTATAGTTATAAGTGGGCCGAGGTCTTGGATGCCGACGCCTTTGCCCATTTTAAGGAAAATGGAATTTTCAATACTAGGGTGGCCGATAAGTTCAAAGAACATGTCCTCTCGAAAGGAGGCACAGAAAACCCAATGGACCTTTACAAAAAGTTCAGGGGAGCCGAACCCAACATTGATGCATTGCTCGAACGGGCAGGTTTGTTGAAAACCAATTGATTTTAAAGTCAATCTTGATTGATATCATAAATTAGAGTTATATTGTTCTATGACTTAACGGTTTACCAAATACAAATGAAACGGGCAAAACAAATGTCCTAAACAATAATGCTATGTTCCCCCTAAATGTAATCAACCTTTAAAATGAAGCATTGGGATATTGAAGATATCAGCACAAGGGATTTGTTCGAAAAAACCTTAAAGATCGCAAAGGTCGGCATATATGAACTTAGCGTTGCATCCAATACAATATATTGGAGCGGAGTTACCCGAGAAATTACGGAAGTGCCAAGCGATTTTGTGCCAACACTGGAAAATATCAAATATTTTTTCAAGGAGGGAAATTGTAGGGAACAAGCCATACAGGCATTACACCGGGCAAAGGAACATGGAGAGCCTTTTGATCTGGATGTGGAAATGATAACCGCCAAAGGAAATCAGCGATATGTACGGAATATAGGATATCCAGAGTTCAGGAATGGCAATTGTGTTAAAATCATTGGCGTTCTACAGGATATTACGGAGCGAAAAAGAATAAAATTCGATTTGACCCGAAAGAACCAGCTCCTAGGTTTTGCCGAAAAAATGGCCCATATAGGCCATTGGAGAATAGATCCGGTATCCCAAAAATTCACTTGGTCCGAAAATATGTACAGGATAGCCGACCTTAAAATCGGTGTTCCAATGACCTTGGAAAAATATTTAAAACACATTCCCGGAGAGGATAGAAAAAAGATCTTGGAGCATATAGACAAATGCAACGAAACCAAGATATTTGAACCCTTCACCCACAGAATAAAACACAAAGATGGCAGTATACACCATTTTAAAGTCTTAGGAGAGATCATTGTTAATGAACAGGGAGAAATAGATCAGATAATCGGCACCTCTCAGGATATAACGGAATTTGTGCATCAGAAACAAGAATTAATAAAAAAGAACCAACAACTCAACAACGCCGAAAAAATCGCAAAAATTGGACACTGGCGCTGGTGTTTAGATACCGACACAGCCTATTGGTCGGATAACTTATATGAAATATCAGGAGTTGACAAAAACATCAAAGTTGATACCGAAGTATTTTTGAACACCATTTTCCATGAAGACAGAGAAGCCGTTAAGGCAAATATGGAAAACGCTGTAGCTACAAGAAATTTTGAGCCCATTGTTTATCGTATCCAGTTAAAAGATGGAACCCTAAAAACCATTAATACCGTTGGGCAGGCTATAACGGACAGCAAAGGAATGGTCCAGGAAATTCTGGGCACGTGCCAAGATATTACCGAACAAACCATAAAGGAACAAGAACTCATCTTTAAGAATCAGCAGCTCAACCTTGCCGAAAAGATGGCCAAAATCGGCAACTGGAAATGGAACGCACTTACCAATGAAGTACAATGGTCGGATAACTTATACGACATCTACGGACACCCAAAAGACGCAGACTTAAGTTATGAAGTGTATTTAAACTATGTACATGAAGATGACCGACCTTTTGTGGAACGAAAGATAGGTGAAGCAGCAGAAACAGGGGTTTACGAAGACCTTAACTATCGTATCCGGTTACAAGATGGTTCCGTAAAAACCATTAAATCCACTGGAATTGTCAATGTGGCCCATGGGCAAACCATTGAAATGCTGGGCACATGCCAAGATATTACCGATCAATTCAACAAAGCTCAAGAGGTAATTCAAAAAAACCAACAAATGACCTTTGCCGAAGAACTGGCAAAAATAGGATATTGGGAATGGGATGTAGTGAACGACCATCTTACTTGGTCCGACAACATGTACCGGATCTTTGACATGGAGGTGGGCACTCCCCTTGGTTTTGAGAATGTGGTTGAAGCCATTCACCCCGGCGACAGGGATATGTTCCGCGCCCATGCAGAGGAATTTATTGCAGAAAAAAAGTTCAGAAAGTTCATGCACCGCATTGTTTACGATAGTGGAGCGGTAAGAACCGTTGAACTTTATGGCGAGGTGGTAACGGACAGAGCAGGAAATGTTCTAAAAATGGTTGGGATCACACAGGACATTACAGAACAACGTATGTCCGAAATTAAGTTCCGGGGCCTATTGGATTCCGCACCGGACACAATGATCATTGTAGACACAAAAGGTCTGATACAATTGGCCAATAAACAAGCGGAAAAAATGTTCGGGTACAAGGCAACCGAACTTGTAGACCAACATGTTTCCATGCTCGTACCCAATCGTTTATGGGATACCATGGAGTACCACGCCAACATATTTTTTAAAGACCCAAAACATACAGGACTGCCCGCTGATCTCGATTTCTATGTACAAAACAAAGCTGGTTTTCAAATACCCATACAAGTTACCCTTAGTCCTCTTGTAACCTCCGAGGGACTGTTGGTCTCCTTGGCCATTCGGGATATTACCGAACAAAAACAGAGCGCCCATCGGATTTTGGAAACCAATAAAAGTTTAAAGGAATCCGCAAACAAGCTAAAAATCCAGAATAAGCAACTGGCCGAATTCAACCATATAACATCGCATAATCTGCGATCGCCGGTGAGCAACCTAAGTTCCCTGATCAATATTTACAAGACGGAGGACGACAGTGACCTGCGAGAGGAGCTCATAGAAAAAATGGAATCTGTTACCAATCATTTAACCTGGACTTTGGACACACTAGTAGAGTCCTTGGTAATAAAAAACAAGACCAACGTTGCCCTCGAAGAGACCATTTTTGAATCTATCCTCCAGAAGACAAAGGATATGCTCGCCGCCCAAATACTGAAGACCGAAGCAATTATTGAACATGATTTTTCCGAAGTCGAAAGCGCCATGTACAATAAAATTTATTTGGAAAGCATTTTCCTGAATCTGATCAGCAATTCGTTAAAGTATAGGGACGAGAATAGAAAACCTAAAATATTGGTGAAGTCCAAAATAGAAAATGGAAGGACCCAACTGGAATTTCGGGACAACGGACTGGGCATCGACCTTAAAAAAAACGGACATAAATTGTTTGGATTTAGCAAGGTGTTCCATCGTAACAAGGACGCCAAAGGCGTGGGCCTTTTTCTGACCAAGGCACAAATAGACGCCATGGGCGGAAAAATTTGGGCCGAAAGCGAACCGGGCATCGGCACATCCTTTTTTGTTAACCTAAATCATTGACCCCCATGAAACCTATCAATGTATGTATAGTCGACGACGATGATATCTATCAATTTACCATGAAGGTGACCATAAGAAACATCCCTACGGTAAAATCTACCCAAGTTTTTACCGACGGCGCCCAAGCACTCGAATATATCATCAACAATAAAAATGATAAGGATGCACTGCCCGATATTATTTTTCTGGACATCAACATGCCTGTAATGGATGGGTTCCAGTTTATGGATGAATTCGTTGATCTACTGCCAAAGCTGAACAAACCCATACAGGTATATCTTGTATCCTCTTCCATTGACCCTAAAGACATCCGCAAGGCCAAAAGAAACGATGCCATTACCGATTATTTGATCAAACCGCTAAAATCGGAACAGGTAAAAAACATCCTGACCCAATTCAAATAAACTCAATTTTCCTTTTTTTTATAGAACTAAATTGTTGTTAAACCACAAACAATGTGTTAGGTAGGAGCAATTCATACGTCTAACCTGCCTCAAAACCTATGTTAAAACGCCAAAAACCATTACTTTTGGTTATTCGATAGGAATATGACCAAACATAAACTTCAACCGGACACTTGGGTAGATCAATATGCGGATTACCTCTTTAACTATGCAGTATCCCGTGTAAGCGACACAGAAATTGCAAAGGATTTGGTTCAGGAGACCTTTTTTGCAGGTCTTAATTCAGCTAAAAACTACAAGGGCGATGCTGCCGAGCGAACTTGGTTGGTGTCCATCCTAAAACGAAAGGTTATAGACCACTACCGAAAAATCAATTCAAAAAAAGGCAAAGCAGAAGTACGTATAAATTATAGTTCCGATACCGATGCTGAAGGTGATTGGCTGGAACAGCAGGTAGCCGACCCTTACAGTAAAGACGGCGACAATGTACTTGAGAACGAGGAATTGGGTGATGCACTACAAGATTGTATATCCAAATTACCCCAAAAACAAGCGTTGGTTTTTAGCATGAAAACCATACAGGGCATGAGCACGGAAGATGTTTGTAATGAATTGGGTATAAATCCGTCCAACTTATGGGTAATGATCCATAGGGCAAGAACTGCATTAATGGGTTGTTTAAACGAAAATTGGTTTTAGCTATGAAGATTTCATGTGAGGAAGCACAGGGCATCTGCGATAAATCCCAATACAAGGAAGCAAGTTTTTGGGATATTATCAAGTTGCGCTTTCACCTGTTTACCTGCAAAGTATGCAAAGGATATTCCAAGAAGAACAACGAACTGACCTCGCTTTGCGATAGGGCCGGACTTACTGTATTGTCCGAAGAAGACAAGGAAAAAATGAAAAGGGACCTGGAAAAAAAGAATGCCTAACCGTATCTTTCCGAAAGCCAAAGCAGACCCAACCAAAAAATAGGGATTGCTTCTATCCAGAACATTACAAAATACTTGGAACGCATTTTTTTACCCATCTGCAAAACAAAAATCAATATTGCGACCAGTATCAGTCTGAGGGCTATTTCCTCGCTTTTCAGGTTGTCCTTTAAAAATGTGATCATAAAGAAAACTAAGGACAATATAGTTCCCAAGCGCCGGGTATTGCGTTCACCCAATAGTTGTGGTAAGGTTCTCAAACTCTTGTGGTCCCATTGTAAATCGCGGATTTCAAACGGTAGAATAAGAATCAAGACCAAAAGCATCCTCTGGATAAATGTAACTGCAAAATCCCAATCCAAGGGCATATCGGCATCCAAAACCGGCAGCAAGACCGTGAATCCGGCCCAAACAAAGGCCACAATATACACTTTAAGACCAGCTAAATTCCTTAAGTTCCTGGCCCTGGGCAATAAAGGAACTGCATAAAGTACGGACAATACCGCAAGACAAATGGTTGCCACCCATATTTTGGCATCCAATCGCATCAGAAAAAGAATGGCCATACCGAACGACAAAAAACTAAAAACCTGGATAAGCTTGTGGTACGCATTGGATACGATTATATACTTATAGGCCTCTACCCCATATTTTATAAAGTTGTAACAAACTATCACACTAAAAAAAATAAAGCCCAAAAGATATATATCGGTAGAGCTGCCCATCAAATAAAATGTTGCCCCGGCCATAGAAATAACCGAAACGGCCACATGGATACTGGCATCGAGATAAAAGTCGAATATAGCTTTTAAGGTTCGCATCAAATCATTGTCGCTTCTATTTCACTCAAGGTTAATTTGTGGTTAACAACTTTGTTCCCGCGATATTCAAAATTGACCATTTTCATCGAATTTATCCCTAATTTTGTGCACTTTATTGGATTGAACATGAACACAGAGGTTTTTGCTGCCAGGCACATTGGCATTACAGAAAAGGACTTGCCCCACATGCTCGAAACTATTGGGGTCAATAGTATGGATCAACTCATTTATGAGACTATCCCCGATGACATCAAATTAAAAAAGACACTTGATCTTCCCGAAGGGATAAGTGAACACGAATTCCTGAGCCACCTTCACCAACTGGCCGAAAAGAACAAGGTTTTTAAAAGTTATATCGGGCTGGGATACCATGAAACCTTGACACCATCGGTGATCAAACGAAATATATTGGAAAACCCGGGGTGGTACACCGCTTACACGCCTTATCAGGCCGAGATTGCCCAAGGAAGACTGGAAGCATTGCTTAACTTCCAGACCATGGTTTCCGACCTAACCGGAATGGAAATTGCCAATGCCTCGCTTTTGGACGAAAGTACCGCTGCGGCCGAAGCGATGACCATGTTGTTTGAATTGCGCAGTCGTCCCCAGAAAAAAGAACAAGTAAGCAAGTTCTTTGTATCCGAAGAGATTTTGCCGCAAACATTGAGCTTGCTCAAAACGCGGGCTATACCTTTAGGTATAGAATTGGTAGTGGGCAACCATGAAACTTTTCAATTTTCCGATGATTTTTATGGCGCTATGTTACAGTATCCCGGAAAATACGGTCAGGTCCATGATTATGCATCCTTTGTGGAAAATGCAAAAGCCAAGGATATAAAAGTGGCCGTTGCCGCCGATATTCTAAGTTTGGTTATGCTGACCCCTCCCGGAGAATGGGGCGTAGATGCCGTGGTGGGAACTACACAACGCTTTGGTATCCCCTTGGGTTACGGAGGACCGCACGCTGCTTTTTTTGCCACCAAAGAAGAATATAAGAGAAGTATCCCGGGCCGTATAATCGGTGTTACCAAAGATACTGATGGTAACCGTGCCTTGCGTATGGCATTACAAACAAGGGAACAACATATTAAAAGGGACAAGGCCACCTCCAATATTTGTACCGCCCAAGTACTATTGGCCGTAATGGCCGGGATGTACGCCGTTTATCACGGACCGGATGGATTAAAATACATCGCCGAAAAAGTACACGGCTATACTAAAAAATTGGCCAAAAGTCTGGAAGCTTATGGGTTTGACCAAGTAAACTCTTCCTATTTTGACACTGTACAAGTAAAAGTCAAAAACACAAAGCGCCTTAAAGAGCTTGCCGAGAAGAAAGGCATCAACCTATTTTATGTAGATGGGGAAACTGTGTCCGTTTCGATGAATGAATCCGTTTCGGAATCGGATTTGAACACATTGATATCTTGTTTCCTTGAATCACACAATTTACAGGAAAAGTCTTTAAAAGACTTAGAATTGGACGATGCCATTCCGGCCGGTCTTCAAAGAAAAGCTCCATTTATGGAGCATGAAGTCTTCAACTCCTATCATTCAGAAACCGAGTTGATGCGCTACATCAAAAAATTGGAGCGTAAGGATTTGGCACTGAACCACTCCATGATTTCCTTGGGTAGCTGCACTATGAAGCTCAATGCTGCTTCGGAAATGCTACCATTAAGTTGGCCACAATGGGGCAATATCCATCCCTTTGTCCCACTGGATCAGGCACAAGGCTATCAAGAAGTTCTTCAATCCTTGGAGGAACAACTGAACGTTATTACAGGTTTCGCTGCCACATCACTACAACCTAACTCGGGAGCCCAAGGTGAATATGCCGGCTTAATGGTCATACGCGCTTACCACGAATCTCGTGGCGAAGGACACCGTAATATCTGTATTATTCCGGCGTCTGCACATGGCACCAACCCTGCTTCTGCCGTAATGGCCGGAATGAAAGTGGTGGTGACCAAAACAGATGACCAAGGAAATATTGATGTAACCGACTTGGAGGAAAAAGTGGTTAAACATGCCGAAAACCTTGCAGCCTTAATGGTAACCTACCCTTCCACCCATGGGGTTTTTGAATCATCCATAAAACAGATCACCAAACTGATACACGACCACGGTGGTCAAGTTTACATGGATGGTGCCAACATGAACGCTCAAGTAGGCTTGACCAATCCGGCCACCATAGGTGCAGATGTATGCCACTTAAACTTACACAAAACATTTGCCATTCCACACGGTGGCGGTGGGCCCGGAGTTGGGCCAATTTGCGTAGCTGAACAATTAAAACCGTTCTTACCGTCCAATCCCGTGGTTAAAACGGGTGGAAAAGATGCTATTACCGCCATATCCGCAGCTCCATGGGGCAGCTCATTGGTATGTTTGATTTCCTATGGGTATATTAAAATGTTGGGAGCCGAAGGTTTGACCAATGCTACTAAAGCTGCTATTTTGAATGCCAACTACATAAAGGACCGATTAAAAGGAAAATTCGATGTTCTTTATGCCGGTGAACGGGGCCGAGCTGCACATGAGATGATCGTGGATTGTCGTCCGTTTAAAGCCAATGGCATAGAAGTTACCGATATCGCAAAGCGATTGATAGACTATGGCTTCCATGCCCCAACGGTATCGTTCCCTGTAGCCGGCACTTTAATGATAGAGCCAACAGAAAGTGAAAGCCTGGCAGAACTCGATAAATTCTGCGACGCCATGCTTTCCATAAGGCAAGAGATCGATGAGGCCACAGCTGGAGAGCCCAACAACGTACTAAAAAATGCACCCCACACGCTTGGTATGCTAACCAACGATTCTTGGGATTTTCCCTATTCCAGAGAAAAAGCCGCCTATCCGTTGACCTATGTTGCCGAAAATAAGTTTTGGCCTAGTATTAGAAGAACCGATGAAGCTTTTGGGGATCGTAATTTAATTTGTACCTGTGCACCGATTGAAGAATACATGGAGGCTTAAAAACCTCGATGAGCATTGATGTATAGCCCTGAAGACGTTATTCCTTCAGGGCTTTTTT
Organism: Flagellimonas marinaquae; assembly: GCF_023716465.1. Classification (NCBI taxonomy): domain Bacteria; kingdom Pseudomonadati; phylum Bacteroidota; class Flavobacteriia; order Flavobacteriales; family Flavobacteriaceae; genus Flagellimonas; species Flagellimonas marinaquae. The sequence goes on from NZ_CP092415.1 coordinate 840,709, forward strand.
GATTCCAATAAAGTTCCAGAACGGGACTGGGCATTGTAAGATTTATTATGCATGCATAATAAAAAACATACAATGATGTATCTTAGATTAAATTATCCTCAGCATGAAAATAGGCATATCCGGAACAGGAAGTTACATCCCCTCCATCATTACTACAAACGAAGCATTTTTGGAACATGCATTTTTAGAAACGGACGGTTCTAAATTTGAACAGCCCAATACGGTTATCGTAGAAAAATTCAAGGCCATAACCGGAATTAAGGCAAGGCGTTATGCAAAACCGGAATTAAAAACCTCCGATATTGGTTTTTTGGCCGCAGAAAAAGCGGTCCAAAATGCAGGAATCGACAAGGAAGAACTGGACTACATTATTTTTGCCCATAATTTTGGAGATCTTACTGCTGGCAAGACCCAAAGTGATATGTTGCCAAGCTTGGCTTCGAGGGTAAAACATCTTTTACGCATTAAAAACCCCAAATGTGTTGCCTACGATCTTATTTATGGTTGTCCCGGTTGGGTTGAAGGAATAATTCAGGCAACCGCCTTCATCAAAAGTGGAATGGCCAAAAAATGTTTGGTTATTGGGGGCGAAACGCTTTCCAGGGTTATCGATCCACACGACCGCGACAGCATGATCTTTGCCGATGGTGCAGGAGCCGCCATTCTTGAAGCCGATGCTCCTTCGGGGGAAATTCTTGCCCACGCATCGGAAACATATGCCAATGAGGAGGCTTACTACCTAAATTTTGACAAGTCCAACAATCCAGAGCAGAACCAGAACACCAGGTTTATAAAAATGCAAGGGCGTAAAATTTACGAATTTGGCTGCATCAATGTACCCAAGGCTATGGCCGAATGTCTGGAAAAGAGCGGCATGGATATTGACAACGTAAAAAAAATCTTCATCCATCAGGCCAACGAAAAAATGGACGAAGCCATAATTAAGCGCTTTTACAAAAGCTATGGCAAAGGTGTTCCAGAGAATATTATGCCCATGAGCATTCACGAATTGGGAAACAGTTCCGTGGCCACCATTCCCACTTTATACGACATGGTCCTTCAGGGCAATCTCCCAGGGCATGATCTACAAAAAGGGGATGTTATCATGTTTGCCGGTGTTGGTGCCGGAATGAACATCAATGCCATTGTTTATCGGTATTGATCTCATCACAAAATCGATCTAACGTAAAAGTAATTTGGGAATTGTTATTTGTTTTTTGGAATTTTAGCCCATGTACGAAAACAACTTTCCCAATAAACGTTACAGGCATACCCTCGAGTTTTTGCAAAAACACGTTGACCCTGCCGAATCAATTTTAGACCTGGGGGTGGATAATCCTTTTTCGGAGATAATGAGGGCCAACGGGTTTCAGGTGGAAAATACAAAAGGTGAAGATTTGGATGTGGACTTCAGCCGGGTTGTCCAATCGGATGCGGATGCAGTGACCGCTTTTGAAATATTTGAACATTTAGTGGCTCCTTTTAATGTTCTAAGGGAAATCAAAGCCAAAAAATTGATTGCAAGCATACCCATGCGATTATGGTTCTCCCCTGCGTATCGCAGTAAAACCGACCCATGGGACAGGCATTATCATGAGTTTGAAGATTGGCAGTTTGATTGGCTGTTGGAAAAATCGGGTTGGCACATTAAAGACGCTGCCAAATGGACAAACCCTACCAAAAAAATTGGGATTAGACCGATTCTTAGATACTTCACCGACCGATACTATATTGTGTACGCCGAAAGACCTTAATGCAACTTGGGATTATACCCACGATTATAGAACATAGCCCATGAGAATAAGCATTGTTGTTCCCGCCCATAATGAGGCTGCCCATTTAAAAGAGTGCTTAAACTCATTTATAAAGCAGACCTGTTTGCCCAATGAGCTCATTGTGGTGGACGATAATTCTACGGACGATACGTTCTTGATAGCCCAAGGTTTTGCCCAACAGCATAACTGGATAAAAGTAGTAAAGCGTTTTTCTTCGGATGAACATATCCCCGGGAAAAAGGTTGTGGACACTTTTAATTTTGGTTTGGAACATGCTTCGGAATATGACCTCATTGGCAAATTTGATGCAGATATTGTTCTCCCGAACAATTATTTTGAAGTCATTGTGAATCAATTTCAGGCCAATTGGAAACTAGGAATGTGCTCAGGACTCCTTTTTATCAAAAAAGGACACAAATGGGTCTATGAGAACATCGCGGACAAAAGCCATATCCGAGGACCGATCAAACTCTATCACAAAGCCTGCTTTAACAAAATAGGAGGCTTACGAGCGGGTATAGGCTGGGACACAGTGGATATTCTTTTGGCCAAATTTCACGATTTTGAAACCTTGACACTTCCCGATCTTCTGGTAAAACACCTACGCCCTACCGGTCATGGATATTCTTCCAAAAACTACAGAGCCAAAGGTATTGCCATGTACAAAATGCGATACGGTCTTGTGCTTACCAAAATTGCCGCCTTAAAAATGGCATGGCAAGCTAAAAGTCCATCGTTGTATTTATTCGCAATATTGGGTTTTATACAATCCTATTTAGGACAAACGTCCAAATATGTGACCAAGAAAGAAGGCAAGTTCATTCGAAAATATCGTTGGAAAGGAATCAAATCCAAAATTTGAATTCATTATATCCTTATAAAAACAACATAACCAGCCATTAAAAATCATGAGTTAAGACCTAAAAGTCATTCTTAAAAGTAGGGCTTAACTCTAAACACATGGTGTACCTTACCTTTATTATACATCTGTTGATTGACAAAAAATCAATTCCTTCCTAGCTTTCCTCAATTGAAAACCCTGTTTCATCAATTAGCACAACTAAGCTACTTAAAGTAAAACTATATTTGCGGAGTAACCTATTGGAAATGAATTCAACAGAGAGTTTACTTGTTTAAAAACAATTTAAATCTCTCATTATAAACCTTACTAATTAGTGCTAAAATGCCCCAAAATTCAACTAAAAAATACTCCAAACTTATGATAGCATCTTTTATTTTCTTGGTAATTGTATTTTCTTTATTGTCTTTGGGTGCAATATTTATCACAGCATATGGCAATGCTTGGAGCCCTTGGTCGCAAAGTACCTTGGAAACCATATGGACTGCAAAAGGATTTATTCTTACCACAACTCTTTCTTTGATTGCTCTAATTGGCTTTATTCAAGACAAAAAGTACGGGATTCTCTGTGGTCTTTCCATTAGTTTTATAATTATACTAGGAATTATTGCCATCTTTATTTTCGGTTTAAATGGCCCCATTAACAATATCTTTTTGTTTAGTTCCATCTTAGTGCTCCTCATAGGCTTTTTAGTCCTGTATGGCATTTTTCAAATGGAAGGAATAAAAAACTTAAGCATATATGATTATTTGATCATCTGTTGTTTAACCGTTACAACACTCCTATGTTTCCCCTCCTTTTTTTATGACAACTAGAGAACTAAAATCAACACAATTAGATTACTCCAAAACCTCTCCAATGGGTCGCCCCGTGGTTCCGCTAGGGAAAGCAACGCCTAATAGAGCAGCAATTGTGGGCGCAATATCCGGGATTTCCGTACGGTTTACCGTACTCCCTTGTTTTATACCTTTCCCATAAAGCAATAAGGGCACATGTGTATCATATATTTGCGGTGAACCATGGGTGGAACCGGTTCTATTGTAAGATATATAACCCACTTCTGGCACCAAAAGAACATCACCTGAGCGTTTTTGGTTGTATCCGTTCTGTAGTATATATGGAATTCCCTCTACGTACTCGTTTTGCCACATTTGGTATCCGGTGTACACTTGACCAATCCCTGCATAGGACAACATTTCCATGGCAATATCTTTTTGTGCTTGCTCTACATCGATGTCCAGATTGGTCAAAATCTTATGATCCAAAAAAACCTGATAATTGCTAATGTTTTTTACAACATCCGTTGTGCCATATTTATACTGAAGAAACTCGTTGAATTGGGCTTTCATACCTTGCATATCCAAATACCCGGATGGAATGTTCGAATCCATTAAATAAGAAGGAACATGGATTGCAGCATGATCGGCTGTCAAAAAAACCGTGTACTCACCTTTACCCACCTTGTTGTCCAATTCAGATAGAATACGCTCTAAATCTCTATCCAATCTAATGTAGGTATCTTCTATTTCTTTGGAATTTACCCCAAAAAAATGACCTACATAGTCGGTACTGGAAAAGCTAATGGCCAAGAAATCGGTTATAGAGTCCACTCCCAAAGCTTCGCCTTCCAAAGCCGCCAGTGCAAAATCTGCCGTAATACTGTTTCCAAAAGGACTTCTTCTCAATAAATCAAACTGACCGTTGTCTTCCCAAATTGCAGGAAGGTCATGTGGAAAAGCATTGGTAGTCTCCCCTTTTTGCAATCCTTCATAATTATTGACATCCAATCCGCTCTCAACGTAAGTTTCTATAGGTTTTAGGGTAGTCCAGGGCTTTTTGTACTCTTCAACCTTATCCGAAGCATTAAAATCCAAGACCCATTGCGGCAACTCCTCCATATAATAGGAGCTACTGATCCAGTTACCGGTTGCTCCACCTTCAAACCAATAGGCCGCATTGGCGGCATGTCCCGCTGGCAACACTGCACCTCTGTCCTTAACGGCAACACCAATTACCTTTCCCCGCATTTGTGTGTGCAATCGCAATTGATCGGTTATGGTTGAGGTCAACATTCTATGCGGGGACATTTTCCCTGCACCCGAAGTGGTTCCTACAGAAGTATAGGCATCGTCACCGGCGCAGTACACATCCTCACCCGTTGTTTTATCGAACCAATCGTTCCCGATAATACCGTGCATGGCAGGTGTAGTTCCCGTGTACACCGAAGCATGTCCTGGTCCGGTGCTGGTTGGCGCATAATTAAAATGATTGTTCTTGCAATTAAAACCTTCGTTAACCAATCGTTTAAAACCGCCTTCGCCATACTGATCCCAAAAGCGGGTCAAATAATCGTACCGCATTTGATCGACCACAATACCCACTACCAATTTTGGCGATTGGGCAATAACTTTGGGCTTTTCTTCCACAACATTCTTTTTTCTGCGTTGGCCGTAAGTAAGGCCGATAGTACAGAATGCTAAAACAGAAACGATAAGGTTGGTTGTTCTCATGATTGGTATTTATTCAGAATTTGGGCAAAACTATAGATTTCTCCCTTTTAAAAATTTAAATCAAGGTTAAATGCTTAACAATATTCTTATTTTTATCAACTCAAGTCCATAAAACGCATGAAATACCTAGAAGCGATTGGAAAATACTTCATCATGATTTGGGAAGTATTTAAAAAACCTACCAAGTGGCGCATAATGAAGACCTTGATCCTCAAGGAAATCGACGAGCTAATTTTTGGTGCTATGGGCATCATCATATTTATATCTTTTTTTATCGGGGGCGTGGTCACTATCCAAACTGCACTGAACTTGAACAATCCCCTTCTGCCAAAAAGTCTGATCGGGTTTGCAACGAGGCAATCGGTCATCTTGGAATTTGCCCCTACTTTCACCTCCATCATCATGGCAGGAAAAGTGGGTTCGTACATTACATCCAGTATTGGTACCATGCGGGTAACCGAGCAGATAGACGCTCTTGAGGTTATGGGAATCAACTCGTTGAACTACCTTGTTTTCCCCAAGATAATAGCAACCATGATGTACCCTTTTGCAGTGGCTATTTCCATGTTTGTCGGTATTTTGGGCGGATGGGTCGCGGCCGTATTTGGTGGTTTTGCACCCAGCGGTGATTTTATACAAGGGCTACAAATGGATTTTGATTCTTACCATGTTACCTATGCCTTTATAAAATCGATCGTGTTCGCCTTTGTGATCGCCACAGTGCCATCTTACCACGGTTTTTACATGAAAGGTGGTGCCTTGGAAGTTGGAAAGGCTAGCACCACATCCTTTGTTTGGACCAGTGTGGTGATCATTATATCGAACTATGTTCTAACTCAATTGTTACTGGGCTGATGATACAAGTAGAAAACATTCATAAATCGTTCGGGGGCAACCACGTTCTTAAAGGAATCTCCACCGAGTTCGAAACAGGAAAAACAAACTTGATCATTGGGCAAAGTGGCTCGGGAAAAACAGTTTTTATAAAATGTTTACTTGGTCTATTTGAGCCCGATGAAGGGCAAATTTGCTACAATGGGCAATACTACTCCGAACTATCTACCAAAGAACGGCGAAACTTGCGCCAAGAAATGGGCATGGTTTTTCAAGGCAGTGCCCTTTTTGATTCGATGACAGTAGAGGGCAATGTTATGTTTCCCTTGGATATGTTCACCAACCAATCACAGTCGGAAAAGCAAGACAGGGTAGATTTTGTCCTGAAACGCGTCAACTTGATCGATGCCCATAAAAGATATCCCGCCGAAATTTCCGGTGGAATGCAAAAAAGGGTGGCCATTGCCAGGGCGATCGTGATGAATCCAAAATATTTGTTTTGCGATGAACCAAATTCCGGTCTCGACCCAAAAACGGCCATTTTAATCGATAACCTGATTCAAGAAATTACCCAAGAATACAATATTACCACGGTGATAAACACCCACGATATGAACTCGGTTATGGAAATTGGGGAAAAAATCATTTTTTTAAAGAATGGAATCAAAGAATGGGAAGGCACCAATAAAGAAATCTTTAAAACCGACAACCAATCCGTTACCGATTTTGTCTATTCCTCCGAGCTTTTCAAAAAAGTAAGACAAATGTATATCGAAGAACGGAATTGATTCCAACTTCAAACATCGGACATTTAATTAACTTGTTTGATCACCAATGTGCTATCCTGTAAACGAAGTTTTAGCCAGGACAACATTTTTTTGGCATCTGTTTGCTTTTGATCGGTTCGTAGCCCGTCTTTCCATTTTACTTCAAATACGGGGACGGTATCCAGTTTGTTAAAATCGGTTTTAATGAGGTACGAAAACCCTAGCGCATCAATATTTTCATAATTGGCCTTGGCCTCGGCACTAATTTCTCGAAATGGGATTTGTTTTCCAACGTTTTTGGTCAACGTTGCCAGTTCTTCTTCAAGCAATCTAATCTGTTCATCCTTGTTCAGCAATTCAGCTTTGTTCTTCTCATACAATTCACTCACATAGTTGAATTTTTCCTCGGAATCGTCCCTACCTCCCTGAATAATGTGCAGTTCGGCATTCTTTAATCTTGAAAATTGATTTTTCTGTGTTCTCCATGTATTGATAACGTTATCAGGAATCAATTCATCACCCATAAAAACAACTTCTACCAGGGATTCTCCATCATCTACATATTCCAATTTGGTCAAATTATCCACATACCTTCCGGAACCGTTGAACTGGTACATCTCTACCGTATCCTGCAAAAATTCTTGTGCCTGTTTTTTAAACAGTGATTCCTGAAATACTTGATAAAATGTGAATCCAGCCGGAATCATAACCAAAATACCCGTAATGGAGGCCAAACGTGCAATCATCCTCCTTCGTTGCGAATTGGCATATCGCACCATAGGAAAACGCAGGTACTTGATGACCAAAAATGTCGCCAGGCCAATAAAAATTGTATTGATTATGAACAAGTACATGGCCCCAGCCGCATACCAAGGTTTACCAATCGCCAAACCAAATCCAACTGTGCAAAGTGGCGGCATAAGAGCCGTTGCAATCGCCACACCGAAGATAACACTGGCAATGGTCCCTTTTTTGGCCCTTGCAATAACAAGGGCAAGCCCACCAAAAAACGCAATGAGCACATCACGGATATCCGGCTTGGTCCTCGCTAAAAGTTCCGAGGATTCATCCCTTAACGGAAAAAGGTAAAAAAACAAAAAGGCGGTGATAACACTGAGCACCACCATTACCGTAAAATTCTTTAGGGATCGCCTCAACGTGTCAATATCGTTGATGGCCAAGGACATACCCATTCCCAAAATGGGACCCATTAGTGGGGAGATCAACATAGCCCCGATCACCACAGCTGTCGAGTTCGCGTTTAACCCGATGGATGCAATAAATATGGAACACACCAAAATCCAGGAGGTATGCCCTTTAAAGGGTATATCCGCATTTATGGATTCCTTGGTGGCAACAGCATCGGTATTGGATCGTATTTCCAAAAGTTCCGAAAGGAATTTCCGAACACTCCCCAAAAGCCCTTTTAGGTCTTTTCTTACTTCGTCTCCACTATCCTGTCCGGAAGGTGCTGTTACATTTTTTTGATTCTCGTTCATATGTTACGCAAACTGATCGCCAAATTTATCCTTTACTTGGCTCAATACCTTTTTAATATCCTGTTGTTTGTCCTTTGGATAAATTAGTAGCACCTCTTCTTTATCCACAATAATATAATCTTCCAGTCCATCTACCACGACTACTTTTCCTTTTGGCGACCTGATCATATTGCCTTTGGCATTGTTCAATACCACTTGAGCGTTGACCACTGCATTATCGGCATCGTCCTTTTCCAATTTTTCGTACAGAGCGCCCCAAGTTCCCAGGTCGTTCCAGTCGAAGGTCGCTGGCAGTGTATAAATGGCCTTGGATTGTTCCAAGATAGCATAATCAATGGATATGTTTTCTGCCTTGGCATAATTTTCTTTGATAAAGGTTCTCTCCTCCTTGGTGTTGTAGCAAGAAATCCCCTCTCCAAATAGTTTGTACTGACTTGGCTGGTATTTTTTAAATGCATCCACAATGGTTTCTACGCTCCACATAAAAATACCTGCATTCCAAAGAAAGTTGCCCTGAGCCAAAAACTCCTTGGCGGTTTCATAATCCGGCTTTTCCCTGAATTGAGACACATTTTTGAGTTGCTCGTCACTACCTTTTTTAAATTCGATGTAGCCAAAGCCCGTATTCGGAAACGTTGGCTGAATACCAAGCGTGCAGAGAGCCGTCTCTTTTTCACATTTATCAAAACAAGCGATCACATCTTTTTCAAATGCTTCCTCATCCTCTATCCAATGATCACTAGGGGCTACAATCATCAACGCATTTGGATTCATTTTTTGGATTTTAAGGGAAGCATACAAGATACATGGGGCAGTATTGCGCATGGCCGGCTCCAGGACCACCTGTTCTTGTTTTACCTTTGGTAATTGTTCCAAAACAAGATCATTATATCTCTCATTGGTCAAGATCAATATGTTTTCCGTTGGGATAAATCGGTTTAAACGATCAAACGTTTTTTGGATCAATGTTTTCCCTGTCCCTAACATATCGTGGAACTGTTTTGGATTGGATGTTGTGCTTACCGGCCAAAACCTTGACCCTACACCTCCGGCCATTAAAACTGCGTAATAATTCTTGTTCATGTTGCTGTTTTTATATTTAAGGCTTGTTATCCACTTGCATCCTTGACCAGCTCAACCTCAGCGTTGGGTTGGAACAAATATAATCTGCCTGTTGATAACTCCACACATTCGTAGCGTTTTACTTTTTTATTTCCTTTTTTGAACAACTTACCATTGTATAGTCTAAAAATACTTCCTTCGGACAACTCGTACACATAACTGTTTTTACGTTCCTCATCATCAAAAGCCTTGAGAGCGATGGATAATCGAGCGTCCGTACTACTGCTCGCTTTCGGGTTTTTAAAATGATTCGCAATTATGGGCAATAGTTGGGATGGAAATACCTCTGGACGAATAAATGGAACCATTAAAAGTTGAAAGGTACGTTTCCATTCTTCCCCGTGCGGTTTTATTCGACGACCGTAGGTCTCAAAGGCCACCAAATGCGCTATTTCGTGGACGAGCGTAATTAGGAATCGGTATTTATTCAATGAAGCGTTTACCGTAATTTGATGCATCCCATTGGGCAATCTACGGTAATCCCCATGCCTTGTGACCCTATGATCCACTATTTTTAGATGGACACTGTGCTTTTTTATTAGCTCAAAACAAGGAGCAACTGCAAGTTCAGGCAGGTATTTTTGAAGGGTATGGTTCACAGGAATAAAGTTACAAGTTTATCCGTACAACGAACTTTGTAAAAACCTACGGGGTACTGTTACTCACCTGTAACAACTTTCCATTGTAGAGTTTATGGCCCGTAAGCGCAAAATCTTTAATGTAAGTTGCCATTTCCAGAGCTGTTACGGGAGCTTGATAACCGGGAAATGCCTCTTCCAACATTTCAGTTTGCACAGCCCCCAAAGCCAACACATTAAAACTTGGGCCTGTCTCCTTATATTCCTCTGCCAAAAGTTCGGTCAAAGTAATTACGGCGCCTTTGCTCGAACTGTATGCGGATAGTCCCGGAAACTTCATGCTGCCCTGTACCCCGCCCATAGAACTTACAGTGACCACATGGCCCTCTTTCCCCATTTTATGACGAACAGTCCGGATCATCTCCGCCACCCCAAATACGTTTACTTTATAAACTCGCTCAAACTCCTCGATAGTGGTCTCCGCAAAGGGTTTGTTCAATAAACTTCCCGCATTGTTGATCAGCACATCCACCACGTTCCATTGTTCTAGAAATGCTTCTACTTTTTTAAAATCGTTCGGGTTACCCAAATCAAACGAAAAACAATGGACATTGGACAAATCCAAACGCTGAACTGGTTGCACATTCCGTGAGAGTGCCAACACTTGGTGTCCCTCTTTGGCAAAAAGTTTAACCAACTCAAATCCAATTCCCCTGCTTGTCCCCGTAATAATAATGTTTGCCATTTTACTTTATTTATTTTGATTCCCACAACAGCAGGAATACTTTTGATGCATTTTTAGGTCAACAAACAACCTCTCCGCCGTTTAAAAATAATTGCCCATTAACTATAGAAACCGAAATACGGTTACTCCGCCAATTTAATCTCTTGGAAAGAGGAGTTGGCTATACCCTCGATTACAGGAATGGTCTTGTTCACCAAAGTAGCCATATGTTCAAAATCCATCAACGATGCTTCGTCCCCTACCTTGTGATAAAATGCATAATTGGTAAAATCAAAAGAGCAGAAGGTATGTGAGGGAACTCCAAATTCTTGATAAAAAGGATAATTGTCCGAACGTTGAAATAGACTGAACTCTTTTGCAGTCGGTAAAAAACCAACCAATTTTTCCTTAGCATATGTATTACTTACCTCTGCCAAATTTGACATTTCGTACCCTGTTATGTACACGGTATAATCCTTTTGGTTCATAGGAACCCCGGTCATTTCAAAATTGAGCATGGTATAAAGGTTCAAGTCCTCTTCTTTTAGTTTTTTTGCCAAGTGCTTTGACCCCAACAATCCTTTTTCCTCTGCACTGAACAAGGCAAATATCAAACTTCGTTTATTGGTTTTGTGTGTACCAAAATAGCGTGCCAACTCCAAAACGGATATGGTCCCAGAAGCATTGTCATTAGCTCCATTGGCGATGTTATCACCATTTTCGGGATCAATAATGCCTATATGATCGTAATGTGCACCGATAAGAATATACTCATCCTTCAATTCCGGGTCGGTTCCCTCGATTACCCCAACAATATTATAGGAAGGTTTCTTAAAGTTTGATAGCGTATCCCGATAGGATGTAAAATACGGAGCAAGCCTATATGATGTAAAATAATTCTCTATGTAAACTGCGGCCATTTCAATGCCCTCGCTCCCGGAATCTCTTCCTTTCATATCATTGGATGCCAAATAGTTCATCATCTCCCCTACACGTTCGGCGTTAGTAAAGGCTTCTTCGGAAACCGGCCGGGCCGGAGATTCATTTTTTGAGGTTTCCACCACTTGAGTGGACCCACAATTCATTGCAAACAGGGTTGCCAAAGCACAGATAACAATCTTCATAATTTCGTTTTTTGAAATTTTTTAAAGATAAAAAAAGCATCCTTAAAAGGATGCTTTTATATATATAAGTTAAGGGAAGAGTCCCTACTATTTTTAGGCAAGCATGGTAACAGGATTCTCTAAATATGCCCTCAAAGTTTGAAGGAACTGGGCCCCTGTTGCCCCATCGACGGTCCTATGATCACAGGCCAAAGTAATTTTCATTGTGCTGCCCACAACTATTTCACCATTTTTCACCACTGGTTTATCTACAATGGCACCCACCGACAAGATTGCCGAATTAGGTTGGTTTATAATTGATGTGAACTCCAGAATACCGAACATTCCCAAATTGGAAACAGTAAAGGTGCTGCCTTCCATTTCGTCCGGTTTTATTTTCTTGCTTCTAGCTCTTCCTGCCAAATCCTTCACAGCAGAACCAAGTTGGGTCAAACTCAACTGGTCGGCAAACTTAATTACGGGAACAACAAGGCCTTCGTCCACTGCCACCGCAACGCCCATGTGCACATGATGCTTATAGATCGTGGTGTCACCGTTCCAAGACGTATTTACTTGTGGGTGTTTTTTAAGTGCCATGGCACAGGCTTTCAACACCATATCGTTGAAAGATACTTTTGTGTCCGGCAAACCATTGATCTGTGAACGGGATGCTTTTGCATTGTCCATGTCCACTTCAATGGTAAGATAGTAATGCGGAGCGGAGAATTTGGACTCTCCCAATCGTTTGGCTATTACCTTGCGCATTGTAGAGTTTTTTACCTCCTCAACGCTTTCTTCACCAACAGGAATACTCACTGGGGCAACTGCTGCGACAGGCTCCCCGGCTTTCTCAGCAGCTGGCGCCGTTTGCGATGGCTTAAAGTTCTCTATATCCTTTTTTACAATTCTACCACCGTCTCCGGTTCCTTTTACCTGAGAAAGATCAACACCTTTTTCTTCGGCTATTTTTTTTGCCAATGGCGATGCAAAAATACGCTGACCATCTTTTGCAGAAGGTGTCTCTACTTTGTTTGATGATTCTTCGATTTTTGGAGCCTCGCTTTTGGGCGCTTCTTGTTTTGGAGCACTTTTTGAAGATCCTCCGGATGCTTGTGATTTAAGCACTGCGTCCACATCCGTGCCTTTTGGACCAATTATGGCCAATAAAGAATCCACTGGCGCTCCTTCTCCTTCTTGAATACCGATATGAAGAAGTGTACCCGAATAGAAAGATTCAAACTCCATTGTGGCCTTATCCGTTTCGATTTCGGCCAAAATATCTCCTTCCTCGACTTCGTCCCCAACACTTTTCAACCAACTGGCCACGGTACCTTCTTCCATAGTATCGCTCAACCGAGGCATGGTAACAATTTCGACTCCTTCAGGAACATCTACGGATTCCGCCGGAGCTTCTGGTTTTTCTTCAGCTGATACCGAAGTTTCTTCCTGTTGTGCAGAGTCACTTGTATTGCCGTTCAAAAGCGCGGAAATATCTTCTCCCTCTTCACCGATAATTGCCAAAAGTGAATCAACCGGGGCCCCATCACCTTCCGCTATTCCGATATGAAGCAAAGTTCCCTCATGAAAGGATTCAAACTCCATTGTGGCCTTGTCCGTTTCGATTTCGGCCAAAATATCTCCCTCTTCGACTTTGTCCCCTACGTTCTTGAGCCATTTTGCCACGGTACCTTCTTCCATGGTATCGCTCAATCTAGGCATGTTGATTACTTCTGCCATCTAATTATAATTTATGTTGTAAAAATGGATAGTCTTCTTGCTCGTAAACAGTATCGTACAATTGTTCTTTTGGTGGAAAATCCGACTCTTCCGCGAATTTTTCACACTCCTTTACCAAGTCCTTGACTTTTTTATCTATTTGTTTAAGGTCGTCCTCGGATGCATATCCTTTCTCCAGAATTACATCTTTTACTTGAGTAATCGGATCTATCTTTTTATACTCTTCTACTTCTTCTTTAGTTCTATAATGCTGTGCATCTGACATGGAATGTCCTCGATATCGGTAGGTTTTCATTTCCAGGAAAGTTGGGCCTCCCCCTGTTCTTGCACGTTCAATGGCCTTATCCATTTCTTTGGCCACAATTGCAGGATCCATACCATCTACAGGGCCACATGGCATTTCGTACCCAAGACCCAATTTCCAGATATCCGTGGAATAAGATGTTCTTGCAACTGATGTTCCCATGGCGTAGCCATTGTTCTCACATATAAAAACAACGGGCAGTTGCCACAACATGGCCAAGTTAAATGCCTCATGGAGCGAACCTTGTCGAACGGCACCATCTCCCATATAACATAAAGTTACCGAATCTCTTTTAAAATATTTGTCGCCAAAGGCCAACCCGGCACCTAAAGGGATTTGCCCCCCTACGATACCATGTCCACCGTAAAAACGATGTTCTTTGGAAAAGATATGCATTGACCCGCCCATTCCTTTGGAGGTACCGGTTACTTTTCCATAGAGTTCTGCCATCACCTTTCTTGGATCAACACCCATACCAATCGGTTGAACGTGATTCCGGTAGGCCGTGATCATACGGTCCTTTTCCAGGTCCATTGCGTGCAATGCACCGGCCAGTACCGCTTCTTGACCATTGTAGAGGTGCAAAAAACCCCTAACTTTTTGTTGTATATATACAGCGGCCAGTTTATCCTCGAACTTTCTCCAGAATAACATGTCCTCATACCATTTAAGGTAAACTTCTTTGGTGATTTTTTTCATCGACTGTGATATTAAATGGATTCGCCCTGCACTAGGGAAGAGCAAAAATACATATATATCTGTTTTTGGAAAAAGAATTGAATTAAGAATCGCTCAAAAATGAACTATTGAACGCCAAAGGCAAAATATCGGACATGGAAGCACATTTATAAACAGGTCCGTTGGGCACCCCAAGTATTATTGAAATTGGTGATTTTTGCTTTTGTTCGTACTCGATCATGGATTGTCGGCAATTGCCACATGGCGCCGCTGGAACGGTAACCTCGTGCAAAGATGATGATGCTACAATGGCAACAGCTAGAATGGTGACCCCGGGATATGTGGCACCTGCATGGAAAACGGCGACCCGCTCGGCACATAGACCGGAAGGGTACGAAGCGTTTTCTTGGTTGTTCCCTTGGACAACCTCCCCGTTTTCTAAAAGTACTGCGGCACCTACCTTGAACTTGGAATATGGCGCATAAGCATTCTGCATAGCCTCTTTGGCCTTTTCTAACAATTTTTTGTCGTTTTGTGACAGCTCGTTTTCATTCTCGTAAATGAGCAGTTCAAAATCAATCTTCTTTTTCTCCATATCTTTTGATGGTGATGTGTTCCAAAAATAAGAAAACCTGCCCAAGGGACAGGTTTTTATTATGGTGTTTCTGTTTGTGATCAATCGTTGAAGAACTCCTCTCCAAAATCGAACGATAACGAAAATCGCAAGGTGTTTTCCAGTGGGTTTCTAACCTGTGAGGTCGAAAAGAGGTAAGAAAGATCTATTTGGGCCGATTTAAATTTGAATCCGGCACCCAGAGTAAAGAATTTTCTAGAGCCTTTTTCCTCACTCTCGTTAAAGTAACCACTTCGGAGCATAAAAGCTTCCCGGAAACGATATTCCGCTCCGAGTGCCCAGGTCACCTCTTTCAACTCCTCACTAAAACCATCTGGTGCATCTCCAAAAGATTCGAAGATACCGTTAAAGAAACTGATGTTTTGATACTCGTCATTATCTTCAATAGTAATATCGCCGTCCCCATTGAAATCCCGTGGGGTGGGCACCAATAATTTATTGAACTCCGTATTGATGGCCAATACATTGTCTGCATCAAAAATAAAGTCAAATCCACCTCCGAATTTAAGGTTGGTAGGCAAAAAGTTTTCCTGTCCGCCCTCATCGTATTGTAGTGAACCCCCAATATTTGAAATATTGAATCCTGCTCTCCATCGGCCATCAAAATTACTGTAGGCAATTTCCCTTGACCTAAAAAAACCGGCTATATCCACTGCAAATGCATTTGCTGCCTGAGAATCCTGCGCACCATCTTGGAACCTAAGATTGGAACTAATAAAGCGCCCCCCGACCGCCATGGAAAAAGTTTGGCTAAGTTTAAGGGAGTAGGACCCATCCAATGCAAACTCATTAGGTTTTACCAAGGTAGCATCTTGATCAATGGTCTGTCTTAATTCAATTTCCCCCAACCCAAAATAGCGAAGTCCAAAGGCGAAAGCACTTCTATCGTTCAGCTTATTATAGTAATTGGCATTTAAAAGGGAGACATCGTTTACAATAGTCTCCAGATAGGGCGTATAACTAATGCCCACACCCGATTTTTGATCGGCAAATGCATATTTGGCCGGGTTCCATTGTTGTGAATAGGCATCAAAAGATGTAGCTACCCCCATATCGCCCATACCAGATGCCCTTGCATCGGCAGCAATGGTCAAAAATGGTACTGCCGTTGTAATCGCTCTTTCCTGTTGTGCGCTCATCCATGGGGCTATGGCAAGCATTGCTACTAATGCGAGTAACTTTTTCATTCTAAGTATTTAGCGTTTAGTAAAGTTCACGGTCTAAATTTAAACCTATTGGATTATTACATGTAAACGCTTAATTCCACAAATTCTTGTAACCAACGGTGTTTTTTTTAAAGGTATGGAGATTCCTGTAAAATTTATATGGGAGCGAATTCGTTAAAAACAAAGGCAATCATACTAATTCGGTTCCTTCTCCGTTACAGAAATGTAGCAGGTGCCGATCATGGCATTGCGATAAATATTTGATGTGCACAAAATATAATGGCAAAATCGCCGTTTTAATGCCATCGAAAGATTTTAAAAATCAAAACAAATCGAAGTTACTGAGGGTATGAACCCTGAGTTTTAAAGTACTCAAGCCCAAATTATGAAAAAACACTTAATCAAAGTTGTACTTTCTTGCGCCGTAGTGATGGGAAGTTTTTCAAGTTGTAAAAACTCTTCTTCATCCAAGAACGTCTCCAGAGCCACTGGTTGGAAAATCAATGCCAAAGAAGGGGGATTTCAATACAATTCGGACTTCAAAGAGCAGGAAACTCCTCCTGGAACAGTATTTATAGAGGGTGGAACATTTACCAAAGGTAAAGTTCAGGACGATGTAATGCACGATTGGAACAATACGCCGACCCAACAGCATGTGCAGTCCTTCTATATGGACGAAACAGAGGTGACCAACGTAATGTACTTGGAATATTTGGATTATTTGAAGGAAGTTTATCCTCCTGAAAACCCAAATTATGCCAACATTTATCAAGGTGCCCTACCCGATACTTTGGTATGGAGAAACCGTTTGGGCTTTAACGAAACCATGACCAACAACTACTTAAGACATCCCGCATATGCAGAATATCCCGTAGTAGGTGTAAACTGGGTACAGGCCACACAATATGCCGAGTGGAGGACCGATCGGGTAAACGAGGTTATGTTGGAGCGCGAAGGATATTTGGCGGAGGACGCCAAGTACAAAGTTTTGAATGGTGACATTCAAGGTACTTTTAGCACCGAAGCTTACCTTAACAATCCAGAATCCGTATATGGTGGGCAAATAGATTCACTTCAAGGGAAACAAAAAAGAGACTCCATAAACACTTTTGCAAAAAGAAGCAGTGGGGTAATTATGCCCGAGTACCGACTACCTACCGAAACAGAGTGGGAATATGCCGCACAGGCACTTGTTGGATCAAGGGAATACAATAACTACAGAGGTAGAAAAAAATATCCATGGGACGGCGATTACACCAGAAATGGACAACGTGTAGGACGTGGTGACCAGCTAGCCAACTTTAAACAAGGTAAAGGTGATTACGGCGGGATTGCCGGATGGTCCGATGATGGTGCCGATATAACAGGACAGGTTAAATCCTATAAACCCAACGATTTTGGACTTTACGATATGGCCGGAAACGTTAACGAATGGGTTGCCGATGTTTACCGCCCCATTGTCGATGATGAAATCAGTGACTTTAACTACTATCGTGGAAACGTTTTCATGAAAAAAGCAATCGGCGAAGATGGTAAAGTTGAAATCCTAGAGGATAAAATTGTATACGATACACTCCCTAATGGAAAAATCGTAGCCATCAACCTGCCAGGAGAGATCAAAGAAGTTGCGGTAACAGAAGAGGAAACTTATTTAAGAACCAATTTTGATAAAAGTGATAACCGTGGATTTAGGGATGGGGACCCAGGTTCCTCTAGATTCTTCAGCCGTTTTAGCGACGAAGAGGATAACCAAAAGATGTATGACTCTCCGCAGCACAAAGTGGAGCGCAACGAAGACGGGGAGCTCGTTCGCCAGTACGACGAATCCAACTACAGAACTTCTTTGATCAATAACGAAGTTCGAGTGTACAAAGGTGGATCCTGGAGAGACCGTGCATTCTGGTTAGACCCGGCACAACGTAGATATTTGCCACAATACATGGCAACGGACGATATCGGATTTAGATGTGCCATGTCCAGAGTGGGATCAAAATCCAAATCAAAGAAAACAGTACGCCATAAAAAGGCGAGATAAATAACTTCTTGAGTATTATAAAAGCCCCGGCCAAAAGGTCGGGGCTTTTTTTTATCTTCGATTTATGACTATAACAGAATTGCACGCGCTATTTTTAGCGCACCCTACAATTTCGACGGATACACGTAAAATCAAGAAAAACGGTTTGTTTTTTGCTCTTAAAGGCCCCAATTTTAATGGAAATGCCTTTGCCCAAGATGCGTTGGAAAAAGGTGCGGCCTATGCAATTATTGATGATCCATCCTACAAAACTTCAGACCGATTTGTAGTTTGCAAAGATGTACTGACCACCTTGCAGCAATTGGCCACTTTTCACAGACAATATTCCAATGCCAGAATTATTTCTCTGACCGGAAGTAATGGAAAGACCACGACCAAGGAGCTCATTAATGTCGTGCTTTCCAAGAAATACAGGACCATCGCTACGGTGGGCAACCTTAATAACCATATCGGGGTGCCATTGACCTTGCTATCCATTAAAGAGGACACTGAAATTGCCATTGTGGAAATGGGCGCCAACCATAAAAAAGAAATTGCAGCTTTGAGCTCTATTGCCCAACCAGATTTTGGGTACATCACCAATTTTGGCAAGGCCCATCTTGAAGGGTTTGGGGGTGTCGAAGGTGTAATTCAGGGCAAGAGCGAACTATACGATTATCTTATAGGCAACGACAAACATGTTTTTTTTAATGCCGATGATGGAATCCAAAAAGAAAAACTGAATGCCTACACAAAAAAAATCGGGTTCAGCACCCAAGACCATCAATTTTACAAAATCGTGTTTTTAGGGGCCGATCCTTATGTATCCTTGGAGTTTGAAGGAAAAAGAGTAAACACACAGCTGGTAGGCAAATACAATTTTACCAATTGCTGCGCTGCCATTCTAATGGGCAAGTATTTTAGCGTTCCATTGGATGATATTAAATCGGCCATAGCATCATATAGACCGCAGAACAACCGTTCCCAAATACTTGATAAAGATGGGTTTTCCATTGTCTTGGACGCTTACAATGCAAACCCTACAAGCATGAAAGCCGCTTTGGAAAATTTTGACTCCATGCCAAATCATCCAAAAACCATAATTATCGGCGATATGTTCGAACTGGGCAGTACTGCCAAAGAGGAGCACCAGGCCATCGCTGATTTGGCCGCGAAACTACATTTTGACCATATTTATTTGGTAGGCACCAACTTTTTTGGCACCAATACGACCTTGAACAAGTTCAATTCGTTTGATGATTTAAAAGAACACCTTTTGAAAAATCCTTTAGAAAAAGGCAATTTACTGATAAAAGGCTCTCGCGGTATGGCCTTAGAACGGGTTTTGGATATTCTGTAAATAGAAAAGAAAAGTGGGATATACTGGATTCGAACCAGTGACCTCTGCCCTGTCAAGGCAGCGCTCTAAACCAACTGAGCTAATATCCCCTATTGGAAACGGGCTGCAATATCGGAAATTAATCCCAATCTCCATACTCCGCAGAGTTCTTTGATGTCTCGTGCAAAGTAATATGCAATAATTGTCCCTCTTTTAATTTAGGTTTTAGAATATCGTAGATTACTTTCACAAAGTATTCTGTAGTTGGCAATAGGTTTGCGAACTCAGGACAATCCTCGTTCAAGTTCTTGTGATCAAAACGTTCCTCGACCTCTTCCTTGATCAATGTTCCCAGTTCCGCTAGATCCATTACAAACCCGGTGTCGGGATCAACCTCGCCCTTAATTCTCACCTCAAGATCAAAATTATGACCATGGTAACTTGGGCTGTTGCATTTTCCGAACACTTCTATGTTCTTCTCATCGCTCCAATTAGGATTATGGAGCCTATGGGCTGCATTAAAATGGGCTTTTCTGCAAATTGTGGCAATCATGCTGCAAAGGTAATCCCTTTTTCTGCATTCCATATTTTCGGATTCAAAAAAATAAGCGGAATTGATAATGCCGTGCGTTCTTACTAAATTTATGCATCAAAAAAACACTTCTTATTACAGCTACGTTTAAAATCTGATATAAACATTACACTATGAAAATAACCTATTTGGGCCATGCCACTTTATTGGTAGAGATCAACAACAAGAAAATTTTGTTCGACCCCTTTATCACCGGTAATGAGCTTGCGTCCGACATCGACGTTGAAACTCTTAAGGTGGATTACGTATTTGTTACACACGGCCATCAAGACCATGTTCTGGATGTTGAGGCGATTTTAAAAAACAATCCAGATGCAACCTTGGTCTCCAATTTTGAGATTATTTCTTGGTTTGGGGAAAAGGGAATACAAGGCCACCCAATGAATCACGGGGGTAAATATTCGTTTGATTTTGGGACCGCAAAATATGTAAATGCCATCCATTCCAGTGTATTGCCCGATGGAAGCAATGGAGGCAATCCCGGTGGTTTTGTAATTTATGATGAATCCAATTGCATTTATATTGCCGGGGACACGGCATTGACAAAGGATATGGAGTTAATCCCATTGACCTGTCCCAAGTTGGATATTGCGGTGCTGCCAATTGGCGATAATTTTACCATGGGTTACGAAGATGCAGCGATTGCAAGTGATTTTGTTGGCTGTGATCAGGTATTGGGCTATCATTACGATACATTCCCGCCTATAAAAATTGACAAAACAACAGCAGTGGAACACTTTGAAAGCAAGGGCAAGAAGCTGCTATTGCCCGGTATCGGGGAATCCATCAACATTTAAAAATAAAATCAACATTGTTTAAAAACAATTATTTGAATAGTGGCGACAATACTGTACAACTATCGGTCAAAGGTTTTAAATGATGTATTTGGCTCAAGGAGTAGTACAGGCAAACCATGGCGGATTCTTACATCAACTAAAAAATAAAAACTTGGGGGAAATGAATGAAATATATTAATGGGGGCGGTTTTTTATCCACTCAATTGCATTTTCTGACATTTTTTTATAGTCGTGGCCTACATTTTTCACTGTGTCCATTGTCCAATTAAACTCCCATTTGTTCTTATTTCCTAATTCCTTGTTCGCATTAAAAAAAGTTGTACCACGTTCCAACCTATGCGCTCCTTGTTCCATTGCCAGATCTGTTGTTCTAAAAGTTCCTAAACTAGGATCATTATCCAATTCCCCTAATAGAATGATCAATCTTTTTTTGTAGGCTTTCGGCAAATCTGTTCCTATATTTTTCAATCCATACGGATAGTCAAGGAACTGGTCCGGAAAGCTGTAAAATCCAGAATTTGCAGCAACCGCTGTTCCAATTCTGGATTCGGGCATTACCATCACCATTCTATGCACAAATTGTCCGCCAGCTGAATGACCAAAAATATCGTACTGCTCGTTCGTAATATTATTTACAGATTTAATATGGTCGAATATGTTCTCAACGACTGAATACGCCCATTCAGTTTTTGGGTTTTTAGTTCCAAAAAAAGTAAATAAGTTTCCCTCTTGGTAGTCGTTTGTCGTATATTTTGAAAACTTGTTCTCAAATTCAGGCGCTACAATAAATAAGTTATTCTTATTTGCCAACTCAATCCATGCATTTAGATAATCATCTGCATTTCGACCACCACCGTGCATAACAAAAACAATTTTGTCTTGGTTGTTCCAACTTTCAGGTTTGTAGGTCCATACCTTAATGGATTTTTTCCCACTATCTTTAAAAGCCTGCATAACAAAAGTGTCTATTCCTTCATTAATTTTATTGGCAACTGTGATTTCAGGTCCTTTTGGAAGTACATATAGGTAAGTGTATCCCGCAACTGAAAGAAGTATTAGAATAGAAAATGTATATAAAACTACCTTTTTAAATATTTTCAGAAATTTATTCATTTGCACGCTTTTTGACCAATCCGATTTAGACATTGGTCGGTCAACTAAATATTTACTTTCATTTATCTTATTGAATGTATTTCCGGCTAGCCTCTCCAATTTTAATTGAGTCCGCTGTCTTGCTTTAATCAATATTGAAAATACTTCATCCTATTCATCAATATCCGGAGAATGGGCAGTAATTGAAGTTTGACCAAAACCAACACGAAAGAACAATTATAAAATCCCTTGATTATATTTTAGGTACCATGGCGAAGGATCTAGTTGGCCACAACCAAGTTCTAGGCTATCATTACGATACATTCCCGCCTATAAAAATTGACAAAACAACAGCAGTGGAACACTTTGAAAGTAAGGGCAAGAAGCTGCTATTGCCTGGTATCGGGGAATCCATCAATATTTAAAATTAAAAAAGCCTCCATAATTGGAGGCTTTTATGTTGCAAAACTGAAAGCTCCAGTTCTATCAACTTGACTAACTCATACTTTCTAAAATATCCAACATCGCTTCTTATACATGAGCATGCCTTGAGTTTTATTTTTTCCAAAACCAGACATCTTCCGTAAACGGTCTCACTTTGTTATCTTTTACCCTTATTCGTAATTTATGTATACCTCGTTTTAACCCAAATGGCAATTGTGCTTTCCATAAATGATTTGATTTTTTTCTTAGATAAGGCGACTTCTTACTCAAATTATCGGGGGTACCACCCTCCTTTTGCATACGTTTTATATACGCTACAAAAGGATCTAACTCGTTTACCTTTTCTACCTTTACAACAGGCAGTCCATTTATATCCAGGTCAATAGCGGTGCTATCCGAACCGACATACACATTTATATAAATGTTATCGTCCTTAGACAAAAATGAAGTTGGTGCATCATTATAATCTCCCAACCATACACTCATTTGTTTGGTTTTAGGTAGGCCCACTCCTTTATAGTTAACAACATAATCACCCTCATTAAACTCTACTTCAAAATATCCCTTTGGGGTACCGCAATGCATTAAGGCCAGGGGTACGCCTTCCCAACTTCGCTGTCCTGTCCACCAATGTCCGGAAACAGCACCTGCTGTTAGTTCATGTATGGTGTTTCCAGATGGGGTAGTTATATAATTTCGAAATACCGTATGGGTGTGCCCGGATAAAAAAAGTACTTTTTTAAAAGGGTCCAATAATTGTACTACATCATTCTTATTTTCCATACCCACTAAAGGTATATGTTGAGCTATTACAATAGGCCGATCATGTTCTATTTCTGCTAAAATATTTCTTAAAAAGTTAAGTTGATGCTCATCGTAAATGCCGTTGTATCCAAATTTACCTTCAGGATAAATGCTATTCAAGATTATAAAAAGCACTTCATTTTTAAAAAATGCATAAGTGTCCGGGCCAAAATGTCGATTATAAGCATTGGGTTGTTTTTGGGGTGCCACACTAAAATCACGATCGTGATTACCATAAACGGTCCACATCGGGATTTGGTTACCGTTCATCATGGTTTTCAAGGGTTGAAAAAGCGTAGGAACATCATTTACTAAGTCTCCCAAATATATGCTCATATCATAATCCTTCCTATTGACCAGTTCCCGCAATACAGAATTGCCAGCCTGAAGCATTTCCGTGGTATCGCCGACCTGAATATCCCCTACGGCCAATACTTTAAATCGTTTCTTGGTTTGCTGTTCAACCAATCCAAAATTAAATTTTCCGCTGGTGTCCGTTTCTTCAAAAAAACTGTGCCACCATTTATCGGTTTCGGTATAATGGTATTTGGATGGTAAAATAGGAAAGAGTATTTGCCCCGGCTTTACTAATATGGTATAGGATCCATTTTTATCGGTCTGTACAAAAGTATCGCCATTGGAAACCCAAACATCCCGAATCCCCTTTTCCCTGGCATCCATACTGTTATTGCCATTGGCATCTAAAAATACCTTTCCATTTACTTGTTGCCAATCTTGGGCCGTCAAACTTTGAACAAGAAAAAGAATCACCAAAACAGTTGATCGCTTCATAAACTAGTTGAATAAAAAATAGAAAAGCGGAGGGAAAACCTCCGCTTTTGTTAATTAAACTTTAAGGCAAATTAATCGTTGTCCGGAGAATCGAACTTATGCAGGTATAACTGATCGGCAACGACATATGCTGCGTAAGCAACGCCATTAGGCGCTATTTCCAAATTAAGCTCGTCCGCTTCGGCGGTTTCAAAAACTACCGGAGCCCCCCAGTTGTTCACTTCATTATCAAAAGGAAGAAAAACCGGAGTTTCAGTTTCGTTTTTATAGAACAACATGGCTGTTCCATAATTGTCAACGGCTACATCAAAATCACGAACTTCCGGAGTTGGGATCAAATCACCCAAAGTGCTCCATGTGCCATTTTCCGCCGAAAAGGCTTTTACTTTTAATTGAACATCTGTTCCTTCTCCAGTATTCTCGGCATAGGCAAGGTAAACGTTTCCATTTTGGTCCACGTCTATCGCCAAGTGACGGTAACTGATCGTATTTTCCGGAGACTCCTTCATTTGATCTGCGATGGTAGACCAGGAACCATTGCTGTACTTATATACCGATACGGACTGTAGATCTCCAAAATTCATAACAGCAAGATACACATCGTTACCCACTGCTTTTGCAGTAACAACGATTGCCGCCCCTGTTCTTCCGGGAATTGGCAAATCTGTCCAAGAACCGTTGGAAAATGTCTTAACCAGCAATCCTCTACGATTCTCGTCTCTTTCATCACTAGTAAAGAAACCATAAACGGTATTATCCGCATCTACGGCCAAAGTATTTATGGCTGACTTTATACCGGTGTAGGGTCCATTTCCTACCAAGCTCCAATCATTATCATAAGAAGTTATGGCAATCTGGCGTAAATCATCGAAATCTGCTTGATAGCTAATAAATGGCGTACCGTCTGAATTGTATTTAAGTTCTATGGAACGAGGTCTTTCAGCATTAAAATCTTGCGCTCCCACTCTAGACCAGGCATCTCCAGAGAATCCGACCAAGTTAAGTCTTCTGCTATCGGAATCTTCCCTGTCACTAATATAAGACACATAAGGCGTAGAGCTGGTGGGATCTATGGCCATAGAAATATCGTACACCAAGTCATCTCCAAACACTCCCAATCGACTCCAGACTGCACTGGCCAACTTACCTACTGTTACTGTGTAAATTTTATTCGTATCACCTTCGGATACCAAAAACTCAACAGAGCCGCTAAAATCATTAGGCGTTACACCGCTTTCCTGTGTTGTGGAAGAAACGGTTACCACATCGTTCTCAGTGGTAGTGTAACGAGCAACCAAAGCGGTAAGGGCGGTTTGTTCTGGAAGATCAATGGTCATTGATTCTTCAATGCTTTCTACAATATAATCATTGAACAATACTTCTGGATTGTCTTCCGCATAGAAACCAAAAGAAGTAATGCCAACTTCTGCCGGTTCTTCTGGTTCCGGATCTGGTTCCACGGGCGTTGAATTATCGTCTGAGCTACAAGCCACGAATAAAATACTGAGTATCAACAAGGACCAATTGAAAAGGTTTTTTTTCATAATAATAAAATAAATGGTTACTAATTAATTGTTATGGTTTTGGATGAAATATTGCTTTGACCTCCGGGGTCTTCACAAAATATTTTTTGGTTTTTTTTCGCAGTTGTTTTTCATTGATTCCTAGGACCATTTCTTCATAATCTTGAATAAACTTCCAACTACTGTAGTCATCAAAATAATAGTCACGAATAGCCTTGGTCCAATAGGAGTTGCTCTGTTTCTTAAGCTTATTTACCTTGATCAGGTTACTTTTTACTTTGGTCAAATCATCATCAAAATCAATATCTCCGTTAACCATGCCTTTTATGATCAAATCTATTTCTTTGGTAATCCGGTCAACATCCTTGGGATCACAGACCAAACTAATGGTCTGTCTGCTCAATGGTGCCGGGTGTTGTGTACTACTAATTGCTACCGACACGCTATATACCAAACCAAGATCTTCTCGTAGCTTATTGATGAGCTTTAGTTTTAAAATAGATTCCAAGAGCTCGTTTTCTATTTCTAGCTTTGGAATGTTACGGCTTACCTTGTTTTGTTGATAAACCAGGGAAACAATGGATTTTGGTGACTCCCCTGCCCTTTTTACCAATGCGGTTTCTTCATCCAACACCGGTCTAGGGCCATATTTGTAATCGGTACTGATATCACCTTTTGGCAATCCTCCGATATACGTTTTGATCAATGGAAGTAACTCTTCCAAGTCTTTATCTGTAATTATGGTGACCACATAATTGTTGGCAACCCCAAAAAACTTCCCGTAAATGGGCACCATGGCCTCAAGCTTCAGGTTTTCTTGGATTTGTTCCACGGTTTGTGGCTTTGTAGTATAATCTTCTCCCCGAACCAAGTACTTTAGGTCTTCATAGAATTTGTCTTTTGGGGTCTGTGTGCGCTCCTCCAAGGATTGGACCATTCTATCCTTAACTTGATGGAAGAGGGTTGAATCCGCTCTCGGTTCTGTAGATTTTAGATAGAAAAGCTCAAATAAGGTTTCTACATCTTCATTATCCGAACTTCCTGAAAATCCAGAGCGTGTTTTGTCTATCAGCAATTGTACTTTTGCACTGTTACCAATCAAATACTCGCTCAATGCCTCTCTGGAAAAACTTCCATATCCGCTGATGGATACCACGGGAGCAGCATACATGGCATTGACATAATCCGTAGAGTCCAGGGCATAATATCCCCCTTTTCGGAATCCAGAAAGAATTACTTTTTCTTCTGCTGAATCAGTTTGCTTATAGATAATCTTTGCTCCATTGTCCAGATATATTTCTTTGGCATCTATCTCTAAAAGCTCCTTTATCTTTAACACTTTCCCTTCTTCCGGAGTGTAACTGAGTAGATTTTCCGGCACTTCCAAATTGCGGCTATAGCGTTCGACCTTTATATTCTCCAAGTTTTTAATACTGGCCATTAAGGTCTCCTTGCTGGGAATACTGTCCATCAATTCCTCATTAGTACTGAACAGGTATCTAAACCCACCCATGTTCTTGACCTTATTAAGTTCCTGAAGCAGGTAGAGTGAATCGATTTGTGCAAAGTTTTCCCTAATCAATTCTAATTCTGATTTAAGGGAAACAATGCTGTTCCCATAAAAGAAATCCTGTTGCATCTGCTCGATCATACCCGAGGCCGAGGGAACAATTTCCTTTTCCACCCTTGTTTCAAAAGAGTGCAACATGCTCGTTTTTTCTTTTTCAATCTCTGCATTGGTAAAGCCATAATCCAACAATTGTTTGTAGTGTTGGTTAAACTGGCCCATACCCTCCAAAATTTGATCGGGCTTTAGCTTTATGCTTGCCAAATAAGCACCTTTTACGGGTAAAAAGTTACCTATGCTGATACTTGCGCTTTTATAGATAGGATTATCATACGAAAGTGTGGCAAATCGTTGCTCGGTAAGTTTGTTCAGCAAGCTTCGTGTTAAGTAGTGCGTGTAGGCTTGTTTGTTGTTCACATCCCGCATGGGCTCCCTGAGCTGAATAATATTCAATTCGGTATTCTTTACCCATTCATCGCTATATACAATTAGACTGTCCGCTTTATAGTCTTGAATTCCGTAAGTTTTAAGCTTTGGACTTACAGAGGGCTTACTGCCAAACCTTTCAATGATACTCTCTTCAATTTCAGCTACATCAACATCTCCTGAAACAGCAATGGCCATAAGTGAAGGGTCGTACCATTTATCATAAAAATCCTTTAGTTCCTTATGCTTAAAATTTCGCAACGTTGCGGTATCACCTATTACCCTTCTATCCGCATAGCGTGACTCGTTGAGCAGGGTATTTAGAAATAACATACTACTTTCGGCCTGTGGAGATTGTTTGCTGAGCCATTCCGATAAGACTACTCCGCGCTCTTTTTCTACCTCGGTGCTATCCAACAACATACCATCTACCCAATCCGACATAATCAACATGGTAGAGTCCAGTACGCTTTTTTTGTGAGTGGGAATCTTTAGCTTATAAACTGTTTCGTGGTAAGATGTATGTGCGTTTAGATCGTGACCAAACTTGGATCCATTTCGTTCCAAAAAGTCAATCAGCTTATTGGCTTCGAAATGGGCAATACCATTAAATGCCATGTGCTCCAAAAAGTGGGCCAAACCCCGTTGCTTTTCTGACTCTTGTAAAGATCCTACCTTGACCAAAAGCCTAAAAAAACCTTCTCCCTTTACTTTATCGGTGGGGTAGATATAATAGGTAAGTCCGTTGGGCAATGTCTTTTTTACAAGAACACTGTCCTGTTCCAATTGTTGGGAAAAACAACTGGTTATAAAGACTAGTGCCAATAAAAGGCTAAGGAGAACTTTTTTCAAGGCTTTAGTTATTTACTTTTTTAAAAATGAGTTTATCCTGATTTGAATCTGGTCCAGGAAAACCAATATTGATTCCCTGGTTGTTCGAATCCAATTGAATGGTAAGGGTGTTATCGGCAGTTGGATCTACCTCCCTTTCCATCCATCGTATCTGTACGGGTCTTCGGTAAATTCCAATTGGAAAAAACAAAGGGTTGTCCTTTGTTAAAATTTCATAGTCCACACCTTCTGTGAGACCATCTCCTGGAATTATGGAATAATCCAAATACAAATCCTGATTTAATGGTTTGGAGCTTAGATAGACATAGTACGACACAACATCGCGTCTATTGGATCTAATCTCCACATTGTCCTGATTGTTAAAGTTGATGTGGATAAAAGCTTCATCAAAAGGTGTAAATTCCTCCTTATTACAAGAACTCAGTACCAGGCCCGAGATTAGCAGAAGAATAAAATATTTGTTCATCCTAGTTTGGTTTTGTCGCCGGTTAATTTTCGTAACCAGGGTTTTGTATTATGTTGGTATTTGCGTTTAATTCGGTTTGAGGTATGGGCAATGCAAACCTATAATCCGGATAGGTCACCGTAGATACCCCTGCATTCGTATCACTACTCCTCACCATATCTTGTTTGGTACGGGTAAGATCGAAAAGGCGGTGTCCTTCAAAACAAAGTTCCTTTGCTCTTTCGTTGGCAATTAAAGCCAGTAGGCTTGGTGCTGTACTTTCCAAAATATCAATCTCTTCAACAGTTTTTTGTTGCGCCCTGGCCTGTAAGGTTTTAATATCCTCTTTGGCAGCCTCCAAGTTGTTAAGGCTTGCATTGGCCTCTGCTCTGATCAGATACATTTCGGAAACCCTGAACACCAGCATATCGTGTTGTACATCGCCCACATCTACACCGGGTTTGTAGTATTTTAAAGTAAAGGCAGTTGGGTCGCCCTCCTCTCTTTTCAATAATTGCAGCCTTAAACCTTCTGGTTCGCTATCCAATAGACTGACCAATTTGGAATCTGCAAATCCTGTCGGGTTTGTTGTATTGTAAAATTGACCTACGGCCGAACTTTTTAATTTTCCGCTCAGCCTAAATATGGTTTCATCATTAGCGCGGACGGTATTGAACATATCCAAGTAATCTTGCCCTTGTGATAATGATTTTTCATTGATTACTTGCGTGGCATAATCCACGGCATCGGACCAATTCTCTTTGTAGAGGGACACTCGTGCCAAAAGGCTCAAAACTGCCAATCTGGATGCCCTATAATTGTTTTGGGCCTCAAAAGTGGTAATTTCGAACAGCTCCAAAGCTTCTTGTAGGTCTTCTTCAATCTGAAAATATGTTTCTTCTACTGTGCTACGGGGCTTGTTGTCATCCGGTGCTGGAGTTCGCAATAATACAGGTATTCCCAAGTGGGATGCATCTGACGTAAAATTATATGGTTGAGCATAAACCCTGACCAAGTCAAAATGGATCAATGCCCGCATAAAAAGAGCTTCTGCCTTTATAACTGCAAGTTCATCTACATCCTGAGGGAACTCATTGACAAGATCAGGGTGGTACTCCAGGATATTATTCACATTGGCCAATGCTTCATAAGCATCTCTCCAGATACGCCCAACAGGGGTGATCTCATCATCCGGAGTGGCGTTATAATTATATTCGTTGATCATTTTCGTATCAGCACCCACCACATTCATTCGCAACATATCTCCTGCAGCATCTGGGTAGAGCATAAATCCAAAATCATAATAGGAATACAGTAAACTATAGGCACCCGAAACAGCGGCCCTTACTCCATCCATATCCGCAAAGAACACAGGAATGGACGATTTTCCAACTTCGTCTACCTCTAAGTAGCTATCGCAGCTATTTAAGGCGAACACTATTATTATTGAAATACATATTATTTTGATTTTCATGGTTTTATATTTTAAAATGAGGCATTTATTCCAAGTGAGATGGACTTCTCCAACGGATACCCGCTCATATTGTTTTTGTAGGAGTTCCTATCCGCATCATCGTAAGGTGTCCACACTAGCAGATTATCACCAATCAATGTAAATTGAATGGTCTGAAAGCCCCATGTGCGTGCCAAGTCGCTATCAAAAGTGTATCCCAATGAAATATTCTGAAGTTTTACATTGGTCTTTTTATACAGGAAACGTGTAGAATTCCTTACAGATTGGGTACTTATGCCCCAAAGCGGTTTCGGCGATAAGGACAAGTCCCCTTCTTCTTGCCACCGGTCTAGTTGATTTACGGACTGATTTTGACTCATAATATTCAGACCATCTGAAGTAACCCCTCTCCCAAATGAACTAAAAGCATAGCCACCTAGAGTATACCCCGCTTGCACGCGTAGGTCAAAATTCTTGTATTTAAACGTATTGATTACGCTCCCGAACAGATCCGGATTAGATTCTTTAGTAGCCACCCTATTGGCAACATTATATTCTTTTGTAACGTTTCCGTTAACATCGAACCACATGGGAGAGCCATCTCTTGGATCGACCCCTGCCCATTCTACCAAATAATACGTATTAGAGCTCTTGCCTTCTTCCCACCTAATATTTCCAAGGTTTTTGGGAATTCCATTATACAGCTTTAACAACTTGTTTGAATTGTGGGATGCGATTAGGGTTGTTCGCCAACTAAAATGGTCCGACTGAAGGTTTACCGATTGCAAAGTAACCTCGACCCCTTTATTCTCGATTTCACCAATATTTCTGGTAACTCTTGTTCCTCCGGTGGTCCTGGAAACATCTAAATTGCTCAAGAGATTTTCGGTTTTGTTCCGATATACTTCTGTTGTAAGGTCTAATCGATTCTTGAACATGGCCAAACGAAGCCCCAAATTGGTCATATAGGTGGTTTCCCAACTTAGACCGGGATTTGGACTCTTGGACATTCCGGCGCCTTGGATGCCATCATATACATAGGAATCATCTATAGAATAAACCCCTAAAGATTCCTGTGTTCCCAGTCTAGAGTTGCCATTGCTCCCATAACTCCCTTTTAGGCTTAGAACATTGATCAAATCGCTCTTAAAGAATGGTTCTTTATGTATGTTCCAAGATACCCCTGCCGATGAAAAATCGGCCCACTGTACATCTTTTCCAAAACTGGAATTACCATCCCTACGTACGTTTAAGACCAGATTATATCGATCATCATAGGTATACGAAGCTTGTGCAAGAAACGATGCGCTTCTAACGGTACGCTCACTACCAGTACCCGTAGTAAACGATGCGCTGGTTACATTTCTAAGGTTGTCGTTTACAAAGCCCGAACCCGTAGAGCCTACCCAACTATTTTTTCTTGATTTGACCTCAACCCCGGCTACACCACTAAGCAGATGCCTACCAAATTCCTTTCTAAAATTCAATCGGTTTACATTAAACCAGCTTAAAGAATTGGCATGCGACCAATAAGCATAGCCTACCGGATCACCATCTAGGTTTCTACCGGTATAATTCTTCATGGAACGGTAGATTTTTTCTATACTACTCTGATAATCAACGCCAAATTGCGTGGTAAAGGAAAGCGCGTCGACTATATCATATTTTAACCTAACATTAGATTGTAGGGCAAATGTGTTCTGATTATTATCGTTCTGTTCCCTTTCCGCTAAACTATTTCTAAACCTGTTGTCCGTGTAGACTAAACTGCCGTCGGGCGCTCTACCGTCTATGGTGCGATAGTTCAAGCGGTATGTACCATCGGGATTGTAGGGGGATAATATGGGCAAAAACTCATAGTAATCATTCCCTGGAGTAAACAATGTGTTCATGTTGTAAGAACCTCCCAAGGACACATCTACGTTTAACCTATCCGATAACTTCATGGTATTCCTAGTTCGTAAGGATATCCGTTGCTGCTTATTTCCCAACAAGGTCTGTTCATCCTGAAAATAAGAACCAGATATATAATATGTACTTTTTTCTGTACCTCCAGAAGCTGATAAATTAAGCTGCAAGGTCATACCGGAACCAAAAAACGCATCGTACCAATCGGTGCTGGTTTCCGAATATTTATCATTTTGATTGTCCGCAAAAGGAAAAAGTTCTGGATCATTACCTGCATTAATAAAAGACTCCCTGGCCAGTTCAAGGTACTGTTGACCATCTAAAACCTTGAATTGTGTATCCTTATTAATATGGGATATTCCCGTTCTCAAGGATGCGTTGAACCGTGGCTTACCAGCAACACCGGTCTTGGTGGTAATCAGTATAACTCCATTGGCCCCATCCGCCCCGTATAAAGAGGTGGCCGAGGCATCTTTTAGCACGGTTATGGATTCGATATCGTCTGGATTCAAGTAAGACAATGGACTTACGCTGCTTTGAAGTCCACTGATCTGGTTTGTCCTGTTACCGGTAAACAGCGGGGTTCCATCAATGATCCAAAGTGGCTCGTTGGAGGCCGCCAAAGAAGCCTCTCCACGTATGGTAACGGAATAACGTGGCCGCGCACTGGACGCATTATCGCTTTGCGGCATATATTCCAACCCGGGGACTATTCCTTCCAATAATTTATCTACCCTCTGTTGTGGCAGGTTTTTGATTTCTTTTGGCGTTACCTGGAAGGCACTAGACACCAAATTGGTCTTTTTTTGCTGTGTTCCATAGTTACTGGTTACCACCACCCCTTCCAACGCCTGGACATCTTCCAAAAGAACAACATTAATCTCTTCTGACTTGGTGATGGTGAACTCCTTTTTTACAAAACCCATACTACTAAACTCCAACACGCTTTCTGCAGGAAGTCCATCGATAACATAGTTCCCATCGAAATCGGTAACGGCCCATTTCTTTGCATCACCTTTCACCTTGATCGTGGCACCGGCAATTGGCACTCCGGACTCGTCCGCAACTTTACCGGTCACCGTAAACAATTCTTGAAAATAGTCGCTTACCTTATCCCAAAAGGAATCTGCCCTTTTTTCTTTATCCTTGAACAATACAACTTGCCGGTCTATAATTTTAAATTGAATCTCGGTTCCACTGAAAAGCTCATCCAGTATCTCGTCCAACTCCTTGTCTATGGCCTCGATGTCCATTTTTCTTCTCAGATCCTTATCGTTCAACCCTGTCTGAACAAAGAAAAAATCCGAGCTTGCCTCTATACTGGCTATGATTTCTTTTAATTCTCTGTTTTTCATTTTCAGATCGATTCCATCGATTGTGGTAAGTTCGGTAGCTTGGGCTAACGAAAACGAAGACAATATAAAAAGCAGCAACAAGCTTGGTTTTTGTAACACCACCCATTTCGGAGACCGAAACAAATGCCTTATTTTAAGTTGGTTATTTCCCATTTGGTCTTTAATTGAATCTAATTGTTATTTTCTTCGATTTTAAATGATGAATCCACCATGGCCGAAAGTGTTTCCAGCACATTGGAAACATCGGTGGAGAGATAAATTTTACCAGTACAAGTCTGGTCAGAACCCATGTTTGATTCCTTTGAAAAAGAAAGATTGTAGTATCTGGACAATTCCATCAAAACCTCTTTCATAGGAGTTTGATCAAACGACAGGTAACCCTCTTTCCATGAGACATATCTGCTCACATCCACGTTTTGCTGGCTTAAGCTTTCGCCCTCTATCAACAATGCTTCATTAGGAGAGAGTTTAGCTCTATTTCCCTCCTTGGTCTCCACAGCAACTGAACCTTCGACCAAAACCACCCTATCCTTGCCATCAAAAGAATCACCGTAGGCATTTACATTAAAGGAGGTTCCGTATACATCCACATTAAATTGAGAAGTCTCAACCGTAAAAGGTCGTTTTTTGTCCTCTACGACATCTATATAAATTTCACCCTCCAAATAAATAGTGCGATGTATGCCTGAGAACTTTGTTGGAAACCTAAGAGTTGAACCAGAGTTTAACCAAAGGTGCGAGCCATCGGAGAGGGTAAGTTCGGACTGCCTGCCATATGGCACTACCAATGTATTATACGTAGTCCCTTCTTCTGCCTGAAATGTCCCGCCCTCCTTATCTCTTATATCGCTCCCATCTACCTTCAACACCGTGTTTCCTTTAAACACGTATTCCTGTTCGCCTGTAATCAATTGAATCTCCTTGGTCTCACCTACGCGACCAATTATTGGCTCCACCTTTTTAGAATCTGTTGCTGTAAGTTGAAGATAGACTCCAATGGAAAACAAGATCGCTAAACCGGCCGCAACAGGATACAGCATCTTTTTTCTAAGGAAACTGCGAGATTTGCCTTGATCGGGAACATATTGATTTATAATCTTGGAAAAAAGTTCTTGCTTCTCTACTTCGGAAAGCTTTTCCTTTTTAAAGTGCACTTTGTTGAACTCAAACTGAGCTTGATAGAATGCTTCCTTATCAGCTGGATTCCTTTTGATATAATCTTCCCAGTATGCGGCACCATCCGCATCTTTGGAAAGCATCCAAACAATAAAATATTCGTTGGTTAAAAAATCTTTGATTTTCATTGCTAAGGCCTTTTTTAATGAGTTCCCAAGAAGAAACCCACCGACCATTACAATGACAATGCTCAAGTACTTATATCACCTACAAAAAAGTTAATATATTGTTAAACTGTTGCGAACGGATGCACAAGAACAAGAAGTACTTCACATCGGAGTCCCGCAACTGTCTCAGCGCCTTTAAGATAAGGTTCCTACAGGCTGGAACCCCTATTCCCAAAATTTCAGAAATTTCTTGATATCCATATTCCTGAGTATATCGGAGATAAATAATTTCCCGTTGTCTTGGGGTAATTTTTCGAAGTGTTTTTTCAATTTTTGATTTAAGCTGCGCCTTAAACTCATCTTCGATAAGAAGTTCTTCCACGTTGACCTGCAATTCAAAGGGCAATACTCCCTCTTCATCTCCTACCAAAGTAACGCGACGGCTTCTTTTAAACTCATTGAACAGTTCGTTCCGTAAGCTTTTAAACAAATATGATTTAACGTTATCCAGCTCACTTAAAGAGTTTTTGAGCATAATCTTATGGAAAATATTATGGATGGCATCCATAACTTCCTCTTTATTAAATCCCAAGCGTGTCCCGTAGGCGAATAAATCGTCGATATTAGAATTGTAAATAACTCCTATTTGATCCATAGAGTTCCTCCTCCATTCGTTCTTTCACGTCCCAAAAAGGGCAATCAATAAGCTTCCAAAATTACAAAAACTTCCCCGACCGCTCATGAAGTTAACATATCTTAAACTTTATCCTTAGTTGATTTTCAGTGCAATTGAACAAACAGCGACATAAACATTAAAGGGGCTGTTGTTTGTTACCACTATGGTAAATTTGTCGTAGAACAAACACTTTACACCAGAAACACGGCAACCAATAAAGTATTGAAGCGACCTTGTATTAGAATATTCTTTTAAAAAGGTTGGCAAATAGGAAAGTAAAAAGCATTACAAACAAAAAGCCTTGTACATCAACTAGACATACAAGGCTTTTTTATTGTGGGCGCTGAGGGATTCGAACCCCCGACCCCCTCGGTGTAAACGAGGTGCTCTGAACCAACTGAGCTAAGCGCCCATTCATTTTCCTAAATGGGAGTGCAAATATATAATAGTTTTTCATTTTCAAAAAGAAAAAATAAAAAAAGAATCCACCTTTTTGGATCAATTGATTTTTCTATCTCTAAACCACAGATCCTCCAAACTAAAATTAATTGTTATGGTATGGTAATTTTCTTTGACCAAAATATTTTGAATTTGCCCCTTACTGCCATAGGAATAGGATATATTCAACATAGAATTGCTCGTACGCCCTACCGGAAGGCCCAGGCCAGCCGTAATAGCATATCCATCAATTTTATTATCGTTGATGGCGAGATATCCATTATCATAATTGAACCCCCCTCGGTACCGAACACGATCCCAATACTTAAAACCTCTCTCATTTTTTAAATATTCCAATCCAATGGCATATATATCCTGATCAATATAAGTCCCCACATTTTCGGACTGGTCGGTGGAATCCCAAAAGTTATGTTTGTAATCGGCCGACAAGGTGAAGGACTTAATGAGTTTTGTACTTAAACCAAAGCCAAGTTCCAATGGAAGTTTAAAATCTGAAACCGAATCGCCCTCTTCATCTTCGACCTGAATTTCTACATCGTCCAGTGTTTTATACACCGA
The DNA here is from genome assembly GCF_023716465.1 of Flagellimonas marinaquae. Taxonomy (NCBI): domain Bacteria; kingdom Pseudomonadati; phylum Bacteroidota; class Flavobacteriia; order Flavobacteriales; family Flavobacteriaceae; genus Flagellimonas; species Flagellimonas marinaquae. The sequence continues at coordinate 877,379 of NZ_CP092415.1, forward strand.
TCGCGTTACATTTCCTTTAAGGGAGACCGGCAATTGAACGGTACCCCCTACAGTAAAGTCCCTAAAAACATCGTACTGTGCACCGATACCCAGCCTAACTCCACTGTAATTGGTAACCTCATCCAATTGGAAATAACTATTACTTATGGCAAAACCCTCGGTTTCTTCGATATTGCCAAATAGGAAAGATGCCTTTATTCCAAGCCTAAAAGCCTCCGATAGGCCATACCCAAGGTTTATACTTAGGTCGTTGAGCCCCCCCAATCCGGTTACATTACTGTTAAATGTTTCGTTGGATCCTTCGATGTTCGTTTCCAGCCCTACCAAAGTGTAGCCAACATCAGTATAGGGAACTAAGGAGACACCCGCTCCCAATCGATCAGCAATTCTAAAGGCAAAGGCCAAATTAGAAAAATTCAAAGTACTCTTAGATTCGCTATAACTGGCATTGCTATAACTGTTCAGTTCACCGACCACCCCAATATCGTAAAAGAAGGAGTTTTGTGGTATTAGTGCAAAATTGGATGGGTTAAGATTATTGATTTCAGTCTCTGAACGCAATCCAATACCGGCATACCCCATTCCATTGGTTTTTCCAATACTTGTCTGATTGATCACTCCCAATCCATATAAGGAATAGGGTGAACTGGTAAGCCCTTCTGATTGAGCATTTGCCAAACCAGTCATAAAACATATAGCTATTATGGGTAAATATTTAATCGTCTTCTTCATCATAAATCGCAAATGTTAGTTCCATTACCGTGCTATACCCTGTATTGCCAGAGCCATTTAGTATAAATCGGTCTACCGTGGAATTATAATTATCCGGCAACAAGATCAATGCTTCTTCCGTTTCCATTTCTTCTGTGAACAGCTCTTCGATATAGCTTCCCAAAGAAAATTCGTAATAAATATCATTGAACTCCTCATTGTCCCGATTTAGAATACCTTGTACGGGGGCGATTTCCTCTACAAGCAATTGAGAAATTAAATCGTTGTTTTGATTAACTACGTATACGGACAAAGAGTCCTTTAGAATAAGATTATCGGTAAACGATCCCGATAAAGGCCTGATTTTGAGTACTGCATCCAAAATTGTCCCCTGACCTTTTATGTCGTATAGGTTCTTTATATGTGGGAACTCTACCCGGGTGGCAATGCCCACACCCGATTGGATATAACTAAGTCCGCCTGTATCCTTAGAATCGAGATTGACTTCTTGATCTGATAATGTTTCGAGGTTTGTGTTGGCGTTTTCCGACTCGATGCGATTAAAAAATGGAACAGGAGAAGATGTCACATCCATATTCAGGTCCAAATAGCTTTGTACCCTTTCGGTTTCTTCTGCCTCACTAAAGTACAAGCGTACAAAAATAGATTCCGAAGATTTTGTAAATCCTATCACAGAACCATTGTCCGTTTGGCCGGGAATAAGTGCAATTCCATTAAAGTAATCCTTAAATTGATCGGATGTGGTTATCTCCTTTACCTGGAACTTTTCAAAAAGATCTACCCCCAATGCATCAGAGAGTTTTATTTCCAAGGAGTCACCATCCATTGGTCGGGGCATAAAGGTCAATGTACCAATATCATCTTCAAAATATTCGGCTTCACTGGTATTATAAAGATAATCCCCTTCTGACGGTTTTAAGGTAGCGGACAATCGCTTTACGTGCAACGTATTGGTCCGCAGCGTATCGTTATAGTAGTACGAGTCATACTTCATATACAAAGCAATACTATCATATTCCGCATCGGAATCTATTACATACGAAGATGGCATCAATCCCATGTAAGCAGAAGACTTGACCACTCCAAATTCGGGGTCGTTATATTTACCCACCAGCACCCTACTGGACTCGCTGGTAACAATACTATCAAACTTCATTGTGGAAATTTCCACGGTGATCGTATCGATCAGGGCAACACGAATATTGCTATCGGTAAATTCTTCTCCGGCCAAAAAATCTGATGCATTATAATTTTCAGAACTACAAGACCACAATACAAATATCGATAGGCTCAAAAAGCAAAAAACCTTTCCCATAATTATTTGTTTGATCCAAATGTAGGCTGAGTTTAAAGAGGGCGGAATGGGAATAGACCAACCTTTGTTTTTTTATGACGAAGAATCCAATAAATACGATGAACCCGAGAATCCCGTTCGTAGATCAATTCCACTAATTCATATGTTAAATCCATGTATTTATATATTCCGTTACGATCGACAAGAAGTCCAATTTAACTTTGGGAAAAAATTCAATTGTAACACATGAGAAAAACAATCGAAATAGTAAAGTTTGTGTTCTTTTTCACAATCCCTTTAATTTTTATCAATGCATGTTCAACAGATGAAGAAGACGAAGAATTAGGGAACTGGGTGGATCGCTCGGTATTCGACGGAACACCAAGAAGTAGCGTAGCCGGTTTCGTAATCGACAATATCGGTTACATGGGCACCGGATATGATGGGGACGATTATTTAAACTCGTTCTGGGCCTATAACATCGAGGGCGACTATTGGTCCCAAAAAGCTGATTTTCCGGGAACAGAAAGAAATGCGGCCGTTGGCTTTGAACTTAATGGAACAGGCTATATAGGCTCTGGATATGACGGTGTAAACGAACTGGGCGATTTTTACTCCTACGATCCTTCCAGCAATACCTGGACCCAAACAGCATCGCTACCAGACATTGTTAGAAGAAACGCTGTAGCATTTAGCGCCAATGGCTACGGATACTTTGGCACGGGCTACGATGAAGAGAATGACATGAAAGACTTCTGGAAATATGACCCGAGCACCGATACTTGGACAGAATTAGAAGGGTTTGGAGGCAACAAACGAAGAGCGGCGACCACATTTACCATTAATGGTACCGTTTACCTTGGCACCGGCGTTTCCAACGGAATATACCTTGATGATTTTTGGGCATTCGACCCTACAGATGAATCTTGGACCAAAAAATTAGATCTGGACGAAGAGGACGACTACAATGTGGAACGCAGTAATGCACTTGGGTTTGAACTCAATGGATATGGATATATTGCCTGTGGCGAACAAAATGGGTCCACCAATTCCGTTTGGCAATACGACCCATCTTCCGACACATGGGAAGAGAAAACCAACTTTGAGGGATCTAGTAGACAAGATGCCATAGTATTCTCCAATTCCTCTAGGGCCTTTATTGGGATGGGACGCACCGGTTCACTATACCTGGATGATCTGGATGAATTTTGTCCTTTTGAGGAATATGATGATGAAGATTAATTTTTAATCAGTTCTAGTTTGTGTCGATTGGGGTCAAGAGGTCAGAAACTTGGCCCCAATCAAATTTATTTAAAACCATGAAAAAGATTCCGAACTTATTTTCCGTTTTGTTGATTTTAGGGCTTTTGTTTTTTGGTACGACCAAACTTACAAGCAAAACCAAAAATGAAGCTGCTGTGCTTTCCAAAAAGGCCATTAAGGTGGATGGTGGTTTTGGTTATCAAATATTTAGCGGGAAAAAACTTTTGGTACAGCAGGAGTTTATGCCTTCCGTTCAGGGCAAGGTTCCTTTCCGATCAGCAAAAGACGCACTAAAGGTCGCCACATTGGTGATGGATAAAATTAATGCCGGCACACAACCCATTATTAAAAAAGAAGAACTAACACAATTAAACCTTTTTAAATTGGATTAGTCCTACTATCTAATGGTCTACGAAAAAAGACATATTCGATTATTTTTTATCCATCTATTTCTTTGGGCCCTTGTTTATGGCTTTTTTCTATTCCCTTTCTTCTTTCAATTAAGGCAACTACCTCCCAATTTACCGATTCGCCTGATCCTTACCATTGTTCTTTTTTATTTCAACTATTTTGTTCTGGTCCCTCAATTGTTGTTAAAAAAAAGGACATTGATCTATCTAATAACGTGCATATCTTTAATCGTAGTGGCCGGTCTGGTCGTGCACTTGGGTTTTACGCCTAGACCGAACAACCCACCATTTTTCCCTAGACCGGATATAAATCAATCTTTGCCCCTAAGAGGTCCTGGACGACCATGGAGATTTATGGGACACATCTTTACCTTGATCAATTTAAGCGCACCGATCATAGTTAGCGGGTTACTGCGCCTATATATAGAATGGAGAAAGAACGAAGATTTGAGAAAAAAAGTGGAAAATGAAAAAGTAAGCTCGGAACTTCAATTTTTGAAGACCCAGTTAAATCCCCACTTTTTGTTCAACTCCCTAAATGCCATTTACTCCCTTTCGGTAAAAAACTCAAATAGGACATCCGATGCAATAATTTCCCTTTCCGAATTGATGAGGTACATGCTGTATGAAGCGGATAACGATATGGTTCCGCTGAACAAGGAATTGGAGTATATCAAGAACTATGTACAGTTACAAAGATTAAGACTATCGGACAGTGCCAATGTTAAGCTGAAAATATCAGGTGAGGACAAAGGCAAAAAAGTTCCCCCATTATTATTTATATCATTTATTGAAAATGCATTTAAATATGGGACCGACTTTAAAGGTAGAACCTATGTAAACATTATTCTTCTCATTGAAGAAAAAACAATCCATTTTAAGGTAGAAAACAAAATAGGTGCACATAGAGGACACAACAAAAACTCTGGTGTTGGATTGGAGAACATTAAGAACCGTTTAAAATTGTTGTATCCAAACTCCCACGAGCTTAAAATAACCAATACTGGAGAAATGTATTTGGTAGATTTAATATTGCAGCTGTAAAAAGTCTAAAAAATCCCCAGTTATGAAATGTATTATTATTGATGATGAGCCCTTGGCGATTGACGTTTTGAAAGAATATTGCCAAAAAATGGATTTTATTGAGCTGGAAGAAACCTTTACCAATCCATTGGAGGCCATCTCCGTTATCAAGGAAAAAAAGATCGATCTGATCTTTTGTGATATTGAAATGCCACAAATAAACGGAATAGATTTTATAAATTCACTGGACAACACCCCGCTGTTTATTTTTACCACAGCATATTCACAGTACGCCGTTGAAGGTTTCAATCTTAACGCAATCGATTATTTGGTAAAACCTATCCCCTACCATAGATTTATAAAAGCCATTTCAAGAGCAAAAGAAGTTTTGGCATACAGAAAATCTCCGGTTAGTTTAAACGACAATGTTTTTCCTTCCCACGGAGAATCCAAATCAACTAACCCCGGATATATTTTTGTAAAAGCGGAGTACGAGAGTATAAAAATAAATTTGGATGATATTGAGTACATTCAAGGATTAAAGGATTACCTAAAAATTCATGTGCGAGACACCAACAAAGCCATACTTACCTTAATGAGCTTTAAGGAAATCCTGGACAAACTTCCTTCCCATCAATTTGTGAGGGCACACAAATCGTTTGTCGTCAACATAGGTTGCATTAAAACGATACAACGAAATCGAATTGTAATAAATGATATGAGAATTCCTATCGGGGAAAGCTATAAGTCCACTTTTTTGAACAATTTGGGACTGTAAAACCAACTAAACTACCTCTGCAACCACAAAGGTACTGCCCCCTATATATACCATATCTTGCACCTCGGCCATTTGCAAGGCCTTTTGGCGCCCCTCTTCTACAGATGCAAATTTTTCACCTGTTAGCCCTTGTTCAGTTGCCAATTCGAAAAGAACCCCTACATCCATTCCTCTTGGTATGGAGGGCCTTACAAAATAGTACTTGGCATCCTTTGGAAATAGCCCCAATACAGATTTCACATCCTTATCGTTCACAAAACCAAGAACAACATGAAGCTGTTTATAGGTTTGTTTTTTGATTTGTTGGAGCACCAAACTTAGTCCTTCCTTGTTATGCGCAGTATCGCAAACCACCATTGGGTCTTCCTGTAAAACCTGCCATCTACCTAAAAGTCCTGTATTCACCACCACTTTTTTAAGACCAACAACTATTGCATGTTCCGGGACATCAAAACCTTTCAATTGGCGAATGGTTGTTACAACCCCATTGATATTCTTTTGTTGATATTCACCGAGCAGATCGGTTTCATATCCCTCATTGGGCACGGAATCGGCAAAAACGATGTTGCATTTTAGCTGATGGGCAATAAGGGTGAAAATCATTTTCGTTTCTGGTTGCGTCTCACTAATTACCACTGGCACATTTGGTTTAATGATACCCGCCTTTTCCAAGGCTATCTTTTCCAAAGTATCGCCCAAAAATTGGGTATGATCCATACCTATATTAGTAATCAAGGACACTTCGGGTGTAATGATATTGGTAGAATCCAACCTACCGCCCAACCCAACCTCAACAATAGCAATCTCAACTTGTTCTTGGGCAAAGTAATCAAAAGCCATACCCACTGTCATTTCAAAAAAAGAGAGTTTGTGATATTCCAAAAAAGGTTGGTGCCGTGAGATAAATCCTTTTACAAATTCCTCACTTGTAACCTCTCCATTTATTTTGATGCGCTCTCGAAAATCTTTAAGATGAGGGGATGTATAAAGTCCTACTTTATACCCAGCTTCCTGTAGTATTGAAGCCAACATATGGCTACTGGAACCTTTACCATTGGTCCCGGCAACATGTATACTTTTAAATTTTTTTTCGGGATGGCCCAGTACACTACAAAAGTGGATTATGTTATCCAATTTTGCGTTCATGGCCGCAGCACCTCTCTGCTGGTACATCGGAAGCTGGGCGAACATCCAGTCCAACGTTTCTTTATAAGTCACTATTGGCCTAATTTAAAATTGACTACCACAAATCCTATTTGTTGCGCAGGTGCATTGGAATCCGGGTTCCAACGGTGGAGCATTGCAGTTTTACGGGCAGGCTCCAAAAGGCAGGGAGCATTGTTCGTTGTTCCCTTAACACCTGGTTCGGCCTTGATTACTTTACCCGACCTATCTACCACAATACGAACTACCACACGCCCCTCTTCATTACATTCTTGACGAACTTTACCATTATCGGCCAATGCCCTACCACTTAAACCATACCCTCCGGTTCCGGTTCCGGGAGAACCATAATAGGATGTTGCATATGGATCACCATCAGGTTGGCCCTTGTCTCCAGCACGATCATCGTCCCCTTCGCTGCCCGTGGCCGTACCATCGGATTTTCCGATTCCGCCGATCAAGGCATCCACACTTTTCTTTTTGGCCTCTTGTTCTTGGCGCTTCCGTTCTTCGGCCTCTCTCTTTTCGCGGGCGATCCGCTCCGCTTCGGCCTTGGCTTTTTGAGCCTCTTCTTCCGCTTTGCGTTTAGCCTCTTGCTGTTGCCTTAGTTTAATGGTTTCCGCATCGTCGCTGGTCAACACCTCTTCAACAGGAGCTTCTTCAACAACAGTCTCTTCCGGCTCGGCAGGTTCAGTAAACTCATGTGGCTCCGGTTGGCTCTCCACTTCTCTCGGTTCGGACTTCACCCTTTCTGTAGGTTGCACCTCTCCACTACCATATTCCATGGTACCGAAATTAACGGCAATTCCATTTTCAATGGGCGGGTCGAGATAGGTCAATCCAATATAAAAAAGCAATAGCAGCAATGCGCTTAACAAAAGAGTGGTAAGCGTAAAAGATTTTTTCTTGTGTCTCGTATCTAAGAACGACATTATTTAGGCCGCACCGCCAAGATAACCTTATAACTGTTCCTATTGGCAATGTCCATAACGTTGACCGCCTCTTTTATGGCGACGTTTTCTTCTGCCCTTAGGATAATTGTTGGCTTTTCTTGACCTTCTAGTGCTTTTTTTAATTCAATTTCAATGTATTCCTTGTTGATTTGCTCGTTGTTTACAAAATATTTCAGGTCCTTATCAATGGTAACAGAAACATTCTGAGTGTTCGTCGATTTTCCCTTCGCCTTTGGCAATAGCAAATCCAATGCATTGGGTGCATTGGAAGTCAGCATAAAGAACACCAATAACAGGAACACAATGTCCGTCATGGATGACATGCTGAATTCAGGGCTAATTTTGTTTCTTCCCTTCAGTTTCATAGCCCAGGATTTATATAGGTTCGTTCAAAAGGTCCAAGAACTCTACCGCATTGGCCTCCATCTGATGAACAACCTTATCTGTCCTGTTCACAAGGTGGTTATACCCGATGTAAGCTATAATACCAACAACAAGACCGGCCACCGTAGTGGTCATTGCAGTATAGATGCCCGATGCCAAGGAACCCATTTCGGCCTGCCCGCCACTACTTGCCATTTCGTGGAAAGCCAAAATCATACCGATTACAGTTCCCAAAAATCCGATCATTGGTGCCGCTCCGGCCACTGTGGCCAACACGCTAACATTCTTTTCCAACTTGTACACCTCCAGTGTGCCAGCATTTTCTATGGCCGTATTAATGTCGTCCAATGGTTTTCCAATGCGGGACACACCTTTTTCCGTAAGGCGGGCCACTGGAGAATCCGTTTGGGCACATAATAGTTTTGCGGCCTCCAATTTACCATTCATCACGTGGTCGCGAATCTGGTTCATGAAGTTCTTATCTATTTTGGACGCTGCCTTAATGGCAAAGATGCGTTCAAAATAAATGTACATAGCTACAAAAAGAAGCACAAAAAGGACCATAATAATTATGATGCTTCCTGTGCCTCCATTTACAATAAGATCGATTACGGACAAGGTCTTTTCCTCGGAAATTGAAGCAGCTGCCTCAGTGCCTTCCGTTACTTCTTGAAAAATATTCATATAAAATCCCCAATTTAAGTTGCAATTATAACGGAGATTTTTGAACTAAAGTATTTTTTAGAACAAATATCGCATAAACATGTAACAAATTGCTCCGGCGATAAATCCAACAAAGGCCAACCAAGATATTTTCTTAAGATACCAGAAGAAATCTATTTTCTCCATTCCCATGGCCACAACCCCTGCAGCGGAGCCAATAATTAGCATACTTCCACCTGTTCCGGCAGAGTAAGCTATAAAATGCCAAAGCTGGTCATCCATTGGCTCGGAGAACATTCCCAAACTTGCCGCAACAAGCGGTACATTATCTATAATTGCAGAACCTATACCTAATAATATTACCACTAAATCCGACACTTGCGTACCTGCCATCTCAGTTCCCAATAATGGCATGCCCTGTTTAAGACCTTCCGCAAAATTGAAAAGCAGACCCAGGGATTCCAAAGCGGCCACCGCCATTAAAATACCAAGAAAGAAAAGTATACTCGGCAATTCGATTTTGGTCAATGCACTATGTACCGGGCTATGATGTGCTGCCGCATCACTTTCATGATCCACAGACGAAATAGCAATTTTGGAATTGCTGTAAATTTCGGCAAACGTTGCTACCACGGCCAAGGACAACATCATCCCCACATACGGTGGCAAATGGGTAAGGGTTTTAAAAATCGGAACAAAAACAATAGCTGCCAGACCTAAGTACAGCATGGTAGGTCCAAACTTTGATTTTGCCCCGGTATCTTCTTCCATCTCGATCTCCCCCTTGAAAGCGGGAAGGAAGGATGCAATAAAAGAAGGGATAAGCATACATACCAAAGAGGGAATCAACAAATGTTCGATCAACATTGCGGTGGAAACTTTGTCCCCGATCCATAACATGGTCGTGGTAACATCACCAATTGGAGACCATGCCCCACCTGCGTTTGCAGCAATAATGATCAGACCCGCGTACCAAAGTCTTACTTCCCTGTCCTTAACTATTTTTTGAAGAATTGAAATTAATACGATAGTTGCGGTAAGGTTATCGATAATCGCAGAAAGTATAAACGCCAAGAAGGAGAAAATCCAAAGAATCTTCTTTTTGCTCCTTGTTTTCACAAAAGATTTTATGGTGGAGAAGCCATCAAAATAATCAATAATTTCCACAATGGTCATTGCACCGATAAGGAATACCAATATTTCTGCGGTCTTGCCAAGATGGTGCAACAAGGTCTCCTCCATGAGCTCCATTTTCTCTTCGTGGCCAAAAGCACCGAAATTTTCGAGCAAAGCATGGTTTCCGGAATCGAACCAAGTGTTGAAACCATCGATACCAAAAGCCATCATGGCCCATAAAATGGCCATCATCGCCAAAGCCGGAATAAGTTTATCTATTTTTAAATTATGTTCTAGGGTAATTGCCAAATATCCAATTACAAAAATGACAACTAAAAGGGTTTCCATGTGAAGATTGGTTTAATTAAGGAATAATTTTTTAGAGTAGTTATCTGAATTGCTAAAGATATTCAAAATGAATATTTCCGCATAATCTTAAGGATATAAAAATATGTGAAAGGAAAATAATGACAAATAAAAGAATCGTTAAAAATTCAATCATTCTCATTTATTCATCCTTTTCCATAGAAAATTAATATTCTAAAACTATATTTGTATGTAATTTTTAAAAATCTTTCAGTTTTATGGATTTCACACTTTCCGAAGAACAGTTGATGATACAACAGGCGGCAAGAGATTTTGCCCAGAATGAGCTCTTACCCGGAGTTATTGAGCGCGATGAGGCCCAAAAATTTCCAAGCGAACTAGTAAGAAAAATGGGGGAACTTGGATTTCTGGGAATGATGGTCAACGAAAAATATGGAGGAAGCGGACTGGACACCTTATCCTACGTATTGGCAATGGAAGAACTATCCAAAATCGATGCTTCTGCTTCGGTAATGGTATCTGTAAACAATTCTTTGGTCTGCTGGGGCCTGGAAACCTATGGAACAGAAGAGCAGAAGGAAAAATACCTCACCAAATTGGCATCCGGTGAAATTATCGGTGCATTTTGCCTGTCCGAACCAGAAGCGGGTAGCGATGCCACTTCACAAAAAACAACGGCATTGGACAAAGGTGATCACTACCTATTAAATGGAACCAAAAACTGGATCACAAACGGGAGCCAGGCCGAAGTGTACTTGGTTATCGCGCAAACCGACAGAGAGAAAGGGCACCGTGGGATAAACGCATTGATTGTTGAAAAAGGAGCCGAAGGCTTCGATATTGGACCCAAAGAAAATAAACTTGGTATTCGCGGAAGCGACACCCACTCCTTAATGTTCAATGATGTTAAAGTCCCAAAAGAAAACCGTATAGGCGAAGATGGCTTTGGGTTTAAGTTTGCCATGAAGACGTTGGCCGGTGGAAGAATAGGTATTGCGGCCCAAGCCTTGGGAATAGCAGCCGGAGCATACGAATTGGCATTAAAATATTCCAAGGAACGAAAAGCTTTTGGAACGGAAATTTCCAACCACCAAGCAATTGCATTCAAGTTGGCGGATATGCACACTAAAATACAAGCAGCGCGCCACTTGGTGTACCAAGCCGCCTGCGATAAGGATACCGGCAATGATTACACCTTGTCCGGAGCCATGGCCAAACTATACGCTTCAGAAGTTGCTATGGAAACAGCCGTAGAAGCCGTACAAATCTATGGAGGCAATGGCTTTGTGAAAGAATATCATGTAGAACGATTAATGCGGGACGCCAAAATAACACAGATTTACGAAGGTACTTCCGAAATTCAAAAAATTGTTATTTCCAGAAGTATTTTAAAAGATTGATACTTACACACCCCCTTTCATTTAGGGGGTGTGTAAAAATACACCCCATTTTTACCTACCCCCATCCCTTTTAAATTGAATGCAGATACCCATATAGCGCAGTATTTACCCTTTTAGACACCTCAATTTACAGGGATAAAAGATATGGACGCCCCTTAAATTGTCAGAATGATAATTTATGAACAGAAATATTTCCATATTACACATTTTGCACACTTTCACTTCTTAAACTGATTTTTATCAATAGATATCGAATTTCTGTTGATATTTTCTCATCTTTTTCGATATTTTTGAGAAAATTCGTTAATGATGAGATTGAAAAAACAAGGATTGTACCTTCCCGAATTTGAACACGACAACTGTGGTGCCGGTTTTATTTGCAGCCTAAAAGGAATAAGATCCAACGACATTATCCATAAAGCTCTTGAAATTTTGGATAAACTGGAACACCGCGGAGCTGTAAGTTCCGACGGAAAAACAGGCGATGGTGCTGGAATATTGATCGATATACCCCATGCTTTTTTTCAGGATGTTTGTGATTTTGAATTGCCAGATGCAGGGGATTATGCCGTTGGAAACGTGTTTTTGCCTCAAAAAGAGAATCAACGGGACTTTTGTTTAAAAGTTCTCGAAAAGAACATAAAAAAGCAAGGGCTTGAACTATTGGGATGGAGAAGCGTACCTGTTAACCGATCGGTTCCTGGACGAATTGCAGCAGAGACCGAGCCTTTTGTAATGCAGGTTTTTGTCGGAAAGGGAGACGCCCCGGACGATTTCCAGTTTAACCTTAAACTTTTTATTGCCCGAAAAATAACGGAACACAAGGTTATCGATAGCAAACTCTCTCAGAGTGATTTTTTCTATCTACCCAGCCTTTCCACCAAGATCATCATATTTAAAGGGCTTTTGGTACCAAAGGACATCAGTAGATATTACGAAGATCTATTGGACCCGAGAGTTGTTACCCGTTTGGCTTTGGTCCATCAACGTTTTAGCACCAACACATTTCCAATGTGGGATTTAGCACAACCATTTAGGTATATGTGTCACAATGGAGAGATAAATACCCTAAGAGGCAATGTCTCCCGCATGCGTTCTCGTGAGGAACTTATGCAGAGCGATTGGTTCGGGGACGATATTAAAAATATCCTTCCTGTGGTCCTACCTGCAAAGTCCGACTCCGCCAGCATGGACATGATCGTCGAGTTATTGCTGATGACCGGCCGTTCACTCCCGGAAGTAATGATGATGCTCGTACCCGAAGCATGGGAAAAAAACCCGGATATGTCCGAATCTAAAAGAGCGTTTTACGAATACAACTCCTGCTTAATGGAACCTTGGGACGGACCCGCATCCATACCTTTTACCGATGGCAACTACATTGGTGCCGTTTTGGACCGTAACGGTCTTCGGCCATCCCGCTATTCCGTGACCAAACAGGGTTATGTGATCATGTCTTCGGAAACCGGTGTCGTGGAACTGGAACCAGAGGACATAGAATTCCATGGAAGATTGGAACCGGGCAAAATGTTCTTGGTAAATATGGAGGAAGGCAGAATTATCAACGATGAGGAAATCAAAGAAGCCATTGCCAAAAAACATCCTTATAAGAAATGGCTCACGGACAATCTGGTCCATTTGAGGGACATACCTTATAACGACTGCCCTGTTTTCTTTGGAGAATTTCCATTACAAACCAGAAGAACTGCTTTTGGATATACCAAGGAAGATATTAATACCATAATAATGCCCATGGCTCAAAACGGCAAGGAGCCCATAGGTTCCATGGGTTCCGATACCCCAATTGCTGTTTTGTCCGAGAGACCACAATTGATCTACAACTATTTTAAACAATTGTTCGCCCAGGTCACCAACCCTCCTTTGGACGGTATCCGAGAAGAATTGATCACCGACATAAGTTTAACACTGGGCAGCGACCATAATATTTTTGAATTTTCCGAACTGCACTGCAGAAAGCTTAAAATACAAAACCCGGTAATTTCAAAAGAAGACCTGGATAAAATAAAGAACTACGATGCCAGCCCGGATTACAAAGTGGTCTCGATCTCTATGCTGTACGAGATCAATAAGGGCCACAACGGCTTGGAGGAAGGATTGGAGTCCATTCTTAAACAAGCTACCAATGCCATAGACGAAGGAGCCAATATTATTATTCTATCCGATAGAATGATCAGTACGGAAATGGCCCCCATTCCCGCTCTTTTGGCCTGTTCCTATGTAAACAGCGGATTGGTAAGATTGGGCAAGCGATCAAAATTGAGCATAATTATAGAATCTGCTGAACCAAGAGAAGTACATCATTTTGCTTTGTTGTTCGGTTTTGGGGCAAGCGCCATCAACCCATATTTGGTAAATGAGATAATTGGAGAACAAATAGAAGAAAACAATATCACCGATTATACTTTTGACGAGGCCATTAAAAATTACAATAAGGCGATAGGGAAAGGTATCTTAAAGGTGATGAACAAAATAGGGATTTCCACCTTGAATTCTTACAGAGGATCCCAATTGTTCGAATGCATTGGAATAAATACGAAAGTGGTGGACAAATATTTCCCCAACACCCCTACCCGTATCCAAGGAATAGGACTTTACGAAATTGAAAAAGAAATTACCAAACGCCATAACAAGGCGTTCCAATCTAAGGAAGTAGCGGCCAATCTCGATATAGAGGTCGGCGGAGAGTATCGATGGAGAAGAAATGGTGAAAAGCACATGTTCAATCCATTAAGTGTAGCCATGCTTCAAAAATCGGTACGCAATAACGAGCCGGAAACTTATAAAGAGTATTCCAAATTGGTAAATGAGCAATCCAAACACCTAATGACCATCCGTGGACTGTTCGAGTTTTCGAACTATGACCCGATTCCCATTGAGGAGGTTGAACCTTGGACAGAAATTGTAAAAAGGTTCAAAACAGGAGCAATGTCCTACGGCAGTATCAGCAAGGAGGCCCACGAAAATCTTGCGGTTGCCATGAACCGAATTGGAGGAAAGAGCAATTCAGGTGAAGGAGGAGAGGATTCGGCTCGTTTCTATAAAAGTCAGAGCGGGGATTGGAAAAACAGTGCGATAAAACAGGTAGCCTCAGGAAGATTTGGGGTAACCTCCAACTACTTGACCAGCGCACAAGAAATTCAGATTAAAATGGCCCAAGGGGCAAAACCAGGAGAAGGCGGTCAACTGCCCGGCCCTAAGGTAAACCCGGCCATTGCGAAAACAAGAAACTCGACCCCGTATGTTGGGTTGATCTCGCCACCGCCCCATCACGATATTTATTCCATAGAGGATTTGTCTCAACTGATCTATGATCTAAAATCTGCGAACAGGGAAGCAAGAATAAATGTAAAATTAGTTTCAGAAGTTGGCGTGGGGACCGTAGCGGCAGGTGTCGCAAAAGCCAAGGCAGATGTAATTTTGATCTCTGGTTTTGATGGAGGCACCGGTGCATCGCCACTGACCTCTCTAAAACATGCCGGCCTGCCTTGGGAGCTTGGCATTGCAGAAGCGCAACAAACATTGGTAATGAACGACCTGAGAAATCGGGTCACCCTGGAATGCGACGGGCAATTAAAAACAGGCCGGGATGTTGCCATTGCATGCCTTTTAGGGGCCGAAGAATTTGGCTTCGCAACAGCGCCATTGGTCGCCTCGGGATGTGTAATGATGCGGGTCTGCCATTTGAACACTTGCCCTGTGGGAATAGCTACCCAAAATCCAGAACTGCGTAAAAAGTTCAAGGGAAAACCCGAACATGTGGTGAACTACATGTACTTCGTGGCGCAAGAACTGCGAGAGATTATGGCAAAACTAGGGTTTAGAACCTTGAATGAAATGGTAGGACAAGTACAAAAACTGGACAGAAAAAAAGCCATTGAACACTATAAAGCTGCTGGTATAGACCTTACCCCAATTCTTTATCAGATGGATGTGCCCGAAGGAACTAAGTTCCATAACACCGAAAAACAGCATCATGATATAGACAAATCCATAGAATTTGAAATTATCGGCAAGGCACACCCTGCTTTGTTCAGAAAGGAAAAAACCTCTTTGGATTTTCCAATCTGCAATACGGACAGGGCCGTTGGAGCAATCATTAGTAACGAAATATCAAAAATATATGGTGCAGACGGATTGCCAGAAAATACATTAAAACTCAATTTCACAGGTTCTGCCGGACAGAGTTTTGGCGCTTTTGCCACAAAAGGCCTTACCATGGTTGTTAACGGAAACACCAACGATTACCTTGGAAAAGGGCTTTCGGGCGCCAAATTGGTCATTAAGGTGCCATTTAAATCAACCATAAAACCAGAGGACAATATTATAACCGGTAACGTAACACTCTATGGGGCCACATCTGGTGAAGCATATATAAACGGTAAGGCCGGAGAACGTTTTTGTGTTCGAAACTCCGGTGCACAAGCGGTAGTTGAAGGTATTGGAGATCACGGTTGTGAATACATGACGGGCGGTGTTGCCGTTATACTTGGTTCCGTAGGAAGAAATTTCGGAGCAGGTATGAGTGGCGGAATTGCCTACGTGTACGATCCCGATAATACATTTAGCCGAAACTGCAACGGCGACCATTTGAACCTGCTTCCTGTTGATGAGGATAAGGACGTTCAACAATTAAAAGACCTGATAGAAAACCACTATAATGCCACCTTGAGCCCGTTGGGGCAACGAATTTTGGAAAATTGGGAAAAATGCCTTCCCAAATTCATTAAAGTATTCCCAGAAGAATACCGCCAAGCACTCATTAGATTGGAAGAAGAAAAAATGCAAACCTTATAATTTTAGACATGGGAAAGATTACAGGATTTTTGGAGTTTGACAGAAAGGACGAAACATACGTTCCTGTGAAAGAGCGTATCAAAAACTATAAGGAGTTTACAAAACCATTAAAGGAAAACGAACTAAAAGACCAAGGAGCCCGCTGCATGGACTGCGGTATCCCGTTTTGCCACAGTGGATGCCCACTAGGGAATCTGATTCCGGATTTTAACGACGCTGTTTATCAAGGAAAATGGCAAAAAGCTGCAGAAATTCTGCATTCCACGAATAATTTTCCTGAGTTTACTGGAAGGCTATGCCCCGCACCCTGCGAGGAAGCATGCGTTCTTGGGATTAACGAACCGCCCGTATCCATTGAGAACATTGAAAAAAACATTGTGGAGACCGCTTTTAAAAACGGATGGATACAACCAAAACCACCCCTAACAAGAACTGGTAAAAAAGTGGCCGTTATCGGATCTGGACCGGCTGGATTGGCCGCAGCTCAACAATTGAACCGAGCAGGCCATACGGTTACGGTTTTTGAGCGCGATGAAAAAATCGGAGGACTGCTACGTTACGGAATCCCAGACTTTAAGATGGAGAAAAATGTAATCGATCGCCGTTTGGAGGTAATGGAAAAAGAAGGTGTCGAATTTAAAACAGGCGTTCATGTTGGCGTCGATATTACAGCAACAGAACTGCAGCAAGAATATGATTCTATAGTTCTTTGTGGTGGAGCTACTGTTAGACGTACTCTTCCAATTCCTGGCTCAGATGCTAAAGGCGTGGTGCAGGCCATGGACTTTTTGCCACAGAACAATAGAAAGGTAGATGGCATTCCGTTTAAAGGTGAAGATATTTCCGCCAAAGGCAAAAAAGTAATCGTAATTGGTGGTGGAGACACAGGTTCCGATTGTATCGGAACCTCTATACGACAAGGCGCCACAGACGTCATCAATTTTGAAATTATGCCAAAAGGCACCGTTGACCGTCCCGAAGGTCAGCCATGGCCATTTTGGCCAATGCGATTGCGAACCAGCACCTCGCACAAAGAGGGTGCGGAACGTGTATTCAGTATTTCCACAAAAAAGTTTAATGCGGATAAGACCGGTAAACTAATTAGCTTGGTCACTGCAGAAGTTGAGTGGATCAAGCAACCCGGAAAACGTCCCACTCTCAAAGAAGTTGAAGGAACAGAAAAGGAATGGAAATGTGATTTGGTATTATTGGCGTTAGGTTTTACCGGCTCCGAAACTACCATTGCCGATCAATTAGGGCTAGAAATTGACCCACGGACCAACATAAAAGCATCTGCGGCCAATTACAAAACCAATGTGCCAGGCGTATTTGTTGCCGGGGATCAGCGTCGTGGCCAATCTTTAATTGTTTGGGCCATTTCCGAAGGTAGGGAAGCTGCCCACCATGTGGATACCTTTTTAATGGGAAGCTCCGGCTTACCACTTAAGGGAGAGGGCGATCTTCCCAGGGTTTAAGCACACATAGATCAACTAAATAAACAAACTCTCCAGGGTGTACTGGGGAGTTTTTACGTATTGCAAACCCCTTTACAAATAAGGAAGGTCGATTACTACTTGTGTACCCGACAATTCCTTGCTCGTTTCTTCTAAATCTATGATGTTAATGGCACCCTTACTTTGATACCGTTTTGAAAAATGTTCCAATCTTTCCGTAGAAAGGGTTATCCCTACGGAATTATTTTTATGGACCTTGCGTTCTTTGATCTGCTTTGACCTACGCAAACCAATTCCATTATCCATTACCTTTATCCGAATAATGGAGCCTCCATGTTTTAAAAGTTCAATGGACATTTGCTTATTGCTCCTTTTAGGGGATAGTCCATGCCATATGGCATTCTCAATAAAGGGCTGCAAAAGTAGTGATGGTATTTTGATTCCTGCCGGATTTATATCCGGCCCACACGTAATCGCGAACTCGATTTCATTGTTGAACCTGAGATTTTCGATATTCACATAAAGTTCCATGGTCTCCAGTTCATCGGCCAAGCTAGATTCCTTTTCCATGGTAGAGGCTAAAATTCTACGTATCAACTTGGCGAACTTGTTCATGTAGTAAACAGCCTTTTCCTTATCATTATCAATAATGTAACGCTTAATGGAATTCAAAGAATTAAATATAAAATGTGGGTTCATTTGGCTTCTTAATGCCAATAATTTTAACTCGGCCAATTCTTTGTCATATTGGGTCTGGAGTCCTTTTAACCGCTCCGCCTCTGCCTTAATTTCCATAGCCTTCATATTTTCCTTCAACTGGTCCTGGACCTTGATTTGAAGGTTTTCATTTTCCTTGAGTTGGTCGATCAATAATTGTTGAGACCTGTTCCTATCATCGAGAATCAACTTTTGTTTGTGACCCAATCCCAACGAAAACAAGGTGTTTTCCAACAAAAACCCAACATACAGTATACTATATGATGGTTCAATGGGAAAACCTTTTTCTATTTGTTTCAAATAAATCAAAAGTGATAGGACAGAAAAAAAGAACAGAAAGAACGATCCTACAATAATGTAATATTTTAAAGGGCTTTTTACTTTGAAAAATGGAACATAGCAGACAATTCCAAGTAGGCTCATCATTAAGGTAAAAACAAAATAACCGTTCATTATCAGCTGATCATTCCCATTAAATAGATGTACCACAAAAACAATAAAACAATAAACCATAATGAGTTTTAAAGCTTTGATCATATACTTGTTCCACTTTGGAAAGTGTGTCTTAATGTTCAGAAACTTCAACGCAAAGAGCACGTAAATGCCATAATATATTTCTGTTGACACCACAGGAAACCAAACCACATCCTTGATCGGAACAATTAATTGATAAATAAAACCCTCTTCCAAATGACGTAGTTGTGAAAGAATCACAAAAAAGGTATAACCACTGTACAGTAAGTAAATTTTATCCTTTTGCTGAAAGAACAATATAAAATGATAGACGGTGAGCAAAAAAAGTGCTCCAATGGTGAATACCAGGAAGCCGTTCTGAAATGGATGGTTAAAAAAATATTCTAAGTAGCCCTGTTCCAATGTAGCTTTATCCGTTTAATATTTTGAGCAGTTCGCCTTTTTTTGACCTGGAAACCGGAACATTGGTCCCATCTTCTAGAATTAAGTACTGCCCGTCCTGATTTACAAATTCTTTAATAGCACTTAGTTTGGTCAGGTAGGAGTTGTGCACCCTAAAAAAACTGGAGCCCAACATTTTTTCGAAGTCTTTGATTCGTTTGCTCAAAACCTCTTTTTTTCCATTTCCAAAAAAGACTTCGGTATAATTGCCGTCCGCTCTACAATAGAGAATTTCCGCAGGATCTACGTACAGTGTTTTCCCTGCCATGGGCAAGGCCATTTTTTTTGATTTCTGATCTGCCCATTCGTTAAAAACACTTTTGAGCTCTGCTCCCAACATATTCTGCCCTTTGTTGCCTCTTATCCTTTTTACTGCTTCTTTAAGATCGTCGGAGTCAACCGGTTTTAAAAGATAATCTATTGCATGCTGGCGAAAGGCCTTGATCGCATAATTATCGTATGCCGTGGTTATAATAAGGTCAAAATTCCGATATTTTAGGGTGTTCAACAACTCGAAACCATCCATTTCCGGCATTTCAATATCCAAGAAAACACAGTCTGGTTTCAAATAGTTTATTGCAGAAATAGCTTCCATGGGATCGGTAAAAGTATCGAGTACTTTTACATCATCACAAAACCTCTCTATTTCCCAAGCCAGGTTTTTTATTGCATTGTACTCATCATCTACAATTATTGCCGTGATCATTGTTGGAATTCTTAAGTCCTAATAAAGATAATCAATAAGGCAACATTCATCGTAACCATTACATATTCAGTAGGATTGGGCACATAGTTCGATAGAAAGGTGCTTTTTATGGTATTCCTCAGTGCTCTGAGACTTTTTTTTGCCAACTACATAATACTTTCCACAGAAAATACAATCCATACCTCAGTGCCTAGCAACAGCCTTTAAAAATGATGATCACTGATTAGCTTTGGTCAGAGTTCTCCCATTCTGTTTTGACCCGTGTATGGCCAATAACAATACAGAATTTCAATATACAAAAAACCGAATTTCCCTTGTTATGAGAACACTATGCATCCTACTGACTTTGATAGTTGTCCTTCTATCCTGCAAACGCCAAAAAAAGAACCTGGACAGAAAAGAAAAAAGTATCGACCTATCACGGTCCGTTACTCAACCTGGTGTGGTCCATGTAAAGAGCATTGGAATGGACTTTATAGTAAAAGACACCCTTAATTCGGGCTGGAACACTTTTAAATACACCAACGAGTCCACTGAAGTCCACTTTATATTAATGGATCTATATCCCGAAGGAAAGAATGCCAGAAATACCAAAAACGAAGTACTGCCTCCTTTCGAAGAAGGAATGAAACTTATAATGAATAATGATATGGAAAGCGCAGTTACCGCTTTCGGAAAACTGCCTGCATGGTTCCAAGAAATTAAATATATGGGCGGCACAGGCCTTATTTCACCCAATAAAACTGCAATAAGTACTATCTATCTTGAGCCTGGGCTTTATATAATGGAATGTTATGTGAAAATGGCCGACGGCACGTGGCATACTTCGCACGGTATGTACAAAGAAATTATCGTCACAGGAACAAACACCGATCTGGCGCCACCAATAGAAACGGTTGCTATTGAAATTTCAAGCAAAGCAGGCATCTTGGTCGCAGACAATATTCCAAAGGGCAAACAGGTATTCAAGATCACATTTAGGGACCAGTCGACTCATGAACATTTTTTGGGACATGATGTTAATCTGGTTAAATATGATTCAACGGCATCATTGGATTCCCTGGTACATTGGATGAACTGGATGAATCCAAGGGGATTGCGCACCCCTGCCCCAAAGGGATTCACTTTTTTGGGCGGAATGAACAATCTGCCAGCGGGAGGATATGGATTTTTTGAAACCGAGCTAACACCGGGCAACTACATACTGATCTCCGAAGTTCCCCATGCCAACGAAAAAAATATGATGTACAAATTCACAATTAAATAAACAAACCATGAAAGCAAGAACACTTATTTCAACACTGATATGTTTTTTAATCATGGGTCAATCAAATGCCCAATTTTTTAAAAAACTAAAGAAGAAAGCCAAAGACGCTGTAGAGCGCACCGTTTTGGAACGAACCGATAAAGAAGTCTCAAAAGGAACGGACCGCGCCATCGATTCCATTACCCAAGGAAAAAAAGGCAAAAAGACTCCTAAGAGCATTGGTGAAACAGAGAAAAATACGCCTACCAAAAAACAAACTGATGCCAAGAACAAAGCGATGGAGCAAAAAATGGCCGGTTTATTCGGGGGAAAGGACCTGAAAGGAGTACCTGACATCTACACCTTTTCATATAAGGCCACAATGAAAATAACCACGCGTAAGGACGAAACCGAAATTCAGTATTGGATGGAACCGGACCAAAGGTATTTTGGCAACTGGCAAGAGCAGGGAACCACCAACAGTATTTCCATAATGGACATGGAGAATAAAATGGTTGTAATGTTCATGGATGACGGTGAACGTAAATCGGCCATGAAAATGCCCGTAGGAAAAAAAATGATGGAAAAAATGGCCAAGAAAATGGAGCAAAAGTCCAACTCAGATGACGTGCAGATCACACCGATTGGGAACAAAACCATACTCGGATATACGTGCCAGGGGTATCAAATCACAAGCAAGGAAGGAATTTCAAAAATTTGGCTAACCGATGAGACCCCAGTGGGATTCTTGGGAGGCATGGGACAGGCAGAAAGCATACCCACAACAGGCCTGCCCATTGGCAACAATACCATGTTCATGGAAATGCAGTTCGAATCCGCCAAAAAGAAAAAGGACAATTTCAGCATGGTATGCACCGAACTGATCCAAGAAGACTTCGTATTGGCAAAAGCGGATTATATCTCATCCAACCCATAAAAATATTAGTATGAAAAATATAGTTTTTTATATAGTATTCCTAATCATATCCACTACCCATCCGCAAGCCCAAGAATTCGATATGGGCGATGTAATGGAGACCGCCATGGATTTTGTAGAGGAAGCCCAAGGCGGAGCAGAAACCCAAGCCGACAACCAATCCATGGGACAAATGGTCGACAAATTACTGAAGAAGACCGATGACCCAGCTTTTAAAGCACTTATAGAAAACCTAAGCCAAGCATTAAAAGAATTTGAAAACGAGTCCTATACCGGAAAATGTCTGCAGGTAATGGGCGCCTATGCCGAAGCATTGGCCTATGCAGACCGAAGAGTTGAATTGGCCGGCAATGCCTGCGAAAAAAAAGAGTGGTTGGGCATTGAGGGACTCTTACTCTTGACAGGGGGCACCATTAATTATTGTCCCACAGAGTTTTATGGGCTTTCCGATGAAATCTTAGATGAAAATGAACAGAGAGAAGTTATTCTTGGGTATGAACAGAGAATAAAAAATTATTTTTTTGGGCCACTTAGTGACAATGAAATACTATTGAAAGCTTACGAACATGCCAGTAAAAAAGCTACAAGCTACGCAGCTTATGAACAGTATGTCATTGCCGTGCTAGAACAGCAAGGTAAATCTTTTGAAAGCCTATCTGCTGAGCAAAAAGACTATTTAAAAAAATTATGGGAAAAAGATCATGGGAAAAAGTTTGATGATAAAATCATGAATGAATTTCCGCACCTTGAACTTTATAAGAAGTTTGAAAATGCCAATGAACAATTAGATATTAAAACCTTTACTCAAGGCAAGAAAGGGTCCCAGAAAGAAATTTCAAGCATGGTCGATTTTGTAGGCAAAATGTTTACTCCAGAATTTATGCTTACTAAGACGGTTGAAATCGCAAAACTCAGCAACCTTTACAAATGCAGCAACTAAAACCGATAAAATACATCTCCAATATTTTTTTAGCTAAAACCATTATGAAGACCATAAGAACAGTACTCATTATCCAAACGGTGTTTTGTTTGGTTGCCTGCAACCCAAACAACCGTAAAAACCAAGAACAAGGATCTACTCAACCGGGGGTCTCCAATACACCATCAAAATCTTTTGAAGAAAACAAGAATTCCCTCTTGAACAAAACACCTCTCACCAAGGAACAATTTGCCTCTTGGTTGCCGGAGACCATGTTGGGACTTCCCTTAACATCATCTACCATTAATCTACTCCCTGGTGTTGGGTCGTGCACGGCGAATTATAATCAGGGAAATACAAGAATTCGGATCATGATCATAGACGGTGCCGGTGAAAAGGGTGCCAATGGTGTTGCTCCATACAGAGCTTCGAGCACATTAAATATTAACGACAAAGGTGCTTGGGGAAGTACCAAAACGGAAACCGTAAACGGTTTAAAAGCCAAGGTGTCCTATTTAGAAGAGGACAGACTCAATGCATCCATGTTCTATAACGAAAGATTTGCAGTGGATATAAAACTTAACGAACTCACTAGGGAATCCCTTGACCAAATAGTGCAGGAGTTAAAATTGGAAAAACTGAGAGAATTAGAACGTCAATAACAAATGAAAAATCAAGGCACGACAGGTTTGGACGATCGATCCCGGCGGGAATTTTTTAGACAATTGGTTTTAGGGGGAACCGGAGTTTTTTTGTCTCCGTTACTACTTCAAAGCTGCAGTAGTGAAGATTTGGGCAGACCTCCTTTTGCAGTATGGGAAGATATGATAAAAGCCTTAGAACAGAGCCCGGACCATTTTATGGGCAGACGCAAAACTCTTGTAGCCTCCAAAGATCCCAAAGCTATAACAAATTTCGTAAGGGATAGTTTTCAGGTTTTACCCTGGCAAAGCGATTTTCTGCACCATGCTGCTTATGGCTCCATTTATGGAACAGCAATGGCGCTACGCTGTGGTTTGGCAACCCCAAGGGAGAAAGCAGAGATTTTAAAGGACATGTTAGTGGATGCTGGATACGAAGCTCGCGTGATCATGGAGGAAACCAGTATTTCATTGGAAGAGGCAAAAGCAATAGTTTTCCGAAAATACATGCCAGAATTTGAGCCTCCTGTCTCGGAAGATAAAATAAAAAAATGGTACAAGGCATTGGGTATATCCGCTCCGCAGGGAGGTGTGGATGTTATTCCCGACCTGCTGGAACAAGCTAATTCCCTCACCAATAAACTGCTCAGCACAATCGACCCAAAATTTATTCGGGATAGTATTGTAAACTTTAGGTTTCATGCAAATACCGTTCCCTCGGTCGCTTTTAAGGATGGGGAAGAAGAAAAGTATGCCCATGTATTTGACCCAGAGGTATCATTTGGAAACCTACACCCCACCAACACCGAAAACCATTTTTATGAAGCCGGAGAAATGAGACCCATTAACAATGAGGATATCACCTTAACCCTATCTTGCCGTAGAGCACTGGATCATTGGAACGAAACTGAATTGCTATCGGGAACATGGAAGTTGTCCGAACTTTTGGGAAACCAATTACAGGTCCAATTTCTCAACAATATGACTTTAGCAGATCAAGCAACCCAAACCGTGTCTCAAATTGCCCACTTTACCCCCTGTTTTGCCGTCCAATGCCTAAATGAAGAACATGGGACTGCAGAGGAACGCTCTGTAATGGGAGAGCCTATCACAATGGAAGGTGAGCGGATTTTTGAAACCTACAGTCCATCCAGTTTACCAGAGTCAGAAGAAGCTGGTGCAATTGAAAAAATTCACAGTTTTGAAGCTAGGGTGCTGCCGCAAGCATTTCCAAAAGTGCGTCTCGAACTGAGTCCCATGGACGC